>NZ_DBGCTU010000012.1:0-102241 GCF_048388605.1 Frisingicoccus sp. | reverse complement strand
CAATGGATTTTCTAATTAGAAATGTAATATGATATCATTGGAAATGTTTTTTAGATAAGAGTATTTTAACGCAAAAAATCCCCCGACACAAATATAATGTATCGGGAGATTCTGACATTTATCACCAATTTCCTATACCCATGCGGGATGCCCGGATGGGTATTCCTTATCGCGCGAAGCCTGACGAAGGGCGCCCATGCGAAGCATCTGACATACGGGATGCCCGGATGGGTATGAATTTTGTCGAAAGATTTATATTGACTTTCTTTATACCCTATAATAGACTAATCATACATCTATTCTTTAATATTCCAAAATCCACCTTCAAAAACTTCTGTTTATTTTATCAATACTGAAAGGGCGTGAACTCATGTCGTTAACAAATGAAGACTTATTATCTATTTCTCAATTGTTGGATACAAAATTAAAACCTATAACCACAAAAGCCACGAATATCGAATTATTACTTGAAAATGATATTCTTCCGAGACTTCAAAATATTGAATCCTGCTATACCTCTACATATCGAAGATATGCCAATGGAATATCTGAACTTGATGCCTTGAAAGCCAACGTAGACATTATAGAAAAGGTTGTCGAAAGTCATTCTGCTGAATTGAAAAAACTAGCATAAAGGCTATGATCTCACCCGGCAATCATCATGCAGAGCGGTATCGTTGCAATGGATAAGAGGGTCGTCATTCCAAACAGTTCTGTGGCATAATAGTCATCCCGTCCATAGAGTATTGCCATGGTGATAGTCATCGCGCCGGAAGGGCATGCGGCCGTCACTGCGGCAACCACCCGCATCTGTTCATCAATCGGAATAAAGCGGAGCAGGAAGGCAAATATGGCAGATGAAACAACCAGGCGCAGCGCAACGACAAAAAACATCCGTCCCTTCTTCAATGTATCCCGGAAGTTTAATTGAGCCATGATCGCGCCGGACAAAAGCATGGCCAGCGGCGTATTCATATCCGCAATGGAATTCATGGCAAACGCAATATTTTCCGGAATTTTTAATTGAAAGATAAAGCATATAATCCCTCCGAAAACCGCGATCAGGCATGGATTGATCAATTTCTTCGGCTGAAATCCGCTGTTATCCAGCAAAAGGATGCCATGGGTCCAGCAGAATATATGAAACGTAGCCACGAACACAGTAGCATAAATAACGCCGAGGCTTCCAAAAAGCGCATACCCCAAAGGTACGCCGATAAAACCGCAGTTTGTATAAGTCACGGCAAATTTCTCAACAGCCAGATCATACCCTTTCTTTTCATGAAGCAAAAAATGGGCCAGCAAAATTGAAATCAAGTAACTGATCACTGCCAGTACAAATAATATACCCATGTTTTTCAAAAGAGCCGTATCATAGGCCATCTGAAAAGACATGAAAATCAGTATCGGATTAACAATTAAAGTACTTAATCTTGAAAGCTTCTCTTTTGTGTTATTATCAATAATCCCAACTCTAAAACAGATAACTCCGACGACCATAATAATGAATATGGATATAATCTTTCCGAGCACTGTAGATACGATCATCTCTGCCAATCTCCTTTTTCTTTGAATCTATATCCCTTATCGCGCGAAGCCTGACGAAGCGCGCCCATGCGCAGCATCTGACATACGGGGTGCCCGAATGGGTATCCCTTATCGCGCCATTTGGTAAATACGAATCATATCTTCTTTATCCAGCTTTTTAAAATCGCCAATCGTCCGCGTCTCCTTAAAACTGCATTTATAAGCCAGGGTTTCAATCTGCTCCTCGGTCAGATCGATGCCCATTTCATGAATAGATGTCGGCATCTCCAGCTCCCGGAAAAATCTTTCCACCGCTTCGATTCCTTCGAGGGCTGTTTTCTCCGGATGTTCAAAATCCTGAGGAATCCCCATAACATTCACAGCAAACCGGGCAAAACGTTTCGGATTCTCCATATAAACATATCTGGCCCAGCTTCCCCACAATGCAGCCAGGCCAGCGCCATGAGCCACATCAAACATTCCGCTGACTTCATGTTCCAACTGGTGCGTTGCCCAATCGGAAGAAAGTCCGCAGCCTGTCAGATTATTATGCGACAAACTGCTTGCCCACATCAGTGACGCCCGGGCATTATAGTTTTCCGGTTCTTTCATAAGGATCCGGGCATTATGGATGACCGAAACCATCAGTCCTTCAGCAATCCTGTCCGTCACCTCAAAATCCGTTTCCGTATTAAAATACCGTTCCATCGTATGCATAAGGATATCTACCGCTCCACACTTGGTTTGATACATCGGCAGCGTATAGGTCAGCTCCGGATTCATAATGGCAAAACGGCACCGCCCCAGATCATTACTGTACCCCCGCTTTATCCAGCCGTCCTCATTTGTGATCACTGAAGACCAGCTCATCTCGCTGCCGGCTGCGGCAATCGTCAACACTGCGCCAACCGGAAGACAAGCCTCCGCTTCTTTTTTCCTGCTGTAAATATCCCAGACATCGCCCTCATTTGCAACGCCATAGCCAATGGCTTTTGCCGAGTCGATAACACTTCCCCCGCCAACGGCCAGAATAAAGTCCACACCGGCCTCTTTACATAAACGGATTCCCTCATAAACAAGGGATAATCTCGGATTTGGCACTACGCCGCCCAATGAAATATAATCAATGCCGGCTTCTTTTAAAGACGTCTCGATACGGTCCAGCAATCCCGACTTTTTCGCGCTCTGTCCTCCATAATGAAGCAATACCTTTCGGCATCCCTGAGCTTTTACAAGTTTTCCTGTTTCCTTTTCCGCATCCTTTCCAAAAACCACCTTTGTCGGTGTATAATATTCAAAATTAATCATAGCTGTTCCCCCTTATCCCAAAAGCATTTTTATGAAAAGGCTCAGATACCCTTTTGATATCTGAGCCCCAATTTACTGTCTGTTTTAATGTTTCTATGCCTATCTGTCCAATCCTCTACCGTCCGCAGCAAAATTTGTATTTTTTACCGCTGCCGCATGGACATGGATCATTTCTTCCGATCTTTTTACCTTTAACGACTATTTTTGAGCGTTTCTGAGCTTTATAAAGTTCTTTTCTCCGGTCTTCATCAAGAAGTTTATCCCATTGAGGCAGTTCATAAAGCCATTCAGCCTTTGCCGCCACCATATTGTAATAAAGTTTTTCCAAATCAATATCAATTGTTACCTGGCTGTCCGCCTCGATCGTATCCACCGGATTCGGCTCTTTTAAGCTTTCATTGATACCATCCAGAAAACCACCGAAAAGAACAACATCCATTTCAAACTTGTCAGCCAGTTCCTGAACAGTACCGGAAATGACTTCTACAGGCTCCTCCAATAATTTTTCATAAACACCTTTTTCCTGAAGATAGTAGTCTGTCCAGAATTTCTGCTGAGACTGAGCATTATTATTAAATACAGACACCATATCTTCCCATTGCTGCATTAAACTCATTGTATTCACCTTATCCTTTGATTTTTTAGTCCTATAACAATTTTCTATTATATAGAATCCAAAGGTTAATGTCAAATAGGTATTTATTATTATCAACAGCGAATACACTGCAGCAAACGGCACATCTGACGTATTCCCTGTTCCTGGGATTGAATGATCGCCGCAAGGATCGGGCGAAGATCCGGGCATATATGATATTGAAGCGCATTTTTTGACATCTCCACCGCTCCTCTGTGATGCGGTATCATTTCCCACATAAAATTACAATTCACCGAATTGGTAAAACGGGCATTGGTCATACATAAAAACATCTTCTGTGTGATCTCATTTATACGGTTTTGATAATGGCACAATTCTTTATATTCATTTTTGCACTCCCCGCACTGACACTGAATTCTCTGCATATCTTCAATACTCTTTGTCTGCTCGGATATAATTCCCAGTGCAATCTCCTGAAGAGAAATATTCGTTGTATACTTCAAAAGGTTTTCAGACATTTCGATCGCCGCCTGATGATGGGGAATCATCTGAATAATAAAATTATCGGATATACTGTCTGTCAATTTAACCTCCGTCATCCCCTGAATCATTTTCTCACGAATACATTCATAGGTATCCAGATAGGCTTTTGTCACATTGCTCAATCGACATGGTTTATTCATCCCATATCCCCTTTTTTATTTAGTATATGCAAAAGGGCCCTGAAAATCTTTCCCTGATTTTCAAAGCCCCCAATTTAATTATCGAATAAGTTTAATCTCTTTATTTCGCCCGTTTTCTCCGAATCCGGACAATACTGGCTGCTGCAACGCCGAAGGATATCAGCATCAAAACAAACCACGGCAACAGTCTCACGGAATCTCCCGTCTGAGGTGAAGTACCGGAGGCCGTGTTTGACGGTTTTTCTGTCTCATCTGCTGCTTTTTTTGTATCTTTATACACAATGGCATAATCCGAAAATTTATTGGTTTCAAAGGTTAATGTATTTGTCTGCGAATCAAAGGTCGTCGGCAGAAACTCCACCACACCCTCATGATTCCGAACGACCCAGAATGTTCGGATCACAGAGCTGTCCTGATTCAACAGATTTTCCGGCACTTTAACCCTGACCTGGATACTCTCTTTGGATTCCGGCGTAATATCCGCAGCCGAAATCTCCAGAATCACATGGACATCCGCACCATTTGCCACCTGCACAAGTTTTCTAACTCATCTTCGAATAGTGATACCTGTAAACAAATCTCTGCAGCCTTGCATCAATGGGATTCAGCGGACGGGCGTCGGCGGCCTTCTCTCCATACAGCGCTGCCATGCAGCCTTTTTCCAGAATCATTTTCACTGCCAGCGCGTCTTCCCTCGTATTGCCGGTACAAAGCGCCCCATATCCTTTAATAAGCACTGCATTTTTGTGCTGAAGTTCTCTTACCATTGATTTTACATCTGAAATATCACAGCAGCAAATATTTACTCCCGCAATCTGAGATAAATCATCCAGCCAAGGTAAAAGCTTTTCACCTTTTTTGCTAAAACAAAGAGTTGCTGCGCCTCCCGCATAAATGAGATGAGCCGTGCCGCACCCGCGTCGTATCCGGATATACAGCGCTTTCGTCAGCTCCGGCGGCCGTTTTCGGGCCAAACCACTCTCTCGGACTATACTATGATACTTTTTTTCAGCGACACATTCTAACGCTTCCGCCTCCAAAAAGGTCGTTTTCAGGTCACTGCCCACAAGCAGCGCCCCATGCCTTGGAAGAAGAAAGCCCCTGCTTTCGGGATCATCCGACACGGTCTTTCTGACCGCTTTTCTGAGTTCTTTCGTTCCAGGCATCCCATAAGCCGTACAGGGCACTATATTTCCTAACAGGGCCTTTTCTTTTTCCGATTCGATCAACAATCCCTCCGGACATACACTGATTGCGGAAGCCGCTTTCTGATGTGTATGGATGACGGCTCCGACAGAAGGCCGAAGCTTATAAACATCGGCATGGATTCCCGCCTCACTGGAGGGTTTGACATCGCCTTCATAGGACACATCACAGATATTTACCGTCACAATCTTATCCGCTGTCAGTGTATCATAGGAAAGTCCGCTTGGCGTAATGACAAATTGCGTATCCGAAATCCGCGCACTGATATTTCCCCAGGTTCTCGCAGTCAGCCCTTTTTTTACCAGCTCCTTTGCAGCCTGTATCACAGCTGTTTTCGCCTTTTCTTCTTCAGTTGTCATCACTTTTTTCCTCCCTCATCGCTAAAATAGGAATAAGTCATGTCTGAGGTGCTGATCAAATCTGCTTCTGTTCCAAAAAGATGCTCAACCAAAATTTCCCCTCTTCTCAGACGCTGCTTAACGCAAATTCCATTCAGCATCTCCATGAGTTCTCCGATCTTTTCCTTTGGAATCTCCTGTGACGTCCGCACCGGAAGCACCGGAAAATCTTCAAAGGCTGTAGCCACCGTACTGCATACCGTCCTCTTTGGACAATTCATCTCTTCTATAGCAAACCGGATGCCCCTTTCGCATTTTGCATTATGAACATTTCCCTCATCATCCACCTGAAGGCGACATCCGTTCGGACATACGATACATACAAATTCCTTCATACCTCTATGCCTCCTCCAAAATAAGCTTTAACGTCTGATCTTCTCCGATTGAAAACCCGGAAAAATCCATCGAAAGTCGCTCCATCTCCGGCGGGCGCACCACCGGATATTTTTTTTCAAATACCGTCTTTTCGCCAATCTTGATTTTTAATTTTGCGTTCCGCATTTCCCGGGCCGAACGAAAATACATCGTCACATTGTCAAGGGGCGCTGAGAGGTTCAGCCGTTCCGGCACCACATAAGCGGTTCCCTCACCGGGCAATACTGGAATTCGGATGCGCTCTTTCTTCTCATAGTGGGCGCTGTTTTTTCCTGCAGACCATGCATTTTCTGTGACGTAGTCCACAAGATCATTCACATGAAGCGCATTTCCGGCGCAAAAAATCCCCTCAACCTCCGACATGTACTCCTGGTCGCATACCGGTCCCCCGGTCCTTTCATCAATCGGCACATCAAGGCTTTCCGCCAGCTCATTCTCCGGAATCAGCCCAACCGATAAAATCAATCCGTCGCATTCAATTCTCTCTTCCGTTCCCGATACCGGCTTCATATTTTCATCCACCTTCATGACTTCCACCCCGGTCAGCCGGTCGTCGCCAAACACCCGTGTCACCGTATGGGACAGATGAAGCGGAATATCAAAATCATTCAGACATTGATGAATATTGCGGGTCAGCCCGGAAGGCGTCGGTTTCGCCTCATAAACGCCCAATACCTCGGCGCCCTCAAGGGTCAGCCGCCGCGCCATGATCAAGCCGATATCCCCCGAACCAAGAATCACGCACCGCTTCACCGGCATCTCACCCATCAGATTCACATAATACTGGGCCGTTCCCGCCGTATAAATGCCGGATGGCCTTGTACCGTGGATAAACACCTGTTTCGCCGTCCGCTCCCTGCATCCGGTCGCAAGAACAATGGCTTTAGTCCTTATATGTCCGGCGCCTTCCCGATTCACGTAATAAATGACGAATCCATCCTTCACTTTTTTTATCTTTGTCACAAAAGTCAGAAGTTTTTTCTCTATATCCGAAGCAAGCACCTTGTCAATAAAACGCTCGCTGTATTCCGGTCCGCTCAATCTCTCTCCAAAGGTCATTAACCCGAAGCCATCATGGATGCATTGTTTCAAAATGCCGCCAAGTTTTCGCTCTCTTTCAATCAGCAGCACTTTTGCCCCTTCTTTGTCTGCCGCCAGCGCCGCCGCCAGTCCCGCCGGCCCGCCGCCGATTACCGTCACATCATATCTCATTTTCCGGCCTCCTTTGTTCTTCTGAAAAGAATCCTGCTTTCCGCTGTGTTCTTCCTGATATCTTCTACAGAACATCCACATTCCTTTGCCAGGATCTGTACGACAAGCGGCGAACAGAATCCTCCCTGGCATCTTCCCATGCCCGGTCTGCAGCGCCGTTTTACCGCATCCAGCGTATAAACCGGAAGCGGAGAACGAAGAACATCCAGTATCTCTCCCTTTGAAATTTCCTCACACCGGCATACAATTTCCCCATAATCCGGATTTTCTTTAATTAAAGCATCTCTCTCTTTCTCTGAAAGGGAAGCAAGATGAGGCGTCCCTTTCCGGATCGGATTAAAATCCGTATTTTTCTTTACAGACCCCGTTTCTCTTAAATAGGCCACCGCCCAACGGGCAAGTTTTACGCCAATGGCCGGCGCGGCTGTCGCCCCCGGTGACTGGATTCCCGCCGCCTCCAGGATGTTTTTACAGAAAATCCCCTTCCGCACCTGAAAATCCTCTTCATATGTCGGGGCTCGCACTCCGGCAAAATAAGCGATCACATCCGATGGTTTTATTTTTTCCGCCACCCGCATCTGTTCCCTGAGGATCCGCTCGGTTGTTTCTCTGTCCGTCGTCACATCCTCCCGATCCGGAATTTCCTGAACATCCGGGCCTACGATCATATTTTTATCCACCGTATGAATAACGGCGATCCCTTTACTTGTATTTTCATGGGACAAAGCAAATTTTATCATCTTTACCCGTTCCGCCGCGCTGAGCTTCCTGTCCTTCCCGAGAACAGTGATCGGCGACTTTACCTCTGTGGTGCGAATGTATTTTCCAACTTTCTTATCTAAAATGATATCTGTTCCCTTTCTCGGATGAATGGTGAATGTCCGGTCCCCCGCCATTTCGGCAATGACGTCCGCATATACGCCCGACGCATTGATGACAAGCTTCGGATAGATCGTCCCCCTGTTTGTTTTCACTGAACAGATTTCCCCGTCTTTTGTCTCCATGTCCAGAACCGCCGTATTCAGACAGATTTTCACACCGTTGGACACAGCGTTTTCCGCCAGCGCAACATTGACTTTGTAAGGCGATGTAAAACCGCCCGTCGGCATATATAAAGCGCCGTAAGCCCATGACGGAGCATAGGGTTCGATTTTTAACAATTGCTCTCTGTTTAAATATCTCACCCCCGGGATATGAAGCCGTTTTGAATTCATCACCAAAAGCTTCGGCAAAATTTTCTCCCATTTTGCTCCGATGAGCATTAAATGCCCGGTGCGTTCAAAAGGAAAATCCAGCTCCTTTGACAATCTGGAATACATGATATTTCCCCGGTAATTAAAATAATTTTTCTGAGAGGACGGCGAATAGTTAATTCCCACATGCACTGCGCCTCCGTTTCTTGAAGACTGTCCGGCAGCCACATCCGCCCCCTTCTCCACAAGCATAATATTCAAACGATAGCGGGACAACTCCCTTGCGGCGGCACATCCGGTCAGCCCGCCGCCGATGATCAATACATCCGGCTTCTCCCCGTCATAAAGATCATCCTTCTCACTCGGAAGTTTTTCCTTTGGCCGGTATCCCTTCAGCCGGATATCATTGATCACACCGTAATATTTCTTACAATCCACGGCGAGCCGTCCGGCTTTGACAACGGTTTCCCATTGGTCCACTTCGCCCCGAAGAACAATACACCCCTTTTCCTCGGTGACCTCAATGTCCGGCGAAAGCGCCCTGATCTTTTTTACTTTACTTCTAAAACTGCTCACGAACTCTAAACCCCCTTTACAAAAGCGGTGATTTTCCCTTGCAGATTCTCGCGTTCAAAATCGATATTCCAGTTTCCAAGGCGCAGAATATAAGCGATGATATCCCACTTGTGGCTCTCCGCTTCCGTGAGGCCGGTCATCTTCTCATAATTTTTTATAAAACTGTTATAGATGCTTCCCCGCACCATCTGCATAAAGGCAATCTTTATCTTTGAACTTCCCGGAAACAATTCGGCTTCATGGTGAAGAAAATTCATCATGGCAATCTCCGCCAGAGGATTTCCCCGCACTGCCGTCATCCAGTCAATAACCTGATAATTGTCCCCGTCACATAAAATATTATCTGTATGGAAGTCCATATGAAGAATATGATCCGATTCCGGGAGAGACAGAATATACTCTTTTATTTTTTCCTTCTCCGATTTTATCAAAAAATCGAAAACTTCCTCCTCTTCAAGTAATTCGATGGCTTCCATCCGCACATCCTTTAACTGAGGCGCCTCCTTTTCATGCACCTTCGCATGAAGATCCGCCAGTATTTTCCCCGCTTTAAATAAAATCAACGGATTCTTCGCCGGCATGTTTGTCATGGAACACCCTTCAAGCTTTTTTAAGATCAGTCCCCTTCTTCCATTGATTTTCACATCCCCATAGCAGGCCATCGGCGTACATCCCATTTCAAAGGCCGTTTTTGTATTTAAGATTTCCCTGTCGATACTGGCATCTTCTGTTTCTGAAAAATAAAGCTTCAACACCTTTCCTTCCCCAAGATCATAAACTTCGGATGAACGCGCGGAAAAATCCGGTTTATCGAAATTCACCCGTCTCAACAATTCCTCATTTGTCACTTTAACCCCCTCCTTTTATCCAATGATAATTAAATTGTACAATATGTATCTGTCTTTATTTACATATTTTTAAGATTATTATATAATTTTTAATATAGTTCTGATGGAGCATCAGTAAAACGGAGATGATAAAATGAATAAAGACTGCTTACAATTCATCATGAATAACCGAATCAGTGGATTTCAGCATCCGACCCGTGAAAATATTATGGGCCTCTTCCACAAGGTTTCTCACAGTAAGGGCGACGCCAAAGAGCAGGTTGCCCAGTATTTCAGGGAACTGAACGGCGAACAGGGATTTCTAAACGATAACGACCTCATGAATCTGCGTTACACCCTTGTCAATGACTGCTTTTATTTTTGTGAATATCTTCTTGGATACAATGTAGATAAAGAACTGGTTTATAATGTCTCGGACTACTATATTAATCAGATTAATAAAATCAACAGCCCCGATGACGCTCTTAAATTTCTTGAAGAACTGGCCGGCACTTTTTTTGAATTGGCGCAAAAGAAAAGACTGGTTTCCTATTCGTTTCGAATCGAACGCAGCCTTCAATATATCGATCAAAAACTCTATTCTCCGATCACACTGGAAGAAGTGGCCGCCGCAGTATCTGTGACGCCCCAATATCTGACCACGATTTTTCGAGAAGAGACAGGGATGACCCTCTATCAGTATATCCGAAACCGAAAGATAGACGAGGCAAAGATGCTTCTCCTCTACTCGGATGAACCCATCACCACGATTGCAAATGCCCTTGGTTTTTCCAGTAATGCGCATTTTTCCGCTTCCTTTAAATCCGTCACGGGTCATACACCGAGCAGGTTTCGCCGGAAACGAACCGATATGTTTTCCATTTCCGCCCACTTTTAACGGTTTCCATCCGTTCCGGCATATTTATACAAAAAGCTGATGCCTTCCGTGTTCCTAAAATCACAGAATGCATCAGCTTAATTTAATATCCTTTATTTAATAAACATCGCATCGCCAAAGCTAAAGAACCGATACCGCTCTTTAACGGCTGTCTCATAGGCATTTAAAATATATTCTTTCCCCGCCAGAGCCGATACAAGCATCAGCAGCGTGGATTCCGGCAGATGAAAATTGGTGATCAACGCGTCAATACACTTAAATTGATACCCGGGATAAATAAATATTTCGGTCCATCCGCTGGCTTCCCGAATAAATCCCCGGTCATCCGCCACAGATTCCAAAGTCCGAGTACTCGTTGTTCCCACGGAGATCACCCGGCCGCCCTGCCGTTTTGTCTCATTAATGATATCCGCCGCTTCTTGGCTGATCATATAAAACTCCGAGTGCATATGGTGATTCGCCACATCTTCCACCTTCACCGGCCGGAAGGTGCCAAGCCCCACATGCAGCGTCACTCTGGCAATCCGAACACCTTTTTTCTGAATGGCATCCAGAAGCTCCTCCGTGAAATGAAGGCCGGCCGTCGGCGCCGCAGCGCTGCCCTCATGTTTCGCATAAACTGTCTGATAACGGTTTTTATCCTGAAGCTTATGGCTGATATAAGGCGGCAGGGGCATTTCGCCAAGCCTGTCGAGAATCTCCTCAAAAATCCCCTCATATTCAAAACGGATGAGGCGGTTTCCTTCCTCCACCACTTCCATAACCTCGCCGACAAGCAAACCGTCACCAAAGGAGATCCGGGCCCCCGGACGGGCCTTTTTCCCCGGCTTCACCAGGGTTTCCCACACCGAATCGCTCTTTCTCTTTAAAAGAAGAACCTCGATATGAGCCCCCGTGCCTTCTTTGACACCGTGGAGTCTGGCCGGAATGACTTTTGTATCATTAATGACAAGACAGTCCTGCGGGTTCAGTTCATCAATAATATCTTTAAATATTTTATGCTGAATATCACCGGTTTTCCTGTCCAGAATCATCAGTCGGGAGCTGGAACGGTCCGCCAGCGGATCCTGGGCGATCAATTCTTCCGGCAAATCATAATAAAAATCTGACGTTTTCATGGCCGATTACTTTCTCAATTCAATGCCCATTTTTTCAAGTTCGGCAAGAATCTTATCCATCACAACATTGACATCCTTATCTTCCAGTGTCCGCGTCTTATCCCGGAATACAATCGAATAAGCCACCGATTTAAAGCCTTCTTTAATCTGAGCGCCCTCATAAATATCAAACAGCTCAAAGCTTTCAAGCAGCTTGCCGCCCCGTTTGCGGATCACTTCTTCAACTTCGCCAACCATGATATTCTTGCTCATCACCATACTGATGTCACGGGTCACTGCCGGATATTTGGCAATTCCCTGGAACTTCCGCTCAAAGGATGCCCGTTCAACCAGATAAGGCATGTCAAGAACAGCCACATAGGTTCTTGCACCCAGTTTATAATTATCGGCAACCTCCGGATGGATTTCTCCGAGGTAACCAATGACCTCACCATCATATATGATATTGGCCTGGCGCCCCGGATGAAGATAATTCTTACCGGCCTTCGGATCGTAATTCACTCTCTGTTTCATACCGATGCGCTCCAAATATTCTTCCACAACGCCTTTCATTGTAAAGAAATCGCCGGAGCCGTACATTCCCAGAGTAAACTGTACCCGTTCATCCGGATAATCCGTCAAAGGAAGTTCCTTTGGAAGATAGACTACCGCCAGTTCATAAAGTTTTGCCTCTTTATTCCGATGACTGTAGTTAAAAGCCAGAGATGTCAGCATACCGTTTAACGGCGTTGTACGCATAATACTGAAATCTTCTCCCAGCGGATTCATGATCGTTACTGTTTTGCGGAGCGGATCATTTTCATCCAATAAGAGCTTATCAAACACCTTCGGACTTTCGAAGGAATAGGTCATACTCTCAGAGAAACCGCAGAATTCGGCCGTTTCCCTTGCCACAGCCTCCACGCGAAGCTTATAAGATAATTTTCCTGTCGTTGCCTCGCCGCTCGGCAGAGTCACCGGAATATTGTCATAGCCGAAGAAACGGGCAACCTCTTCCGCCAGATCGGCCTGACCCTCCAGATCCTGCCGGAATGTCGGCACAGTCACCATCTTTGTTTCCGGATCATATTTTAATTCGAGAGGGCCGAAATAAGTCAGCATTTCATCCAGGGTCAGATCCGTTCCGAGCAGATCGTTTACTTTTTCAGCACTGAAAAGAATATCATGCTCTTCCCGTTTTTCAGGGTAAATATCCACAATGCCGTCAACCACTTCACCGGCGCCCAGTTCCTCTACAAGCTGGCAGGCCCGATTCATGGCATCAAGCGCATTGTTCGGATCCAGACCCTTTTCAAATTTACTCTGAGCATCGGTCCGCATACCGAGTTTTTTGCCGGAAAGACGGATATTTGTTCCATCAAAGCAGGCCGCTTCAAACATCATTGTCTGAACGTGATCCGTGATCATGGAGTTTTCACCGCCCATGATCCCGGCAATACCAACCGGTTTCTTACCATCGCAGATTGCCAGCATGGAATTATCCATCTGATGCTTCTGTCCATCCAGAGTGACAAATTCTTCACCATCGGCAAAACGACGGACAATGATCTGATGATCCTCAATCGTATCCAGATCATAGGCATGCATCGGCTGACCGTATTCTTCCATAACATAGTTGGTGATATCGACGATGTTATTGATCGGGCGGATACCATTGGCCGCCAGACGGCGCTGCATCCATTCCGGCGACGGCGCAAGTTTAATATTTTTAACAACGCGGGCAACATAGCGCGGACATAAATCACCGTCATCCACACGCACCTTAATATAATCATTTACATCGCCGCCGCTGCCTTTAACCTCAACCACCGGAGGAACAAACGGTTTGCGGAAGGTTGCCGCCGCCTCTCTCGCAATACCGAGAACACCGAAGCAATCCACACGGTTGGATGTGATTTCGTACTCAAATACCACATCGTGAAGTCCCAAAGCTTCCACCGCATCATCCCCCGGTTTTACGGAACCGGCTTTAAAAATATAAATACCTTCCTCCGGAGCTTCCGGATAGAAATCACGGCTGGAGCCAAGCTCTTCGATCGAGCACATCATACCGAAGCTTTCCACGCCGCGAAGTTTTCCCTTTTTAATCGCAATACCGTTTTCCGGCAGCGGACCGCCGTCATGGCCTCCGGCTACGCGGCCGCCCACACGGACAACCGGCACCAGATCTCCCTCGCTGACATTCGGGGCACCGGTAACGATCTGAACATTTTCTTCTTCACCCACATTCACCTGGCAGATGATCAATTTATCCGCATCCGGATGTTTTTCAATCTTCTCAATCTGTCCGACAACGATTTTTTCCAGATTTTTATCCATCGCAACAAAACCTTCCACCTTTGTGCCGGATAAGGTCATTGCATCTGTGTATTCCTGAGCAGTTACATCAAGGCCAGGAACATAAGCTTTAATCCATGATAATGGTGTATTCATTTTTCCTTCCCCCTTTTAGAACTGTTTTAAGAAACGTGTATCATTTTCATAGAGTAACCGCATATCGTCAATTTCATATTTCAGCAGGGCAATTCGCTCAAGGCCCACACCAAAAGCAAAACCGGAATATTCTTCCGGATCAATGCCGCTCATTTTAAGGACTTTTGGATGAACCATGCCGCAGCCAAGAATTTCAATCCAGCCGGAACCCTTGCACATACGGCAGCCCTTTCCGCCGCACTTAAAGCAGGTAACATCCATCTCGGCACTCGGCTCAGTGAACGGGAAATGATGCGGACGGAATTTAACCTTTGTCTCCTCGCCGAAAAGTTCTTTGGCAAACTCAGCCAGCGTTCCTTTTAAATCGGCAAATGTAATATGCTTGTCAATGACAAGTCCCTCTATCTGATGGAAACATGGAGAATGGGTCGCATCCACCTCATCGGAACGGTATACCCGGCCCGGCGCGATCATACGGATCGGCAGTTCCTGAGTTTCCATCGTGTGTACCTGTGTACCGGATGTCTGAGTTCTCAAAACAAACTCCTTATTGATATAGAAGGTATCCTGCTCATCCTTTGCCGGATGATTTGCCGGAATATTCAGAGCTTCAAAGTTGTAATAGTCTTTTTCAACCTCCGGTCCTTCAATCACCTCATATCCCATGCCGACGAAAATACGCTCCACTTCTTCCAGCGCAATGGTGTTTGGATGGCGATGGCCCACGTTGCTCTTCTTTGCCGGAAGGGTTACATCGATAACCTCCGCCTTTAACTGGGCTTCTCTGGCCTTTTTAGCCAATTCAGTCTTCATTTCCTCCATTCGTTTCTCAATTTCGGAACGGGTCTCATTTACCATCTGTCCAAAAGCCGGTCGTTCTTCCGGCGCAATCTCTTTCATGGACTTCATGATTGAAGTCAGCTCACCCTTTTTACCCAAAAAAGCGACACGTATTTCGTTCAGCTTTTCCAGAGCACCGGCTTCTTCAATCTGAGCCAGCGCATTCTGACGGATTTGTTCTAATCTGTCTTTCATCTCTATCGATTCCTTTCTAAAAAATACTGCCCGGGGTCTTTATTTCCTGCCGTCCATAGCATAAAAAAAGCCCCTTCGTTACAACAAAGGGACGGATTCTTCCGCGGTACCACCCTAATTCCAGACAAAATGCCTGACACTCGGATATGCGTAACGTGCATTAACGTCATCTCCTACTACCCGCCGGATTCAAAGATGCAGCTCCTGTGGGAATTTCAACATATATCTGAACTTAAACCGGCTTCCACCCGATGACCGGTCCTCTCTGGAAGAAAATAGATGTCTACTGACACATTCACAGCCTTTACACTGTGTTTTATTTTAACATATTCATTTTCTTTGTCAAGTGGCGTAACTGGATTTGGTTGCCATTTTTTCAAATCCGTGATATTATCGTTGTTATCTGAAAATGATAATATCAGGAGGAAACTATAATGCTTCGATTGATTGTCTGGGTTCAAAATATATTAAAAAAAATAAGGAAAGACCGGATTGCAGCATATTCAGGCCAATCCGCCTATTTTATCATACTGTCCTTCCTTCCTTTTCTGCTGTTTCTCCTGACACTGGTACAGCATCTGCCCATTAAGATTGAAACCATGATGGACGCCATATTTCTGGTCATTCCCCGTTCTTATGAAGGGACGGTACAGGCCATATTGGATGATATCCATGTCGAATCGGGGGCAACGATCCTCTCCTTATCTGTTATCATCACCATATGGACCGCCGGGAAGGGAATCATGGCCCTGTCCGATGGACTGAACTCGGTTCAGGAGATTGAAGAAAACCGGAATTATTTTATTCTCCGGTTAAAGGCAGCCCTCTACACACTGTTATTTGCGATCGTCATCATCTTCACTGTGATTGTTCTTATCTTTGGTAACCGGATTTACTACTGGCTGCGCACGGCATTCCCAAATATGCCCGAATATTCACAGCTTTTAAACATGCTCCAATCCTTCATCGCCATTGGATTTTATATTTTAATATTCACCCTGTTTTACAAGTTTCTTCCGGCCAAACCGATGAAGACCTTAAAACAGCTTCCGGGGGCGATTTTTACAACCGCCGGATGGATGATCGGCTCCTACATTTTTTCGTTATATGTCAAGTACTCCAGCAGTTCTTCCTATATGTACGGCAGCCTTTCTTATTTGATATTCTTTTTCATCTATTTATATTTAATGATGTATATTTTCTTTTTGGGAGCGGAATTAAATTACTTCCTGTTTCCTGAAAAAAAAGAAGATTTCCATCTGATGTATTAAATAATCCGGCGATTCCGCGGGCGAACAGATCTCTCTGCCGCCTGCGGAATACCGGATTTTTTTCTATTCTGTGATCAACTCGGAATCCGGGAAAAAGTATTTCAAAATCTCTGCATAGCCTTTTCCCATCTCCGCCATTTTCATGGCGCCATTCTGACTCATCCCGCAGCCATGGCCATAACCGCCGCCGTGAATCAGATATCCCTCGCAGATGCCGTTTTCGATCACTCCATCCATATAAAAATAAGCGCTCGGCAGCAGAGTCCAGCCCGTCACCGTTTCTCCGCTCTGAGGCATCAGCTCTGCGTTGGCCGGAGAAAATATCTGCCGGATCTTATATTCTCCATACACTGTGCAGGAATTCAGGCTTCCCTGAAGCTGAATCCCCTTCAGCAAACCGCTCTCCGCCCGCTCTAACACGGTAATATCCTCAAGCTCCCCGATATCTGTCTGACAGACAGCCTCCGCACTGTTTTGTATATCCTCCGCAGATATAAATACCTGCCATCGAAACCAGGGCAGATCCTGCTCAAAATAGGATACGCCGTCTTCCATATTGATAAACCGTCGAAAATCCTCCTCCTGCATCAGATGAAGTTCCACAGAATCATCGCTCAAAAACACGGACACAGCCTCATCATCAGCGCTGCCCTCTCCGCTGTACCAGACATCTCTCGCATCGGATGTATGCCCGCAGGAGGTTGAAAAGAAATAAGTTGGCGTCAGCCCCTCCGTATTCTGAAGGACCTGTCCCCGGGTATCCAGGACAGCCTGAATACTTTCGTCACACTCCTCCTGATTATTATATACCTGGCTGGATACCGTATCATCCAGATTTGCCGGATAATCCCTGAAAGTCGTCCCAAGGGCCCTCATGCCAAAAGTCCGGGCGCATACTGCCTGGACCTTCAATGCTTCCGCCCCATAGGAAACCGGCATTTCTCCCGGAATAACCCCGGCCACATAATCCTCCATGTTCACTTCATTAATGAGTAAAAGATTTTCTCCCCTGTCCTCAAGGCAAAGGGTACCATGATAAGACGGTGCTCCGCAGCTTCTCTCCAGCGATAAAACCTGTATTCTTCCCCGCTCACTTTCTGTCCTTACTCCGGCGCTGCCTGTTCCCGCCGGGATAGTCACCTCACTGCCTCCCTCATAACGCCGGACATCATCTCCCTGAGTGACGATAAAGGCTTCATCCGCCGTCACCGTTGCCAGGCTCTGCTCATAGCCGCCGTCATTTCCATGAAGCAGTACCCGAATCGTTTCCTCCGCATAATCCTGATAGATCACACCGCAGATCTCATTTCCCTGAAAAACAAATTCATACACTGTCCCATCCGCCGCCAGCGTTTCCTTCGCTATTTCCCGGGGCGACGGAGATATCTGATACACCGCCATATTCTCAGCCACCGGGATCTTACCGTAATTTTCCAGCACAAAGGCACCGTCTTCCAGCCCCGTCAGCGCGTCCTTTACACGGCTTGTCTTATAATCTATCCCGGTGAGCTTTCCATCGACAAATGTCAGATCCCCTATATTCGGTTCCAGCGTCCGGCTCAGCCTTCCCTCAAGCTTTATCTGCCGTTCATATCCGTCAAAAAATACCCGAAGACTGTCATTTTCGCCGAATTCGATCCAGACATTTTCCAGTCGACATTCTTCCGTATCCTCCCCGATAATGCACAAAATCTCATCTCCGGCCGTGTAGGCCTGAACAGCCTTGTCCATATAAATGTCGGCAGCCAGCCCTTCCGCCTTTTTGATTCCCTCAGATGTCAAAACCTGCCATGCTTCCAGCCCGGCAACATTGGACGGTGTGCCATGAATCGAAATTCTTTCTTTTTCCACTTTTGGGCTTTCCGCTGAAAGAAGCCGGTAGACCTCGCACCACTGATCCCTCGGCACCATACCGTCATCCTGCCGATATTTTATGGAAAAAGAAAGCAAATCCTCCGATAAATGAAACTGCTCCATCACATATCTCAGATCACCATAAGAAAATGTGTCTGCCGGATGGAACCCACCGTCCGCTTTAACATCCATCCACCCTTCCTTCAGGGCCACCGCCGCATAACTGCCATACCATTCATCTACAGCGATATCCTCAGGCAGCGGCGCGTTCTCATCGGCTTTTCCTATTTCGCCGCACTCAGAAGCATCATATCGCATCAGCGCCAGCATCCGGGCGATCTGCGCCCGATTCATCATTTCGTTTGCAGACCATTGCCGGTGAATATTTAAAAAATAAAACAGTAAAACAGTCAATGCCGCCCCGAATATTCCGATATGTAACAGATATCGCCGCAAAGATCATTCAACCCCTTTCCATATCCTTACAAAAAAAAGACGGTGGATTTACCGTCTTTTGTATCTCTCTATATATACCCAGAGTGCCGTTTCCTGCCTTTTGACGCCTAACCCGACGCCAAGTGGGTTACCTCATTAAGTTTTTTGTCTTCCACTGCAAACGGAGGCCTGACATATTCTTAATATATGGTATCCCGTACAAAATAATGTAGGTTCAAAACAGCAGGATGGTCGAACACCCCAGGCTATTTCTTCACTTATTATATCCCAAATACAATTAAAATTCAAGTATCAATAACGTACCTTCAGCATATGACAAAAAATGTCATTGACCTTTATCTGTATGGACTTTTTTTTCTCTCCGTGATACTATTAGTATATGCAAAATCACATATAAGATGAGGTTTAAAATGAAAAAACTTTCAAAACTTACTCAATCAATTTCACATTTAATAACAGCGTTTGTCGGAACTATTCTTTTTCTGATCTGTCCCCGCCTCATGCTGAATCATCAGAAAAAATGGGCCCCTTTCATGCACTGGGATTATGCGCACCGGGGGCTCCATGATAATATGTGGGGGGTTCCGGAAAACTCCATGCCCGCCTTCAAAGCCGCTGTTGACAAGGGTTACGGTATTGAACTGGATGTGCATTTGACGGCAGATAATGAGTTGGTCGTCCATCATGATGATACCCTCTATCGGATGTGCCATATCGAACGGGATATAAAAGATATGACTCTCAAGGAAATCCGCCAGTATACGCTGCTTGCAACCGATGAAAAAATTCCGACACTCCAGGAAGTTCTTGATTTGGTTAAGGGCAAAGTACCGCTGCTCATTGAGCTGAAAACGGAAGCTCATACCTGCAATCGCCTATGCCGTATCTTCTCCAAAACAATGCGCAGCTATAACGGTAATTATATCCTGGAATCTTTTAATCCGCTGGCGCTTCGATGGTTCCGCAAAAATGAACCGCAGATTTTGCGCGGACAGCTCTCCTGCAACTTTTTCAAGGAGAAACCGCACTGTGATCTGGTATTATTTATGATTACGGTTCTGGCATCCAATTTCCTGTCCCGGCCGGATTTTATATCCTATAAATATACGGATTACAAAAATCCGATGGTTCGAATCAACTGCCATCTGTTTCAGGCCCGTCTGGCCTTATGGACAATTAATACGATGGATGCCTATGACGCCGTTCGGAATAACGCGGATATGATTATCTTTGAAGGATTTGAGCCTTGATTTAAAAAGGGAATATTCCCTGACAGCCGATTTATCTGTCAGAGAGTATTCCCTTCTATTTTTCCTGTTCCTCAATTTTATATGCCAAGCCACTGTTTCACGGTCGCTTCCATAGCGTCGACGGCACATACATTGTTATGACGTACCGGCGCTGTACGGATTTCTTTCACCGCCTCCGGCTCCGGCGTGTTGGAAAGCTTCACCAGTTCATCCACCAGTTCAAACTCACTGAGAGCATCATATTTTCCATCAATCGCTGTCATCACGCTGCGGGCAAATTTATATGGACTTGCCGTGGATGCAATGACTGTCGGCTTTGTATCCTTTGTATCCGCCACATATTTTTTATAGACGGAAGCAGCCACGGCCGTGTGGGTGTCAATGACATAGCCCGTATTTTCATAGAGATTTTTAATAGTCTCAGCCGTTTCCTTTTCATCGGCATAATTACCGTAGAAATCTGTCAGCCCCGCTTTCATCTCTTCTGTAATCGTGTATTCGCCCTCTCCGGAAAGAGCCTGCATCATCGCCTTATTCTTCCCGGCGTCATTTCCCGCAATACGATAAATAAGCCGTTCCAGATTGCTTGAGATCAAAATATCCATAGACGGAGAGGATGTCACCGTAAATTCACGTTTTTTATCATAAGTACCTGTTGTAAAGAAATCAAACAAAACTTTATTTGTATTGGACGCACAGATTAATTTATCCACCGGAAGTCCGATGAGTTTCGCATAATAGGCGGCCAGAATATTGCCAAAATTGCCTGTCGGCACCGTAATGTTAATGAAATCACCATTTTTGATCTGCTCATTTTTTACCAGCGTTGCATAGGCATACACATAATAAACAATCTGAGGCACCAAACGGCCGATATTAATAGAATTGGCAGAAGAAAACTGGAAACCGGCCACGGCCAGCTCTTCAGCCAGCTTCGCATCGTTAAACATCTTTTTCACACCGGTCTGCGCATCGTCAAAATTGCCCTCGATGCCCACAACAAAGGTATTCTCACCTTTCTGAGTTACCATCTGCTTTTCCTGCACCGGGCTTACGCCGTCCTTTGGATAAAATACAATGATCCGGGTTCCCGGAACATCGGCAAATCCGGCCATCGCCGCTTTACCCGTATCTCCGGAGGTGGCCGTCAGAATAACGATTTCATTATTCACATGGTTTTTCTTTGCCGCCGTCGTCATCAAATGAGGTAAAATGGATAAGGCCATATCCTTAAAGGCAATGGTATTGCCGTGAAAAAGCTCAAGGAAATAAGCGCCGTCCGCCTGTACCAATGGTGCGATCACCTCTGTATCAAACTTGGAATCATAGGCATTTGCAATACAATTCTTTAATTCCTCTTCCGTAAAATCCGTTAAAAAGAGTTTCATCACCTCATAGGCTGTTTCCTGATAGCTCATACCTGCCAGCCTTTCCATCGGCACTTCCAATTTCGGCAAAGATGTCGGGACAAATAAACCGCCGTCATCCGCAAGGCCCTTCAAAATAGCCTGAGATGCAGTGACCGTTTCACCATGTCCCCGTGTGCTTGTATATGTTAAATTCATCTCTTCTCCCTCTTTCTTTATCAACCAAATGTGCACTTTAGTATATCACAGTATAAAGCAGTCTTCAAGCCTCTTTCGCCATCTGATCTTCATATTGAATGTATAATATTTTAAACAAGGCCCACAAAACAACAATGATGATAACCGGAATCCACCACTGAATATCAAATAAATGAATACCGGATAAAAAGAACACACCGCCATAAGCCGCAGCGATAATCACCGCAATTAAAACAATAAGTCCCATCATCTGCGGATTCGTCATACGATTTGTTTTTGCTTTTAATATCCCTGAAACATATAAATAGATCAGCACGGTTCCCAGAAGAATGGCGGCTGTAGCCGACAAATAGCCCATATTGATCTCTACCGGCTGTTTAATAAAATTACCTCCGGCAATCAATACATCCCCTAAACGCACCAGATACATCAGCGCCAGTGCATATATAATCGTCACTCCTCTGGACAAAATGAGTTCTTTGCCGGAGGCGTGCCGCATATTTTCGCAAAGTTTATTACAATATTCCCGGTAATCTCCACCGGATAAGATTTCAAGATTTTTCCGCTTTCCATAAGCACGCAGGGTATTCCGAATAATCGTCTTACGCACCTGCTCAACATCATAGTCGCATATTTTTTGAGTTTTCATATAACCAACCATATCCGACAAAAGTTTCTTATCTGCGACGTTCAAACGTCTCTCCCGTTCTTTATTTTCCCTTCTCAGACTGCCTAAGAGATTCTCCATAAATTTTTTCTCCCCTTCAGTTTGTACTCCCCTTCGAATCCACCGAAGGCCTATAACAAATGGCGGCCGAAATACTTCCGGCCGCCGCATGATCACTGTATCAATTATTCTAAAGGTAATACAGCTCCTTCATAAGTTGTTTCAATGAAAGATTTAATTTCATCGCTCTTTAAAACTTCAACTAAAGTTTTAATCTCCGGTCTTTCCTCATCGCCTTCGCGAACAGCAATAATGTTGCCATAAGTCTGAGCTGCTTCAGAATCTGCTTCTTCTTTAGCCAGAGCATCTGTCTCAACATTGAAGTTTGCCTGAAGGGCATAATTTCCGTTTAATACAACAAAATCTGCATCTTCCACTGCTCTGGCAATCTGAGCAGCTTCCATCTCAATAATTTTTACATTGTGAGGATTTTCATCAATATCATTGGCTGTTGCATTTAAACCGGCACCTTCCTTTAATGTAATAACGCCGTTTGTTTCAAGCAAAAGTAAAGCTCTTGCTTCGTTTGTTGCATCGTTTGGAACGATGATCTCTGCGCCGTCCGCAATGTTTGCCAGGTCATTGCTCTTTCCAGGATAGATTCCCAGCGGCTCGTAATGGATAGAACCGGCGGAAACCAGCTTTGTTCCCTGCTCTTCATTAAAGTTTTCGAGATATGGGAAATGCTGGAAGTAGTTTGCATCCACATCGCCTGCATCTACAACTTTGTTTGGCTGAACGTAATCCGTAAACTCAATAACTTCAAGTTCAATACCTTTTTCAGCCATCATTTCCTTTGCGGCATTTAAAATCTCAGCATGCGGTGTCGGAGATGCCGCTACGGTTAATTTTGTTCCGGCTTCAGCAGCACCGCTTGTTTCTTCGCCTGTTTCTGCTGTTGTCTCTGCTGTTGTTTCAGCCGTTGTTTCTGCCTTTGTCTCTTTTGAAGAGTTTCCGCATCCTGTCATCGCTGCGACGCAAAGTGCTGCAGCCAATACTAAGGATAATCCTTTTTTCATTTTTATTCTTCCTTTCCTTTTTCGTCTACTCCCGTATACGTTTATCCGTTTTCTTGGAAATTTTCATGCCGATGATCTGGAAAATCTGTACCAGGATTACAAGCAGGATAACCGTAACGATCAGAATATCAAACTGATAACGGTTATAGCCGTAACGAATGGCTATATCTCCCAGACCGCCGCCGCCAAGGGCTCCCGCCATGGCGGAATATCCAAGAATTGTTCCGATGACAATGGTACAGCCCACGATCAATGACGTCTTTGCTTCCGGGATCAGAACCTTGAGAATAATTGTTTTCGTGGAAGCGCCCATACTCAGGGCCGCTTCGATCACTCCCGGGTCCACTTCCAACAGCGAAGATTCGATCATTCGCGCCACATACGGCGCCGCCGCAATGACCAAAGCTACGATAGTGGCCGTAGGGCCGTAGCTTTTTCCGGCAATCAGCCGCATCAGCGGGGTAACCAGAATCATCAGGATCAAAAACGGTACGGAACGTAATATATTTACAACCACGTCAGCGATCATATTGACCACCGGCATTGGGTGCAAACCATTTTTTCGGGTGACCACCAGCAAAATTGCCAGAGGCAGTCCCAGAATATAAGAGAAAATTGTAGATACCAAAACCATGTACAGCGTTCCCTGGACACCTTCTGCGATCATCATCCAAACATCTGAACTAAATAACATAATCTTCCAACTCCTCTACCACAAGATTTTTCGAACGGAGATAGTAAATCGCCCTGTCCCCCTGGAGCCTGTCCTCAGGAAGCTGGAGAATCATATGTCCATAGGCTTTTCCATCAATATCCTTTGTATCCGCAAACATGATATTCACCGCGATCTTACACTCCATAATGAGATTGGAAATCACCGGTTCATAGGAGGATTTACCGTCAAATACAACACGGATGCAGCGTTTTCCGAGAGCCGCCTGATTTCCTCCGGATTTCTGATAAATGATCCGTTTGGCTGTTCTGGATTCGGGCTGGGTAAAGACCTTTTCCACCGTGCCCACCTCCGCCAGCTGGCCGTCATCAATAATGGCCACATGGCTGCATATACTCTCCACAACAGACATCTCATGGGTGATGATCACAATGGTAATACCGTATTTTCGATTAATATCCCTCAACAGTTTCAGAATCGACTGGGTCGTCGCCGGGTCCAGCGCGCTGGTCGCCTCATCACAGAGAATAATCTTCGGATTTGTCGCCAAAGCTCTCGCAATAGCCACTCTCTGCTTCTGTCCGCCGGATAACTGGGCCGGATACATCAGCGCCCGGTCCTTTAAATCGACAATCTCCAACAATTCATCGATCCGCTTATCAATATCTTCTTTTTTCATTCCGGCAATTTCCATGGAAAAAGCAATATTTTTCCGTACATTCCGCTGCTGAAGCAAATTAAAATGCTGGAAAATCATCGCTACTTCCTGGCGGGTCTTCCGAAGCTCCTTATCGGATAAGGCCGCCAGATCCTTGCCGTCGATCTTTACTGTCCCGGAAGTCGGACGCTCCAAAAAGTTTATACATCGGATCAAGGTACTCTTTCCGGCCCCGCTCATACCGATGATTCCAAATATGTCCCCTTTTTGAATATCCAGGTTGATATCTTTCAGCGCATAAACCGTCTGCGTTTTGCCCCTGAAAGTTTTATCCAGATGCTCAATCTTAATCATTGGTTCCAATTTTATCATCCTCTACTTTTCTTTTATATAAATTGTAAAAAAAGTACTTCAACCAGGATTGTTAAAGTACTTTTGTAAATCCTTATGAATCTTCCTTCAGGCCACCCGTATATAGTGACGCTGCTGCTGGTGACGCAGTAACATCACAGCCTCAAGCACCTGACGGCATACTTCAACACTGTGTCTGCAGTCAATATCCTGTCCATCGGCTGCCATTTTAATATATTCCATATGGCAGTTTTTAATAAAATTACAAATATCATCTACGGAAGACATGGACATTCGAATCAATGGCTGATTCTCAATATTCTCCTGGCTGACATAATGACGCATGGCATGCTTGAGAACTTCTTCATAACTCACATGGTCCTTCAGATTTCCCTTGAATTTCTTATTATGCGGCAATGTAAAATAATCTGCGATATAGTGGGTGATCACACCCAGATCCTTGCATCTGGACATGGAAAGGCCCTCATCCCCGCTATATTCCTCGATCACCTTACGCAGTTTCTTCTCTAAAATGTCAAAAGTCGTATCCATCTGATGCTTTTTTGTAATAAATGACGGCACCAAATCCGGCAAAAGGCTTCCAAACTGAAACATATAAGTATGAGCTATGAACGCATCATCTCTAAATTCATTCAACATATGATTAGCAAGTGAAATATGTGATTTCTTACGCATAGTGCCTCCTTTTGACAATAGCATAACTATTAGACCCTTCCTATTGTACAATGATTTTTCGCGAATGACAAGTGTAAATCTCTGATTTCCTGTTATTTCTTGACAATCACCCCTATATAAGATAGAATCTTTCATTATAATATAAAAATACAGGAGATGATTTTATTTGGATCCCACGAGTGTGGCGCAACTGATCACGCTGATTATTCTCGTACTTTTATCAGCATTTTTCTCTTCGGCGGAGACCGCGTTTACAACAGTAAACAAAATCCGTATTAGAACCTTTGAGGAGGAGGGCCGTCCAAAGGCCGCCTTGATCCGTAAGATTATTGAAGAGCCTCAGAAAATGCTCAGTGCCATTTTGATCGGCAACAATATTGTTAACCTGTCTGCTTCTTCGCTGACAACCACAATGGTCAGCCGGATCATGATGAACCTTGGACTGGCCTCAAAAACCGCTACGGCCATCGGTGTGGCGACGGGTGTGCTGACCCTTGTTATTTTAGTATTTGGCGAGATCACACCTAAATCCATTGCAACCCATTCCGCTGAGCGGATCTGCTTTATTTACGTCAAGCCGATCTACTGGCTTACCGTTGTTTTTACGCCGCTGATCTTTATTGTCAATAAGATTTCTTTTGGCCTTATGAAACTTCTCGGTATGCGTTATACGGGCAAAGAGCGGGTAATGACGGAAAATGAGCTTTTGACGATCATTGATGTCAGCCATGAGGAAGGTGTTCTTGAAAGCGAAGAAAAAGAAATGATTAATAACGTGGTTGATTTTGGCGACTCCCTTGCGAAGGATGTCATGGTTCCGCGAATCGACATGGTTTCTGTCCCTATAGCCGCGTCCTATGATGAACTGCGTGCTGTCTTTAAAGAAGACATGTACAGCCGTCTTCCGGTATATGAAGAAACCAAAGATAATGTGATCGGCATTGTCACATTAAAAGACTTTTTCAATTATGAAGGTCCTAAAGAAGATTTCAAGCTTTCCGAATTGCTTCGTGAACCTTATTTTACCTATGAGTACCAAAAGACATCGGATCTGCTGATCCAGATGCGCGAAAATTCCATCAACATCACCATCGTGCTGGATGAATACGGCGCTACCGCCGGTATTATTACTCTGGAAGACCTTCTCGAAGAAATCGTCGGCGAGATCCGCGATGAATATGATGATGATGAAGTCGATGCGATCCAGAAACTGAACACCGGCGAATACCTGGTGGATGGCTCTACCCGTCTGGATGACATCAATGAAACCTTCGGCTGCCATATCGAATCCGATGATTACGACTCCATCGCCGGTCATATGATCAATGTGCTGGAACACATTCCAACCGAAGGCGAAGAAATTACAGAAGATTACATCCGTTTTGTGATTGAAAAAATGGATAAAAACCGAATAGATACCATCCATGTTTATCTGACGGAACCGGAAGAAAACATGGAGCCGGAACATAAGTAATGGAAATAAAACGTTATCTGACAAAAAACGTTATCTCCCGAAACCTTGAAACGGTTTCCTGGAGATAACGTTTTTTATTGTTTAGACATATATTCCAGACAATACTCTTCCAATAATTTGTAATCCAATGCTGATTTCACATATCCCGCTGAAGTATCCCCTTCTTTTTTCTGTTTATAAATCAACTTTGCATTATTTTCAATTTTTGTTTTGTTTCTCCGGATAAAAATAATCTCGTTTTGAACTAAATCCTTATATGCCAAATCTGTTTCGTGTTCCATATCATATAATTCCAACTCAGTTTCCGGCACAGGTATCATATGACTGATTCGCAAAGTTCCTTTTAATTCTTTAATGCCACGGCTATTCTTCACAACAATTCTAATAATCGGTACAATGCTTTTTTTAATCACTTTATCCTTACCAGCCACTTGATAATCGGACTCCTTTGGCGATGACATTGGAATATAATAACAAAAATCTTCTATCTTTAATACTATCCCAACATATTTTCTTGTATGTACTCGTTGTAATTCCTTATTGGAATATACGTTTGGACAACGCGCCTTTAAAAAGCTAATATACCTGTCTGATACACTGTATATCTTAAATTCATTTATCACTCAATATTCCCCTTAAAAAAGGAAGTGGACACCCCACTTCCTTTAAAATAAAATTTCCCACTATATGGCAGGGACTCTCCCGAGTTTAAAATCTCCCACTATATGGCAGGGACTCTCCCGAAGATAGATATCTATCTCTATTTTTATTATATGCTATTTTTCAAAAAATGCAATCATCATTCATCTACCAATTATCCTAATATACGACATAAATCACTAACAAAAAACGTTATCTCCCGAAACCTTGAAACGGTTTCCTGGAGATAACGTTTTTTTGTATACAATTATTTCTTACTAAGCATCTTTTTTGCTGAAGCTGATACGGCCCATCTTATCTTTTCCGAGGCATTTAACTTTAATAACATCGCCGAGAGTAAGGACATCTTCAACCCGGTTTACACGTTTTTTATCCAGTTTGGAGATATGAACCATACCCTCTTTGCCCGGTGCAAATTCAAGGAAGGCGCCGAATTCTTTGATGCTGACAACTTTGCCGACATAAATCTTGCCCTCTTCGAATTCGGAAGCGATCATCTGAATCATTTCGATGGCCTTATCAATGCCCTCTTTTTCTACGCCGCAGACAGCCACAGCGCCGTCATCGGTGATATCGATCTTAACGCCGGTCTCATCAATGATCTGATTGATAACTTTTCCTTTAGAGCCGACAACATCACCAATCTTCTGCGGATCGATCATAATCTGTTTGATCTTCGGTGCATACTTGCCGACTTCCTTCCGAGGCTCGGCAATGGCCGGAGTTAATACTTCATTGATAATATACTCTCTTGCCTCTTTTGTGCGGCGGATGGCTTCTTCGATGATTGGGCGGGTCAGGCCATGAATCTTAATATCCATCTGAATCGCTGTGATACCATCATGGGTACCCGCTACCTTAAAGTCCATATCGCCGAAGAAGTCTTCAAGTCCCTGGATATCTGTCAGTACAACATAATCATCATCTGTATCCCCGGTAACAAGTCCGGCGGAAATACCCGCAACCTGTTTCTTGATCGGAACACCGGCAGCCATCAGTGACATGGTCGATGCACAGATACTTGCCTGGGATGTGGAACCATTGGACTCAAATGTCTCAGAAACTGTACGGATCGCGTATGGGAATTCTTCCACACTCGGCAATACAGGCACCAATGCTTTTTCAGCCAAAGCGCCATGACCAATCTCACGGCGTCCCGGCCCTCTGGAAGGTTTTGTCTCACCGACAGAGTAGGACGGGAAATTATAATGATGCATATAACGCTTGGATGTAATATTAACATCAATACCGTCAATACGCTGTGCTTCAGACATTGGAGCCAGTGTTGTTACGGTACAGATCTGAGTCTGCCCACGGGTAAACATGGCGGAGCCGTGAACTCTCGGAAGTAAGTCAACCTCTGCAGACAGCGGACGGATCTGATTCAGCGCACGGCCATCCGGGCGTTTATGATCTTTCAAGATCATCTTACGAACGGTCTTTTTCTGATACTGATAAACAGCCTCATCAATAAGTTCCAGCCATTCTTCATTTTCAGCAAAGGCTTCTGCCAGTTTTTCTTTAATCTGGCGAATATTCTCTTCCCGCACCTGCTTTTCATCCGTAAATACAGCTTCCTCCATCTCTTCCGGCGGTACAAGCTCTTTAATTGCGGCAAATAACTCTTCCGGCACGGCGCAGCTTGTATAGCTGTGCTTTTCCTTACCACATTCAGCCACAATACCGTCAAAGAATTTAATAATCTCCTGATTCAGCTCATGAGCGGCAAAAATAGCTTCGATCATCTTATCCTCCGGCACCTCATTGGCTCCGGCTTCAATCATAATAACCTTCTCACGGGTGGAAGCGACTGTCAGGGCCAGATCCGAATTCAGTTTTTCCTCTTCCATCGGGTTAAATACGAGCTTGCCGTCCACAAGTCCTACCTGGGTAGCGGCGATCGGGCCGTCAAACGGAATATCCGAAATAGATACAGCCAAAGCAGAACCGAGCATAGCAACGACCTCCGGATTAGCATCCGGGTCAACGCTCATAACCAGGTTATTTAATGTGACATCATTGCGGTAATCCTTCGGGAATAACGGGCGCATCGGGCGGTCAATGACACGGGAAGTCAATACCGCATGCTCGCTGGCCTTACCTTCTCTCTTATTGAAGCCTCCCGGAATCTTACCTACAGAATACATTTTCTCTTCAAACTCAACACTTAACGGGAAGAAATCGATTCCCTCTCTCGGTTTTTCAGAAGCTGTCGCCGTAGAAAGGATGACCGTATCTCCATAGTGAATAAAAACGGCGCCATTTGCCTGTTTGGCAACACGGCCGATATCAACGCGCAGGGTTCTTCCTGCCAGTTCCATAGAATAACTCTTGTACTCTTTTGACATATTCAATCTCCTTATAAAAATATTGATCATTTTCACAGGAAACCAATCGAAACTACTGAAAAAGACAAGCGGGCCACGAATCTTCTCCGTAATCGCCCTTTGAAAATCCATCGGCTGCATGCGCTTTTCAGTGGTCTCGAATAGCAGATTCCTGTGAAAAATGAATGTAAATAGTGGGATGGAAAGCTCCATCCCACTGTTTAAAATTATTTTCTTAAACCTAACTTCTGGACGATAGCTCTGTATCTTTCGATATCTGTCTTCTTGAGATAGTCGAGCATACCACGTCTCTGACCAACCATTTTCAACAGACCCCGTCTGGAATGATGGTCTTTTTTGTGCACTTTCAAATGCTCTGTTAAATCGCTAATTCTTGCTGTCAATAAAGCAATCTGAACTTCCGGTGAACCGGTATCCTCCGGTGTTCTTCCATAAGTAGCGATGATTTCTTTTTTCATCTCTGATGTAATCATAATCTCTTTCCTCCTGAATCTTAAAATGCCTCGTGCTAAGAACGGGTTGGAGTTTCCCTCATCTGAACACGGGTTATTACTTATACCGCATTATTATATCATAGACATTTTTTATTGTAAAGATGTAAATTTACATTGAATATTTCTTGCATTTTCATGCAAAATAAGCTAATATTGTGAGGACATACACTATTATATAGAAAGAAGTGAATCCAAATGGAATTAAAATTATGGGGCGGACGTTTTACGAAGCAGACAGATCAGCTGGTACATAACTTCAATGCGTCCATTTCCTTTGACCGAAAATTTTATAAACAGGACATTGACGGCAGTATCGCCCATGTCACCATGCTGGCCAAACAGCAGATATTGACGAATGAAGAACGGGATACCATCGTTGCCGCTCTCAAGGATATAAAGAATGAAATCGAAGCGGGTACACTTGAAATTTCTCCGGCTTATGAAGATATTCACAGTTTTGTGGAGGCCATGCTCATCGAGCGCACCGGCGAAACCGGTAAAAAACTTCATACCGGCCGCAGCCGCAACGACCAGGTTGCCCTGGATATGAAACTTTACACCCGGGATGAAATCAGGGAATGCGACGCCCTTCTTTGCGACCTTCTCTCTGTTATTCTTTCCATTATGAAGGAAAATACCAAAACTTTTATGCCCGGATTTACCCACTTACAGAAGGCACAGCCATTGACATTGGCCCATCATTTCGGCGCTTATTTTGAAATGTTTAAAAGGGATCGGAGCCGGTTGGCCGATATTTATAAACGAATGAACACCTGTCCTCTCGGTGCCGGCGCCCTGGCCGGAACAACCTATCCTCTGGACAGAGCATACACCGCAGAGCTCCTCGGTTTTGACGGTCCGACATTAAACAGCATGGATTCGGTTTCCGACAGAGATTATCTGATTGAATTATTAAGCGCCCTCTCCACGATCATGATGCACCTCAGCCGTTTTTCAGAAGAAATCATTGTATGGAATACCAATGAATATCAGTTTATCGAGCTGGATGACGCCTACTCCACCGGGAGCAGCATCATGCCTCAGAAAAAAAATCCGGATATTGCCGAACTTGTCCGCGGAAAAACAGGCCGGGTCTACGGCGCCCTCATGTCCATGCTCACAACCATGAAGGGGCTTCCTCTGGCTTACAATAAGGACATGCAGGAGGATAAGGAGCTGACCTTCGATGCTATTGATACAACCAAGGGCTGTATTAAACTTTTCACCGGCATGATTCAGACAATGAAGATCAATAAGCCTGCCATGGCAAAAAGCACAAGAAACGGTTTCACCAATGCCACCGATGCCGCCGACTATCTTGTGAAACACGGCGTTCCGTTCCGCGATGCCCATGGAATCATCGGCCGGCTTGTTCTCTACGGTATTGAAAACAATAAAGCGCTGGATGATATGACACTGGAAGAATACAAGGCGATCAGCCCGGTATTTGAAGAAGATATTTATGACGCCATTTCCCTTGAAACCTGCGTCAATACGCGAAACACGATTGGAGCACCGGGCGTGGAGGCCATGAAAAATGTCCTTCGCCTTGAACAGGAATATCTTGACAACACGCCGGCTTTGTGATATTTTTGTTTTGTAATAATTTCATATGGATTCGTTAAGTTTATTTAGCAAATGCTTTATAAAAGGGGTACACCACCGCGGGTGTATCCCTTTTTGTGTTTAAAAAAGATAAAGGAGGTATTTTTCCTATGAAAGTCAATGGCGAAACCATCACTCTCTCCAAATCTGTCTCATTAATGGAATTTCTGGAAAACTCCGGATATAAAGCCGGACGCATTGCTGTGGAGCGCAATGGAAATATTGTTCCGAAACAGTCCTATGATTCCGTTATGCTCACCGAGGCGGATACCCTTGAAATTGTTCATTTTGTCGGAGGCGGCTGATGATGCTTACAAAAAATGAATATGACGCTATGCTGATTGAAAGGCATGGCAAAAAAACATTTGACATATTGTCCAAAGCCTGCGTGGGAATCGCCGGTCTCGGAGGGCTTGGCTCAAATATCGCCATGATGCTGGCCCGCAGCGGAGTCGGACATCTGCTGCTCATTGATTTTGACATTGTGGAGCCGAGCAATTTAAACCGCCAACACTATATGATCTCCCATCTTGGGATGCCAAAATCCGAGGCGATCCGGGATTTAATCCTACAGGCAAATCCCTACATACGGCTGGACACCCGGCGCCTGAAGATCACCGGTGAAAACGCCCCGGAACTTTTTAAAGACTGTGATTTAGTCTGCGAAGCCTTTGATCAGCCGGAAGCGAAAGCCGAACTGATCAACAGCCTTCTTGAAAACTGTCCGGGCCTGCCGCTGATCTCCGGTTCGGGGATGGCCGGATACGGCAGTTCCAATACCATCCGCACGGAAAAAGTCATGAACAATCTCTATCTATGCGGCGATAAAGTATCCGGCATCGAAACGGTCGGCTCACTCATGGCTCCCCGGGTTCAGATCTGCGCGGCTCATGAGGCGAACATGGCGCTTCGGCTATTGCTTGGAATCAAAGAGGTTTAATAAAAATAAATGATCAGGAGGAAACATCAAATGAAAGATACGTTAATTATCGGCGGACATGAATTTAATTCCCGCTTTATTTTAGGTTCAGGGAAATTTTCTCTGGAAATGACCAAGGCTGTTATCGAAAACGGCGGTGTGGAGATGGCCACTCTGGCGCTTCGCCGGGCCAATGCGGGCGGAAAGGAAAATATTCTCGATTATATGCCGGAAGGCATCACTCTTCTGCCAAACACCTCCGGCGCCAGGACCGCAGAGGAAGCTGTGCGTATTGCCCGCCTTTCCCGGGAACTGGGCTGCGGTGATTTTGTAAAAATCGAAGTGATCCATGAATCCAAATATCTTATGCCGGATAACTATGAGACAATCAGAGCCACCGAAATTCTCGCCAAAGAAGGTTTTATCGTTATGCCTTATATGATGCCGGACCTGGTAGCCGCCAGGGCCTTAAGAGATGCAGGCGCTTCGGCGATCATGCCTCTCGGCGCTCCGATCGGCAGCAACAAGGGCTTATGTACCCGTGATTTTGTAAAAATGATCGTGGAGGAGATCGACCTTCCGATTATTGTTGATGCCGGTATCGGCCGTCCTTCCCAGGCCTGTGAAGCGATGGAACTGGGCGTTGACGCCGTTATGGCAAACACAGCCATTGCCACTGCCGGAGATGTAGCCGCCATGGCAAAAGCTTTTAAACTGGCTATTGAAGCAGGGCGTCTGGCCTATCTCTCAGGTCCGGGCCGTGTTCTTGATTTTCGCGGCGAGGCGTCCAGCCCGCTGACCGGTTTTATGGAAAATTAGGAGGCGAGGAACATGAAGATCACAGCAGAAGACCATATGAAATATCTGGACACCATGGAGGCTGTCGACTCAGACATTATGGATAAAGTTCTGAATGCCATGAATCATTATGACTACCATCGTTACACGGCAGCCGATGTCCGTTCAGCCCTTGCCAAAGACAATCTGAACCCGGAGGACTTTGCCGCCCTCCTCTCTCCGGCCGCCTTCCCTTTTCTCGAGGAAATGGCCCATAAGGCCCAATATGAAACACGGAAACACTTCGGCAACTCCGTATGCATGTTTACACCGCTCTACATCGCCAACTATTGCGAAAATGAATGTGTGTACTGCGGATTTAACTGCAAAAATAAGATTCACCGCGCAAAGCTGACTTATGAAGAAATCGATCATGAACTCTCCGTCATTGCCGCCACCGGTTTAAAGGAAATTCTCATTCTCACCGGGGAATCCCGGCACATGTCGGATGTGGAATATATCGGCGAAGCTCTAAAACTTGCCCGAAAATATTTTTCTACGATCGGCATTGAAATCTATCCGCTGAATTCGGATGAATACCGGTATCTCCATGAATGCGGCGCCGATTTTGTCAGCGTTTATCAGGAAACCTACAATCCGGTCAAATATGAGCAAATGCATCTGAGCGGCCCGAAACGCATTTACCCATATCGGCTGAACGCCCAGGAGCGGGCCCTGATGGGCGGTATGCGCGGCGTTTCCTTCGGCGCTCTTCTGGGGCTGGATGATTTCCGGAAAGACGCCTTTGCCTCGGGAATGCACGCCTACTACATTCAGCAGAAATATCCCCACGCCGAAATTTCCTTCTCAACACCGCGGCTCCGCCCTTATGTAAATAACGCGGAAAATAACCCAAATGACGTCCATGAGCCTCAGCTTTTACAGGTCATGCTCGCCTACCGTCTCTTTATGCCATTTGCCGGAATCACTATTTCCACCCGGGAACGTGCCGGATTCCGGGACAATGTGATCGGCATGGCGGCCACAAAAATTTCCGCCGGTGTCAGCGTGGGTGTCGGCGGCCATGAAGAAGAGGCCAAAGGTGACGAACAATTTGAGATCTCCGACCCTCGAAGCGTTACCGAAGTTCACAATGCCATTTTAAATCATGGCTTACAGCCGGTGTATACGGATTACCTTTGGGTATAAACATTGCCGGAATATATCAACATTCCGAAACAGTCAAAAAGACGGGATCAAAACACTGCCTCTTGATCCCGTCTTTTTCTGTTCTTCATTCGCTGCTATTTTACACCGATTTTTTCCATCAAAGCTTCCTGCAGAACCTGAGAAAAATTGATGTTCTGCCTCATTGCCATTTCATTCAGCCATTCCGGTATACTTAAAGTTTTTTTTACAGCCCTGGAACAATGCTTTCTTCGATATTCAGCCATATCAAACTCAACCACCACTAAAATACTGCCTGAATCAATGCAAACATCCTGTGGACTCGATGCTGCCGGAAGTTCTTTCTGTTCTTCCACCCTGCCTGTCAACGCAAGACCCAAAGCTTCAACAGCCATTTCATAGGCCTGATACATATCTTCTCCTTGCGTCATACACTCAGGAATATCCGGAAACGTAATCCAAAAGCCTCCCTCTTCCGCTTCATGGAACAATGCCGGATAAAACAATCTATTCATATGCGATACCTCCATTATATGACAATGCTCAATTCAGCCCGGCCTGTTTAAGTATTGCCTTTTCCAAGCCTCTTTTCAAGCCCTTGGAATGATAAGGAACAATTACCATTCTTCCGGTTTTTGAATTTCTCAGTTTAATATGCGAACCATTTTGACTGACAAATTCAAAACCATTTTTCTTCAGGAGTTTTATCATCTCCTGCGAAGTCATTGGCATCTTTTGTATCTCCCTTCCCTATCACCGTTTTATAGTATCACGTATTATTACGTATGTCAATGTGCCCATCAATATTCTTTTTCCCACAGCACATCTTTCTGAATAGGTATATGTTACCACATAAAAACCAATTTCTTCAATTACAATGCTTCGACCATTTTCTCTATTTTTTCCGCTTCTTCGCCGGTGCCAGTGGCGTACATTTGAAAATGCTGATACCCAGCGGTGGTACAACAATTTTGATTGAATCGTCCCGGCCGTCACATTCTTCCGCCTTTGACTGTTTTAATCTCGGATTGACATTGCCATCGCCGCCAAACTTCACCGCATCGCTGTTAAAAATCTCTTTGAATTTTCCGCGGAACGGCACGCCAATCTTATAGTCCTTCCGCACCACCGGTGTAAAGTTGCAGACAACAAGTAATGTTTCATCCTTTTTGGAAGTATTTCGTGTAAATACGATAATGCTCTCATCGGCAGAAATATCATTGATCCATTCAAAGCCTTCCGGTTCATCATCCAGTGCATATAATGCCGGATATGCTTTATAAAAATGAATCAGTTCCCGCATATAATCCTGCATTTTTTTATGCATCTCATATTCAAGCATAAACCATTCCAGGCTCTTTCCCTCGTTAAATTCAGTAAACTGGGCAAAATCCTGTCCCATAAACAGAAGTTTCTTTCCCGGATGACACAGCATAAATCCATAGGCAACCCGCAGATTGGCAAACTTCTCCCTATATTCGCCCGGCATTTTTCCAATCATGGAGCCTTTGCCATGAACGACCTCATCATGGGACAATACAAGCATAAACTTTTCACTATAAGCATAAACAAGACTGAACAGAAGCTGTCCGTAAGCGCCCTTTCGGAACAACGGATCCAGGGACATATATCCGAGGAAATCATTCATCCAACCCATGTTCCACTTCATATCAAAGCCGAGACTGTCTTCTTCCACAGCACCGGTAACCTTCGGCCATGCCGTCGATTCCTCCGCGATCATCTGAACCTCCGGATTCCGTTTTTTCATCATCGAATTCAAATGTTTCAAAAATTCAATAGCTTCCAGATGCTCTTTGCCGCCATAGATATTTGCCGTCCACTCGCCCTCATTCCGGCCATAATCGAGATAAAGCATGGAAGCCACCGCGTCCATCCGCAAACCGTCCACATGGTACTGCTCAACCCAATACATGGCATTGGCGATAAGAAAATTGCTGACCTCTTTTCTGCCATAATCAAAAATTAAGGTTCCCCAGTGCGGGTGTTCGCCGCGCCGCGGATCCGGATGCTCATAAAGCGGACCGCCGTCAAATCGGGCCAGACCGTTTAAATCCCTTGGAAAATGGGCCGGAACCCAGTCAAGAATGACACCGATATCATTCTGATGCAGATAATCCACAAAATACATAAAATCTTCCGGAGTACCATATCGGGATGTCGGCGCATAATATCCTGTTACCTGATATCCCCAGGATTCATCCAGCGGATGTTCCATCACCGGCATCAGTTCTACATGGGTATATCCCATATCTTTCACATAGGCAGTGATCTTTTCGGCCATTTCCCGGTAATTATAAAATCCTGCCGGCTCAATAACCGTTTCAACGCCGGCTTCATCCGTTTCCACAACGGCCTCCGGCCTCATAAAACCTGCCAGATGAAGCTCATAGACAAACTCCGGTTTTTCCTTCCTTGCCAGTTTTTTTCGCTGAGACATCCAGGCGCTGTCCTGCCATTTATGACATTTTTCAATATTATAAATAACGGAGGCATTGTCCGGCCGAAGCTGCATAAGTGTTCCATAGGGATCCGACTTCAAAACAACCGTATCGCCTTTCACCTTAATCTCATATTTATAGATTTCACCTTCTTTTAATCCGGGAATAAACAGCTCATGGATATCCCCATCCCGCCGCTGCATCGGATGGCGTCTTCCATCCCACTGATTAAAATCACCGACAACGCTGACACGAATCGCCTTCGGCGCCCACACCGCAAAGCGAACGCCTTTGACACCCTGTACTGTCATCGGGTGGGCGCCAAGCATTTTATAAACTTCATAATGAATTCCGGCCTGAAACTTCTTGATGTCTTCTATCTGTATTGTGGCAGGAAAAGCGTAAGCATCCCGGCACTTCACCGTATGTCCGTCTTCATAAGTAACACGATAATGGTAATTTGGTATTTTTTCTTCAGAAAGAAGAACCGCAAAATAATCTTCATCTACCTCGCGCATCTCCTGAGCATCTTTTCCCTTCACAATGATTTCACACTTGTCTGCTCCCGGAAAATAAGCCTGAACAAGTACGCCTTCATCTACTTTATGCGGTCCCAAAATCTGTTTTGGACGGTCATGCTCCGAGTAAATGATCGCCTCAATTTCCGGCCACTGCATATACTTCAATAATTTATCTTCCATAACAAGCCCTCCTTGTCTTTAACGCTGCTTTCCTGCTTATAGTATACCACATAAAAATACCCCTGAAAAGCAAAGAAGCTTTTCAGGGGTATCAAATTCCATTTTATATATTATTTAATCACACGTACTTTGACAACGCCATCCACTGCTGCGACTGCCTGAACCGCATCATCGGCAACAGCTGCCTTTGTGTCAGCCAGAATATACATCCAGTCGCCCTTCGTGCCGCTGACAACCTGTTCAGTTTCACCGATAATTGCGGCAAGTTTTTCAGCAACGCCCGCGGAGGCTTTACAGCAAACAGCGATACGTCCTGCCGCTGTGCATACGCCGAGATCTGCCGCCGGATAGTTTACGGAGTTTTTAATATTACCATTCTCAATAAAATCACGGACTTCTTTGGCTGCCATGATCGCACAATTGTCTTCAGATTCTTCCGTGGAAGCTCCGAGATGCGGCATAGCGATCACACCATCCATATTGGCTGTCTTATAATTCGGGAAATCTGTCACATATTTTGCAACTTTTCCTGATTTCAGCGCTTCTTCCATGGCATCATCATCCACAAGCACATCTCTTGCAAAATTCAGAACGACCGCGCCGTCCTTCATCTGCTCAAAAGCAGCCTTGCCGACCATTTTCTTGGTGGAATCCATCGCCGGTACATGAATTGTGATAAAATCACTGTTCTTATAAATATCATTGATATCATTGGTTGTTACAACAGTTCCTGCCAATTTGGCCTTCATTGCATCGTTCAAAAACGGATCATAACCGGTAACCACCATTCCAAGAGCATCACAGGCATTGGCAACCATCGCGCCGATCGCGCCCAAACCAATCACGCCGATTTTCTTTCCAAGAATTTCTGTACCTGCAAAAGCTTTTTTTGCTTTCTCCATCGTTTTGGAAATGTTTTCATCCGCCTTATTTTCCGTAACCCAGTTTGCACCGGCCACAACATTACGTGTTGCCATGAAAAGTCCGGCAAGAACAAGTTCCTTAACACCGTTGGCATTGGCGCCCGGCGTATTGAAAACAACGATACCTTTTTCAGCGCATTTATCCAACGGAATATTATTCACACCGGCTCCGGCTCTGGCAACTGCCAAAAGGCCTTCCGGCAGATCCATATCGTGCATCACTGCACTTCTTACCATAGCCACCTGAGCATCCGCAAAATTTTCGGTCTTTTCATAGGCATCCGTAAATATATCCATTCCGATTGCAGCAATCGGATTTAAGCAATTAATTTTATACATTTTCAACACCTCTTATTTATTCTCAGCAGCAAACTTCTTCATAAACTCAACGAGAGCTTCAACACCTTCATATGGCATTGCATTATAAATACTTGCTCTCATACCGCCAACGGTACGATGTCCCTTTAAGTTTTCAAATCCGGCCTTCTTTGCCTCGGCAACGAACTTATCTTCCAATTCTTTATCGCCAATGACAAATGGGATATTCATTAAAGAACGGTCCTCTTTCACAACGGTTCCTTTATAGAAATCCTGGGAATCCAGATAATCATAGAAAAGCTTTGCTTTCTTTTCATTTTTCTCTTTCATTGCTTCCAAACCGCCGTTCTTTAACAGCCATTTGAATACCTTGCCGCAGATATAAATACCATAAGCCGGCGGTGTATTATAAAGAGAACCATTATCTGCATGAATCTTATATCTCAACATATTCGGTGTTCCCGGAAGAACATCTTCTGAAATCAAATCTTTGCGGATGATACAGATGACAACACCTGCCGGTCCGACGTTCTTCTGAGCGCCCGCATAAATCATACCGTATTTTGTCACATCCACCGGTTCGGATAAGAAACAGGAGGACTGGTCCGCAATAAGAATTTTGCCCTTTGTATTCGGAAGTGTTTTATACTTTGTTCCATAAATTGTATTATTTTCACAGATATGTACATAATCCATATCATCTGTGATCGGCAGATCCGAACAATCAGGAATATAAGAGAATGTCTTATCCTTTGAAGACGCCAACTCTACGGCTTCTCCAAAAATAGCGGCTTCTTTCCATGCCTTTGTTGCCCACTGTCCGGTAAGAATATAGCCGGCTTTGCGGTTTTTCATAAAGTTCATCGGAACCATGGCAAACTGTGTATTTGCTCCGCCCTGAAGGAAAAGCACCTCATAATTATCCGGAATATTCATCAATGTTCTCAGATCGGCTTCTGCTTCATTAATAATTGTCTCAAAAGCTTTGGAACGATGACTCATCTCCATAACACTCATGCCTGTTCCTTTGTAATCCAGCATTTCATCTGCTGCTTCCTGCAAAACTTCCACTGGTAATACAGCTGGTCCTGCTGAAAAATTCCATACTCTGCTCATTTCTCTTATCTCCTTTTTTAATAATACTTTACTTTCTGATCATATCCTCTTCCGAAAATGCTTCAGAAATTGAGGCGCCCGGAGCTACCATCGGCCACACCTTGTCATCACAGTCAATAAAACAATTGATGACAACCGGGCCATCGGCTGACAGCGCTTCCTTAAGCGCCGCAGTCAGCTCTTCCTTGTTCGTGACATTTATGCCGCGACAACCACAGGCTTCCGCAATCTTTGCATAATCAAAATCACCATTTAAAATAGTGTTAGAATATCGTCTCTCATAGAACAGTGTCTGCCACTGCCGTACCATTCCCAATACACTGTTGTTAAAAATCACTTCAATAATCGGAATATGATATTTCGAAGCGGTAAGTAATTCATTAAAATTCATTCGGAAACAACCGTCACCGGCAATATTAATGACCGTTTTTTCCGGGCAGGCCACTTTCGCACCGATACTGGCGCCAAGGCCATAGCCCATTGTTCCAAGGCCGCCCGAAGAAATAAATTTTCTCGGTGCATCGTATTTATAAAACTGAGCTGCCCACATCTGATGCTGGCCAACTTCGGTGCAAATAAGGGCGTCGCCCTTTGTCATCTCATAGATGGTCTCTACGATCTGAGGACCTGTCAACCGGTCTTTCGGATAAGTCAGCGGATAACGCATTTTTAATTCATTTATATACTGCATCCATTCTTTATGTTCCATCTGATTTAACTGGGCGCTCAATTTTCTCAAAACCAGCTTGGCATCGCCTGCAATACAATGGTCTACCACGATGTTCTTATTAATCTCCGAAGCATCCACATCGATTTGAAGGATCTGAGCTTTGCTGCCAAAGGTTCTCGGATTGCCGATCACACGGTCAGAAAACCGGGAACCGACAACAATAATCAAGTCGCTTTGGTTAATTCCATAATTTGACGCTTTTGTACCATGCATCCCAAGCATTCCCACATAAGAATCATCCGTTCCATCAAAGGCGCCCTTTCCCATAAGAGAATCCGCCACCGGCGCGTCAATCTTTTTCACAAAGCGACGCAATTCTTCGGAAGCATTAGCCAATGTAACGCCGCCGCCGACAAATACAAAAGGCCGTTTGGAATGGGCGATCATCGTTACCGCCTTTTCCACATCGGTTTCATCAATCTGGGATACATCCGGCGTGATCGGCTCCGGCTTTTTATATGTATATTCTGTTTTTTTCGCTGTGACATCCTTTGTAATATCCACAACAACAGGTCCCGGGCGGCCGGTCTGAGCAATCTGGAATGCCCGGCGGATAACGTCTGCCAGCTTGTTAACATCTTTAACGATAAAATTATATTTTGTTACCGGCATTGTTATCCCTAAAATATCTATCTCCTGAAAACTGTCTTTTCCGAGCAGATTCAATCCGACATTACAGGTAATCATAACCACCGGAACCGAATCCATGTAGGCCGTTGCAATTCCGGTGACCATATTGGTTGCTCCCGGCCCGGAGGTCGCAAAACAGACGCCGACCTTCCCGGTCGCTCTGGCATAACCATCCGCCGCATGGGCAGCGCCCTGTTCATGGGATGTCAGATAATGGGTAATCTCATCTCTATGCTTATACAATTCATCGTATACATTTAAAATGGCACCGCCAGGGTATCCAAAAATCGTATCCACACCCTGCTCTTTCAGACATTCAATCACAATTTGTGCGCCTGTTAATTCCATATAATTACCTCTTTCTATTTCGCTTTAGGTATCTCAAGAATTGCTCCCCTGTTACCGGAAGTTACCATGGAAGCATATCTTGCCAAGTATCCGCTGGTTACTTTAGGTTCCCGCGGCTGCCATTTTGCACGGCGGGCTTCAAGTTCCTCATCACTGATATCCACATTGATCGTATTCGCAGGAATATCAATTTTAATGATATCTCCCTCTTCAATCAAGGCGATCGGGCCGCCTACCGCTGCCTCCGGGGACACATGTCCGATGGAAGCGCCTCTGGAAGCGCCTGAAAAACGGCCATCCGTGATCAATGCCACGCTGGAACCAAGGCCCATACCCGCGATCGCTGACGTAGGATTCAGCATCTCGCGCATACCCGGGCCGCCTTTCGGTCCTTCATAACGGATAACGACCACATCTCCGGCAACAATCTGTCCGCCTTTAATCGCTGCAATAGCATCTTCCTCACAGTCAAATACGCGGGCCGGTCCTTCATGTACCATCATCTCAGGTACAACGGCAGAACGTTTTACCACACAGGAATCCGGCGCGATATTTCCTTTTAATACGGCAATACCGCCCGTTGGGCTGTATGGATTGTCAATCGGCCGAATGACTTCCGGATTCTTATTGACGCAGTTTGCAATATTTTCAGCAACCGTTTTTCCTGTCACTGTTATCAAATCTGTATATAATAAACCTTTTTTGTTTAACTCATTCATTACTGCATAGACACCGCCGGCCTCATTCAAATCTTCCATGTATGTGTATCCGGCCGGGGCCAAATGACACAAATTCGGCGTTTTTGCACTGATTTCATTGGCAATATCCACATTCAGTTCAACCCCTGCTTCATGGGCGATCGCCGGAAGATGGAGCATACTGTTTGTGGAGCAGCCGAGGGCCATATCCACGGTCAGAGCATTCATAAAAGCTTTTTCCGTCATAATATCTCTCGGACGGATATTTTTCTCAAGCATTTCCATAACCTTCATACCCGCATGTTTGGCAAGGCGAAGACGTTCGGAATAAACGGCCGGAATGGTTCCATTTCCCTGAAGTCCCATGCCGAGAACCTCTGTCAGACAGTTCATGGAATTCGCCGTATACATGCCCGAGCAGGAACCGCAGGTAGGACAAACCTTATTGACAAATTCATCGACCTGCTCTTCTGTCATTGTACCTGCCGCATAGGAACCTACCGCTTCAAACATGCTGGAGAGACTCCGTTTTTCTCCGCCGACATGTCCGGCCATCATCGGGCCGCCGCTGACAAATACCGTAGGTATATTCAAACGGGCTGCCGCCATCAAAAGCCCGGGAACGTTTTTATCACAGTTCGGCACCATCACAAGGGCGTCAAACTGATGAGCCAAAGCCATACATTCCGTTGAATCCGCGATCAGATCTCTTGTTACAAGAGAATATTTCATACCGATATGTCCCATGGCAATACCATCACATACAGCAATTGCCGGGAACACGATCGGAGTACCGCCGGCCATGGCAACGCCCATCTTTACGGCATCAACAATTTTATCAATATTCATATGTCCGGGTACGATTTCATTATAAGAACTGACAATTCCAACCAACGGCCTTGAAAGCTCTTCTTTTGTCATGCCTAAAGCATTGAATAACGAACGCTGAGGTGCCGACTGCATCCCTTTCGTTACAACATCACTTTTCATCGATATCTTCCTTCCTTTAGTTCTTTAATAGAGTATCACGTTCATTTATATTGTTCACAGTATACCACATATTTTTTTAAATGCAATGCTTTTGTACTATTTGCTACTTTTTAGTACATTTTGTATTGAATTGGAAATGTTTTACAACCTGCTGACAATAGCGTCGCCCATCTCAATACAGCCCACAAGCTGACATCCATCGGACATAATATCCACAGTGCGGTATCCATCCTCCAATACTTTTTGCACAGCCGCTTCAATGGCATCCGCCTCCGCATCCAGATTCAATGAATAACGGAGCAGCATCGCCGCAGATAAAATCGTGGCGATCGGATTCGCCTTATTCTGTCCGGCAATATCCGGGGCGGAACCGTGGCTCGGCTCATAAAGGCCGAGGCTTGTGGCGCTCAGGCTGGCGGAGGACAACATTCCGATGGAACCGGTGACCTCACTGGCTTCATCCGAAAGAATATCGCCAAACATGTTCTCTGTCAAAATAACATCAAACTGTCCCGGATTTTTTACAAGCTGCATGGCACAATTATCAACCAGCATATGAGAATAGGTGACTTCCGGATAATCCTTCGCAACCTCTTCCACAATTTTGCGCCACAGACGGGATGAATCCAACACGTTGGCCTTATCCACGCTGACTACATTTTTACGGCGCTTCATCGCCGTCTCAAAACCTTTAACGGCAATCCGGCGGATCTCATTTTCATCATAAGTTAAAGAATCATAAGCTTTCAGAACACCGTTCTCTTCCACCGTTTTCCGTTCCCCGAAATAGAGGCCGCCGGTCAGCTCACGCATGATCACCATATCAAATCCATCGCCGATGATCTCATCTTTCAGAGGACAGGCCTCTTTCAGTTCCTTATAAAGATAAGCCGGCCGGATATTGGCAAACAGGCCGAGGGATTTGCGGAGTTTTAAAAGTCCGGCTTCCGGCCTTAATGACGGTTCCAGCTTGTACCATGGGGATGTGGTCGTATCTCCGCCGATGGCGCCCAGCAGCACAGCGTCGCTTGCCTTACAGGTTTCAATGGCTTCATCCGTCAGAGGAACACCTGTAGCGTCAATGGAACATCCGCCCATGAGAACCTGCGTATAATTAAATGTGTGACCGAATTTTTCTGCCACCTTATCCATCACCTTCATGGCTTCTGTGACAATTTCAGGGCCGATACCGTCGCCCTTAATCACTGCAATATTAAAATTCATTTTTCCTCTCCCTTTCGATATTGACTAAGATAACATGGAATCATTCATTTTTCAATGTCTGATTCATATAATTGATCAAACCGCCGGCGGCAATTAATTCCTGCATAAATGGCGGAAATGCTTCGCCCTTATAAGATTCATTTTTTGTGCGGTTATAAATCATACCATTGTCAAAATCAATTTCTACCTGGTCGCCGGCTTCAATCTTTTCAGCCGCTTCTTTACATTCAATAATCGGAAGGCCGATATTGATGGCATTTCTATAGAAAATACGCGCAAAAGTTTCTGCGATCACACAACTGATACCGGATGCCTTGATCGCGATCGGCGCATGCTCCCGGGAAGAACCGCAGCCGAAATTTTTACGGGCCACCATGATATCGCCCTCTTTGACTTTTTTCACAAATTCTGTATCAATATCTTCCATACAATGGGCAGCCAATCCCTTCGGATCGGTTGTCGCCAGATGTCTGGCCGGAATAATAACATCCGTGTCTACATTATCACCATATTTAAAAACTGAACCAAATGCTTTCATTATTCAATGTACCCCCTTAATCTAATTCACATGGACAGGAAATTTTACCTGTGATCGCGCTTGCAGCGGCAACAGCCGGGCTGGCCAGATAAATTTCAGATGTCACATGGCCCATACGTCCAACGAAGTTACGATTTGTTGTGGAAACACATTTTTCTCCTTCAGCGAGAATACCCATGTACCCGCCAAGACACGGTCCGCAGGTTGGAGTGCTTACAATAGCTCCGGCTTCAATAAAGGTTTTGATATAACCGGCTTCCATGGCATCCAGATAGATTTTCTGAGTTGCCGGAATAACAATGACACGAAGTCCCTTCGCGATTCTGCGGCCCTTCATAATTTCCGCAGCAATTCTCAAATCCTCCAGACGGCCGTTCGTGCAGGAACCGATCACAACCTGGTCAATGGCAATGTCGCCGACCTCATCGATCGGATGGGTGTTCTCCGGCAAATGCGGGAATGCTACCGTTGGTTTCAGCTCACTCAGATCAATCGTATAAGTTTCATCATATTCGGCGTCCGCATCCGCTTCAAATACTTTATACGGTTTATCGCTGTGTTCCTTCACATAAGCCAGCGCCTGCTCATCCACCGGGAAAATACCGTTCTTAGCTCCGGCTTCGATCGCCATATTGGCAATCGTGAAACGATCATCCATGGAAAGATACTGAATACCGTCGCCCACGAATTCCAGAGAGCGATACAGCGCACCGTCCACGCCGATCATGCCGATTAAATGTAAAATAATATCTTTGCCGCTGATCCATTTTGCCGGTTTGCCCGTCAAAATGACCTTAATAGCGGAAGGAACCTTAAACCATGCTTTTCCCGTAACAATTCCGCAGGCCGCATCCGTGCTGCCCACACCTGTAGAGAAAGCACCGATAGCGCCGTATGTACATGTATGAGAATCGGCGCCGATAACTGTATCGCCTGCCGTAACAATGCCTTTTTCCGGCAGAAGCGCATGCTCAATTCCCATCTCGCCGACCTCATAAAAATGAGTTACATCATTGGCGCGGGCAAATTCACGCATACATTTACAGTTCTGAGCAGACTGGATATCCTTATTTGGTGAAAAATGATCCGGAATCAAAGCCACTTTGTCCTTATCAAAAACACCTTTCTTTTCAAACTTAACCATTTCATTAATAGATACCGGGCCTGTTATATCATTTGCCAATACCATGTCCAGATTGGCCATGATCAGCTGTCCGGCATGAACTTCCTCAAGTCCGGCAGCGGATGCTAAAATTTTCTGGGTCATCGTCATTCCCATGATAATTCCTCCTTAATTTCTCATTTTTATTTCATCTTAGTTATTGATAGAATATCACATTTAGAGCTATAATAGAAATACATATTACGAATATTTATTATGAAATGTAGTTATGGGAGATGATTATGCCACACCGCCTAATTAAGGATTATTTTATCATTGCATGTCCAGTATATAAAGATTTTTTTCAAATCATTTCACAGGCTTTCGTAAGATTTTGCCGCAGACATTCTTCACTGAATTTTGCTGTGCCTCCACGAATGTCTGAGACCGTTCTGCTAACCGATACGATAAAAGATGCAAAACGTCTAAGAAAAATCAAACAGGTGCTTTCTTGATTCTTTATTTACTGTCGCTTTCTAAAACTCACTATCGCTCAAACACTAGAAAGCGACAGTATACCTCAAAAAAGCACCTGTCAGATTTTTTACAAACGCTTTGCAACTCTTTTCCTGCATCTGGTTAGCAAAAGGTCGAGTTTTCGTGAGGCACAACGAATAAAACATGTGAAGAATGGCTGAAAAAATCCCGAAAGCCCTTTGACGGTTTGAAAAAAATCTGTTTATTATTACTGGACATCAATGAAAATATATCTTAAAATTCAAGGCGGTGTAACATGATCACTCCATATTACAGGAGGTATGATATGGAACAACATTTATCTCTGTACCGGATTTTTTACACGGTGGCAAATACAGGGAATATTTCTCAGGCGGCCAAGCAGCTTTACAACAGTCAGCCGGCCATCAGCAAGTCCATCAGCCGTCTGGAGGAGAGTCTCGGGGTGACGTTGTTTTCCCGAAGCTCCCGGGGCGTGACGCTGACAGAGGAAGGAAAAATCCTCTACCAGCATGTCCGGGCTGCTTTTGAGGCCATTGACACCGGGGAGGAACAGATTCGGCGAATGACGGCGCTGGATATGGGCAATCTTCACATCGGTGTCAGCAACACCCTGTGCAAATTTATTCTCCTGCCCTATCTTCAGGCTTTTATCGAGGCCTACCCACATATTAAAATTTTAATTTCCTGCCTGTCCTCCAACCAAACTCTGGCTCTGCTGGATTCGGGAAAAATTGATATCGGCCTGGTGGCCCATCCGGAAAGTCTGCGGACGCTGGATTTTTATTCGCTTGGAACCATCCAGGATATTTTTGTTGCCTCTCCGGCTTACCTGGAAAATCTGGATTTAAAACAGGAAGAAATGAGCAACGGACGTCAGCTTTTTGAGAAAGCCACCCTGATGCTCCTTGACAAACACAATATGACCCGTCAATATATTGATGATTATCTGACTGCCAATCATCTTCAGACACATCACACAATTGAAACGACATCTATGGAACTTCTTATTGAATTTGCAAAAATCGGCCTGGGCGTCGGCTGCGTCATCAAGGAGTTTGTTCAGGAGGAACTGGAAAAGGGCCAGCTCATTGAAATTCCGCTGGATATTCCGATTCACCGGAGGGAAATCGGTTTTACCTATGTTAAAAAGCGTCAGCAGGAAAAGGCTGTTCAGCATTTCATTGATTTCTATAAATCTGCAAAGGAGAACTAAGCATCATGGAAAATTTTATATTCAGTTTAAATGCAACCATTCCTATTTTTTTAATCATCATCCTTGGATGGGTACTTATGCAGGTGGGCATTTTTAATAAAGAATTCACCACCGTTGCCGACAGATATGTATTTAAAATTGCTCTGCCCCTGCTTGTCTTTAAAGATATTGCAACGGCAGACATTTATGAAATGTTCAACTTAAAATTTGTTCTTTTCTGTGCCATCGGAACAACTCTGATGTTTCTCGGCGTCTGGCTGTTCGCCCACTGGTACTGCAAGGACAAATCCATGATCGGTGCCTTCACCCAAGCGGCCGCCCGGGGCAGCGCCGCCATTCTCGGCATTGCCTTCGTGGAAAATATCTACGGCAATTCAGGAATGGCGCCGATGATGATCGTCTCCGCCGTGCCTCTGTATAATATTTTCTCTGTCGTTATTTTAACCTTCGGCGCTTCCGATGCGGACACGGCAGACCGCATCGGCAATATCCGAAAGGCGTGTATCAACGTTGCCAAAAATCCGATCATCATCGGTATTCTGGCCGGCTGTATTTTTGCCTTTTTCAGAATCCCGATTCCCTATATTCCACTGAAGGCCATCAGCAATATCGCTGCGACAGCCAGCCCGATCGCTCTGCTTGTCGTCGGCGCTACTTTTGAAGGAAGAAAAGCCCTTGCCAAAATCAAGCCGAGCCTTATGGCAACTCTGATCAAACTGGTGATCATCCCGGCCATCTTTTTCCCGTTCGCCATTCTCTTCGGTTTCCGGAACAGTGAATTGGTGGCCATTCTTGTCATGCTCGGCTCGCCGACCACCGTAAGCTGCTACATCATGGCAAAAAATATGAATAATGATGCGGTTTTAACATCCAGCATTGTTGTTCTGGCAACTCTTTTATCTTCCATATCGCTGACGGCATGGATTTTTATCCTCCGAAGTCTCGCTTTGATTTAATTTTCTAAACTGGAAATTTTCGGGGCGGCATGGTAAGATATATCCGCAGCGCATATTTGCAGCATTTATAATTGTAGAGAAAGGATTTTTATATATGTCACAGTCAAATCATTATGATGCCGACAGCATTTCGGTGCTGGAAGGGCTGGAAGCCGTTCGAAAGCGTCCCGGAATGTACATCGGCAGCGTTTCAAGAAAAGGGCTTAACCATCTGATTTATGAAATCGTAGACAACTCCGTGGATGAACATCTGGCCGGTTTCTGCGATTTGATCCATGTCACTTTAAACAAAGATGGATCGGCCACCATCGAGGATAACGGCCGGGGTGTCCCGGTTGGTATGCACGAAAAGGGCGTTCCGGCGGAACGACTTGTATTTACGACCCTTCATGCCGGAGGTAAATTTGACGATTCCGTCTATAAAACAAGCGGCGGTCTTCACGGTGTGGGAAGCTCCGTCGTTAATGCTCTGTCCGAATGGATGGATGTGGAAATTTCCAGAGAAGGCCATATCCATCACGATCATTTTCAGCGGGGAATTCCGGATATTGAGCTGGAAAACGGTCTGCTGCCTACCCTCGGAAAAACCCGCAAAACAGGGACAAAAATTTCATTTCTTCCGGATAAAGAGATCTTTGAAAAGACCCGCTTTAAAGAAGATGAAGTCATCAGCCGTCTCCATGAAACAGCCTATTTAAACCCGGAACTCACTATTATTTATGACGACCTCCGCGACAGCACGCCGGAGCATCTGGAATTCCATGAGCCCGACGGTATTATCGGATTCATTAAAGATTTAAATAAGAATAAAGAAACCGTCTGCGATGTTATTTATTTTAAGGGTGAGGCGGAAGGTATTCAAGTGGAAGCAGCCTTTCAGTATGTCAATGAATTTCATGAAAATGTCCTCGGCTTCTGCAACAATATTTACAACGCCGAGGGAGGCACCCATATCACCGGCTTTAAAACGGCTTTCACAACCGTTATGAATGCCTATGCCCGTGAATTAAATATTTTAAAAGAAAAAGACAGTAATTTTACCGGGGCCGACATTCGAAACGGTATGACGGCCATCGTTTCTATTAAGCACCCGAATCCCCGATTTGAAGGCCAGACAAAAACAAAGCTGGACAACCAGGATGCCGCCAAAGCTTCGGGAAAAATCACCAGCGATGAGCTGCCGAGATATTTTGACAAAAATCTGGAAACCCTGAAAAGTGTCCTGACCTGCGCTGAAAAAGCCGCAAAAATCCGCCGGACAGAGGAACGGGCTAAAACCAATCTTTTAAGTAAACCGAAATTTTCCTTTGACTCCAATGGAAAACTGGCAAACTGCGAAAGCCGTGACCCTTCGATCTGCGAAATTTTTATTGTTGAAGGGGACTCTGCCGGAGGTTCGGCAAAAACGGCCCGTGACCGCCACTATCAGGCAATTTTGCCGATCCGCGGAAAGATTTTAAACGTGGAAAAAGCAAGTATCGATAAAGTTCTCGCCAATGCTGAAATCAAAACAATGATCAATGCCTTCGGCTGCGGATTTTCTGAGGGCTACGGCAACGATTTTGATATCAGCAAACTGCGTTATGATAAAATCATTATTATGGCCGATGCCGATGTGGACGGCGCACATATTTCCACTTTATTGCTCACCCTCTTCTACCGCTTTATGCCGGAGCTGATTTTTGAGGGCCATGTGTATATTGCCATGCCGCCTCTCTATAAGGCCATGCCGGCCAAAGGCAAAGAAGAATACCTTTATGATGATGCAGCCCTGACAAAATACCGTAAAAACCATAAGGGCAGTTTCACTTTACAGCGCTATAAAGGTCTCGGCGAGATGGATGCCGCCCAGCTCTGGGAAACCACATTGAATCCTGAAACCCGCATTTTAAAGCGGGTTGAAATCGAAGATGCCCGAATGGCTTCGGATGTCACTGAACTTTTAATGGGCAACGATGTCCCGCCGAGAAAATCATTTATTTACCGGCATGCCCATGATGCCGAACTGGATATTTAGGAGGTGAACTCATGGGAGATATTATTCGCACCGAGTATTCGGAGATTATGCAAAAATCTTATATTGACTATGCCATGAGCGTCATCATCGCCCGGGCGCTGCCCGATGTGCGTGACGGTCTGAAACCGGTTCAGCGCCGTACCCTTTATGATATGTACGAATTGGGTATCCGCTATGATAAACCCTACCGTAAATCCGCCCGTATTGTCGGCGATACAATGGGTAAATACCATCCTCACGGGGACAGTTCCATTTATGAATCCCTCGTTGTTATGAGCCAGGATTTCAAAAAAGGGGAACCCCTCGTGGATGGCCACGGTAATTTCGGCTCCATCGAAGGCGACGGCGCCGCCGCCATGCGTTATACGGAAGCTCGTCTGCAAAAACTGACCCAGGAAGCCTTTTTGACAGATCTGGATAAAAATGTGGTTGATTTCCAGCCAAACTTTGATGAAACCGAAAAAGAGCCGGAGGTTCTTCCCGCCCGAATTCCAAATCTGCTGATCAACGGCGCCGAGGGTATTGCCGTCGGCATGGCGACCAGTATTCCGCCCCACAATACAGGAGAAGTGATCGATGCGGTTCTCGCCTATATGAAGAATTCGGATATAACCACGGAAGAACTTTTAAAAATCATGCCCGGCCCGGACTTTCCGACCGGCGGCATCGTCACCAATAAAGACGACTTAGTTTCTATCTATGAAACCGGACAGGGAAAAATCAAGCTTCGCGGAAAAGTCGAGGTTGAAAAAATCAAGGGAGGCCGGGAACGGCTTGTCATTACGGAAATTCCTTATACAATGATCGGTGCTGGAATCGGCAAGTTTCTGAATGACGTCTATGCCCTGGTGGAAAGTAAGAAAACAAACGATATTGTCGATATTTCCAACCAGTCCTCCAAAGAAGGTATCCGCATTGTGCTGGAACTCCGCCGAAATACGGATGTGGAAAATTTAAAAAATATGCTTTATAAAAAAACCCGGCTTGAGGATACATTCGGCGTCAACATGCTGGCTGTATCCGGAGGCCGCCCGGAAACCCTCGGTTTAAAGGCAATTATCGAAAACTTCCTCGATTTTCAGTATGATATCAACACCCGGAAATATCAGCACCTTTTATCCAAAGAACAGGAAAAAAGAGAAATCCAGGAGGGCTTGATCAAAGCCTGCGATGTCATTGATCTGATCATTGAAATCCTCCGCGGTTCCAAAAATATTAAACAGGCAAAAAACTGTCTGGTTGGCGGAGAGACGGAAGGCATTAAATTTAAAACAAAAACTTCCGAGCGGGCTGCAAAAAAACTGCGTTTCACAGAAAATCAGGCCACAGCCATTCTGGAAATGCGGCTCTACAAGCTCATCGGTCTTGAAATCGAGGCTCTGCAAAAAGAGCATGATACAACATTAAAGAATATCGCCAAATACGAAGATATTCTGAATAATCATTCCAGCATGTCCCGGGTGATCACGAAGGAGCTTCAAAATTTCCGCAAAACCTATGCCCGTCCGAGACGCACCCAGATCATCAACGCCAAAGAGGCGGTTTTTGAGGAAAAGAAATTTGAAGAGATGGAAATCGTCTTCCTGATGGACCGTTTTGGCTACTGCCGCACTGTCGATGTTCCAACCTTCGAAAGGAACCGGGACGCCGCCCTCTCCGAAAACAGATATATTATCCAATGTATGAACACGGATAAGCTCTGCCTGTTCACCGATGCGGGCCGTATGCATATGATTAAAGTGTCCAGCCTGCCTTACGGCAAATTCCGGGATAAGGCAATCCCGATCGATAATTTCGGAAACTATAACAGCAGTGAAGAATCCCTTGTTTATGTGGCAAATTTAAGCCGGGTCATTCAAAGTCATCTCCTCTTTGCCACCGGTCAGGCCATGTTCAAGCAGGTAAATGGTGAAGAATTTAATGTATCCAAAAGAACTATTGCCGCAACAAAGCTTTCGGACAATGACAGGGTCATCGCTGTCATCCCTCTGGCCAATACGACCCATGTCGCCCTTCGAACCCGGAAAGGCGTTTTCCTGCGGTTTGACATCGGCGAAGTGCCTGAGAAGAAAAAAACAGCGCTCGGCGTCCGGGGCATCCAATTGTCCGGCGATGATATTGTCGAAGAGGTCTATCTGCTGAATAAAAACAGTGAAACCATCATTACTTATAATGAAAAATCCATTTCCCTGAATAAACTGAAACTTGGTCACCGGGATACAAAGGGGACAAAGCTTCGCCTGTAAAAATCTTGCATACAGAAACTCGAGTTTGCAAATTTTTGCCGTACCTGTACAGGAATCATTCCTGTACAGGTGCGATAAAAATCCTTTATCTGAATTTTCTTCTTTTCTTCCTCCATACCCGGGCCATAACCAATATCGCCGCAAATCCCAATCCGGCAACCTTCAATAAAGGACTTCCGTCTCCTGTATTCGGCGTATCCAAAGGCACTTTTTTCTTCAGGCGCACTGTCTGTCCTTCATCATTAATATCCTCATGGGCCGCTGTCTCATTTCCGTCGGCATCCAACAGTTTTTCGAATACAACCAATTTCATATCTTCAAAGCCTGATGCATCAAAGGCAAATTCCATGATAATTTCTTCATCCGCCTTTTCTGCCCGGAAGGCCCGTTCAGAAATCACGGTTTGATTATTTATGAGCAGTGGTTCCCCCGTTGCTTTATTCATCAAAATCCCGATCAACTGATAACTGCTGCCCGGCATCAGATTTTCACAGGATACCCTGTCCACGATTGCCGCATTTTCATCGGCAGATATGATCTTATCGCCATCGACTTTATCCTCCGCCTTTGTATGAATTTTTATTTTTACCGGATAGTTTTTAATCTCTGTTTCTAAAAGAGCCACCTCTGTAAGCTGGTCTTTATATTCAAGCTTGATCGGATAAGTTTCCTCACTCAAAATATATCCCTGAGGCTGCCGGGTCTCCTGCAGCTCATAATTTCCGAAATACAGTTTTTCGGATTCAGCGATACCTTCCTTTGTGATCAAATGTCCTGCAATCTCTCCCTTTTTGAGCCGCAGAGTTCCATCCGGCGCAATAATGTCCTCTGACGCAACAATATCAAACTCAGCGTCACTTAAAAGTTCTCCCGATTCGGCATCTTTCTTCACAATTCGAAGCTGTCCCATCGCCGGTTCATCAAAGAATTCAATAACCAGAGGATTTTCCCAGGATGCTCCCTCCGTCACCTTAAATTCCAACAATTCGCCTTTCAGATATCCCTTTGGCGCCTGTATTTCTTCCAGATAATAAGTTCCATATTTCAGTTTTTCCGGGAAAGTAAACTGTCCCTTTTCATTTGTCTTAAATGTTTTGCAAACCTGTGTTTCCGGATAATGGACCGTCATGGTTACCGGCTGTTTCTCCCCATCCAATAAACGGAACTCCGCACCGGCCAGAGGGATAATATTTCCGGTTTCTTTATCTTTTTTGACAACGGTCACCGGGCTGACAATCAATTTATCCTCTTTATAAATACCTTTCAATGTAACTCCTTCCTCGGATATCGTCACTTCAAACGGCTCAATAGGTTTTACTTCTTCCGGATATGCGGTTTCTGTCACAACATAAGTATCAAACAGAAGACTTCCCCGCGGCTGTTCTGCAGAGGCCGTTGTCGCAAAACCTTTTTTATCTGTCACAATCTTTCGGACAACTTCTCCCGTCGTTTTCGATGTCAAAGTAAATTCCACATTCTCAATGCCCTCCAGTGTATCCGTGTCATCATCAAGTTTTTCATAAAACTTTACAATCTCCACATCACCGCGGATAATATTCTCTCCGCTGGTGACTTTATATTTTAACACCTTTGAAGTCTTATCCTCCGGATTCGAAGCATCCACCGTATAGACCGCCGGATCCACCAGATATCCATTGGATGAAACCGTTTCCTTCACCCGGTAAATGCCCGTCGGCAGCTCTTTGGACACCGCATGGCCCGTGCCGTCAACCGTCAGCGTATCTGCCGGCTTATTTTCAGAATCCAGCACTTCATAGACTGCGCCTTCAAAGGAAGCCGCTCCCTGGGGCGTCCCTTCCCCTGTCTCGCTGTCCACCTTTTCCAGTTCAATCTGGATTTTCTGCGGTACATCTGAAACTACCGGATAATTATAACCGGATACCCCCTCGGAATCCTCCACCGTTATCTTTCTCACAAACAGCTCATCATTTAACAGATAACCGGTCGGCGCCTCTGCCTCCTGGATTGTCAATGTTCCGCAGGGAAGAGCTTCTTTCCCATTGGAATCATAATAAAAATCATCGCCGGATACCTTATAACTGTCTTTAAACGCACAATATCCATGGGCATCGGTCTTAAGCAGCCACTGTCTTACAGGTTCACAGCCAGAGGAAGCCGGGTCTGAATCCTGCTGAACATTATAAAATTTCACATTAAACAAAGCGCCCTCCAAAGGTGCGCTGCCGGAGGGCTGATCTGACTCCGTTTCCGCATCAATTTTAGCCAGAATAATATCAATCGTTTCCATCTTGGAAACATCCTCCACCGTAAGTGTCGCGGCCTGTCCCGGCACAATCGTCACATTGTGTGCCGTTGTATCCACATAAAACCCCTTCGGCGCCGTAATTTCCTTTACCGTATATGTACCCGCCGGAATGTCCGCCAGCTGTCCCCATCCATTAACATCTGTTTGAATTCGGCCAACTTCCCGATCAGAAGCATCGTAGAGGCCATAGACTGCGCCCTCCAGAGAGTAGGCCCCGTTATTATCCGAAACCTCTGGATTAGAAGATTTCTTTATCAATTCCAGCGAGCCGAGTCCCTCCGTGACAATCCGAATATAGGAATATACATGATTTGAAATTTCAGCATAGGTTGCCAGATCCTGAGTTCCATTCTCTCCATTCCATGTTACCACCGCATTGGCTCCGCCATTATTCACATATTCGGCGCCCACCTTCACTCCATCGATATACAGGTTATTGCTCCAAATCGTAAGCTGACTGCCGTTTTTCTCAAAATGAATACCATCACAGGCATAATTATACCTGTCCAATACATTGTTTGAATCGGAAACGACGGCTTCATATCTTTTGGCAGACGGATTCCATTTTAATAAAATTGTCGGCGGATTATTTTCATCATTTCCGGAAAAAGAAGGTATAGTCTCCGCATTCAATATCGATGCTTTGAGCTGCTCATAATAAGCCTCCCCATGGGCCGGAGCATGGGTATTCTGTATAATATGATGAATGGCCGCTTCGCCTGAATCCGTATTAAATTTCCCCCGGCTGCAGGCCCAGATGATCGCCTGGGTTACCGCATACTCCGTACGGGCCTCCACGCTCGAATATTGGGATTCATCATAAGCCGTCCCCGTTTGTTTCCACCCATATGCCAGTGCGTACCCGATATAGTTTTGCTGTAATTGGGGCAAAACCGTTTCTGTTGTATAACTCCCGGCGGGAATCGGCGTGCCGTACTGCACGCAATAGGCCGTCCGCGTATACTCTGTATATGTCGGCCCTGTCTGAATAATATGGGAATAGGGATCTGAAAGATAATCCGGCTCAAATTCACCGATGATCACAGGCTTCACAAACAGGGAATACATTCCCCAGTTCTGGCCGACCTCCCCCACATTCAGGGTCATTACATTTTCATTCGCCTTTATTGCCGTATCCATCTCTTTTGACAATGTTTCTGCCTCTGACCGCTCCGACTCCGATAAAAGCCCGTCCTGCTCTTCACCAGGCTGATATTCGGTTTCCAATTCCGGCTTGCCCTCTGTTCCCAATACATCGGTCTCCGGCCGCATAGTTTCCACTGCAGCGGTCTCTGGCTGCATGATCGCTGTTTCTGATTCCAAAGTATCTGACACTGTTTCATTTGTTTCCACCCCATCCTTTAATTTCGTCTCACTCTCTGATACTGTTTCCGCTGCCGCGGTATCCGACAACACCGTCTCTGCTGTTGATATTGCCTCTGCTGCCGATTCTGTTTCCGCTGCGGACTCTGACTCGGTATTTTCTGTGATATCCGTAAAATAAACCTCTATCCGAATATCCGATAAGACCTGAATCTCTCTTTCAAAAACATTCCGGCTGTCCGACAGCTTCGAAACCTCCGTCCGGTCAATCGCCGCCTCAGGGCCGCTGATCTCAACAGCCTCAACCGCACATCCTTCTTCTGCTTCCGCTTTCAGCATCAAACTTACTCCGGCACCGCACTCAAAAGTTGTCTCCTCTTCCGGGACTGAAATTTCATGTGTAACTCCCAGATGATCTGTTATTGCTACATTTCCTTTACCGTGATACAGGGCAGATACCCTGCATGCAGCGGGGGCCGGTTCGACTTCTTCCCCGCTCGCATATAATGTCAGGGGCTGCAAAATACTCATGATACACAATAAACCGGCCATCGCCCCGGCCATTCGACTCTTCAGTTTTGTCATAAATTATTTTCTCCTTTCGATAAATTAAAATCTAAAAACAGTCAGTGAATTCCATGTCCCCCCTTTATTTATTTTCTATCTTCATTCATTTTGGATATCTGCTTTGAACAAAGCTTTGAATAAAAGATTATTTCGGTCAACCAGACAGGTCTTCCGGATATGTTTATTCTATCATGACAAACTCTGATTTTTCAATTATCATCCATCGACAAGAAATGACCCCCAAAGTCAAATCTCGTGCAGATCCGACTCCGAGGGTCTGATTTATATCCATTTTAATTCACTTCCGCCAGCACTTCATTTTGCTGCATCATACTCAACACCTGCTGCTGTCTTTTTCTGGCCATCTCCATATCCACCGATGGCGCATACACCGCAGGGGCGTTTGGAACGCCGACAAGCAGGGTACATTCATCATCGGTCATATCCCAGGGTTCTTTTCCAAAATATCCCAGGCTGGCTTCCCGCAGAGAATAGTACCCCTCCCCGTAATAAATGCTGTTAATATAGGCTTCCAGTATTTCTTCTTTACTGTATTCCCGCTCAATTTTCAGCGCCATCAACATTTCCGCTGCCTTTCTCTCCAACGTCTTTTCCTGAGTAAAATACATATTTTTCGCCAGCTGCTGGGTTATGGTGCTTCCGCCCTCCACAAAATCCATCGCTTTAATATCATTGACAATCGCCCGGCCTGTGGCGATCACATCCACGCCCATATGGTCATAAAACCGATGGTCCTCAACAGCGATCAACGCCTGCTTATATATATCTGGAACCTGTTCTAACGAGACATAGGATGGTTTTTGCGCTATTTCTTCCATGGCCTGGGCCAGCGGTTTTTTTTCCAGTGCATCTTTATAATCCGAATAACCTTTAAACATAAATACAGAAAATACCAGAAGACCGATTCCCATCATCATCTTCAGCAGTTTACAAAAAATCACCAGCTTTATACTCTTCCAAATCAATTTCATTATCGCTGCCTCCTTGTCTTTATCTTTAATATAAGTATAAAACCCCGGAGTTTTTGCAGCCATCGATTCGCCTTACAAAAAAAGAGGCAATCTTACATCTTTGTAAGACTGCCTCTTTGAAAAATAATTACATACTCTCGTGGAAGGTACGCTTGATAACTTCCTGCTGCTGTTCCCGGCTGAGACGGTTGAAGTTGACCGCATAACCGGAGACACGGATCGTCAGCGTTGGGTATTTTTCAGGATGATCCATGGCATCCATCAAAATTTCCCGGTTCATGACATTGACATTTAAATGATGGGCGCCCTGAACAAAATATCCGTCAAGAATGGATACCAGATTCGCTGTCCGCTCATCCTCAGTTTTGCCAAGGGCCTTCGGCACGATCGAGAAGGTATTGGAAACTCCATCCTGGCATACGGCCCGATACGGAATCTTAGCCACCGAATTCAGGGACGCCAGAGCCCCATTTATATCTCTTCCGTGCATCGGGTTTGCTCCCGGCGCAAACGGTTCCCCGGATTTACGTCCATCCGGCGTTGCCCCGGTCTTCTTTCCGTACATCACATTGCTTGTGATCGTCAATGCGGAAAGGGTGTGAATACCGTTGCGGTATAACGGATGTTTTTTAAGCTCTGCGGAAAAATAGGATACGATCTCCACTGCAATGTCATCCACCCGGTCATCATCATTGCCATACTTCGGAAAATCGCCCTCAACCTCAAAGTCCACGGCAATGCCCTCTTCATTTCGAACCGGCCGCACCTTTGCGAATTTAATGGCTGACAGGGAATCCGCCGCAATGGAAAGCCCCGCGATACCAAAAGCGGCAATCCGGTCAACCAGCGTATCATGCAGGGCCATCTGGCTGGATTCATAGGCATATTTATCATGCATATAGTGAATGATATTGATCGTATCCACATAAAGCTCAGCCACATAAGCCAACACCTTTTTATAATTCGTCAATACCTTTGAGTATTCCAGCACATCGTCCATATCATGTTCAATGTTTGGAATCACATGGGTGCCCTTTTTCTCATCCACACCGCCGTTGATGGCAAGTAAAAGACTCTTCGCCAGATTGGCTCTGGCGCCGAACATCTGCATCTGTTTGCCGACAGCCATGGCTGAAACGCAGCAGGAAATGCAGTAATCATCACCGTACATCGGCCGCATCAGATCATCATTTTCATACTGAATCGAATCGGTGCTGATACTCATTTTCGAACAATAAGCCTTAAATGGTTTTGGCAGATTCTGACTCCAAAGTACGGTCATATTCGGCTCCGGCGCCGTGCCGAGATTTGTCAGGCTGTGCAGATAGCGGAAGGTATTTTTTGTGACAAGGGTCCGGCCGTCAATACCCATGCCGCCCAGAGCTTCCGTTACCCATGTCGGATCCCCGCCGAAAAGCTCATTATATTCCGGCGTCCGAAGATGGCGGGCAAGACGAAGCTTAATGATAAACTGGTCGATCAGCTCCTGCGCACCCTTCTCATCAAGAAGCCCTTCCTCAATATCTCTCTGGATATATATATCCAGAAAAGTGGCCGTACGGCCCAGAGAAATGGCGGCCCCGTTATTTTCCTTGATTCCGGCCAGATAACCCATATAAAGATTCTGCACGGCTTCCCTCGCGTTTTCCGCAGGACGTGAGATATCGCAGCCGTATTTCGACGCCATACTCCGCATTTCTTCCAGGGCGCGAATCTGCATCTGAACCTCTTCCCGAAGGCGAATCCGCTCATCCGTCATCGGGCCGTCGATCATCACCAGATCTTTCTTCTTTTCTTCGATCAGAAAATCCGTGCCGTACAACGGTACCCGGCGGTAATCTCCGACAATCCGTCCCCGCCCATAGGCATCCGGCAGACCGGTAAGAAGTCCGGCATGGCGGGCCTTACGTGTCCTCTCCGGATATGCATCAAATACACCGTCATTATGGGTCCGGCGATAAAGCCGAAAATGATGTTCAATCTCCGGATTCAGCTTATAACCATACTGCTCCAGGGCGGATGTCGCCATACGCATACCGCCGAAAAGATTGACGATCCGTTTCAGCGGCGCATCCGTCTGCAGGCCCACAATTACTTCATTTTCTTTATCGATATATCCCGGAGCAAAATTATCAATGCCGGATACCACATTGGTCTCCACATCGATAATGCCCTTTTTCATTTCTTCTATGATCAAACCGCTGGCTTTATCCCAAACCTTTTTTGTTCGCTCAGAAATCGGCGCCAGAAAGCCTTCGTCTCCCTCATACGGCGTATAATTTTTCTGAATAAAATTGCGTACATTCACTAAATGCCGCCATTCGCCCGTCTTAAATCCTCTCCATGCAGTGCAGTTCACATCAATACTCATTTTTTCGCTCCTCCTGTTTAAGATTCGTTTCGATGATGATTCATAAGTGCCTGCCAGTCTGAAAGTTTCTGAGGTTCCATCGGTTCCACGCCCTCTAAAGGATAAGGAATTTTTAACGCCGCATATTTATGAACGCCAAGCACATGATAAGGAAGCAGCTCCACCCGCTCCACATGCTTTAGTGTCTGAATATAGTTATCCAGGCCTTTCAGGTGTTCATCCCCATCGGTAACACCCGGAACAACCACATGCCGGATCCAAAGCGGAATATTCATCTCCTGCGCCGTTTTCAAAAATGCAAGGGATTCATCCGGCTCCCGGCCGGTAACTAAATGATATCCCTCCCGCGTATAATGTTTTATATCCAGAAGAACCAAATCTGTATATGCAAGTATATCCTCATAACTTCCAATGCCACATCCCGCCGTGTCCAGACAGGTATGGAGTCCGGCCGCCTTACACAGCGGTAAAACCTCCTTCAGAAAATCTCTCTGAAGCAACGGTTCGCCGCCGGAAAAAGTCACACCGCCCCTGTCTCCGTAATAGGGCTTAAAACGCAATAACCGCTTCACAAGCGCCTCCGCCGATATTTCCTGAATATGATTTCCAGTCATAGACCATGTATCCGGATTGTGACAATACTGACATCGAAGACGGCAGCCTTGTAAAAAAACAACGGAACGAACCCCCGGTCCATCGACCAACGCCATAGATTCAATTGAATGAATTCGCCCGAGTGTCATTTTTTAACCTCCTTTACACATAAAAACAGCCGACTGCCTGGGCTGATGCCCAGACGGTCGGCTTAATATACAAACATACTTCACGTGGTTCTTCCACTAAATCCGTCAGTCATATGTTATGATACAGATTTTAACGTGATGCCGTATTTTTGTCAAGTCCAAAAATTAGTTATCGATTAATTTTCCTTCGCCATTCCAGCTGTACAGTTTACGGATCTCTTCACCGATAATCTCAGACGGATGAGCTGCTGCTTTTGCACGCATCGCTTTGAAGTGAACCTGACGTCCTGCAGGAGACATATCTAACAGGAAGTCTTTTGCAAATGTACCATCCTGGATATCTGCAAGGATCTTCTTCATAGCTTTCTTTGTATCCTCTGTAACGATCTTAGGACCTGTGATATAATCACCGTACTCTGCAGTGTTGGAGATGGAATATCTCATACCTGCAAAACCACTCTGATAAATAAGGTCAACGATCAGTTTCATCTCATGGATACATTCAAAGTAAGCGTTTCTTGGGTCATAACCGGCTTCAACCAGTGTTTCGAAACCAGCCTGCATTAATGCACAAACACCGCCGCAGAGAACAGCCTGCTCACCGAAGAGGTCAGTTTCTGTCTCTGTCTTGAAAGTAGTTTCAAGAACGCCGGCTCTTGCGCCGCCAATACCCAGAGAGTAAGCCAAAGCCATCTCCTGAGCTTTGCCGGTGTAATCCTGATATACGGCAACAAGGCAAGGTGTTCCTTTGCCTTCCTGGAACTCGCTTCTTACAGTGTGGCCCGGAGCCTTTGGAGCAATCATAGTAACGTCAACATATTTTGGAGGTACGATACATCCGAAATGAATGTTGAAGCCATGAGCAAACATTAACATATTTCCTTCTTCCAGGTTTGGCTCGATATCCTTTTTGTACATATCAGCCTGTAATTCATCATTAATAAGAATCATGATGATATCCGCCTGCTTTGCAGCTTCAGCTGCTGTAAACACTTCAAATCCCTGAGCCTCTGCTTTTGCCCATGATTTGCTTCCTTCATAAAGTCCGATGATAACATGACATCCTGACTCTTTCAAGTTCAAAGCATGTGCATGTCCCTGGCTGCCGTAACCGATAATTGCAATTGTCTTCCCCTCTAAAAGAGACAGGTTACAGTCTTCCTGATAAAAAATCTTAGCCATTTTTTCTTCCTCCTACTGTTAATATTTTAATATGTATCTTCTAATAATACAGAGCTGTACACCTTATCGTGCATCAGACGGAATATTATTATGGAGCTATAAATACTTTACGTCGTCCGAGCCTCTGGACAAACCGGTCACACCGGTACGGGCCAGCTCAAGGATCTCATAATCACTGACAAGGCGAATAAACGCATCCAATTTCGACTGATTGCCCGTCAGTTCAATAATCATAGAATCAACACCCACATCCACGACCTTTGCCCGGAAAATATCAACCACCGACAAAATTGCCTGCCGTTCCTCTGCACTTGCCCGAATCTTGATCATGATCAATTCACGGCAAACAGAAACACCTTCCTTGAGGGTTTTCACATCAATGACGTCCACCATCTTGCGCATTTGCTTTTCAATCTGCTCGAAAATCAAATCATCCCCATCAACAACAACGGTAATCCGGGTAAATCTCGGATCCATCGTTACGCCGGCGGAAATACTGTGGATATTGTATCCTCTGCGGGTAAAAAGTCCGGATACACGGCTTAAAACACTGGAAGTATTATCCACTAACAGTGAAAAAACTCTCTTTTGTTCCATACCTGCACCTTCCCTTATGATTTAAGGCGGGCACTTCGCCGGAGCAAAGTGTCCGCTTGTCTACTTATTATAGTAACTTCATCTAATTTTGTCAACAAAAGGATTCTCAAATCTTGCGGCTTTTCCAAGCGTTTCCTCGATTCTGAGAAGCTGATTGTATTTTGCAAGGCGGTCTGTCCGGGAGAGAGAGCCGGTTTTTATCTGCCCGCAATTCAGGCCGACCGCCAGATCCGCAATGGTCGTATCCTCACTTTCGCCGGAACGGTGAGACATCACGGCGCCGTACCCGGCCCTCTTCGCCATCTGCACAGCCTGAATGGTTTCTGTCAGCGTGCCGATCTGATTCGGCTTGATCAAAATAGCATTGGCCGCCTTCTGTCCGATCCCTTCCTGCAGCCGCCGTGTATTGGTTACAAAGAAATCATCGCCCACCAGCTGGACTTTCTGTCCCAGGCGGGATGTAAGACTTTTCCATCCTTCCCAGTCATCCTGATCGCAGCCGTCCTCAATCGACACAATAGGGTATTTTCCGACAAGCATTTCATAATATTCGCTAATTCCCTGACTGTCAAAGGCTTTACTGTTTTCACCATAAAGGATATATCTGCCGTCTTTATAAAATTCACTGCTCGCCACATCCAAAGCAAGACAAATATCTTTTCCCGGCTCATATCCGGCTTTCTCAATCGCTTCCATAATCACTTTAAGCCCGTCTTCATTGCTGGCCAGATCCGGGGCAAATCCGCCCTCATCCCCTACGGCTGTATTTAACCCCATGCCGTTTAAAACGCCTTTCAGGGAATGGAAAACCTCACTTCCCATTCGCAGAGCTTCGGTGAAACAGCAGGCGCCGGTCGGCACGATCATGAATTCCTGAAAATCAATCCCATTGTCCGCATGGGCGCCGCCGTTTAAAATATTCATCATCGGCATTGGCATAAGCGTCCCGGCCACACCGCCGATATAACGGTAAAGCGGCATATGATAAAATTCCGCGCCGGCCTTTGCGCAGGCCAAAGATGCCCCGAGGATCGCATTTGCCCCAAGATTTTTCTTAGCTTCCGTACCGTCCAATTCCAAAAGAATTCCGTCAATTGCTCCCTGCCTCGTCACATCCATTCCCCGGAGAGCTTTCGCTATCGTCTCATTGACATGTTTAACCGCCTTTTTTACTCCTTTGCCGCCATACCGTTTTTTATCGCCGTCCCGCAGCTCCAGCGCCTCATAAATGCCTGTGGATGCGCCGGAAGGCACGATCGCCCGACCGACGATCCCATGCCGCAGCGTCACTTCCACTTCCACCGTTGGATTACCTCTGGAATCCAATACTTCTCTGCCTTTAATTTCCTGAATTTCTTTCATCATAAAAAAACCTCCTGTTTTCTGCCTAGTATGCTCAAACAGGAGGCTTTATATGTATTCCAATTAGTTTTTACGCTTCATTCTGCCAGTCCGCCGGATATACAAAATAGGCGTACCTGGCCCTGGACGGCGTTTGAAAATGAATATGGCTTCCCTTTGGTATATAAATAATATCCCCGGGATAACCTGTAACAATACGTCCATCAATTTCTATCTCCAAAACACCGGATATGACCATATCATATTCATCATAAGTTAATGTCCATTCAAAGCTTGTGCGATCCAGCTCCATAATACCGGCACCCATCCGCGGCGCTTCCTCCAGAGAAACAATATCCTTCAGATAAACGCCGGGCGTATCACTGAAAGGCTCGCAGCGGACCGTATCCGTCTTTACTTTAAGAATACCGCTGGCATCCTTCTCTTTAATAAAGTCCTCTGCCGTCATCATTTCCGCCAGCACCTTTTTGACGATCTCCCGCACCATCGCTTCATTGATCTTTTCCATAACGACTCTCCTTCTAACGTTTTCGATGGGTCATCCACTGATAGACAAGATACGCGCCGATACATACAACGCCAACCATCGCCAGAATAACCAGCGGCATCACACCGCCCTTTTCAGGTTTTTCCATGCTCTCCGTCTCCTCCGGCGCCGTTTCCGGCTCAGGCAGTTTCTGCCACTGGGCATAAAGTTCAATATTTGCCTCCGGCATATTGAATTTGAGCCCGGAATCATAACTTTCACCGCTGCCGTCCATCTTTGTGTTCCAACCTATAAATTGATAGCCTTCCCTCTCCATCTTATCCCCGGAAAGAATAGTTACCATATCGCCGGCCTCATATTCATTTTCATCTGCCGGAAGATTCTCCACCGTATTCGCATTGGCGCGATAAGTTACCTGATACAGCGGAATCCACCGGCTGTAAAAGGTCAGCCCCTGAGCCTTCATCGCTGTCTCTGCCCCGGTGACGGTTTTTCCCGCATTCTTTGTTCCAAAAATTTCTTCCCCGGACTGATACAGCGCGTCTTCCCTGGAAGTAAGAGACCATCCGGCGAACCGGTAATGCTCAACCGCCATATCACCATGGTCTTTCACCCTGACAATCGCGCCTTCTTCATATTTTTCCTCATCGACCGGCAAAACTCCGGTCAACAGCGCATCTTTCGGAATCGACGCAATATAGGTCACCGCATACTTATCTGTTCCGACGACACGCCACTGGGCATAAAGGGTCACATTGGCCTCCGCCACTTTTATCTTATCTCCGGCCTTCAGGCGTGTGCCCGAACCATCCTGATTCACACACCAGCCGTCAAATACATAGCGTGTCCCGTCCGCATCGACTTTTTCGAGATTGCCCGATTCTTTCACCGTAATTTCATCGCCGGAATAATAAATATTACTGCCCTCTCTGACGGTACCCTGAACATCCTTCGGAAGTGTGCCGCCCGTATTTGTATTGCCGTCATAATTGACCGAATACACCGGAATCCAGCGTCCATATAATACCAACCCGCCGGTTTTCATCGACGCCTGAGTTTCCACCGAAATTCCATGGACAGAAACATCCGAATAAAGCTTTTCACCGGCGGTATAAACACCGTTTCCGGCATCCAAAGCCCACCCGACAAACTGCCAGCCATCCGCCGTCATTCCATTACCGCCCTGAACGGAAACCATTGCACCGGGCAGATATCTCGCAATATCGATTGGCGGATTTCCATATAAAACAGAGCCTTCCGGCAGATTCATGGCATAACTGACGCCATATAAGTTTTCCATATAATTATATGTAATTGAGAAAAAGTTATCGCCGAGAGGATTTTCAGGATCCTGCCCCTGATAACGAATGATCTCCCAACTGTACTGATTATCCACAATCTCTCCGATATGGAAATCCACACCGGCGCTGCTTCCGGTTCTTAAACTCGGCATGCAGCTGTCCCTTCGCTTGTCCACATTTTCCATGAATTCTTCCTCCGGATTTTCCGGAACAAGCGTATACCATCCTGCCGTCAAATTCTCTATCTGGAGATATTTCACCGGCTGGTCTCCATTTTTCTCAAAAACCACCTCATAAGAGGTAAAAGGCGTGTCGTCATTAATCATCTGATTCGGGCTGTCAAAACGATACAGCTTAAAACGGAATGTATGGGACACATCACTATTATATGGAAGCTGCTCTAACTGAACAGCCGCCGTGATATGCCCGCTCACCATCTCAGTTCTGAAATAAGCCTCGTCCATCGGTTCTTCATCGGAAACCGGGACTTCACAGCCATCGCTGTTCATCCTCGCTTCCTCCGTTGACGCCTCGCCGTTATAATAAACTTTTACCTTATATTCTCTGTCCTCCGTCAGATTCATGACTTCACTTTCCGGCAAATGATAAGGCGCGCTTCGGATCATATCGCCGACAGGTTCTTCCACACCGCCCGTTACGCGATACCATTGAACTTTAATCGGAAGATTCCGCAGATTTCCATAAACACACTCCATTTTCACAGCCGCTTTATTCAAAAACTCTGACTGATTCAAATCAATGCCCCGCATGACCGGAAAATCCACATCGATAGCGTCCACTTCCGCAGCCACATTAACAAGGCATGTATCCAAAGCTGTATCTGCCGTTCCGCTGTCCGATGACAAATAGACGCCGGACATTCCCTCAATTCCGATCACCTGATTATTGCCGCCGACAAAATCCGTATCCGCCTGAATATAGATTTTGTGACTTCCCCATTCGCTCAAATCCGGTTTCTCCCAGAGAATATACCATCCGTTAATATCCCGACAGACTTTTCCGTCTTTTGAATTGCCCGAGGAATCACCATTTTTATCAATAAAGGTCCCTTCGGATAAAATATTCCCGACGCCATCGGTGATATGGAAATTTTTTCCGACATATGTACGTATTTCCGCCGCGTTTACATTACTGCCGGAAGCCTCGTATTGAAGCTCATAAATACGTCGATTCCAGTTTTTCACCTTAACTTCCTGTTCTATGCTGCACTCTTCCGCCGTGGTTTCCTGCTCCTCTGTTTCATCCGCATAAACGGCCATCCCCATAAATAACAGGCACAGACACATCCATGCCAACACCCTTTTTATAACTTTTTTCTTCTTCATATGAATACCCTTTCCAAATCCCAATTCTTATTCAGGCCTCTGCCGACCCTGCCAGCAGCTCAGCCAGTCTATCTACCGATGGGACCACCGCATCCGCTCCGGCCCCTGTTAATTCTTCCATACTGCCATATCCGAACAGCACGCCAATCGACGAAATCCCGTTTTTCTTTGCGCCGATAATATCATGTTCCCGGTCGCCGATCATCACCATCTCTTCCGGCAAACAAGCCTGCCCCGTTTTTTCTTCCAGAAGCCGAAAAGCCCAGGCGATGACTTCCGCCTTATCCGTCCGTTCTCCGCCCAACGTACTTCCGGAAAGAACGTCAAAATATCCGTCAAGGCCGAAATACTCCAAAATTTTCCCGGCGTAAATCTCCGGCTTGGACGTGGCCAGCCCGACAACCTTTCCCGCATCTTTCAGCCGCTTCAGCAGAGCCTCTATTCCCTCATAGAGCTCATTTTCAAAAATTCCCTTATCGCTGAAATATTCTCTGTAGGCCGCCACCGCCTGTACCGCCCTTGCTTCTTCAAACCCATAAAATTCTTCAAAAGATTCTTTAAGAGGCGGACCGATAAATTTATAAAGTTCCCTCCGGTCAGACACAGCAATTCCAAACCTACTCAGTGCGTACATAACCGAATTCGTTATACCGATCCCCGGATTTGTCAATGTCCCGTCCAAATCAAAAAGAATCACTCTTTTCTTATTCCATTCTGTCAACGACATAAAAATATCACCTTTCCAAATAATACCTAGAGTAAGTATACCATAATTACTGCAAAATATCATCGAAAAGGTGATTTTGTTGACCAATTTCTTAAATTGAAAAATTATTCCCCTGCGCCTGCTGAATCAGGTCTTCCAAAGTTACACTATCCACATAATTATTAATCACTTCAGCCAGGCCCATCCAAAAGCCGAGGGTTAAACACTCAGATGCCCTTGGACATTGATTCGTTTCATCCTCAAGACAGGCAATTGGCGCCAGACTGCCTTCCGCGGTCCGAAGTATATCTCCTACAATATAATCCGAAGGTACTCTGGCCAGCCGATAGCCGCCCCCGGCCCCCCGGACACTCCGAACATATCCGGCTTTGCTTAGAAGGTTCATCACCTGTTCCAAATATTTCACAGTTATTCCCTGACGACTGGAAATGTCTTTTAATGGAATCAGAGTTCCTTCATCGTGCATAGCTAAATCCAACATTGTACGCAGTGCATAACGTCCTTTGGTTGATATTTTCATTAAATACCCCTCTCATTACCATTATTTTACAACATATTTTACTATATTTTGAATTTAACCGCAACACCCTTAATTTCCATATGAATAGAATATTTTACATTTCAACACGAACTTCCGCCACATCTCCGGTGACCCGTGTGAAAATCACATCAAAATAGTCCGAATCCCGTTCCAACACATAAGGGATACTTCCGCTCGCTTTTTCTCCCGGTTTGACCGTTCCCGGCTCAGCGACATCATCAAAATACCACAAAAACGGACTTAAAACACCTTTTTTGCTGTCCAGAATCTTAAACAGATCATACTCAACCTTCACACCCTCAGAGAGAATAGAAGAAAAATTGATATTTTCCACCTCATAACTTAAAAGAACGACCGACTTTTTATTATTGTGGTGCTTCCGCTCCCACCAATCCGTTCTTTCAACGCCGGTGACTGTCAGTTTATAGCTGCCGTATTTGGCATCAATCTGCAGTGCTTCGCCAACCTCGATTTTTTTCAGACCGTTCGGGCCAATTGCCTCTTCTTCTGTACTTGTTTCCGCCGTGTTTGTTTCTGCCGTTTTCGACTCCGCTTCCGTCTCCTTTTTCTCATTGCCGCAGCCGACCATCATCAGACAGGCGGCGCATACTAACAGCAAACTGATTATTTTTTTCATGAGTTTTTTCCTCCCGTAACTTCTATTTTATCCGAAAGCCCGCTGACAAAGGCGGCTCCCGGCACCAATGATCTTCTGGCAATTATTATATCACATTTATCTTATTAAAAATAACCGTTTTCTCTTTCATGGATATTTTTCCAACCTGATAGCCATAGGCCGTAAGTTCTTTTTTGTATCTCAGAAAAGAATGGTCTATCGGCACCCCCGCGATCTTTTCTATTTCTTCAAATGTCAGCTTAAAAGACGGACTGTCATTTTTCTGCACATATTCCCATAAAGAAACATATTTACTCATTATTTTCCTCCACAATTATAATCCTTTTTTATTTTAACATATTTCATTCCATATGAAAAATAGAATAGGGCGTCCATTCTCTGGACGCCCAAATATACTCATCTTGATTTTTCCGCCTTTTTAGAATTTGCCGGCCTTAGCTGCTTCCTCAACGGAAACGGCCACAGCCACGGTAGCTCCAACCATCGGGTTATTTCCCATGCCAATCAATCCCATCATCTCAACATGGGCAGGCACGGAAGAGGAACCTGCGAACTGAGCATCGGAGTGCATACGGCCCATAGTATCTGTCATACCATAGGAAGCAGGACCTGCTGCCATGTTATCCGGATGAAGGGTACGGCCTGTACCGCCGCCGGAAGCAACGGAGAAGTACTTTTTACCCATTTCGATACATTCTTTCTTATATGTACCTGCCACCGGATGCTGGAAACGGGTTGGATTGGTAGAATTTCCTGTGATGGAAACGTCAACGCCTTCTTTATGCATGATGGCAACGCCTTCGGTAACATCGTTGGCGCCATAGCAGTTGACTTTTGAACGGAGCCCTGTGGAGTACGCCTTGCGGAATACTTCTTTGACTTCGCCTGTGTAATAATCCATCTCTGTTTCAACATATGTAAAGCCATTAATTCTGGAAATAATCTGTGCGGCATCTTTGCCAAGGCCGTTTAAGATAACCCGCAGAGGTTTCTGGCGAACTTTGTTTGCCTTTTCAGCGATACCGATCGCGCCCTCTGCTGCGGCAAAGGATTCATGTCCGGCAAGGAAACAGAAACATTCCGTTTCTTCTTCCAGAAGCATTTTCCCAAGGTTTCCATGGCCGAGACCAACTTTACGCTGATCGGCAACAGAACCCGGAATACAGAAAGCCTGAAGGCCTTCGCCAATCGCTGCTGCCGCATCGGCGGCTCTCCGGCATCCTTTTTTAATTGCAATTGCAGCGCCCACCGTGTAAGCCCAACAGGCATTTTCAAAACAGATCGGCTGGATCTTTTTAACCTGTGCATATACGTCCAATCCGGCATCCTTCGTGATCTTTTCTGCTTCTTCGATGGAAGCGATACCATAGCTGTTCAGCACAGAGTTGATTTTATCAATTCTTCTTTCATATGATTCAAATAAAGCCATTTCTCTTCCTCCTCGAATTATTCTTTTCTAGGGTCAATAATACGAACTGCATCCTCAACACGGCCATACTGACCTTTCGCTTTTTCCAGTGCCGTATTGGCATCGTCACCGGCTTTGATGAAATCCATCATCTTGCCAAAGTTAATAAACTGATAACCGATAATCTGATCTTCTTCATCCAAAGCAATACCTGTAACGTACCCATCGGTCATTTCAAGATAACGAGGGCCTTTTTTCAATGTACCATACATCGTACCAACCTGGGAACGGAGACCTTTTCCAAGGTCTTCAAGGCCGGCGCCGACAGCCAAACCATCTTCAGAAAACGCAGATTGGCTTCGGCCATATACGATCTGCAAAAACAGTTCTCTCATAGCCGTGTTGATCGCATCGCAAACCAAATCCGTATTTAATGCTTCAAGAATTGTCAGACCCGGAAGAATTTCAGAAGCCATAGCCGCTGAATGGGTCATTCCGGAACATCCGATCGTCTCAACCAAAGCTTCCTGGATGATGCCGTCTTTTACATTCAATGTTAATTTACAGGTTCCCTGCTGAGGTGCACACCAGCCAATACCGTGTGTAAATCCGGAAATATCTTTAATTTCCTTCGCTTTTACCCATTTTGCTTCCTCCGGGATCGGCGCCGCACCATGAGCAACACCCTGGGCTACCGGGCACATCATTTCTACTTCATGTGAATAAATCATTTTATAACTCCTTTCAATTTAAGTTGAGTATTCATTGTTAAAATGATATCATATTTATCTTTATTTTCTCACAAAACCCTGGTTTCGTCCAGCATTTTTAATACAATTCATCAAATAATTTTCTTTTGGACGACCTCTCCCGTATTCTTAAAAATACACCGGGCCGGCACAAATCCCCGAACCATGGATGTCGGATAAATGTTGGATTCCCGGCCGATCACCGTTCCGGGATTTAACACGGCGTTGCAGCCAACTTCCACGTGATCTCCCAACATCGCGCCGAATTTTTTCAATCCGGTTTCAATGCGCTCATTTCCTGCCGTCACCTTCACCAACATCTTATCGGCTTTCACATTGGAAGTGATGGAACCTGCACCCATATGGGCCTTATACCCCAAAATAGAATCCCCCACATAATTATAATGAGGCACCTGCACTTTATTAAATAATACGACATTTTTCAACTCTGTGGAATTTCCTACAACAGCCCCTTCGCCGACAATGACATTCCCACGGATAAAGGCACAATGGCGCACTTCCGCTTCTTTGCCGATAATCGCCGGGCCATGGACATAAGCTGAAGGAAATACGACAGCGCTTTTGGCGATCCACACATCATCGCCCACCTGGTCATATTCCTCTTTCGGCAATGTCGGACCTAATTTCAAAATAAATTCTCCGATCTTCGGCAGTACCTGCCACGGATAATCCACTCCGTCAAATAAATCTGCCGCAATCGTCTCTTTCAGATCATATAAATTTTTAATCATTAACCCTTCCATGACTCTCTCCTACTCCACTGTTACAGATTTTGCCAGATTTCTCGGCTGATCCACATCACAGCCTTTGGCAACAGCCACATAATAAGCAAATAACTGCATCGGAATCGTTGCCATCAGGCCGGTAAAGTTCTTATTTGTCTTCGGAATGTAAAATACATAATCCACATTTTTTTCAATTTCCGTATTATCTTCATTCGTCACCGCAAGGACAAAACCTCCCCGGGTTTTCACCTCCACGATGTTGCTGACAATCTTGCCGTAAAGCCGTTCCTGGGTTACCAAAGCCACCACAAGCGTTCCATCTTCAATCAGAGAGATCGTGCCGTGTTTTAATTCTCCGGCAGCATAAGCCTCGGAATGTACATAGGAAATCTCTTTAAGCTTCAAAGAGGCCTCCAGGGCACTGGCATAGTCGATCCCCCGTCCCAGGAAAAATACATCCTTCAGACCGATATACTGATTTGCAAGATACTGGATTTTCTCTTTATCCTGAAGCATCTGCTCAATCTTATCCGGCAAGGCCTTCAATTCCTGAATCATTTCCAGATAGTCACTTCTGGAAATCTTCTCACGGATCTTCCCAAAATGAAGGGCAAGAAGATAAAGCGCAGACAACTGGCTCGTATAACCCTTTGTCGTCGCCACGGCAATTTCCGGGCCGGCCCATGTATAAAGAACATCATCCGCTTCTCTTGCAATCGAACTTCCAACCACATTGACAATCGCCAGTGTACGGACTCCATGGCGCTTTGCCTCACGCATGGCCGCCAGAGTATCCGCCGTTTCTCCGGACTGGCTGATAATGATCGCAAGGGTATTATCCTCCAGAATCGGATTGCGGTAACGGAATTCGGATGCCAGATCGGCTTCCACAGGAATACGGGATAACTCTTCAATCACATATTTTCCGGTAACTCCCGCATGATAAGCCGAACCGCAGGCAATAATAAAGATTTTTTTCAGATTTTTAATCTGCTCTTCCGTCATCCGGAGTTCATGAATAAATACTTCGTCTTCTCTTAACCGCGGGAAAATCGTATCTCGCACGGCCTTCGGCTGTTCGTGGATCTCTTTCATCATAAAATGCTGATAACCGCCTTTTTCCGCCGCGGAAACATCCCACTGAATCTCTGTCACTTCTTTTTCAATGACATCCAGATCCTGATTATACACCGTCACATTATCACGGGTCAGCTTGACGATCTCTCCGTCTTCAAGGATATAAATTTTCCGGGTATGCTTTAATACAGCCGGTATATCCGAGGCAATATAATTGCCGTCTTCAGAAAGGCCGACGATCAACGGACTGTCCTTTTTCACTGCGATGATCTCATCCGGATTATCTTTATTGATAATTCCAAGAGCATAGGAGCCCTCGATGCGGCTCATAACCTTCGCCAATGTCTTTAATAAATCGCCGTCAAAATAATAATCCAGAAGAAGTGTGACAACTTCTGTATCGGTTTCTGATTGGAACACATACCCTTTATCCAAAAGACGCTTCTTCAATTCCAGATAATTCTCTATAATTCCGTTGTGAACAACGGCAATCGTCTCGCTGGCATTCACATGGGGATGAGAATTAACATCCGACGGTTCTCCATGAGTTGCCCAGCGGGTATGACCGATGCCGACGGTGCCGGCCAAATCTGTACCATCATGAGTCATCTCCCGCAAATCTTTAATTTTCCCTTTTGTTTTTACTGTCTCAATATTTTCACCATCGAAAATAGAAATGCCTGCCGAATCATAGCCTCTGTATTCAAGCTTTGCCAGGCCATCCAGAAGGATCGGAGCTGCCTGAGCTTTACCAATATATCCAACAATGCCGCACATAGTCTACCTCCAAATTTTTATACTAACCTACTAAATATTATTATTCTAACACTCCATAGCCGCAAAGTCTATTTTTTTTCATAATTTTTAGAGAGGGCCTCATATTTCTCACGAAGCATCCACTGATTATTCAGCTGTTTCACATATTCTGTGCGCAGAGACACAAAACGGTCCAGCTTCTCCATATATTCCTCCGGCGTGATCGTTCCCTCCGCTACATAATTCAATCCCTTTTCCCAACTGGCCGTCAGCTCCGGATTTAACAGCGCCCTCAGGGAACTGTCCACCACATCATAAACCATCTCGCCAAGCTTTGTCGGCGTGATGATCTGGGTCTTTTTATTCAGCGCCAGATATTTGATCGTTATCAGTTTCTTTAAAATCTCAGCCCGGGTCGCGCTTGTGCCGATACCGCTTCCTTTAATCATGGCCCGCAATTCCTCATCCTCGATGAGCTGCCCGGCATTTTCCATGGCAAGGATCATACTTCCCGAATTGTACCGTTTCGGCGGGGTTGTTTCGCCTTCTTTTATATATAATTCCTTTACAGGCAAAGAAATACCTTTTTTCAGAGTTTTCAAAACCTCCAGAAAGGCCTGATCTATCCCTGTGACTTCTCCGCCCCCGGGTTTGTCTGCCGCCTTTGCATCCGCCCCCGTATCTGCCGGTTTATCATTCGGCTTCCCGGCCACTTTGAGATACCCCTCCGAAAGAAGCACTTTAAAACCGGCAAAAAACCGCTCTCTATCCTTGCTGACAACGAGACTGATTTTCTGATATTCTGCTGCCGGATAAAATATGCTCAAAAAACGTTTGGCAATCACCGTATACACGCTGAAACCTGTCCGGTTGACGGATTTCAGGGCACCAAGCCCCTGCCCCGTCGGCACAATAGCATAATGATCCGTTATCTGTTTATCATTAACATAGCGGGTCTTTGCGATATTTTTATAGCTTCCCATCTCCAAAACCTCTTTGGCAAAATCAGATACGGGTGCAAAATTTCGAAGGCCGCTGATATTTTTATAAATTTCCTTTGCCACGGCCGTTGAGAGGACGCGGGCATCCGTTCTCGGATAAGTCACCAGCTTTTTTTCATAAAGCTCCTGGACAACTTTCAACGTCTCATCCGGACTCAGTTTAAATAGCCTGGAACACTCATTTTGAAGCTCCGCCAGATTAAATAACAACGGCGGATTTTTTTTCTCTTTCTTCTTTTCCAGTTTTTCAATCACCATGGCCTGCGGCGGGATGACCGAAAGCTCTGCAATCAACTCTTTTGCATCCTCCTGTCTTTTAAAACCATTTTCTTTATAAAGGGCCGGTGTTCCAAAATATCTCGAGCCCTCGACGGCCCGCCACTCAGCCTCAATCTCGCGGCCCTGAACTTCCAGTTTTGCAAGCACCCGGTAAAAAGGCGTTTTCACAAACGCCCGGATCTCCCTCTCCCTCCGTACAACCATACCGAGGACACAGGTCATTACCCGCCCCACAGAAAGGACGGTGTGCTTTGTCCGCATAAAACTGGAAACAGACGGCCCGTATTTAAGTGTCAGAAGCCTGGAAAAATTAATGCCCATCAGATAATCTTCTTTGGCACGCAGATAAGCAGAAGCGGCCAGATTGTCATAGGCGGATATATCTTTTGCCTCCCGGATACCCCGCATAATCTCTTCCTCTGTCTGGGAATCAATCCAGACACGCTTTCTCGTTTTTCCCTTCACACCGGCCATCTGATCCACCAGCCGGTATATGTACTCGCCTTCCCGCCCCGAGTCGGTGCAGACATAAATTGTCCCGACATCCGGCCGGTTCAGCAGGCGGCTCACAATATCAAATTGTTTTTTAACCGAGTCTATAACTTCATATTTGAACTCCTTCGGAATAAATGGCAGCGTGTCCAGAGACCACCGCCGCAGCGCCGGATCATAAGCCTCCGGATAACTCATTGTCACCAAATGACCGACACACCAGGTCACCACCGACTCCTCCGATTCCATATAGCCGTCATAGCTTTTACCCTTAATCTTTAATGCTTTGGCAAACTCTCTGGCCACACTTGGTTTCTCGGCAATATATAATGATTTTGACATAAATTCTCCTTACTCGCATTTTGCAGATGTTCCTCTAACACCATATTGAGTGTTCACAGTATACCACGTCAACTAAGCTCATATTATATCATGGTTTTAGTTAACACGAAAGTCTGACTTTTTTCTGTACCATCCCGGCAAAAGGTGTTATACTGTTATCAAAAAACAGAATGGAGCGTGATTGAATGAACCCGAAAAAGAAATTTTATGAAACCGCGGCGGAAACTCTGATCAAGAATTTGGATAAACGCGGTATGGAAGCCTACTACGTAGATAACGGCGAAGAAGCACTGAAAATGGCCCTGCGTTTTGTAACCCCCGGCGCCAGCGTTTCCTGGGGCGGTTCCATGTCCATCAATGAGATTGGCCTGATTCCGGCCTTAAAAGCATCCGACTGTGTTGTCCTTGACCGCACGGTTCCAAAAACCGATGAAGAGAAAAAAGAATTTTTCGGTAAGGTCGCTACCTGCGATTATTATTTTATGAGTACAAATGCTTTGACTATGGACGGTGAATTAGTCAATATCGACGGCACCGGAAACCGGGTCGCTTCCCTCATTTTCGGGCCGGCCAATGTGATCATTATCGCCGGTATGAATAAGGTTGCCGACACACTTGATGCCGCTGTCGCCCGCGCCCGGAATACCGCAGCGCCGATGAATACTATCCGCCTGGACAGAAATACCCCGTGTACCCAGGTCGGCCGCTGCTGTAACTGCATGAGCCCGGATTGTATTTGCAACCAGTTTGTTATTACACGCCGCAGCGCTCCGGCCGGAAGAATCAAAATTATTCTTGTCGGCGAAGAACTGGGCTATTAAGAGGACGCAGGTATATTCTGCTTTTTTGAACTTTTTTGAAGGAACGCTTTCCTTTAGAATATACCTGCTTTTTTGAAGAAATTCCTTCCGGAAAAATATATCTGCTTTTTTGGAGGAACGCTTTCTTTTAGATTATATCTGCTTTTTTCTTTTTATACGTTTTTCAGTTCATCCATATAGGCCTCTGAGAATTTCATAAAGGAGGCTGCCGCCGGGGTTTTATCCCTTGCCACAGCCAGGCCAATCACTGTTGTCTGGGGTGGATCTAATGGGATCGTCTTAATACGGCCGCTCAGAGTTCTGCAATTTATCTCATTATTCATGCTGATTCCAAGGCCCGCCTCAACCATCGAATAGGTTGCATAGATATCCATCGTGGAAAACTGTGTATTCGGCGTCACATGGCACCTCTTAAACACATAGGCATTGTCGATATCTTTTCCCGGGTAAATATCAATAAAAGATTCCGTTGCAAATAATTCTACGGGAACAGAATCCAGCTTTGCCACCGGATGATCCGCAGCCACCATGGCAAGAAGCCGGTCTTTCATCAACGGTATCCATTGATGATTACCGCCGCGCTCGCTGATGATCGCCATATCCAATTCATGTTTTTCCATCTGTTCTGCTAATTCCGCACTATATCCGCTCACGATCCGGATTTCGATTCCCGGATGCTCTTTATGAAATGCCGAAGTAACTCTGGACACCCAGCCATAATAAGCATTATAGGCTGTTCCGATTGTCAGAGTACCCATTTCCACATTTCTTATTTGTGCAGACATTTGCTTTAATTTTTCGCCCTCAAAGACTAATTCTCTGATCTGAGGCATCAGCTTTATACATTCTTTTGTCGGAGTAACCCCTTCTTTTCCCCGGACAAGAAGAGGAAAACCATTTTCCACTTCCAACGCAGCCATCATGCGGCTGATTCCGGACGGCGTATATCCTAACGTTTCCGCGGCGGCTGAGAAACTTCCCTTTTCAACAGCACACAATAATGCTTCATATTTTTCTATTTCCATAACTTTTCCTTTGACATTTTATCACAGATATGTTGTCGAATTGTCGTTTTACTCACATGTTAACAATAAGCTATACTAAAGTCAACAAAAAAATATATTCAGAGGTCTTATTATGAAAAAATACGATTTAACCAACGGTAATATTTCTTTACAATTGATTCAATTATCACTCCCGCTCATTATGGGAAATATTTTACAGCAATTGTATAATACGATTGACGCTTTGGTTATTGGCCGATATGCCGGACAAGCCGAATTTGCCGCCATCGGCATTGCGGGTTCAGTGATGAATTTATTTTTATTTGCCATTGTGGGCGCATGTACGGGAATATCCGTCATTTTTTCACAACAATACGGAATGAAAAATATGGACGCTTTCCGCCATGAACACTTTCTGGCATTAATATCAGGGCTTATGATCGCCATATTTGGAAGTCTGATCGGAATTTCCCTGCTCTCCCACATTCTCCGGATCATTCAGACGCCTTCCGAGCTTTTCCCACATGTAAAAACCTACCTGGTAATCATATTGTCAGGGCTTCCCGCCGCATTTTTATATAACCTATACAACTCTCTTTTGAGATCTATCGGCAAAACCGGGGCAGCCCTTCTTGTTCTGGCCTGCTCTGTCTGTGTCAACATGTTTCTCGACGTTCTTTTTATCGCCAAGCTGGGACTTGGTATTTCCGGCGCCGCAATTGCAACCGTACTTGCCCAGATATTATCTGCTGTTTTATGTTTCGTCTATCTCCGCATGGCTTTTCCCGAACTGATCTTTCATCGTTCAGACTGCCATATGGATAAATATCTATTTCAAAAAACACTCCATTACGGAATGGTCACCGGGCTCCACCAATCCAGTCTGTACATCGGAAAATTGCTGGTACAGGGTGCCGTCAATACGGGCGGCCCGGAACTTATTACCGCATATACGGCAACGACCCGCATCGAGGGTTTTGCAAACTCTTTCGGGGACAGCGGCGCCGCCGCCACATCCGTCATGATCGGACAAAGCTACGGGGCAGGGAAAAAACAGCGTATTGAGAAGATTTTTTTCAAAAGTTTACTTCTTTTATTTTTACTTGGTGTGCTTTCTTCCGTCATTATGTACATATCTGCCGGTGCTGCCGCCGGCTTCCTGATCGGCGCTCCAAACAGCGCTGCCTGCGAAGATGCAAAAATGTACCTGCGTATCATTGCTGTTTTCTACCCGTTTTGTTTTACAGGAAATACATTTGCCGGATACTTTGACGGCTGCGGAAAGGTATCGATTCCCTTCATAGGCGCTGCCAGTCATATTTCTCTCCGGGTCATATTATCCTGGATCTATGTCTTTAAATTCGGGTTAAACGCCGTAGCTGTTGCAACGGGCATTGGATGGATATTTGTAAATCTGTTCTGGGGAATGATCAAATTCAAAAAACATGTACGAAGAACAACCAGAAGTACCTTCCAGTTTAGCAAAGCCTGATATACTAAAGGGGTTATCAAAAAACAACACCCATTGTTTTTCGATAACCCCTTGCTTTCTTTTCTTCTGGTATTTAAAATCCTATTTTTTCGGCTTACATCCTATTCATTTTACTTTATATTGTTCCCGTTCCTCTGCCGGTATCTGCAAAGCACCCATGGCCTGTTCCGCCGTCCATCCCATGGTTTCCATCAATTTTTTTATGGATTCCAACCGTTCTGCTTCCTTGCCTTCTGTCAAGCCCAGATCATGGCCTTCCCGGCGCGCCTCTTCCAATTCCTCCCACAACCGCATATACTTTACACCCACTTCCTGGCTGCTTTTCAACATTTCAAATATGTTGTATATATTTCCTCTATTTCTCTATTAAAATAATCTGTTTCTCTCTGCAAATTGCTGTCGAATTTTTCCAATAATATTCTCGTTTTTTCCAACTTGTACTGTACTCGCAGCAGCCTTTCAAGTAAATCGTTAAAAATTAGTATATTACCTTCATCTGCTTCATTTAAAATTCTGCGGATTAACGATATGATTTCGTCCAATTTTTCTTCTTCACTCTGCATTTTATCTAAATAGTCAAGCATCCATGCCTTATTATATATGAACAGCTCACTCATATTTATTACCTACATTCTTAACATTTTCAACGTAAAATTCTGCTATAATAGAATCCTCTCAGCCAATTTATAAATCAAACTGAGAGGATTCATTGTCTTCATAAAAATTTTATTATGATTCTAAGTGTTCTATAAAATCCAATTCGAATCAATCAAATAAATCCGGTAATTCTTCTCTGATACTGGAAACATTTGATTCTAATGTAGAGGCCTGTGTTTCCATACCGGAAAGATATTGCTGAATGGCATCTCTTTGTGCCGTCACCTTAACAATGGCATTTTCTACACGCCGCAACGATTCTTCCGCAAGATCAATTGCTTCTTGAACATTGGTTCCGCTAAATGTTTCCCCTGTCATTCGATCCACTTCACTTTTTAAGCTGTCTCTTTGACCCTGTAATCTTTGCAATACATTTCCAAGCTGATCTAATGTATCCTTAAAAACATTGATATCTACTTTTAATTTTAACGCTTCAGCCATTTATTTTTCCCCCTATCTCTCAATCTGATCTCTTAAATTTTGTGCCATATCCGAGTCATTCTGGAGAACTGCATTTAAGTAATCCCCGATTTTTAATCCCAGATTCAAAAAACACTTAGCTAAGTCTGTTATACCATTAAACAATTGTTGAGCTGCTGTCACTGTCTGATCAATCAATCCACCTTCTGATTGACCTGTCAATTTTGTCATAATCTCCTGAAATTCTCCCATTGTGTCGTCGACATCACTGGAAATTCCTTTAATGTTACCAGTAATATTTCTGACCTCTTGTGTCGTTAGTTTTACACCTGTTAATCCTGCAGCCATAATAGCCCTCCTTAATAAATTTTAATAAAGTCTTTATAAACGCTTTCCAATTCGGAAAGTTGACTTTTTCTCAACTCAGCAAGTACTCTCGCTGATTCACCATCAAAATAAGCATGTGAAATGTTTATATTTCTTTTCATTTCAAATATTAATTGTTCCATCGTTTCTTTATATTCTGCCACTAATAAATGATTCATGCCTTTCACATTCCACCTTCAAATTAAAAAATATAAACTTTCTCCCCGTACCTAATCCCACACTCTTCCACCGTATGATTTCTATCATAAAGGATACCGCTTGAAGAATTACACAATATCTCTTCCCCTGACGGTACATACCGATATTGGGTTATATCCGCCAAAGCTTCCGTTATCATCGGAATCAGAGAATTAATTTCCATAAAAGACGGTAATAGTACGTCAAAGTGTTGATTAATCGATGGTACATATAGTGAGATCAATATTTTATCCATAATCCGCCTCCCGCCTTAACCAATAATATCCATATCGTCATTATCAATATCCATCTTCCTGGAAATATCACCACACGGCATAAATAGCGGATATAATTCTCCATGGTATTTCATCATAAACGAATTATAATTTTTCATCATTTTGTTATAGCTGCGAAATTCCATCGGAAGAGAGATGATATTTTGTTTATTAAACTGGCCGCCAAATAGTAAAACAAATTCATCCGGATTATATACTTTTTTAATCTCATTACTTGAAAATTGCGACATATCTTTTGGTTCAAAACAGCCTGCAAAGTAGAAATTATAGCCTCTTCCCCCTTTCATTATTTGTTTTATCGCATCACTGCACATTTCGCTTACATTTTCCGAAAACTCCTCAAAATCTTCAAAAAATACAAGTAATGGATACGTATTCTCATAGACATAATAAAAACATTTTTGCATTGTATCCGCGCCAGTATAGGAAAGATTATTTTCATCACAATACTGATTGCGATATTTTTTTCGCTGATTTATCTCTTGAATCATCAATTTACAAAAAGCATCACTATCTTCTATGGAAGACCGAAAATAAGTAATTTGTCCAATGAAAGGCTTCAGCAATTGCACAAATTCTTCTGTATCAAAAATACTTGTTTGGTTTTTCTTAATGATTATAAAGTGCATTTTTTCTTTAATAAATGCTTCTATAAAATTCTTTAATACAGGCCTGACCGCATTAGGATTACCCAGATAAATTGACATACAAAACAATTGTTTTAACGGAATAGATATTTTTTTTATATCATCCATTGAATAGCCCAAAGGAATTCTCCTGCTTTCAATATCTGCGCAAAATTCGCCATAAGTTTCTTTTTGATTTATCGTAAGAATTTTTTTTGCAGGCAAACAATCCGAATACATCTTCGCACGCTGCTCAATCCTATTCCGCAACTCTTTTATACGCTGTTGTTCGTTATTGCCAAAAACAAATTGTGCAATCTGCATTTCCAACGCACGTTTATTTATTTTGCACATTCCCCGACCTGCATTTTTATTTGGCTCTAACGGACATCGCGTATCTAATATATCTCCATATTCATATTTATTTTTAGAACTTAACGCCAGTCTTAAATCGAATTCTTTTTTTATCCGATACATTACATCATCAATACTTCCGGCGGTTATGATGAACTTAATCCCAACCGGATTGGCTTCTCTGATAAGCATATTTAACTGATAATATATCGCCTCCCCTTTTTTCCAGGAAGATAATCCTGCTATATTATCAACAAAAATAAATATCATCGGTATTTTTTGTATGGAACAATAGGCTTCGTATGAATTAACGGATGCCTTTGTAAAATCTTTTTTTCTTTTAGCTATTATTTCATTAAGCATCTCAAAGAATTTTTCTATATTCTTCTCCTCACCTTCTCCCCAGCAGCCGCCACAATAAGGCGAATAATTAAAAATATTTAACATTCTGCTTGAAAAGTCCAATATGTAGTAATTGATATCTTCCGGCGAATAATGGGTCACCATTGTATATAATATTGTTTCTAATGCCGTTGTTTTTCCTGAAAGCGTTTTTCCTACAATCATTAAATTCTGATTCTTGGAAAAATCAATGATCAGCGGAAATTGTGTTTGATTTTCAGGGTCATCCACATAGCCAATCATCAGATGGATATGTTCTTCATTTCTTTGCGGCAGCTCATTTTCATCATGCAATTTTCTGAGAGATATTTTTTGCGGTATCGGATTCATCCATAACTGTCTCGGTTCCAAATGTTCCTGCAAAGCCAGATCCGACAGATATTTTACAACAGCTACCAGCTGCGAATGATTTGACGCCTTCTTATCAACAGGCGGTTTTGTCTGCATGATAACCTGCCCTGTATTATCAATAAATTGAACCGCCTCGTCTTTATTGACGATCACTTCTTCCTGCGGTTCGTAATCCGCGCCACACCACGCCGACTGTCCTAACATAAACAATTCGTTATAACCCACCTGCAAATAGAAGCGACCCGTCTGTTTGATTTCAGCAGCATCAGGCCTTCTTATCATCTCATCACTGTCTGCTCTTGTCTGAACTTTAAGGCATACCCTGAATTTTGCATTACTATTAATCTGATCATTGACAACACCTGAAGGCTTTTGAGTTGCAAGTATCAGATGTACGCCCAAGCTGCGTCCAATTCTGGCAGCGCTTATCAATTGATCCATAAACTCGGGTTCCTGGGATTTTAATTCTGCGAATTCATCAGATATAATAAAAAGATGCGGCAACGGTTCAGACACCACGCCCTTTCTATATAATTTCTGATATGTGTATATATCCATGGTTCCTTCATCACTGATACTTTTTGCTTCATTAAAAATACGCTGTCTGCGTTTTAATTCACTTTCAATGGACATTAATGATCTTTGGATTGATGCTCCATCTAAATTTGTAATTGTTCCCACCAAATGCGGTAAATGTATTCCCCGATTACTATCTTCAAAAGCGCCTGCCAATCCGCCGCCCTTATAGTCAATAAGAACAAAGGCCACTTCATCCGGATGAAAATTAAGGGCTAAGGATAAAATATATGTAATAAGGAACTCACTCTTCCCCGATCCAGTCATTCCGGCAACTAATCCATGGGGTCCCTGATATTTTTCGTGTAAATCCAACATGAATAAACTACCTTCTGTTGAAACGCCCACCGGGACTGCCAGCGATGAAACCGGATTATTTTCTCCCCATCGTTGAAGCGGATTCAACTGTTCAATCTTACCGACATTATACATCTCTAAAAAAGTCAACATTTTAGGAAGGGAAAATGATTGACTTATTACATTTAATTGTAAGTTGGACAATACGGCTAAACTCTTTTTTAACCGTTTCTCGTCTAAAGCATCCAATCTAAAAGCAACATTAGTTTTGTCTTCACTTTTTATGTAAGAAACTTGATTATTACAGCCGTCGGCCAAATTTATTAATACAGCACTTTCTTTAGGTACTTTATCAAAAAAAGTCATTATACTTATTCCAAGGTTAGTGTCTGCACTTAAAATGGATTTTAAAATTTCCATATGATTAAAAATCTTCTCATCAAAAGCAAAAACAACATAATATGGATGACATTTTAATATTTCCTCGATTTTTCGAGGCTTATCCAAATCTGTCTCCAATTCTTTTTTTAATTCCTTTTCTATTAAATATGCAGATTGATAATCCGCAGCAATATAACGAAAACTTCTTTCATCATTCCATATATGCGGAATATATCGAATCTCTTTGATGCTTTCTAATACATTATCATCTGCCAAAACAATAATCTTCACTTCATCATATCCATGCATGAATATGATCTGCGCCAGAATTCTTCTCAAAAATTCTAATTTGGATTCATAAGTACCTAATACTCCCACAATATAGTCATTCACTAACGACAGCATCACCGGTACATTTTCAATAAGCACTTCCTTTTCTGCGAGCTGATACATTTTATCTTCCAATTCATCGTCATCCAGTGAAAATCTTTTTTTATTATATTGGACCTCAGCCATCATCGGTAATTCGCCATTACCAATTCTAAGATTCATAAAATCTCTGTTCTGCTTTGTTCTTGTCCATAATCTTTCACTATTAAACGCAAAATCAACAACTGCGTCAACTTCCGGATATTCTTCATTTAAAATTTTTTCTTCATTCTTTTTTTGCTGTTCAATTTCTTTTTCTTTTTTATCCAGATATTCTAAATATTTAACTTTTCTTTGTTCTTCATATTCCTTTTTTTCTTTATCTGTATATTTTTGAGTTAAAACAGGAAATAAAACCATGCTTATCATTGATAAATAATTACCCGAAAGCATGGATGCCCCGCTCATAACCATGGAACCGCCCATTCTCAACATTAATGGAATCTGATTGGACTTTATTGACAATGGCGGATTTTCTATACTGATCGTCCGCTCCTCAATTTTTGAATTTTTATGAGGTAATCTATTGAAGTAATCATCATTTTTCTTGCAAATATCTGAACTAAAATGATCATGATTCGATGTATGATACAAATTCAAATGACGGGAAGCAATCATAACTCCATTGTTCGTATCATTTATAGAAAGAAATCCCACGCCTACAATAATCCTAAGGCCCATAATGTATATGTTATCTCCGACATCCAGCTGACATCTGGTAATTTTCTTTCCGTTTACATATGTACCGTTTGTGCTCCCTAAATCGCTAATTTCCCATGTTTCATTTTTATAAATAATGCATGCGTGCATTTTCGAAACATATCTATTTGAATATACAATGTCATTTCCCTGCGTTCTTCCTATAGAAATCTGGCTCATTGAATCCACAAAATAGTTATGGTACACACTATTGCCGGGGTTTACCGCTTCAACATACATGATGCATTTTCTCTCTTCAGATATCACCTGCACAAAACAGTCATCAAAGATTTCCAGTTCTGAAACTTGCAAATATTCATTGTTTACCATATACTCAAAACATGCATCTGATTTACAACTCGCATACCATTTTTTCTCTTTTCCCTGCAAAAACACAGGCGAATCTCCGTCCGAGACTTGATCAAAATAATAAACGCCTTCCGGATTATTGGGAATCCAAAGTTGTTCCATTTCCCCTTTTCTAAATAATAAAGTCACAATATATCCAGAAGTTTTTTTATTCATCTGGGAATCAAAAACTTCTGTTTTTGAATTACCTATGATACTCATATTATTTTGTGTCAGCTCTTCACCATTTCTCATACCAAAAATATCCCCATCAACCTATACTTCCAAAAGAATCACTGTGATATTGTCCTTGCCTCCATGATCGAGGGCTTCCTGAATTAAGCGTCGCTTTTTTGTCTGAAGATTTGTGTTCGCACCCAATATATCGGCAATCCTGTCATCCTTTACCATGTTGGTTAATCCATCACTGCATAAAAGAAAAATATCTCCTTTTTGGACAGGAATCCATTCCGATTCCGCAGGCTCCAACAGGAATTCTTCTTCCGGGATCCCAAGATGCTGCGTCAGCGCGTGCTGCATTCCGCTTTCCTCAATACTTTTTGAGATTCCCATACTTTTTTGTATCTCACGCATATGGCTTTCTGTTGTATGATCCACGGACAATTGATGAAGTTTCTTTTCCCGAAACAGATAAGCTCTGCTGTCGCCTAAATTGGTAATTCGGACTCTGCCGGATTCATAGTTCAACAAAACTGCCGTACTTCCCATGCCTTTTGAGATTTTTTTCATCACCCGGCACATATAATGGTTGGTCCTTTGGAGCATATATTTTCCGTCAAAGGATTGTTTTTTCTCATTTAACCAGGAAACATACGCCTTCAGACATTTGACGGCGATATACGATGCCTGCTCGCCGGCCTGGGTGCCGCCCATCCCGTCAAAAACTCCGATGACTAAAGGGCTTTCCAAATAGCCCTCCTTTTCATACTGGAAATTCTTTAGAGTAATATCTTCTTTGTAAATTCCGTCACAATAAAAGTTGTCTTCATTATTTTCGCGAATTTTTCCAATATTGGTTTCTGCATATACCTTATAAATATCCATATTTTTACATCCATACTTCTCTTTTTTTGTCCAAGTCACATATTACTTTACTAAAATCAATTATAGCAATACTTTTGTATTTTGTAAACAATCGATAAATTATTTACACTACAGAAAAAGAAGGAGTTGTCTATGTTAGGTGAACAAATTCGCAAATTACGGCTTGCCCGGAATCTAAGCCAGGTTGAATTGGCTCAGCAGTTAAATGTTACAAAGCAAAGTGTCAGCAACTGGGAAAATAACAATATAATGCCGTCCATCGATATGCTAAAACGCATGTGCCATGTTTTTTCCTGCAGCGCTGATTATCTGCTGGAAATGGACGCTACCGGTGAAAGTTATGTCAGCACTTCCGGTTTGACCCTTGAAGAAATCGCGCATATTCAACAACTTGTACGGGATTTACAATATCTCGAATCTTTTCGTAAATTACATGAGACTTCCAAAAATGATTAAATCATTCAAACCTTTCATTCAGAATTATCCGAATGGGAGGTTCTTTTTTTCGTTTAAATCTGAAATATTCCCTGTTTATTTTTCGATTTCATTTTATAGGTGAATCCTTATTTACAAAACCTTAAAGCATTGATAAAATATACTATAGTATTGTAATATTTGACTATTGTCTATAGTAACGAGGTACGAATATATGTTATATGCAGCAGGAACAAAGGTTTTTGGAGATTGGGAAATAAAAAAAGAAATTGGTGAGGGCTCCTACGGAAAAGTTTTTGAAATATGCAAAACCGATTATGGAATTACGACCCAATCAGCACTGAAAGTCATTCGTATTCCCCGCTCTCCCGCCGACATACGCTCTGCTTTGAGCGACGGCATGAATGAAGCGTCGGTGACATCGTATTTTCAGGGCTTTGTTGAAGAAATTGTCCAGGAAATCGCAGTGATGTCCTCCCTGGAAAGTCATCCCAACGTGGTTGGCTATAAGGACCATTGTGTATTAAGTCACAACGGAGAAATCGGATGGGATATTCTGATTCGGATGGAACTTTTAACACCGCTGATCGAATATATTGTCTCTCATCCATTAAATGAAACAGATGTCATTCAAATGGCCGAAGGACTGTGCAGTGCCCTTGTCTTATGTCAAAAAAAGGGATTAATCCACAGAGATATCAAACCGGAAAATATCTTTGTCAGCGAAACCGGCCAGTTTAAACTCGGGGACTTCGGCGTGGCTCGGACCATCGAAAAAACCACCGGAGGATTGTCCAAAAAAGGAACCGAAAGCTATATGGCGCCGGAAATTTATCTGAATAAGCCTTATGGCTCCAGCGTGGACATTTACTCCCTCGGACTGGTTCTTTACAAGTTTATGAATAATAACCGCTTGCCGTTTTTCCCATCCTATCCGCAGCCGATTACATTCGCGGACAGGGAAAATGCACTGGGCCGCCGAATGAAAGGCGATACCCCTTCTGCTCCGGCAAATGCATGCAAGGAATTTTCAGATATTATACTGAAAGCCTGCGCCTATAAACCGGAAGAACGTTACCGCACGGCCGCTGACATGCTGGAGGATATTCGCCGACTGCGCATCCACCTTTCCACGGCTGCTGAGGCTGAAGCTCTTTCAAATAAACGGGCTGACCTTATTCCGCCAACAGAAGCCGATATCCTACCCGGCCAGACGGAGGGTGCTGCACAGACACAGGGGATTTTTGATGTGGTTTCACCGGAGGAAACCATTGGATTATGGGATATAAAATCTCAGACAAATGATATAGATAACATACAGGAAGATACTGATGCAGATACGGTAGGTCAAGAACCATCTCCCGTTGAAGAGCCGTCTCACGCTGTCGAAGAACCGGCGACTTCCATTGAAGAGTCGTTCCGCGCTATTGAAGAATCGTCTCCTTCCATGGGGGAATCGAAACCCGCACCGGAAGCCTCAAAGGCTAGAAAGAAATCAACTAAGGATATTAAAAATAACAAAAACAATAAACCTAAATCCAAACTGGGCATTGCAGCTGTTGTTTTACTGATTTCTTTATGCTCGTTTTTTATAGTTGTGAATATGATACACATTCGGAAAGAAAAAAATCGTACTCCGTATATATATACTCTTCTGTCTGATATAGATGCTCTTTTATTGGATAAAAGCTTTACTGCGACATTAACCTTTTGTGTAGAAAACCAAGATCTCCTCAAAGCAGGCGAGCTTCCGTATATTCGACAAATAGCGCACTTCATATCAGGCAATGAATTTGACAACGCCTTAGATTACTGCAAAGGAAATGAAAAAGAACTAAAAATGTATTATAAAGGATGGTTCCAGGAGGGCAAATTATATTCAAAAAAGGCGTTCGATACAACTATCCCGGTAATATATTTTGAAAACAACAAAGAGAAAAATTCATTTTATATTTATCAGGGCAGCTATGATACTGAAGGAAAACGAAGCGGTAACGGAAAAGAATTATGTGTTTATTACAGTTCAGGCAACTATTATTACTCCGAGGGAGAATGGGTTGATAATATTCTGACATCTGGCAATGCCACTAAATGTGAAATATCTAAAAGCGGATATGCCAATTCTACCATAGGAAAAGTAATAGACAATAATTTTTCAAAATTAATACGCTTTAAATCCGAAGCCCCTTCTGGACATGTTTACACAAGCTCTTACATACCTCAAAAACAAAGCAGCTACTTTTTTGATGATTAAAAGGACACAGAATTATGAAATATGAAAAAAACAGCATTGTCTTCACCGATTGGAGAATTGTCAGAGAAATCGGCGAGGGCTCTTACGGAAAAGTTTTTGAAATATATAAAACCAACTATGGGATAACCGCCCATTCGGCTTTAAAAGTTATCCGTATTCCCCGCTCAACAGCAGATATTCGCGCTGCGCTAAACGAAGGCATGGATGAACAGTCTGTAACCACCTATTTTCAGGGATTTGTTGACGAGATTGTCCAGGAAATTGCAGTCATGTCTTCTCTGAAGAATCATCCGAATATCGTCAGCTATGAAGACCACTTCGTTTCAAGCCACAGCGGTGAGATTGGCTGGGATATTCTTATCCGCATGGAGCTTTTAACACCGCTTCAGGAATACCTTGGAAAACATCATTTTTCTGAAAATGATATCATCCGCATGGCTGAAAATCTCTGTGATGCTCTGGCTTTCTGCCAAAAGAAAGCCATGATTCATCGGGATATCAAACCGGAAAATATCTTTGTCAGCGAAACCGGCTTATTCAAAATCGGTGATTTTGGCGTGGCTCGAACAATTGAAAAAACCACCGGAGGATTATCCAAAAAAGGGACGGAAAGCTATATGGCCCCGGAAGTATATCTGAATAAGCCCTATGGCTCCAGCGTGGATATCTATTCTCTTGGACTGGTACTCTACAAACTTATGAATAATAACCGTCTGCCATTTTTGCCGCCTCTGCCGCAGCCGATTACCTTTGCAGACAGAGAAAATGCACTGAGCCGACGGATAAAAGGCGAAACACTTCCGCCCCCGGTCAACGCCTGTAAAGAATTTTCGGACATCATTCTGAAAGCCTGTGCCTATAAGCCGGAAGAACGTTACCGCACAGCCGCTGATATGCTGGAGGATGTACGCGAACTTCGTCTGCATCTTGCGATGAATAAGAATGTCAACACTCTGACAGAAAATAACTCTGACATTATTCCTCCAATGGCATCAAATACTCTGGCTGCTCAAGAAAAGGATACCACCCAAACTCAGGGGGTTTTTGAAGAAATTTCTGCTGAAGAAACAATTGGATTATGGAATATGGAAACTCAGACAAATGAGATTGATAAAACAGAAGAAGATCTTGCTTCGGATACGGCGGACAAAGAAGCATCTTCTTTCATTGAAGAGCCGTACTCTTCCGATGGCAGTTCCTCTTTCCATATTGAAGAGCCATCCCCGTCCATCGTTGAATCACAGCACACGCCGGAAATCTCAAAGACTGGAAAGGAACCAGATAAGAAAAATAAACATAAATCCAAGCTAATCATTGCAGCCGCCGTTTTACTGATTTGTTTATGTTCAGCTTTTGTAGTTGTGAACATGATGCCTACAAAAAATGAGAAAGAAAGTAGTTTACATATGAATACTCTTCTGGCTGATATAAATACTCTCCTGACTGATAATAACTTTAACGAAATAATAAATGTTTGCATTAAAAATCAAGAGTTACTAACCAAAAATGATAAAGGCTGGTTCCAGAATGACATATTATATTTTTCAAAAAACTATAATTCAGCTCTCCCTGCAATGTACTTTGAAAGCAATCGTGATAAAAACTCTTTTTATATTTATAAAGGACTACTTGATTCCGATGGAAATCGCCGAGGTAACGGAAAGGAATTATGTATTTATTACACAACAGGAAATTATTATTATTCCGAAGGAAATTGGGAGAATAATAATCTGGCCTCAGGAACCGCTGTCTCTCGAACAACAACCTCTGATAATTGTATTTCCATATTATCAGGAAAAATCACTAATAATACTTTTGCTGGTTCCACATCCAAAGAAATCATCTATCCGGACGGATCCAGAGAAAAAAGTGAATGTTTAATCATCAAAAGATATCGTATTGAAAAATAAAAAGGATACCAAACTATGAAATATGAAAAAGATAGCATTGTCTTCACCGATTGGAAAATTATCAAAGAAATTGGCGAAGGCTCTTACGGAAAAGTTTTTGAAATATGTAAAACCGATTATGGGATTACGACACGTTCAGCTCTGAAAGTTATCCGAATTCCCCGCTCAACATCAGATATTCGTGCTGCTCTGAGCGAAGGAATGAACGAAGAATCCGTAACATCTTATTTTCAGGGCTTTGTTGAGGAAATTGTGCAGGAAATTGCAGTCATGTCCTCTTTAGAAAGCCATCCAAACATCGTTAGCTATAAAGACCATTGTGTTTTAAATCATAACGGTGAAATCGGGTGGGACATCCTTATACGCATGGAACTTTTAACGCCGCTTCTCGATTATATTGTATCTAATCCTCTAAATGAAGCGGATGTTGTACATATGGCTAAAGGCTTATGCAGCGCTCTCATTTTATGTCAGAAAAAAGGGTTGATCCATCGAGACATCAAACCGGAAAATATTTTTGTCAGCGAAACCGGCCAATTTAAACTTGGTGATTTTGGCGTAGCCCGAACCATTGAAAAGACCACCGGCGGCTTATCCAAAAAAGGAACCGAAAGCTACATGGCCCCGGAAGTATATCTAAATAAGCCCTACGGCTCCAGTGTGGATATCTATTCTCTGGGACTGGTACTCTACAAACTTATGAATAATAACCGTCTTCCATTTTTGCCGCCTCTGCCGCAGCCGATTACATTTGCGGACAGAGAAAATGCGTTAAGCCGCCGAATGAAAGGCGAAACACTTCCGCCCCCGGTCAACGCCTGTAAAGAATTCTCAGATATTATTCTGAAGGCCTGTGCCTACAATCCGGAAGACCGTTACCGCACAGCCGCCGACATGATGGAAGATATTCGGGAAGTCAAACCGCATAACCATCAAGCTGCTGCTGTCATACCGAATACACCCGAAATATATTCGTTTTCCGAAGAAACCAAGGGCATATTTGACGCGGCGTCAAGCGAAGAAACCATTGGATTGTGGAGCATTTCAACCCCTGAAGATGAAACCAACATCGAACAGCCGGGCCCTGCCTGTGATGAATCTGCACCGCAAAATGAAAATACAGACATAGAGTTCCAAAGAGACGACACGTTACCTGAAGAATCATCTTCTGATTTAGAAACATCCGTCGATTTAGAAACATCAGTTGATTCAGAACCACCGGCCGATTTACCGCAACCGGAAAAATCTACGGCAAAGAAAAAATGGCTGATTGGCGTTGCTGTTATCCTTATCATTGGAGGATGTATCGGAGGACTGAAACTCAATGAACACATGAAAGCCGTTCGCCATGAGCAGCAGGTTCAGGAATCTTTATTCGAGGCTGCTGAAGCGCAGATTAACTATGCCAAAAAAATAAAAGAAGGGGATGACTTAAAGCTGGCTGAAAATTATGAAGAGGCCATAGAAAAATATCAGGAGGCTTTACAAATTGATGCCACCCAAGAGCAAGTCTATTCAGATATTGTGCAGTGCTATCTTATCCAAAACCAAATTAAAGAAGCACAAGATTTTCTGAAAAGTGATTCTGTAAAAAATCTGCCTGAAAAATCAATGAGCAAACTGAATTGTGCCTGCCACATGCAACACATATATAATTTATTATCTCAAGAAAATTATATGGCTATTCGAGAATATATAATAAATAATCAAATTGACTTCTTGTTTTGGTATTATCAAAACGGAAAATTCAGCACTGATTACAACGATTTAGATTTGACACTACCTATACTAAAATTAACTTCGCTTTCCAATTCCAAGGCAATGTATATATACTATGGAACCGTTGCATCCGCCGGAGATCGATACGGAAATGGAAAAACGGTATGGTTCTCACGGTCTACTGCAGAAAATTACTACTATGCTACTGGTGAATGGAACAAAACAACGCTTTCCTCAGGAAACGCTTTTAAACAAGAACTGATAACAACCTCCGACGGAAATGATTGGATTTTTACATATTCTGGCAGCATCAAAAACAATATGTTCTATGGTGACATTAACATTACTCAAACAAACCTGGATGGCAGCCCATATAAAAATTTCATCCAAACAATGGATGAGTCAAGTGGGTACACTTATGAAATCCGCTAACATTAATTCATCAACAGGAGAAACTCTATGGAATATACAATAAATTCAACCGTTTTCGGCAATTGGATAATCACTGAAAAAATCGGGGAAGGTTCCTATGGAACTGTTTATAAAATACAAAAAACGGATTACGGTATTACGACCTATTCCGCATTGAAGATCATCCAGATTCCGCGTTCTGTCTCGGATATTCGCGCAGCTTTAAATGATGGCATGGATGAACAGTCTGTCACCACTTACTTTCAGGGATTTGTCGATGAAATCGTGCAGGAAGTTGCTGTCATGTCCTCTCTGAAAAGCCATCCGAATATTGTCAATTATGAAGACCACACGGTTTTAAATCACAACGGTGAAATCGGTTGGGATATCCTTATCCGAATGGAACTTTTGACTCCGCTTCAGGATTATCTCAGCAGCCACCGGCTCTCTGAAAATGACGTTATCCGTATGGCTGAGAATCTGTGTGACGCACTGGCTTTCTGCCAAAAGAAGGGATTAATCCACCGAGATATCAAACCGGAAAATATCTTTATCAGTGAAACCGGCCAGTTTAAACTTGGCGATTTCGGCGTAGCCCGAACCATTGAAAAAACGACCGGCGGCTTATCCAAAAAAGGAACCGAAAGCTATATGGCCCCGGAAATCTATTTGAATAAACCTTATGGCTCCAGCGTGGACATTTATTCCCTCGGGCTGGTTCTTTACAAATTTATGAATAATAACCGATTACCGTTTTTCCCGTTATATCCTCAGCCGATTACATTTGCGGACAGAGAAAATGCGCTGAGCCGCCGAATGAAAGGGGATAACCCTTCAGCCCCGGTCAACGCCTGTAAAGAATTTGCCGACATTATTCTAAAAGCCTGCGCCTATAAACCGGAAGAACGCTACCGCACAGCCGCCGACATGCTGGAAGATATTCGCAGGCTTCGCATCCATCTTGCCACAGCCGCGGAGACCGAAACCTTGTTAAATAAACAGGCTGACCTTATTCCTCCAATGGCATCTAATACTCCATCCTCTCAGGAAAATGATGCTGCACAAACGCAGGGCATCTTTGAAGAAATTTCAAATGAGGAAACCATTGGATTATGGAATATGGAAGTTGAAACAGGTAATGATATCATCGATAACATTTCTGATTTGAACGATATACCTCCTATAGATGAAGAAGCTCAACCTCCGGTACATAAGGCTGAGGCCGATAAACCTTTAGAGAAAATGCCTCAGGAAACACGTACAAAGGAAAACAGCAAACATATAATTACTAAATTTATACCCCTTATTATCCTGTTTATCACTGCTTTTACACTAATAGGTTTTCTATCTTTTAAAAAAGAAGAACAGAAAAAAACTCAATTTATGCCTTACATCCAACAAATATCTGCCCTCATATCTAATGACGAATTTGACAATGCATTAGATTACTGCAAAGCAAACAGAAAAGAGTTAAAAATATATTTTAAAGGGTGGATTCAAGACGGTAAATTATATTCTTCAAAAAAATATAACGAAACTGCCCCTGTAATATATTTTGAAAACAATCCAGATGAAAACTCTTTTTATATTTATGAAGGTATCTATAACTCCGAAGGAAAACGTAATGGTAATGGAAAAGAACTATGCATTTATTATGACTCAGGTAGTTATTATTACTCTGAGGGTGAATGGGTTGATGATATTCTGGCATCGGGTAATGCCACTAAATGTGAAATAACAGATAATGGATATACAAATTCTCTTACAGGCGAAATAATAAATAACAAATTCTCCGATAAAACACGCTTTGAATCCAAAACGCCTTCAGGACATATATCCGCAATCGCCCATAAAACATATAAACAAATAAACTACTTTTTTGAAGATTAAAAGGACATAAACTATGAAATACGAAAAAAACAGCATTGTCTTCACCGATTGGAAAATTGTCAGGGAAATCGGCGAAGGCTCTTACGGAAAAGTTTTTGAAATATGTAAAACAGATTATGGTATTACGACGCGTTCGGCCCTGAAAGTGATTCGCATCCCGCACTCAATTTCCGATATACGAACCGCTTTAAATGAGGGCATGGACGAACAATCCGTAACTACCTACTTTCAGGGATTTGTCGATGAGATTGTTCAGGAAATCGCCATTATGTCCTCTCTGAAAAGCCACCCAAATATCGTTAGTTATGAGGATCACTGCGTTTTAAATCACAATGGTGAAATCGGTTGGGATATTCTTATCCGAATGGAACTTCTGACGCCCCTTGAGGAATATCTTGGAAATCATAAACTTTCTGAAAACGACATTATTCATATGGGCAAAAACCTCTGCGATGCTCTGTCCTTTTGTCAGAAAAAAGGTATGATTCACCGGGATATCAAACCGGAAAATATCTTTATCAGCGAAACCGGCCAGTTTAAGCTCGGCGATTTCGGCGTGGCCCGAACAGTTGAAAAAACCACCGGCGGTTTATCCAAAAAAGGCACCGAAAGCTATATGGCCCCGGAAGTCTATCTGAATCAGCCCTATGGCTCCGGCGTAGACATTTACTCTTTGGGACTGGTTCTCTACCGTTTTATGAACAATAATCGTCTGCCATTTTTGCCGCCGTTGCCTCAGCCGATCACCTTTGCGGACAGGGAAAATGCATTAAGCCGCCGGATGAAGGGCGAAGCGCTGCCAGCCCCGGTCAACGCCAGTAAAGAATTTGCAGACATTATTCTAAAAGCCTGCGCTTACAAGCCGGAAGAACGTTACCGCACTGCCGCTGATATGCTGGAGGATATACATAATCTCAAACCGGGCAACTCCCAAACTGCTGCTCTCATGCCGAATATAGCGGAAGTATCTTCATCCTCAGAAGAAACAAAAGGCATATTTGACGCTGCATCGAGCGAAGAAACCATCGGGTTATGGAATATTTCAACCCCTCAAAAAGAAGCAAGCAACGAGCCACCGGACTCTGCCTGTAAGGAATCTGCACCGTCAGAAGAAAATGCAGTCATTGAGTCCTATGAAAACGACACGTTATCCGAAGAGCTGCCTGCCGATTCAGAACCGTCTAATGATTCAGAATCACCTGGTGACTCAAAAGTATCGGTCAATGAAAAATCACCTGTCGATTTACCGCAACCTAAAAAAAACACAGCAAAGAAAAAGTGGCTGATTGGCGCTGCTGCTATCCTTATCATTGGCGGTGGAATTGGAGGTTTGAAACTCTACGAACACAAAAAAGCTGTCCGCCATGAACAGGTTCAGGAATCCATCGAAGCCCGGGAATCACTGTTTGAGGCTGCCGAAGCCGCATCCAACGATTATGTAGCTATTAAACAGTATAAATCGGCTATCGAAACCTATCCTTATGATGAACGCGGATATGTCCAATTGGCAAAACTGAAAATTGAAAAAGAAGAATTTCAGGGAGCCTATGATATTCTTCAAAAAGGAATGGAATTTTGTCCGGATTCTGATGAAATCAAGCAACTTTCCGAACAGGCTAAAGCCCTGGTTAATTATGCTCAAAAAGTAAAAGAAGGGGATAACCTAAATGCGGCTGCAAATTATGAGGAAGCTATAAAAAAATACCAAGAGGCTTTACAAATCGATTCGACCCAGGAAGATGCTTACGCAGGCATCGTGCAGTGCTACTTAATTCAAAATAAAATCAAAGAAGCACAGGATTTTCTGCAAAATGATTCTGCAAAAAACCTGCCTGAAAAATCAATGAAAAGACTTCGTTCTGCCTGCCACATGCAACACATATATAATTTGTTATCCCAAGAGGACTATATGGCTATTCGCGAAGATTTAAAAAACAATAAAGAAGACTTTTTTCATGGATTTTACCAAAACGGAAAATATAACACTCAATATAAAAATTTTGACCTATCACAGCCTGTACTCAAAATATACGCAAGCAATACATACACATCTGTATATTATGGTACACTCAACTCCTACGGACAATATCAGGGAAATGGAAAAGAGTTCCACTTTTTATTTGAAAACGGAAGTTATTACTATGCTGAGGGTGAATGGCAGGGATTTACTCTTTCTTCAGGAAATGCCTTTTCCCAAAAATACATAACTTCCTCAGATGGTTCTGATTTTTTTATCATATATTCAGGTGGAATCAAAAATGATATGTTCTATGGTGACATCAATATTAGCCAGACGAGCTTGGATGGCAGCCAATATAGCAACTCCATCCAAAGAATGAACGGCTTAGAAGGTGTCTCATTTAAAATCTACTAATATGAATAATAATCAACAGTGAGAAACACTATGGAATATACAATCAACTCAACTGTTTTCGGTGATTGGAAAATCACTGAGAAAATCGGCGAAGGCTCCTATGGAACCGTCTATAAAATTCAAAAAACCGATTACGGTATTACCACGTATTCTGCTTTAAAAGTGATACGTATCCCCCGCTCAAATGCGGATATCAAAGCGGCCTTAAATGAAGGAATGGATGAACAATCCGTAACCACTTATTTTCAGGGATTTGTTGAAGAAATTGTTCAGGAGATTTCGGTTATGGCTTCGCTGAAAAGCCATCCAAACATCGTGAGCTATGAAGACCACCGTGTTTTAAACCATAGCGGCGAAATCGGCTGGGATATTCTGATTCGCATGGAACTCCTGATTCCTCTTCAGGATTACATATTCACACACAATATGGATGAATACGATATTTTAACCTTGACGGAAAATCTTTGCAGTGCACTGGCCTTTTGTCAGAAAAAAGGATTGATCCACCGGGATATCAAGCCGGAAAATATCTTTGTTACGGAAAATGGTCAATTTAAACTTGGTGATTTCGGTGTAGCTCGAACCATAGAAAAAACCACCGGCGGACTATCAAAAAAAGGCACGGAAAGCTATATGGCTCCGGAAGTGTATTTAAATAAGCCTTACGGTTCCAGCGTAGATATCTACTCCCTTGGATTAGTTATCTATAAATTTATGAACGATAATCGCCTGCCCTTTTTACCGCCTCTGCCTCAGCCGATTACATTTGCAGACAGGGAAAATGCATTAAGCCGCCGGATGAAAGGTGAAGCCCTCCCGGCCCCGGTCAACGCCAGTAAAGAATTTGCGGATATTATTCTCAAAGCCTGCGCCTACAAGCCGGAAGAACGTTACCATACAGCCGCCGATATGCTGGAGGATATCCGCAATTTCAAACCGCATTGCTCCAAAACCGCTGCTGTCATACCAGATACACCCGAAGCTCCTTCATCTTCTGAAGAAACCAAAGGAGTATTTGACGCTGCTTCAAGCGAAGAAACCATCGGGTTATGGAATATCGCCGTCCCTCAAAATGAAACAGAAGACCAAGGGCTAAACTCTGCCTGTGATAAACCTGTACCTATAGAAGAAAATATAGATATAGAGTTTCATAAAAACGACACGTTACCCGAAGAATCACTTTCTAACTTAGAACCACCTACTGATTTAGAACCTCCGGTCGATTCAGAACCGTCAGCTGATTTAGAATCACCGGCTAATTCAGAACTATCTGCCGATTTACCACAGCCGGAAAAATCCACATCAAAGAAAAAATGGCTGATTGGAGCAGCCGCCGTCCTTATCATTGGAGGATGTATCGGCGGAATGAAACTCAACGAGCATATGAAAGCTGTCCGCCATGAACAGCAGGTTCAGGAATCCATCGAAGCCAAAGAATCCTTCTTTGAAGCTGTAGAGAATATGGACGCTGAAAATGCCATTGAACAATATAAAACCGCTCTTGAATCTTATCCGGCAGATGAACGCAGTTATATCGGATTAAGCGAAGCATATATAGAAAATAAAGATTATGAAAATGCTTATGCCATTCTTCAACAAGGTATCACTGCCTGCCCGGACTCTGCAAATATAAAAGATAAAGCTGAACAGGTAAAAGTTGAAATGATTTCAGTTGAGATAACAGCCCTTATAGATTCCGGAAATTACGAGCAGGCATCCCAAAAATGTGAGGAAGCACTGAGCATGACATCACTCAATGCAAATCTTTCCGACCTATATCGAAGCCTCATCCAGTGTTATCTTATTCAGGACAAGGCTGATGAAGCACTTGAATTTCTGGAAAAAAATGACGGAGTCTCACTAAACAATGTGCTGAAAGAAGAATTAATACTCTCCTGCCATTGTCAAAAAATGTATACTCTTTCTCTTAATGGAGACGCTGTAGGCTTGGCACATTACTGCAATGATAATTTTAATACAATTAAAGAAAATCTGACATCAGGCCATTTTTTCTACTTATATGAAACCGGAAAATATATTCATACAAATAATTTGAATTCAATCCCATACCCTATAAATGCACTTAGTATACAGGTTTCCCACATAGACATGCCATCCCCACTTTCTGGCGAAAAGGCATCGTGGATTCGCAGCTACCTTGGAACCTTTGATGAATCAAATAATTTCTCCAGGACAGAGGGGATTGGCAAAGGTCATTCCTTCGATTATTATGAAAATGGCGATTATTTATATACAGACGGCGAATGGAGTTATCCTTCTGCCGATTCAGCACAATTCCAGGGAATTGACCAATATGGAAATATATTAAAATAACTGTTACCAGCCAGAACATTGCAAAAATACTAAGGGGTTATCAAAAATCAATCCTTTGTTTTCTGATAACCCCTGTTTTTCTATAATGTTCAATCTTCTATTCTTAATCTCGCATCCTATTCAATTCCTATATTTTTCCCGTTCTTCTGCCGGTATCTGCAAAGCATCCATGGCCTGTTCTGCCGTCCATCCCATGCTTTCCATCAATTTTTTTATGGATTCCAACCGTTCTATTTCCTTTCCTTCCGTCAAGCCCGAATCATGGCCCTCTTCCAGGCCCTCCCGGCGCGCCTCTTCCAATTCTTCCCATAACCGCATATACTTTACACCCACTTCCTGGCTGTTTTTCAACATTCAATCCGGCCTAAAAAAACAGCGGAAATTTTCCACTCTGCTGCCATTCCATTAGTTACTTACCGTCTATCATACCTTTATATTTTTCCCGTTCCTCTGCCGGTATCTGCAAAGCATCCATGGCCTGTTCTGCCGTCCATCCCATAGTTTCCATCAATTTTTTTATGGATTCCAACCGTTCTATTTCCTTTCCTTCCGTCAAGCCCAGATCATGGCCCTCTTCCAGGCCCAAATCATGGCCCTCTTCCAGGCCCTCCCGACGCGCCTCTTCCAATTCTTCCCACAACCGCATATACTTTACACCCACTTCCTGGCTGTTTTTCAGCATTTCAATCTGGCCTGCAAGCTTCCGTACACGCTCATCCTGA
>NZ_DBGCTU010000011.1:0-77196 GCF_048388605.1 Frisingicoccus sp. | reverse complement strand
TTATGCTACTAAATAATAATACCAATGGTAATTATACTACTCGTCAGTTGAAATTACCATTGGAAATAGAAAAATTAATTGATATTTCTGATCCGGTATATACTTTCTGTGAGGTTATGGATCACATCGACCTATCAAGATATTTTGTAGAGAAAGGATACAAAACAGGTCGTCCAGGATGTGATGAACAGAAACTCCTTAAAGTGATACTCTTTGCATTTATGGAACACGGTATCTGTTCTCTGCGGGAAATTGAGAAACTCTGTAGGAATGATATCCGATATATGTATCTTCTCGATGGCATGAAGGCACCTTCTTTTGCTACTTTCGGCAACATCATCCGAAATAAACTGACGGATTCAATAGAACAAATCTTCATGGACATCAACACATATATTTTCGAAAAGGATCATGTTGATCTGGAACACGCCTATATCGATGGCACGAAAATAGAGGCGAATGCGAATCGCTATACCTGGGTATGGAAAAAATCCTGCACAAAGAATCGAGGAAAGGTTTTTGACAAGATATCTCTTCTAATCGATGCCATGAACCTTCAAGTTTTAGGATATTCAGGTGTGAAACTTGAGAAACGTGAAGAATACGCCATAGATTATGTCTCTGAACTGTTGGAATTGTACAAGAAGGGAACAAATCTGGATGAATCCACATTTGTGTCTGGCTGTGGTCACAGAAAGAGCATTCAGCAAAAACAGTATCAGGAACTGCAGGGATATCTTGAGCGTTTGAAAACATATGCACGTCATATAGAAATATGTGGAGAAAACCGAAACAGTTATTCTAAAACGGATCATGATGCCACTTTTATGAGATTAAAACGGGACTACATGGGAAATGACCAGCTGCTTCCAGCGTATAATCTTCAGACAGCCGTCTGTGATGAATACATTGCTGTGGTTGATGTAAAACCATACGCATCTGATATGGAATGTTTTGTGCCATTGATGGGAAAGTTTAACAAAACCTACGGGCATTATCCGAAGTATCCAGTTGCCGATGCAGGGTATGGTTCCTACAATAATTATCTTTATTGCAACGAGCATGGAATGGAAAAATATATGAAATTCACCATGTTCAAAAAGGAAACGACAGATAAAAAATACCATGAAGATCCCTACCGTGCAGTGAACCTTAAACAGGATGAATCAGGAAATCTCATATGCCCAAACGGGAGAAAATTTATTTTTAAATACAATAAGCCTGTATATAAGAATAAATATGGCAGGACCGAAGAAATCTATGAATGCGAATCATGTGAAGGCTGCCCACATAAAAGCGAATGCTGCCCTAAGGCGTCAGGCAACAGAACAATTCGTATGAATCAAGAGTTGACTTCTATTCATCAAGAAGTAATTTCAAATCTTGAATCCATACATGGTGCACTTTTGAGAATGAACCGCAGCATTCAGGCAGAAGGTACATTTGGTATTTTAAAATGGGACAAATCCTACAAAAGACTATTTCGAAGAGGTGAGAAGAACGTTATTCTGGAACTCACGCTGATTTCTTGTGGTTTTAACCTGTATAAGTATCATAACAAGAAACAGCGCATCCAATCAGCCGCTTAAAAATAACGGGTTATTCACATAGCCTTTATTCAGTGCGCTAATTTTCACCAAAACAAGTAACATTTATCAGAATATTTGATGTAATATACAAAGAAACGCCAGATCCGGCATTTACCGGAACTGGCGTTTCTTAATTAAGGACTTTTTTTACAGCCCCTTGAAAATGACAGCCGCCGATGGCAAAAAACGTCTGACAGACGTTGCCGATACGGAACAGCTTTTACGTATTATTCAGTCGGTTCCTTCTCCGAAAGCGGAACCCTTCAAAGCCTGGCTGGCAATGATAAAAGGAACAAGTGATGAAAATATTGGTTTTAATGAAATTTTATAATTTTCTTCCGAGCATATCCGGGTTGGTGGCATACTTCAGCGCCGTATCCCGGCTGATGATACCTTTTTTACACAGGTTCAAAAGGCTTCCGTCCATGGAAATCATATCTTCCTTTGTGGAGGAATAGATGAGTCCCTCAATCTGAGGGACTTTGTTGTCCCGGATCATATTCCGGATTGCCGGAGTGACGGTCATAATTTCCAGTGCGGGTACGATCCCGCCATCGACAGTAGGGACAAGCTGTTGAGAGACAACGGCCGTCAGCACGGTAGAAAGCTGGACGGCAATCTGGCGCTGCTGGTTTGCCGGAAATACATCGATAATACGGTCAATAGTATTTGCGGCGCCGATGGTGTGGAGTGTCGAAAGAAGAAGATGGCCGGTTTCGGCGGCGGTCATTGCCACGTTGATCGTCTCATAATCACGCATTTCACCGAGAAGAATGACGTCCGGGCTCTGGCGCAGGGCTGCCCGCAGAGCAGTGACGTAGCTTTCCGTATCCACGTTGATCTCGCGCTGGCTGACGATGCTGCATTCATGGCGGTGCAGGAATTCCAGCGGGTCTTCCAGAGTTATAATATGTTTTTGTTGATTTTTATTGATTTGATCTATGATACATGCAAGAGTGGTGGATTTTCCGCTGCCTGCAGGGCCGGTGACAAGAATCATACCTTTGCCGCCGTCGCCCAAATGGATAACATAATCCGGGATTCCGAGTTCGTGAGCATCCGGAAGGTGAAAGGTAATAATTCGGATAACTGCGGATAAGGCGCCCCTTTGTTTATAGGCGCTGACACGAAAACGGGACAACCCCTGAATGGCAAAGGAAAAATCATCATCGCCTGCATTGTGGAGAATATTCAGATCACGATTTCCTGCTTCCTGATATATTTCATTTAATAAAGATTCTGTATCCGGCGGAAAAAGCTTTTCATCATTAATTCGATTAATGACGCCGTTTCTGCGGAAGGATACCGGAAGGCCTGCGACAATAAATACATCGGAGGCCTGCTCTGCAATTGCCTGCTCTAATATTTCTTTTAATTTCATGGTTATGAACTCCTCGTTATTATTCTACAGGTATAAGGTTAAGAGAATTATCGGCATTCCAGTCACTGGTCGAAATGAGCTGCCATGCCTGGATTTTATAATAATTTTCATGTCCGGAATCATTGGTAATAAGCAAAGATACGTTCAGCGCCTGTTTTGCGCCGGAGGGAACCTGATAGGAAATGACGGTTCCTTCCTCAGTGCCGGTGCAGGATAAAGGAATATTATCAATCTCTTTGCCGTCGAGCCGGGCGGCTGCAGCCAATTCAAAAGAAGCCAGTTCGCTGTCTGCCTTTTCCTGTACGGCGTTTTTCTGTGCCGCGTTTATCTGCTCTGCAGTCTCCGCCAGTATTTGATCGATTTCTCCGAGGATCATTTCCGCCCTGGAGGACGCCTCATAATATTCGGTTTTATGCTCCGCGGATCTTTTGCTGAAAGAATAATCACTCTGGGCGCTGGAGAGAGAAAGTATGGCGAAGGTTGTCAGACAAAGCACCAGAAATACGATCAGCAGAGAGGAAGAGCCGATATTTACAAATGTCGATTGCTGCTTATTTCGTTTCATCGGATATCCTCCTTGCAATATGGTATTTTGTTTCAAGCTGATAAATGGATTCGCCGGAGGTTTCGCTGAAATCCATCCGGGCTGTCAGCGTATAGTCTTCCTGGGACAGATGAAGCGACAGGATATAGCTGCTGCTTTCTTCGCCGCAGGCAGAGAAATTGTCATCATAGCCAAAAAGAAGGTCGGCTTCGGAACCCGTTTCCCCGTCTGCCGATCCTCCGTTTGAAAATGTTCCGCCCGGATACGTTTTTTTCAGGAGCAGCAGACAATCCTCTATTCCATCAGCGGTATCTATTATTTCAGCAAGGTTGGCACATTCATTTACCCCATGATTTAAAGCCCTTGAATCATTGCTGAGCATATGCGATGTGACAAAAATCTGCACGCAAACAGCACTTGCAACAGAGAAAAATAAGATTGCAAGTATCAATTCCATCAGAAATAAGCTGGATGACCGTGCCCTGCTTCTATGCTTCATAAAAAATACAATCCTTTCTATTGGCTTTTAACGCTGATAATCGTTGATGCCTCTGTGTTTTCGTTATCCACACAGGTGAATTTCAGCAGATTTTCAGAGATCTCTTCCATAGAGAAATCCTGAATTTCCATAATTGTCCGTCCGGCGGAGGCTGTCATTTCCGCGCCTTCTTTGACAAAAAGTTCTTTAAGCTCGTGGCCGTAAATATAGATATATGTATAATAGTGTTCATCATTATGAGACTGCTCCATGACCAGCGCCCGGCATCCATCGAATTCATCCAGGTACACGGCGCCCTCGCAGTCATTTTGATGTATTTTTTCGTTAATATAGGACAAGCTTGTCCTGGAGGTATAGTTGAGGGATGAACTTTCCGTGGTGGACTGATAAATTCGTGCCGCGAGAAGAATCACTGTAAGCGCGGATAAGGCGAATACAAAAAATAATGCGACCGGAAACAGAAAGTCGATCATATGCTTTTGTTTTGCTTGGAAGCGCATTATTTATCCCCCTTTTCAATAATCGTGATATCCGGTAAAATGTTGGAACCGGTTACCCGGTAATCGACAAAAAATGTATCTTCATCATAAAAAAGCCCATAATTATCCTTGAGATAATCCAGACTTTCCGGATAGGAGCCTTCGACAGAATAGCAGTAGGTGATACTGCGCATAATTGCCTTTTCAAGACTCTCACGCTGACGCTGCATCGTGCTCTCGGAGAGAGAGGATATTCCCTGAATGAACAGCAGGAGTATCAGCAGAAACAGACAGGCAGAGAGTATGAATTTCGGCGGGGTATGAGATTGTTTTCTGTATTGAAAACGACGCATATTTTCCACTCCTTATATACTGGACATAATTCCCATAAGCGGCAGCATGACCGACAAGAGGATAACGCCGACGATCAGGGACAGCAGAACAACAAGGGTCGGCTCAAGCACTGCAAGAACATCATTCATCCGCGAGTCAATATCCTCCTGGTACAGATCGGCGATCTGCTCCATGGCGTGGTCCATAAAACCGGTTCTGGAGCCGACGGACACCATACGGGCATAAACGCCGGTGAACATGCCGGAGGTAAACAGCGCCTGGGAAAGCTCCTGCCCCTCTTTCATCTGTTTTTGGCAGGCGTCAATTTTCTCCTGGAATACAGGGTCGTCATTCAGGGAGGTCACAAGCTCCATGCTGTACTCCGGATTCAGACCGCTTTTTAAGGTCAAAGCCATACCGCTGGCAAATCGGCAGGCGGCAATATCTTCATAAATCACTTTTGTAAATTTCAGTTTATGGGCCAGTCTGCGGAACATGGCGCGCCCGGATTCTGTCTGAGTGCCGTAGAGGATCAGAGCGGCAATGATGATAATGAGCGCGATAAAGGCAATCGAATACCGGTTAATAGCGGTTCCGATATTCATCAGCATACGGGAAAATCCGGTCATTTCCGTGCCGAGCTGGACAAAAACCTGATTAAATATCGGCATGACTTTCACCAGCAGGACAACGATGACAACCACCATCATCCCTGTCATGATCATCGGATAAGTCACGGCGCTGCGGATATTTTTGCGGATAGAATCTTCTCTTTCATAGTGATTCTGCAAGGCGGCCATGACCTCATCCAGAGTACCGGTCTCCTCGCCGATGCGAACCATATTCAGCATGTAGGGAGGATAGATTTCAGTGGTTTCCATAGCCTGATACAAACTTCCGGTTTCCTGCATGTTCTCAAGAAGAGCGGTGAGAATCTTTTTTTCCTCCGCAGAATCGGCATCCTCCAGCATAATTGTGAGTCCTTCCATGGAAGAGATGCCCGACCTCAGAATCAGGGCAATCTGCCCGCAGAAGGAAGATAATTCCAGATTGGAAAAGGGTTTCATAATCGTCCTCCATTCATAAGTTAATAAGAGTATTTTACCGTGTAATTGCTTCCGTCGCCGATATACTTTTTGACGGCGGAGCCTTCATTGTTGGCGGCCAGAGTAGGGTCAACCAAAGACCAGTTTTTGCCGTCAAATTCTATAATATTATCGACCCATCCGATTTCATCAAGGTAAACGCTGATCCAGGCATGATAAGCTTCGCCGGAATATCCGACCACCAGCTTGGTTGGAACTCCCTGGGAGCGCAGCAACGCGGCCATCAGGGAAGCGTAGTCGAAGCAGATGCCTTTGCCTGTTTCCATAGTTACATCGATATCGGGAAGATAATCGGCGGAAACATTGGCAGCCAGCTCCTTATCATAGGAAATATTTTCTATGACATAGTGATAGACCTGCGCCACATAATCTAAATCGTCGGAAGAACTCTCCGAAAGCTCTTCCCCATAGGATACCGTCGCATCATCCTTTGTGAACCATACATACTGATTCGGATATAGAAATGGTTTGAATTCATCGTTTAAAGTCACCTCGATATCCTGAGAAAATGCCATGGCATACATATTGTCATAAGCGTGTTCAAGAATATCCAGATGATAGGCGCCGTTTCCGCCGGACAGCGGGAAGGTCTCATAGGAGCCGGCAAACATTGTGTAATTATACACAGTGCCGTCGGGCGCCGTGATCTGCAGCCGTATTTTATCGGCATCACCGGAATATCGGACCATAATATATCCCTCGGAAATGTTCGAGGCGTCGATAGAAATAATATCATTTTCATAAACTGTGCTTCCGGATGCTTCCGGGAGAAGAAATTCATGCTGCGTTTTACGCGTTCCCGCCGATGCATCCTGCTTTGCCGTTTCACTTTTTTCCGTTGTTACGCGTTTCTCCGCCGGTTGGGCTTCAGAAGCGGCATTGGCCTCCTGGCCTGAACAGCCGGCTAAAAGGAAGACTATAAATAATACAATAAGAAACACCCGTATACGCAGTGTTTTTTGATGCATTGTACAGCCTCCTTTCATGCTTGCGCGCGTATTTTTATGGTGTTTGATCAGACTAGTTATAGTATATCATATGTCGCAAAAAATGCAATTTACTTCTTTCAAAACGATAGGGGACCAGCATGTCGAGGGAGCAATTATATTTTGTGAAGCATGTTGTTTTTATGTATAGCGGGGCGTATAATAGGCTCATAATAGCTGTCGGGAGGTTTTTATGAGTTATAAGACGATAGATGGTTTGATGCGACATTTGCGGGATAGTGGAATTGAGATTTCGAGAAGTAAACAAAAACGTCAGTTGATGAATACGGGATATTTTCATGGATATAAAGGATATCGCTTTTTTAAAAGTTCTCAAAATAGATTGCCTTTTGTTTCTTATGATGAGGTATATGCAACAATTCAGTATGACTCATCTTTGAAGGCTTTATTTTATGGGAAGATGATGTATATTGAGACAGCGGTAAAAAACATTGCCCTTGAGAGCATATTGGTTAATGCAAATTCAGAAAGTATTCAAAATATGTTTGAAAAGGTTGTGAGCGGATATAATAATGCTCCGGCTTCTTTTTCGCCAGAGCAAAGGAAAAAGCTGCAGCAGAATAAATTGAATTTACAAAATTCTATTCAATCAGGTCTTGCGCGAGCATATAAAAAAAGTAATCCTAAGATTACACATTTTTATAATAAGGAAGGTTATTCAGGTGTTCCTGTATGGGCATTGTTTGAGATAATGACGATGGGGGATTTGGGTTATTTGCTGTCTTGTCTTACATACAATGTGCGTGATGATATTTCTAAAAGGCTTGGAATAAATGTTTCAAGTGATACGGATCGCCAGTTGATATATAAGTATATTTATACTTTGAAGGATTTGAGAAACGCTATTGCGCATAATGCGGTGGTGTTTGATACAAGATTTCGTAATATTGATCCTACCAAAGCAATGAAGCAGTGCCTGAAAATAGAAATAGGTTTACCTTATGTTAATTTCAAAACGATAGGCGACTATGTTATACTTATGTGTTATTACATGAAATTACTGCGGGTATCTAAAACAGAGATTAAGGCATTTATTCGTGAATTTGAAAGAATAACGGAGGATTACAGAAAAGTTGTCAATGCGGATGTTGCATCGATTGTAATTCATCCGGATTTATCGGCAAGAATGTGTTTGCTAAAAAAATTTTTGTAAAACTTGCATTTTTGATGGGATTGTCGTATACTATAGATACTAATTGGGGTATGCGTTTGCGGACGCATATTTAAGAAAGCCGGAGAAATCCGGCTTTCTTGCATTTAATATAATATGTATTTTATGTAATTTTTCAATCATTCTTCCAGATATCGTTTTAAGACGCGGCCAACCTCTTTGACATCGATCGGTTTAGCGATATGAGCATTCATTCCATGGTCAAGGCACCTCTGGATATCTTCGGAAAAGGCATCCGCTGTCATGGCAATGATAGGAAGGGATGCATCCTGCCGGTCCATGGCACGGATGGCTTCGGAAGCCTCATAGCCGTTCATGATCGGCATTCGAATATCCATCAGGATCGCATCATAATATCCCGGTTCAGATTTCCGGAACATTTCTGTGCAGACCTGGCCGTTTTCTGCCCATTCCAGTTCAAGTCCCAGATCCTGGAGCAGTTCATTGGCAATTTCCCAGTTCAATTCGTTGTCTTCGGCCACCAGAATCCGCCGGCCCGCAAAATTCGGGACAGCTTCCTCATGTACAGGCTGCGGTTTATCGTTATCCATAAAGGCGCGCAGGCCGTAGAACAGGGTGGAGCGGAACAGCGGTTTCATCAGGAAACCATTAATGCCTGCCGCACGGGCCTCTTCTTCGATTTCACTCCAATCATAAGCGGAAATCAGGAGGATAGGTACGTCATCGCCCAGCTGTTTGCGCAGTTCGCGGGCTGTTTCAATGCCGTCCATATCCGGAAGTTTCCAATCCAGCAAAATAATATGATAATCATTATGTATACGGTGATGTTCAGTGACAACGTGGACAGCGGTTTCGCCGTCTAAAACCCATTCGGCCCGAATACCGATAGATTTTAAGGAGGCGACGGTGCTCTCGCACAGCTGCTGGTCATCATCCACCACAAGCATATTCCAGTCAGGCAAAATCATATCCTCCGCCAGGCCTTCTGCACGTTCAAAGTCCAAAACGACCTGGAATTCGGTGCCTTCGCCCTGCTTGCTGGATACGCTGATCTCACCGCCCATAGCATCCACAATATATTTGGTGATCGCCATGCCGAGACCTGTTCCCTCAGTTCTATGGACACGCTTGCTGTCTTCCCTGGAGAAGGACTCAAAGATTTTGCTCTGGAACTCTTCAGAGATACCGATACCGGTATCCTTAACATGGATACGGATACGGACATAATCATCGCCCTTCGGGGAAACTTCTTCATGGAGGGTGACTTCAATCCGGCCGCCTTCCGGAGTAAACTTGATCGCATTCGACAGCAGGTTCAGCATTACCTGATTTAACCGCACACCATCACATTGGATATTTTCCGACATAATGTTGTAGATGGAAACATGAAAATGCTGATGTTTGGCTTTTATCTGAGGCTGTACAATGCTGACAATGCCGTCCATGACTTCCCGCAGGGAGATTCTTTCGGTATTCAGAGTCATTTTCCCGCTTTCAATTTTCGACATATCCAGTACATCGTTGATCAGGCCGAGCAAATGCCGGCTGGACAGAGTAATTTTTTTCAGACAGCTTTCCACCTGCTGCGGGTTATCCATATTGGCCGTGGCAATGGCCGTCATACCCATAATAGCGTTCATCGGCGTACGGATATCGTGACTCATATTGGAGAGAAATTCACTTTTTGACTTGCTGGCGTTTATTGCCGTCTCCCGGGCTTCTTCCAGTTCCTGCACCTGCGCGCGGTTCAGGCTGAAGTATTTGAAAAATACAATGAGAACGACGATAAGAATCGCCGCGCAGCTGATCAATGCGGCGAGCAGCGAACGGGTTCCCAGCGTTTCCACCGATTCATTCAGCGCGCCGTAAGGCATCAGGGATACCAGATACCAGACAGAATGCGGCAGACTGGAACAATATACGTGGCGGCGTTCGCCTTCAACCTGAATGATGGCAGAATAATCGACGTCGGCGGCTATGGCCTCTTTCAGCTCTGCCATGTAATCGTCACGGCTTTTTCCTTTCCAGTCTTCATACATACTTTCAACCCGGTCAAAATAATTATCCCGGTAAGCATCGCTGGTTCGAACGACAAAGCCGCCGTCTTCGCGGATAACAAAGGAATATATCAGAGAATCCTCATCCTCCAGAGACAGGGTATCGGCAATGTAGTCGATCGGCAGTTCGCCGACCAGGGCAATGCAGTCTTCCTTGCCGGGGATTTTGGAGTCGAGGGGTACGCCAACCAAAACGACCTGTTTACCTTCACCGTTATAGCCGAGGGCCAGGCGCTTTTCGCCTTCCTTCATATAGTTGAGAAATGCATCGGGCTCGGTGGGCGTCAGCCCATCGCCATAAAGCATCTCAAGACTTCCGTCGCTATAGCAATAGGCGGCGGCGTCAAAGCCTCTTGTCTGTACATTGTATACCAGCCATTGATTCAATGCGTCTTCATCATTGATGTATTCCGGCGGGATAGTTTCAGCCAGAGTTTCCAACTGGGTCATCCGATGTTCCGTCATGGTTTCAAAATGTTTGATGATCCGGTTGTTTATGTTGAACATATAAATATTTCCTAATTGGCTGACCGTTTCATCATTCTGCTTGTTTATATAAAGTGTCAGTACTGCGAACACACCAATGCAGACGATACAGACAGCGATCAGGCTGGAAACCAGAAAATGGTTAATTTTATTTTTCATCGCGCTTAAACCTCACATTCTTCGCGAAAAGCCTGAATTGCCGTTGTCAGGGCAAGCTGATCGATCTTTACCTGTTCAAAAAACTGGTCTGCTTCCGGAGTCCAGCCGTGCCGAAGGGCATCGGATAATTCACTGCTGGAATTCAGCAGCGGTGTAAAACTCAGGTTCTGGCAGATACCTTTGATAGTGTGGGCCGCCCGAAAGGCCTGCTCATAATCTTTTTCAGCCATAGAAGTACAAAGAAGGCCGAAGCTCTGATCATCCAGATATTTGAGCATAAACTTCTGAACTAAACGGTCGCTATGAAGGCGGGCGGATACGTCCGCATAGTTGCCGCCGAAGGCAGCATAACAATCTTGCAGTGTCATTTTTCATTCTCCTTTACAGCGTTAATCAATCGATGAGATCGCGGACAAAGTGTCCTTTATGGAATCATCATAGAAGCAGTACTGGCTTCGCCCTGTGCGTTTCGCATGATAGAGCGCCTGGTCTGCCGCATGGAACAGTTCTTCATATTTATTGCCGATTTCTTTTGTGACGGCAATACCCATGCTGACGGAAAGCGGAAACTCTTCATAATTGCCGGACATGGCATTAAAAATACGGCCGATGATCTGCTCGGGATCCGTTTTATATTCCATGAAAATTAAAAATTCGTCGCCGCCCACCCGGGCGAGAATATCCCCATGGCGTGTGGACTGACAGAGTTTTTCTGCCATATGCTTTAAAACCTGATCGCCGAACATATGTCCATAGCGGTCATTGGCGTCTTTAAAATGATCCAGATCGAAAATAACCATAATATGGTTGCCATTAGGGTTATGTTCAAGCGTGGCCTGAATAAGTTCTCTGGCAGTGCTGTGGTTTAAAAGCCCTGTCAGTGTATCGTGGGTGGCACGCTTTTCAAGTTCCTTCAGCCTTTCGCGGGAATTATGGATGTCGACACATTTCCCGATGGCGCCTGTATAAACAGGCTGTTCGTCGCCGGCCCAGATAGCCTGAGCGATAATTCGGTACCAGCGCTGCTGACCGCACAAATTGAGCGGACATTCATAGGTAATTATCGGAGATTCCGGAGTTGTTGAACGCAGCGCTTTGGATATATCCATCCATGCCTCGTCGCCCAGAATCTCAAGAACTTTGGCGTCATAATGAGGCTCCAAAATTATTTCATCCGTGCCTAGTTTTTTCGCTCCCCAGCTGGACAGGGTGAGCAGACATGGGTTTAACGTATACTCGAACTGGATTTCCTCGGTCATGGCGGCAAAGAAATTGTATTTCATCCGTTCATGATCCAGCAGACGTAATGAGCGCTCCGATATCATATGGCTTTCATGGCTTGTTATCTCCTGGGAAAGCTTCCGAAGATCCGGCTGATATACGGTGACGGATGCATTTGCGAGCGCGTTCACCAGCAACGGGGCTGTTTCCTGCAGACAATCCAGCAGCATCGGATTGAAAGTGCCGCACTGGCCGTCCAGAATCATCTGGATGGCGGTTTCGTGAGAAAATGCCTTTTTATAGCAGCGTTCGCTGGTTAAGGCGTCATAAACGTCAGCCAAAGCTACGATCTGAGCAGAGATGGGAATATCATCTCCGGCCAGGCCGTCAGGATACCCCCGGCCGTCATAGCGCTCATGATGCCACCGGCAGATCTGATAAGCGGTTTTGACCAACGGCTCACTTTCATAGGTAGGAAGATTTTTCAACATTTCCGCGCCTATCAGAGAGTGAGTTTTCATAATTTCAAATTCCTCTTCAGTCAGCCGTCCCGGTTTGTTCAGAATATCTTCACGGATGGCGATCTTGCCGATATCATGAAGGGCTGAAGCAGTGCCGATCAGGCTTATATCCGCATCAGAAAGCGGATATTGTTCAGTCTTTTTGCGCAATTGTTTCAAGAGCATTTCGGTTATAGTGCGAACATGGACAATATGTACACCGCTTTCCCCATTTCGAAATTCCACAATATGACTTAAAATGTCTACCATCATGCTGCTCTGACGCTCTTTTTCATAAATTTGATCGGCCAGCATCCCAAGGAGCTTTTTCTGTTTGCTGTATAAGAGGATGGTGTTAATCACTCGACGGCGGACAATCAGCATATCAAAAGGACGGGTGATAAAATCTGTGACTCCAAGGTCATACGCCCGCTCTACCTGCGAGGTATCTTTTTCTGCGGAAATCATGATCACGGGAATATTTTCAATCCAGTGATTTTGATTCATCACAGACAATACTTCAAAGCCATCCATAAGAGGCATCACGATATCCAGAAGAACGACAGAGATATTCAGCGACTGCTTTTGAAGGATGGCAATGGCGGCAAGACCATTTTCTGCCTCAATGATTTCATATGCATTGTCCAGCATATCTGTTAAAATGGAACGGTTCATTTCGGAATCGTCCACGATCAATATTTTTTGTTTTTTGGTATTCTCAGAGTTAATCATTTATCAACATCTTCCTTAAAAATATTTTTAAGCGCGTATATATAAAATCATAGTACAAATGGAGATTTTTTTCAATACGATAATAACTTATCTTTTGAAAAATTGATAAAGAAAAACCTCAATTTTGCGGCAAGCGCATAAAAAGGCCGACGTTTACAGATACTACTTGCAGAAATGGAGAGTACAGTAATGGAGGAATTTTTATATGAAAGCTACAGGAATTGTGAGGAGAATTGATGATCTGGGCCGCGTTGTTGTCCCAAAGGAGATTCGCAAGACACTGCATATCCGGGAAGGAGACCCGCTGGAGATTTTTACGGACAGGGAAGGAGAGATCATACTGAAAAAGTATTCTCCGATCGGAGAGCTGGGTTCCTTTGCGCGTCAGTATGCGGAAGCACTGGCACACAGTACAGGGCATGTGGTGAGTATTACAGACAGAGACAATCATATCGCGGTGGCCGGAAACGGCAAGCGGGAATTGATGAATAAGCCTGTCAGCAAGGCGCTGGATGAGGTGATCGAAAAGCGGAAAATGGTGGCGGCCGCCGGGTCTGAAAAGGAATATGTGCCGCTGGTAGAAAGCGAAGCGGAGCATTATGCCTATCAGGTTATCTGCCCGATTATTTCCGAAGGAGACGCTATCGGTTCCGTTGTTATTGTAAGTAAGGATGAAAGAAGTCCGATGGGAGATGTGGAGAAAAAGCTGGCCGCGGCGGCGGCAGGATTCCTTGGCCGCCAGATTGAGCAGTAGCGGCAGGCAGATTAGATCACAGCAAAAGGGAGCCGGCCGGGGCAGTGCAAAAAATGGTGGAAAATGGCACTGTTCCGGCCTGTTTCAATTGACTTCCCGCAGAAAATATATTAAAATATTTTTCATGGGAGGGAGATAAAATTATGGCAGAAATACTTCATCATCTTTTACATGAAGTCGTTACATATGCGGTGATCGGATTTGAATGGATCGGCGTTATCATCATTGCTATTTCCGGTATCCGCGGTGTAATTGAATTGTTTAAAAAGAATCCGGATATTGATCTGCATCTGAGTCAGGGGATGGCGGTGGCGCTGCAGTTTATGCTTTGCGCGGAGATCGTTAAACTGATTACGATCGGCGATCTGACGGATATCCTTTTAGTGCTCGGTATCGTGGTCCTGCATATCGCGATCACATTGCTGGTTGCCTATGAATTGAATCATAAGAAGCATGAACGCCATGAGCGGCATGAGCGTCATGAAAAGAAAAAACATGAGCAGGAGCTTCAGGCGCAGCAGCTTGCGGCACAGCAGCTTCAGGCAGAGCAGTCTAAGGCTGCGGAATCACCGGCGGAGTAACCGGCCGGGTGATGAATGATTCGGTGAGATTATAGAATGAAAAGAGAGAGACTATCATTTTCATCATATTTGATGACGGTGATGGTCTCTTTGAGTAATAAGAAGTCAACGAGGGTTGGCAGGGAGATCATAAGGGAGACAGATATGGATGTACACGAGTTATTATTAAAAGTTCAGAATAAAGAGTTGGATTTGGCCGCTGCAGAAGCGTATTTAAAAAAGCTGCCTTATGAGGATCTGGGCTTTGCGAAGCTGGATCATCACCGGGCATTGCGTTCTGGCTTTGGCGAGGTGGTTTACTGCGCCGGAAAGACAACGGAACATCTGGTGAAGATTTTTGAGAGCTTCAGCGCGCGGAGAAGCAACGTTCTCGGCACACGGGCATCGAGGGAGCAGTATGAGGCCGTCCGGGCCGTCCTGCCGGAAGCGGTTTATGAGGAACTGTCCCGGACAATTTATTTGCAGTATAATGTGCCGGAGCTCAAAGGACGGATCGCCGTGTGCACCGGCGGAACCTCGGATATTCCGGTGGCTGAGGAGGCTGCCCGGACGGCAGAATTTTTCGGGTGTTATGTAGATCGGATTTATGATGTGGGCGTGGCGGGAATCCATCGCCTGTTCTCGAAAGCGGAGCTTATATGCAAGGCCAACTGTGTGGTGGCGATCGCCGGAATGGAGGGCGCTTTGGCCGGGGTGATCGCCGGGCTGGTGGATAAGCCGGTTATCGCCGTGCCGACCTCGGTGGGTTATGGGGCAAATATGAAGGGACTGTCCGCCTTGCTGACGATGATAAATTCCTGTGCGGAGGGTATTGCCGTAGTCAATATTGATAATGGGTTTGGCGCTGGATATATGGCGGCCCAGATCAACCGGCTGGCGATTGGAGCTGAAAAAGAATGATCTATGCGATTACGAACCGGAAACTGGTTTCCGGAGATGAAGCGGTTTATTTTAAACAGATTGAAAAAATAGCGGCGGCAAGGCCGGACGGCATTATCCTCAGAGAAAAGGATTTATCCTTCCCGGAATATGAGCTTTATGCCGAACGATGCCGGGAGATTTGTGACAAATGGGGCACACCGCTGATCCTCAATCATTTTTGGGAAGTTGGAAAAAAGCTGGATATCCGTCGGATCCATCTGTCCATGCCGGTATTCCGGCAGTTGTCGGAGCGTGGAAAAACCGGGGACAGCGATTCGCCTTTTAAGGGGTGGGCGCAGGTGGGCGTGTCTGTGCACAGCTTGGAAGAGGCGGTTTATGCCGGGAAAGCCGGGGCGGATTATCTGATCGCGGGACATATTTTTCTGACGGATTGTAAAAAAGGTGTTCCGGCCAGAGGGCTGGATTTTCTGAAGGAGATCTGCGAAGCGGTATCCATTCCCGTATTTGCCATCGGAGGCATGAATGTGGAACATGGCCGGGCGGCAATGGCAGCGGGAGCTTCCGGCGTGTGTATGATGTCCGAATTGATGGAAAGCGATGCACCGGAGGAAATCATCAAATTATTTTCTGGACGCTCTGAGCAAAGAATGATAGAATGAAAGTGACTATCTAATGCAAGGAGGAGACACACTATGTTAATTAAAGCAGAAAACACAGCAGCAATTATTGTCGATGTTCAGGAAAAACTGATGCCTGCCATGTTTAATCGGGAGGAAGTTGAAAAGAATGTCAATCGTTTAGTTGCCGGGTTAAAATTACTGGAAGTTCCGATGATCGTAACCCAGCAGTACACAAAGGGGATTGGTATGACGATTCCTTCTGTGATTGAAACTTTTGGTGATGATTTCAGTTACATGGAAAAAACAAGTTTTGGTGTTTATGGGGAGACGCCGATCAAAGAAGCTATTGAGGGGCTTGGAAAGAAAAATATTATCGTTTGCGGGACGGAAACCCATGTATGCGTTCTTCAGACATGTATTCAGTTAAAAGAGGCGGGCTATCAGCCGATTCTTGTGACGGATGCCGCCGGATCCAGACATGCGGAGGACCGCAAGTTTGGTATTAAGAGAGCGATGCAGGAAGGCGTGCTTGTGACCACCTATGAAGCGCTGCTCTTTGAATTGATGGGCGGTTCCACCTGCCCGGTATTCCGCCAGATTTCCAAAATCGTAAAATAATGCGGTTTATCATTTCACCGGCAAAAAAGATGAATGAGACTCCGGATATCCTTGATTTTCAGGGATACCCGGAGTTTATTGAAGATGCGGAGATTCTTCGGGAATATATGGCGGGACTTTCCTACGGAGAAGCAAAAGCACTTTGGAAATGTAATGACTCCATTGCTGAATTGAATTTTGAGCGATTTCGGCAGATGAATCTGCGGCGGGGCCTGACTCCGGCCATTATGGCCTATGAAGGCATCCAGTATCAGTACATGGCTCCGGCGGTGATGGACGAGGCTTCTCTCGATTATCTGCAGGAGCATTTGAGAATCCTGTCCGGTTTTTACGGAATACTTAAACCGATGGACGGCGTTGTTTCCTACCGGTTGGAAATGCAGGCCAAATTAAGGCCGGAACTGCAGGTGTCGTGCGGCGCCGAGGACCCGGTGGACATCGAAGTGAAAAGCTTTAAAACCCTGTATCAGTTCTGGGGCCGGCGGCTGGCCGATGCGTTGTTCAGAGAGAGCGACATTATTATCAATCTGGCGTCAAAAGAATACAGCAAAGCGGTTTCTTCCTATTTAATACCGGACATCCGGTGGATCACCTGCGTTTTCGGGGAATATAAAGACGGGAAGATCATCGAAAAGGGAACCTTCGCAAAAATGGCTCGGGGCGAGATGGTCCGATTTATGGCGGAACAGCGGGCGGAATCGCCGGAGGAGATGAAAAAGTTTGACCGGCTCGGCTATCGGTTTGCGCCGGAAGCATCCGATGAAAAGACCTATGTGTTTGTGAAATAGACAAAAGAAAAAGTGGGTCAACCTCCGGTGAAAAATCCGGAGGGCTGAAAAGTCTTGAATTTAAAGGATTCTTAAAAAGAGGTTGACCCACTTTTTTGAAGAAATTATGGGTAAAAAGGGGAATTTGGGGTGGAAATTAAAAAGAAAATGTGATAAACTCTGTTGTAAGAGAATTACCTATAAGGAATTGAAACCTTCGTTGTACTGCTTCTGATCATGGTTAGAAACCAGTAAGAGAATTACCTATAAGGAATTGAAACTCCCACGGGATATCGATATGGATAACCGAGATCGTGTAAGAGAATTACCTATAAGGAATTGAAACCTGCTCCAGCTGATCGCTCAGCCCTTCATAGGTATGGTAAGTAAGAGAATTACCTATAAGGAATTGAAACATAACAGGTGCTGACAAAACGACATACACCATCATAGCCACCAGGTAGGAGAATTACCTATAAGGAATTGAAACCTTAAAATCAATCTTTTTTAACATGCCTTTCTCCTTTTGCGTGGTAAGAGAATTACCTATAAGGAATTATTTTTAAAAGGCCCATTTTATTTAAATAATGAGAGAAAAAAACTATCACATATCGATTGGATATGTGATGTTTTTTTTGTGGGCAAATTCGGAGAGGCAGCAAAAATAAAATGCAAGTGTCGGTTACAGGGGTAAAAAAATAGTGTTTAATAGAGACGGATTTAAACGACACATGTTTTTGGGAGGGCTGTCTTATGAGAAGAGAAAAGAGAGATAGAAGGTGCACCCTTTCGGGCATCCCGTATGTTAAATGCTGCGCATGGGCGCGCTCCGTCAGGCTCCGCGCGACAAGGTATATCCTTTCGGGCATCCCGTATGTCAAATGCTACGCATGGGCGCGTTTCGTCAGGCTCCGCGCGATAGGGTATTTGTTAAAGCTTCCGCGGTTGAAAGGGCTGGTGTGGCTTCGGGGACGGATGGATGGAAGAAATGGGACAGCGGCGCTTAATGACAGACAGGTCGTGCAGAGTGGGGAAGTGCAGATGTACCAAAAGCGTTTTCAGATGTTTGTGGGAGCCCGAATCCGAAATCTTGATGAGGAGTTTCATTCTCTTTCTGCGGAATCGGAGAAGTTGATTTATGAATTGAATAAAAAGATGCCGCCAATCCCGGAGTGCAGGCCGGTGCCGGAGGGCGCGAACGCCATGAAACAGCGGGCGGCGGAGCGCAAAGCTTATGAGATCCGGCGGATGAAGGAGGAACGTCGGACACAAAGGGAGGCGGATATTAAGCGCCTCATTGATATTCGGACAGCCTTCAGCGAGAAGGAGGCCTCATGCCTGGAAAATCTTATGCGGACGGCGGCTGCCATTGAGGAGATTTTGGCGGTTTACTGCAAGGGCGTTTTTGATGAAAACCCCCTGTTTGAAAAAAATATTCCTGCGGTGAATGTTGAAGGGGCGATTAAGCAGTTCTACGATGAGATTGAGTGGCCCTATGCCGCTCTGGAGAGAATCGATAAGGAGGTACAGAAGTATCATGAGAATTTATAATCCAAAGTGGCCGGAATGTCATAAAAGTATTCCTGGAAATTCGACGAAGTCTTTCGGGAATACGATGGGCGTGATATAATAAAAACGAGGTGGAATTATGTCAAAAGAGAGTGAGAGAGCAGTCAGCCTGCAGGACTGTGTGGATTATTATGCAAAGACTGGTTCGCATGATTTATATATGGAACAGATTGACCGGTGTCAATCCCGGCGGGCATTGCTTTTCAGGCTGTTAAAATTCTTTTTTCAGCGGGCCGGGATGGAGACGGAGGCGGAGATCAATGCATTTTGCAGTGATAAAACGATTCGGAAATCCGAATGGCTTTACGGCGCCGGCGGAAGCTCGGATAAAGTTACGGGCATGACATGGCATAACTGGAAATACGGAAAGAATATACCGGAGAGGGCTTCATTGATTCAGATGGCATTTTACCTCGGGCTGAATGCCGAGGATGGAGACAGGCTTTTAAAGACGGCGGATCACCGGGGGCTCTACGCCAGAGATTTCCGGGATCTGACGGCGGCTTTTTATCTGAATCAGGGATTTCGGGAGAGTAAAGGCGCAGTGCCGGATACAAAAAAGGCAGAGGAGCGGATGCTGCGGATGCGAAACAAAATCCGCCTTTTCAGAGAAAAATATTTAGAGAAAAGAGAGCTGGTATATGATGTGGCGAGGGACATATGGTATTACACAGGGAAGCTGGATGCGGATATCCCGGTGAATCAGCCGATAAAAAATATATCAGAGGAAATATACAGAACATCCGTCGAAAAAACAGATATGGCGGAGGAAGATTTTGAACAGTTTTTATCGGAGCATATAAAAGAGCTGGAGATTCGGCGGATGGGCGCGATTCACATTATGGAGAAATATATGTCCGACAGGGGTTGCTTTTTTAAATATCTTGAGGATTCAGAAAAATACAGGGTTTTAACGAAATCCGGTCAATATGAATATCGGAAAGAGGTTCAGGGAATTTTGAAGCGTATCCTTCGGATCAGCGGCGCTTCGAATTATGATTTTATTATGAAGGGAAGAAAAGCGAGCGCCGGGGAGACCTCGAGGCTGACAGATAAAGAGGCGTTGTATAAGATAGTAGAAACGAATATTTACACCCTGGTACGCTTTTGTTTTGCAACGGGAAATGAGTCGCCGGAGAAGGTAAACTTTTTGTTGAGGCGTTCCGGCTTCCGGGAAATATCCCGGTGCGAGGAGGAATATTCGAGGCTGGACTTTTTCCTCAATTACTTGTACAGGGTGGCAGACATTGATATTATGAGAGCCGGGAAAAGGGATAACGGGTGGACGAATCTGGCTGTTGGGCGGCGTAATTATGATTATTTTCATCATCCGGTATTTGAGGATTACTGGTATGCCTATGAAACCCGGTCCAGGAGGATATAAAGTGAGATCTTATCAGATAAATGACAGATTGATCAGCAATAACACAGGGATTTATGTGGTGGAACGTCTGCTGCAGAGCGGAGCGGACAGTCGCCTGTATGTGGTGAACCGTCTGCTGCAGGGAGAGCGGGATGACAGTTATCGCTATTTTGTGAAGCAGCAGCGTTTATCCCTCGAAGCGGCGGAGCGGGCCAGAGCCATTTCAAATAAATTGAATCAAAGCGTGTTTTCCGAGGTCGGAAGGCTGCTGGAGCTGACGCTGCCGGTGATTGAGGTGTTTGAATTCGGGGGCGATGTATTTTCCCTGATGAAATATTATGATGGCGGAATGTTTCTGGAGGACATCATTGCTGAACAATTGGAGTCGATGAGCACCGGAGATATTTTTGAACTCTTTGGGCGGATCCTCCGGAATACGGAAAAGATTCATTATCTGTCTGAAAAAGGGAGAGGCATACTGCATTTGGATGTGCATCCGGGCAATATTTTCTGCTGTAACGTGGACAGGGATTCTTCGGGAGGCCGGTTGACGGTGGAGGGTGTGCGCTATATTGATTTTTCAGAGGCATTGGAAATGCCGGAGGGCGGCAAAAGCTGCCGGATTAAAGAGGAAGACCACAGAAAGGCGGCCAGGGGTTATCGGGCCGCTGAACTTTTGAATATTTCCGGGGGAGAAAACGAAGTGTCCAGGGGAACCGATATTTTCTCACTCACGGCGATCCTGCTGTTTATGCTGAAGAAAAAGGCGGATCCGGCTTATGTGATGAATGATGATACGATGTACTTCTACAGCGATATCACGCTGGATGACCGGGCGGGCGAGCGTCTGGGACTGGATGCGATGACATTAAATTTATTAAATCAATTTCTATATACAGGCTTATCCATTGACCGGGGGCTTCGTTTTAATGAGGATACCCGATTATACATCAAATGTTTTGAAGATGTCTTTTCTTCTTATCAGTCATTTCACCGTGGGAAGCTGGATGAAGTGATCATGATGGGATTCAAATATTCTTTGCAGTCCATACATAATGAATATCTTCCGTGGGAGCGGATGAAATATCTGTGGCCAGAACAGTCGGAGCGAACCGGGCGGACGGAGCAGTCGGAGACGGCGGTTCTTGCGATGCACAAATCGGCGGTCCGGGAACTGGCGGAGCAGCTTCTGCAGCCCAAGGCGGATAATCGGGATAATGGGCTTCATATGTATATGTTTCGGATTTTATGGGACATGTACGGGCGGTTTGAAAGCTTTTTTAAGATAAAACCGGATGGAGAGACAAAGGCGCTTCTGGCAGCAACGGGCATTGCAATTTATAACAATTTGGGAAAATCCGTGGATGCGGGCCCTTGTGTGACATTGTGGAAAAAGAATAAAAGCTTCATCTCGCCGGAGATTGTGCTTTTTACGGCAACAAAGATTCCGGGATATTATGAAAATATACTGGATTTCCATACAGCGCTGGAGGAGGCGATGCGGAATGTGCGGGCCCAGAGGCAGCAGAGCAAAGCGTTAAAGGCCATTATGGAAAGTTATTATGATATCCGTTATGAGGCCGGTTCCGAGGTGACAAAATCTCCGGTATATGCAAAATCATTGAGCGCCTGCGGCCGTTATTACAGCTTTATGGGTGAACGGGATAAGGCGGAGCAAAGCTTTGAAAAAGCCCTGGCATCTTTTAAGTCGGATGACGCGGTAAATATAAAGCGGACGCGGGGCTATTATGCCCATTGGGCGATCGAATTCGGGGAGGAAGACAGGTTCAGGGAGTTATATTCCGGCGGGAATGACTGGTTAGATATGCTGAAAAAATTATGTGCGGATATGGATAAAATACCGGGATATGATTTTTTGATTTTCATAAAGGGCTTTCACCGGTTCGGACAGCCCGGAGGCGTCCCGGAGAAAGGTGATGTGTTCCGCTTATTCAAAGAAATCATCCGGCGGGGGGATTGCTATACACAGCATCCTTGGGGGCTCATTTACCGGCATCTTGGTTCAATTTTTATGGAGACCGGAGATGAAGGGATGAAAGGCTGGGCTGATCAGGCGTTTCAGCTGGCATGCCGGAGAATGGCTGATGATGAGAAAAATTTTACATTGGAAACGATATTTGCGTATCATTCATATTTTATATGGCGCGGTTATAACAGCCTCACCAGGCCGGAAAGGGATGAGGTGAATGTGCGTTGGGAAGAGCTTTTTAAGCGGATGTCGGCCCACGGCATTAAAAAGAATGTTTCCGGAGATAAGATTACCGGCGCGGCTTCGATCAAAGCGAAGTTAAATATACTGGATACGCTTTTCAGATATGAGTTTGCCTGAGAGCAAGCCCGACATTTACAGATTCGAAGGAGGAGAAAGACACATGGAAAACAGCAGGTACTATTTGGCGTTGTATGATATATCGGGGATTCAGTCCTATATTTATCATTCAAACAAACTGGCGGAGATCAAAGGCGCTTCGATCCTGGTTGAAAAGAGTCTGAAGGTTTATCTGAAACAGGCTTTGAATCAGGTGTGCGGCTATGAGGATGAGGCTTCGGCAGTTTCGGATTCATTTTTTGCAGATGAGGGGATTCAGGCAAAAATCGTTTATATTGCCGGAGGAAACGCCCTGGTGCTTTATAAGAAGCGGGAGGATTACACAAAGGTGAATACCGCTTTGAGCGCCTGTCTGATCGAAAATATGCCGGGGCTTTTGTTTCAGGTGTACGCCGTGGAGACCGACTGCGGAGCATCCCGGCTGAAACAGGATTACAGGCAACTTTTTGCGGTATGCAGAAAAAGAAAAATGAAAATCCTCAGATGGATTATCATAAAGTATTTTCGATAACAAAAACCTGTGAGCGGACGGGGAAACCGGCCCAGGTATATACTCAGGGGCGTTATATATCCGAAGAATTGAATAAAAAGACGGCGGAAGCCCGAAAAGAGTCGGAGGACTATAAGGAACTGTCCGATCTGACCGGGGACGGCAATAAGAATTATATTGCCGTGGTCCATATCGACGGCAATCGGATGGGCGATAAAATCCAAAAGCTGCTTTCAGAGGGCAGCCGGAATTATATGGAAGGGCTGGAACGGATCCGCTCATTTTCAAAGGACATTGAAGCGATTTTCAATGACAGCTATGAGGCGATGATCGGGCAGATCGGGGAAATCATTCACCGGTCAAAGAGTCCGGAATTGAAAAAATTCAGAAATGCCCACAGGGCTGCGCCGTTTCGGAAGATTTATCTCGGCGGTGATGACGTCACCTTTGTGTGCAACGGTTATGTCGGCGTTAAAGCGGCGGAAGTATTTTTAAGACAACTGGCGCAGAAAGCGGCGGAAAGAGGCCGGACCGATATCTCGGCCTGTGCGGGGATCGCCCTGATCAAGCCGAAATACCCATTTTACTTTGCCTATCAGACAGCCCTACAGGCCTGCGAGAGCGCGAAGCATTTTATCAGCGCCCATCCGGTATATAACGGGCTGGATTTCCATATTGTACATTCCAACCATGTGGCGCCGCTTTCAGAAACACGGAGCAGCCAGTATGTGAATGACGATATTAATCTGCTGATGCGGCCGTACATTGTCCGGACTTCCGGGGAAGCGGAGGCGGAGAACGAGATTCATCGGCATGACATCCGGGCGTTCTATGAGATATCCCGAATGATTTCCAGAGAAGAAAATGTGCGGGCCAAATTAAAGGCTATACGAAATGCCTATGTCATGGATAAGCTGGATCTGCAGAAAGCGATCCAGGGGCTGACGAGCCGGGCCGAGGGCAGAAGGTTTATGGAACGGATTCAGAAGGCGCTGGAAAAATATAAGTTTAATCCTTCCTATATCGGCAGTTATTATGAGTATGCCGGCGAGCGGGATGATAGGAACTTATCCCGGAGCATTTTGTTTGATTCTTTAGAATATATGGATTTATATGTAGAGTGGGGCGATGAATAATGGAATATAAAGTCAGAATTGAAGCATTGAGCGATTTCTGCCTGGCGTCGGGCGAGAGTGTGGCCGGCGTGGTAGATACGGATATATTAACCGATGATTACGGCATCCCGTATATTTCGGCCAGAGGCTTTAAGGGATTGGTTGGGGAAGCTATGGATGATCTGATCGATTTCGGCAGGGGAAGCCGGGCGATGAAGGAGTCGCTTCTCGGCATCATGGGAAATGATGTTCCGGGGAAACTGATCTTCGGCAATGCCCGACTGGAGAATAAGATGTTTTATCAGAAGCTGGATGAAATGTCTGCCAGCCGGGATACAAAAAAATATGCGGCGAAGGACAGGGTAAAGGATTATTTTACCTATGTGCGGACCCAGACACGCATTGATGACAGCGGCGTTGCCGTGGATGGTTCCATGCGGACGATCCGTGTCGGAAAACGGGGGATGGTCTTCAGCCTGAACCTTCAAACCTTCGAGGCTCTGAATGATGCGGAAGAAAAACTCCTCGCTGAAGCTGTCGGGCTGATCCGCCATATCGGAAGCGATCGGACCCGCGGACTGGGAAATGTGCAGTGCACCCTTGAAAAGGCGGACCGTCCTGCTGAAAATCCTTCGGAGAAGGGGGCGCAGGCAGCGAAAATTAAAGACGGGGAAATCGGTATTCATTTAACTTTGCTGCAGGACTGTATTCTGGATACAGATTATATACCCGGCCGGAGCCTTCTTGGGATTTTTGCCGCTATGTTTCAGAAAAATTACACCGGCAGCGATAAAGAAGAGAAATTCCGGGACTGGTTTTTAAAGGGGAAGATATCATTTGATATGGCTTATCCGCGGATAACGGATAAGGCGACCGGCGGGAAAATTGATTTTATACCGACACCGAAAAGCTTTTATTATGACCGCAGAAAAGCCGGAGACACCGAACTGGAAGTCTGGGATATGTCCCGGGAGGTAATGACCGATGCGGATATGAAAAAATATGCCCAGCCTTATGTGGCCTTTTGCGGGGATAATGTCTACGGCTATTCTCTCCCTGAAAAAATCATTTACCATCATCGGCGGCCGGGGGATAAAACGATCGGCCACGTTCTCAAAAAAGATGAGGGCGACAGCATGTTGGTTTACGGCCAGCTTTTCCAGTATGAGGCTCTCACCGCCGGAATTGAGTTTTACAGCACAATCTCCGGGGCGGAGGAAGATTTGGAGGAATTGATGGCCTGCGTGCCAAACCATTCGGTCGTACATATCGGAAAGAGCCGGAACGCCCAGTACGGACAGGCGGCGCTGACCTATGAAACCGTAGATTCGGCCTATGAAACCCCAGAAGATGAGGACGAATGGGCGGATGATTTTGGCGAAGAATATTCGCTGGTCATCCTGCTGAAATCGCCGATGATATTGAAAAACGCGGACGGAAGCTGTAAGGCCGACCCGAAGGAGATCGGAAAGGAGATTCTTAATTATTTGAATATCGAGCCGGAAGCAGATAGGGATATCGAATGTTGGAGCCAACGGGCAGTGACGACAGGGTTTAATGCTCACTGGCGGATGCCGCGGGCCCAGGAGACGGCCTTTGATGCGGGGACAGTCGTCTGCATTAAGGATATGGTGTTGGATGATGCTCAGGCAAAGATGCTCCAAAATGCCCGCTTTGGCGAGCGGACAGCCGAGGGTTACGGCCGGGTGCTTCTGATGCGGGAAGAGTGGATGAACGGTTTTGAGTCGGGCATTCCGAATCACTATTGCATAAAATCATATACGGCGGAAGAAAAGCCGGGTATCCCGGAATTCTTTAAAGATAAGCATTTTTGGAAAAATATCTCAGACAATGAGTTCGGGCGTTATCTGAGCGGCTGCATTTTCCAGGAGTTGAAAAATGATTTAAACAACAGCCATTACTATCGGCTGACTGAAATGCGGAAATATATTAAAGATGAAAAAGTATGTACCAACAGTTATCTGGCAACATGGATGCAGATGCTCGATTCTTCTGAGAATTTTGAAGAATTTGAGCGGCAGGAGGCCAAGGTGGTGGAACGAAATTCGAGCGATGCGCTGAAAAAGGCCTATGTAAAAATGAAGGAACAGTTGGGGGCTATCCGGGATGAGATCGGTGAGATCTTGAAGAAGGATTCTAAGGTCCGCCCGGAAATATACAGTATTTATGTTGAGAATCATTTATATGAACTTTTTTCTGAGGTGATTCAGAAGATTTTGACGGATGAGCGGAACCGGAGAAAAATTTCATTGGCCGGGTCAAAAGGAGGGCGTTCAAATGAATGAGAATAAAATGAATATGGCGTTGCTTTTTCAGGCGGACCTGGTATTGGAATCGCCGCTGACGCTGGGCAACGGGGAGGCGGAGTACTCCCATAAGGATCTGATGCTGGACAAATCGGGGCGGCCGTTAATTCCGGGCAGCAGTGTGGCCGGAATGTTCTACCACTATTTCAGCAGACACTTGAAGGACGATGAATTGCCGATGCTGAACCGGCTGTGGGGCCTCAATGAAGGGAAAGGGGATTTCACTGCCAGTCCGATCTGCTTTTATGACGCGCCCCATATCGGCGCATGGGATGACGGACAGATCGGGAAGCGGGACGGCGTCCGCATTGAACGGGAAACAAAAACTGCCCGTAAGATGGGCAAATATGATTTCCAGGTTCTTTATCCGGGTAATTGTTTTCGGTTTAAAGCGGAGATCGTGCTGCGGGAAAAACAGAAGGATTATCGGGAGTTTGCCCGGAAAATTCTCCGGGAGATATGGGAACTGGGTCGAAGCGGAAGTATCCGGCTGGGCGGAAAGACAAGCCGGGGCTATGGACTGGCCCGAATGGAAGACGCCTGGTATCATTCCTTCGATTTTGCAGAGCACCCGGAGGAATTTGAGACCTTTGTCAACTGTCCATGGGATGCGGAAAATGACATCCATGGGTTGGAGCAGTTGAAGTCGGAGCTTGAAGGGCGAAGCTGGACCCTCACGATCCCTCTTGTTTTGAACCGCAGTCTGCTCATCCGCTCCTATGATATGGCGACCTGGGATGCGGACGCGCGGCAGGTGGATAACCATCATCAGCGGGCGGTGGTTCCGGGAACAAGCTGGGCCGGAGTTTTCCGGGGGCGGATCCAGAAAATCTATGAGGAGATTGCCGCCTGCTATTTCCAGAAATTGACGGAGAAGCAGAAAAAGGAAATTAACGATGAGATCAATTATCTCTTCGGTATTGAAAAGCGGGGAGCAACGGGCCAGAAATCCCGGATTATTTTTGACGAATCATCCGATGGGGAGGAAAGCCATTTTATCGATATTGTCCGTGTCGCCATCGACCGTTTTACCGGGGGAAGCTCCCGGGGAGCGCTGATGAAAAACCGGGTGACGGTGGACGGCCATTTTAACCTGTCGATTACCGTCGATCAGCCGACGGATGCCGAGAAAGCGCTGGTTTATCTGGCCCTGGCGGACTTGCTCGACGGTATGCTTGCCGTGGGCGGCGAGACGTCGATCGGCCGGGGGATCTTTTCTCCGGATGCCGGGAAGGCGGAAGAATGTCTGAAAGCCATCGAAGCGGAAAGTCAGAGCTGGTGCGATGCTTTAGCGAGGCATATAATTGAGAGTCTGGGGGAAAAGTGATATGAAGACAACGTACATTAAAAGAGAAATATCCGGAAGTATCGCCACAGACGGCGGATTTGGCGGAATAGAAAAGGCTGTCGGTGAAAAGCAGGCCGGAATCATTTATTATGTGACGGATGACTGTGTGGACTTCGGTTATTATGACGGTCATGGAAACTGGAAATTTTATAAGAATGAAAAGCCGGATGTGGATGAACTTCAGGAAATGTATTTGATTTTCCCGGATAAGGAAATATATCTTTTTAAGCTGGCCGGGGAATTGTGTATGCGGACACTGGCTGAGGCGGATACTCCGGAAGAGGATTTTGAGGAAGTTCTTTACTCAGAGGAAAAGCATTATATGTGGGGAAGTCGGACGGGCGCGGTTGAAAACGGGTTTTACACCGTCAGCGAAGACAGCGGCATTACCTATCACCTGCCGGAAAACATTGCCTCCGGGGACAGTTATGTATATACGATGCGGTACTATTTTAAAGTCAATGGGGACGGTATTCCGGAACCGGCGGCGGAGCGAATTGTTTCAGTGGATGGGGGGATTAGAAAATGATCAACGGATTTATCAATCCTTATCACTTTTTGCCATTAGACAGTAAAAAGACTATAGAGACTGGGGCGCCGGATGAGGCGAAATACAGCGGTTACATTCAGGCCCGGATAAAGAACCGAACGGCAATGATCATTCCGAATCCGAATGTCGATGATATTGACAGAAATAAAGTGTTGAATTTCTTTACTTATTATGAGGAATATGCGAATCCGGACGGCAGTGGAGAAAATATTGCCTATAAAAATCACCCGCCGGTCATTCCGGGCAGCGCGATCCGGGGTATGCTGCGTTCTATCTATGAGATGGCGACCAATTCCTGTATGTCGGTGCTGAATAAAGATGCGGTGGTCAGCCGCCGTATTTCAGACCCGGGGACGCCGGGGCTGCTTCATAAAAACGGCGGAACGATGGAGCTGTATACGGAAGTGACAACGGTGGGGAAGATTGAACCGGACAGTGTCAGGGACAGGGCCGAATGTTCCATCTATCGTATTCAGGGAAAGGAAGGAATTCTTGTCAAAGGCGAAGCCTTCTGGAGAAAACGCTGCCATGTTTTCTTTCCGCCGGATGACCCGGAGGCAGCGGCGAAAATCAGCATTTCGGAAGCGGATCTGAAACGCTTTGAGAAGGTGCTGGAGCTTTATGCGGACAGCAGCGTTAATAAAAAGATAGCTACGGGGCACGGCGGTTATAAAGCGTATACGGAGTGCTATAAAAAATTCAAAAAATCCGCCCAGGGGGCGCTGGAGTATTTTCCTGTGTACTATTCGAGGTTAGACCTGAAAAAAAAGGACGGCGGCGGTAAAAAGACGGTTTACTATATTACACCGGCTCAGATATCCAGGGAAGTGTATGAGGCTCAGCCGATGAGCATTGTCAAAGACACTTATGCGCCGTGTCAGTCGCTGTCGGAATTGTGTCCGGCCTGCCGGCTTTTCGGCATGGTGGGTTCTTCTGAGGCGTTGGCCAGCAAAGTGCGGATCACCGACGGCGCCTTTGTGGATACTGCGGGCGAAGTCAAAAACGGGCGGTATGAGGCGCTTTATAATGCCCGGCCGACAGTGCTTGAAGAATTAGCCAGCCCGAAGCCGGGCAATATGGAGTTTTATTTCAAACGGCCGGAAAATGCTGATTTCTGGACGCCGGATTATTACAGTCAGAACGGCGTTTTGTATCAAAACAGCAAGCCGGAGCTGATGGGGCGTAAGTTCTACTGGCATCATGGAGAAGAACGTTTGCCGGAAGGCGTGGAGAAGACGAAACGGAATTCGAAGGTTCGCCTTTTAAAGCGGAACAAAACATTTTCCTGCCGGGTCTATTTTGAGGATATCACGAAAACAGAATTGCAGCGTTTGATCTACCTCTGCAACATCAGCGGCGAACAGGCTGAGGACGGAACAGCCCGATACGGATATCATCTGGGACTTGGAAAGCCGTTGGGCCTCGGCTCGATAGAAATGTCGGTTGAGGACGTGCGTATCCGAAGATGGATCTCCGGCTCAGAAACACTCCGAATTCAGCCGATGATGCAGGAATACGCCAATGTTTTTCATAATCCATGGCAGGAAGATGCGACCTATGAAAAGGGAGATTTTAAAGGCGATAAAAAACCGCTGCTCCGCATGCTTGAATTTAATGCGGCGGGCGATACGCCAATCACTTATCCGATCGCTGACGGCCAGTCTGAGAAAATCATGGACGAAGGATTTAAATTCTTTGTCAACAACAAATATCAGCTGAAAAGGGAAAATGCTAAAACCTTGAAATATGAAAACGGCAGCGTTTTGGCACGGAAAAAGATTGTTATACAGCAGTTGTTGAAGCCTTTTGCCAATACCAGCCAGATGCCGGTATTGAAGGTCAACAAGGAGAAAGTATACTATACTTCTGCCGGTGATTTCCGGAATGTGAAAGATGAGAAACAGAGAGATGGCGTAGGCAAAAACTCAAAGGGTAAAGGCGGAAAAGACAAGCGCAAAGGAAACCAGAGAGAAATATTCACCGGGACAGTGAAAAGTATTAACGGGGCCGGTTATACCATCAACCTGGATGAGAATTCGAAGCTAAAATACAAAGCCGGTTTTATCAACAGAAAATATCTGGATAATAAGGGAATTACATTGTCCAAAGGTGATAAAATTTCGGTGAATATCTATAAAGAAGACGAACAGAGAAAGAACTACACGCTTGACTTCGTTTCCAAATCCTGAATTTAAAAAAGTGGGTCAACCGACAGCTAAAAATCCAAAAGGCCGGGAACCCTTGATTTTAAAGGAATCTCAAAAAGAGGTTGACCCACTTTTTTTACGAGAAAAGGGCAAAAATGGGAATTTTGGGGTAGAAAGGGCAAAAAGAATGTGATAAAATCAGTTGTAGAAGAAATACCTATGAGGAATTGAAACTTCAACAACCTCTTCGACCACTGGAATCTCAATAGGCTGTTCGTAGAAGAAATACCTATGAGGAATTGAAACCTAATGCGACTCTCTTAAAGTTAATCTTTTTTAACATGCCTTTCTCCTTTTGTAGAAGAAATACCTATGAGGAATTGAAACCCGTTCTGCCGCTACGACTTCCTTGTTGTGGCCGTAGAAGAAATACCTATGAGGAATTGAAACTCAATACCATCATTCGTGCTTACCTGATAATCGTGCTGCAGGTAGAAGAAATACCTATGAGGAATTGAAACTTTTTTGTGGTTCCTCCTAACTACTATGTTTTGGAGTACAACTTAATCTCCGTAGAAGAAATACCTATGAGGAATTGAAACGTGTTGCCCTCAGTTTCATTTGTTCTCAGATTCTCAGTCTCACGTAGAAGAAATACCCATGAGGAATTGAAACTTTTCTCATTTTTATTCCTCCTCTAAATAAATAAAATTAGTAGAAGAAATACCTATGAGGAACTGAAACGAATATGAAATTCAAATTTTCTATTGCCAGAAGGGTTCTTTATGAAATTTGAAGAAAATGTCTATGGACTTAGCCGAGGGCTAATAAGGAAGTATTTTAGAAAATATGGTGTAATCTCATAAAATGGGGTTACACTGTTTTTTCTTTCAAGCAGTTCTTCTTGCTTGATTCCATTCCTTTTCTTAAACGGATGATTTTCAAAGGGAACAAGCCGCGCATTACTTCATTTATGGCAAAGATCATTGGATGTACGTCTGCCGGTTTTGAAACTTAAGAAAAACACAAAGGTGCAAATAACTTGTTTAAAAAACCATATAAAGGTGCAAATAATACATGTATTTGCTTGATAATTGGTGCAAATTATAGTATAATACTGCATCATATGCTTGGAGGTTTACCCTATGGAACGAATTGCATTAAAAAAGCTGGTAGATTGGAATAACAATAAACGCAAAAAGCCGTTGATTATTTGGGGTGCAAGGCAGGTTGGTAAAACCTATCTTGTAGAAGAACTTTTCGCTAAAAAGTATTATAAAAACAGCTATATCTATGTTGATTGTAAAAAAGAAGATGAGATTCGTGAGTTCTGTTCTAAAACAGCCAATGCAGAAAAAATTATCGAATATATTTCGCTGCGCAAAGGAAAGCAAATAGATAAAAAGACTTTGTTGATTTTTGACGAAGTGCAGGAATGTCCAAATATTATTTCTTCTCTCAAATATTTTTGTCAGGATTTTAGAGAAATTCCTGTGATTGCAACTGGCTCAATGGTTCGCATTAAACTTCAAAGAGAGACACATAAAAGAGGCTCAAGGGAAAACGATAAATTCCTTTTTCCTGTAGGTAAAATCAATCAGATAACGATTTACCCGATGACCTTTGATGAATTTTTAATGAATAGCAATAAAATGCTTTTTGATGCCATCAAAAGAGCTTATGAAAACAAGCAGCCGTTGGATAAGCAAATTCATGAATTGGCGATGGAGCAAGTATATAAGCATTTACTTGTAGGCGGTATGCCCGAAGCAGTAGACGCTTATATTGACGAGAATAATCTTCTTGAGGCAAGAGAAATCCTTAAAGTTTTGTATGATAACTATCTTTCGGATATGGAACTTTATCAGGCAAGTCAAGAGGCAGTATTGCGTTCTCGAGCTCTGTTCCAAAACATTTATAGAGAACTGAATAAGGAATCTAAAAATTTCTCTCCCGGACTTATTGAGGAAAAGAGTAAAACAAGAGATTATGCAACCTCTATTCAGTGGCTCACAATGGCGCACGTTGTTAATCAATCCTTCCAACTAAAAGAACGTATTACAATGCCGCTTATGCCAGATAGCGAAAGTAGTTTCCGTTTGTTCCTCGGAGATATTGGTATGTTCTCTTATCAAAGCGGTATCAATGCGGCTTCGTTTGTGTCGAGCGAAAGAGATAATACCTTGTCGGGAATATTCTTTGAAAACTTTGTGGCTAACGAATTGATTGCAAAAGAGCATAAATTGTTTTATTGGCGTGGTAAGTCATCGGTTGAGCTTGAATTTGTTATTGAGTCGAACAACAAACTGTATCCACTCGATGTCAAAAAAGGCAGAGGTACACTTAACTCCCTTAAAAAGTTCTCAAATCATAATAAGTTTGAATATGCCATTAAAGTTTCTAAGAATAACTATGGCTATAATCCTGAGCAAAAACTACTCACCATACCGTTTTACTTTATCCCGTTTGTGGCAAAAGATCTTGCAGACGGTAAGATGCCGATAAAATAGCTTTCTTATATTTTTTGATTTTATCAAAGGTAGAAAAGCTATGTACCTTAAAACCGAAAACCTCACGCGTGTCAACATTCACTATTGGTATGACAAGGGAAATAAAAAGTGGGTCAACCGACAGCTAAAAATCCAAAAGGCCGGAAACCCTTGATTTTAAAGGAAACTTAAAAAGAGGTTGACCCACTTTTTTTACGAAAAAAGGGCAAAAATGGGAATTTTGGGGTAGAAAGGGCAAAAAGAATGTGATAAAATCAGTTGTAGAAGAAATACCTATGAGGAATTGAAACACCTTTTTAAAATTAATTTTCATGCTATTTCTCCTTGTAGAAGAAATACCTATGAGGAATTGAAACAAACACCCCATCCGGCCAGATACAAGATCACCAGAGTAGAAGAAATACCTATGAGGAATTGAAACTCAAGTTCAGTGGCTTCTTCAGGCTCAGTAACCTTTTCAGTAAGTAGAAGAAATACCTATGAGGAATTGAAACTCTTCAGCAGCTTCGATTTCTACCACGTCATCAGGGTAGAAGAAATACCTATGAGGAATTGAAACCTACTTGTTCCTGTTCATCATAGCCTTTTATAAGTAGAAGAAATACCTATGAGGAATTGAAACCTTCCAACTGGGTATAATTCCTTTAAGCTTTCAACTTTGGCCGAAGTGTAGAAGAAATACCTATGAGGAATTGAAACGAATATGAAATTCAAATTTTCTATTGCCAGAAGGGTTCTTTATGAAATTTGAAGAAAATGTCTATGGACTTAGCCGAGGGTTAATAAGGAAGTATTTTAGAAAATATGGTGTAATCTCATAAAATGGGGTTACACTGTTTTTTCTTTCAAGCAGTTTTTCTTGCTTGATTCCATTCCTTTTCTTAAACGGATGATTTTCAAAGGGAACAAGCCGAGCATTACTTCATTTACGGCAAAGGTCATTGGATGTACGTCTGCCGGTTTTGAAACTTAAGGAAAACACAAAAGTGCAAATAATATATGGATTTACTTGATAATTGGTGCAAATTATAGTATTAATGCAGCTTCGTTTGTGTCGAATGAAAGAGATAATACTTTGTCGGGAATATTTTTTGAAAACTTTGTGACTAACGGATTGATTGCAAAAGAGTATAAATTATTTTATTGGCGTGGTAAGTCATCCGCCGAGCTTGAATTTATTATTGAGTCGAACAACAAACTGTATCCACTCGATGTCAAAAAAGGCAGAGGCACACTTAACTCCCTTGAAAAATTCTCAAATTATAATAAGTTTGAATATGCCATTAAAGTTTCTAAGAATAACTATGGCTATAATCCTGAGCAAAAACTGTTCACTATACCGTTTTATTTTATCCCGTTTGTGGCAAAAGATCTTGCAGACGGTAAGATGGGGATATAATAAGCAGAGATGTTCAAGGGAAGGGCTACATAAAGAAGTAGCTTCTCTCTTCGGCTGGTATAGCAGCTTGCCGATACAGACATCATTTTCGCATAATCGCGCTTTGGAAGCGGCAGGAAATGTTATGTCGCTTCTTTTCCCTTACTATGCAATTGATTTTTCACTAAGCCGTAGTATAATTGTTTCATGTATGAGCGATAAATAGTAATTTGTAGAGGAGGAATATTATGGGACTATTTGATAAATTAAAGAAAGAAAATAAAACTAAAATTTTATTTGATGAAAATAGTGAAACTTATAGGATTGAAAAGGATAATATAATATTTAGTTTTGATGAGCAACCTAACGATGATTACGAAAGTGAAATAACTAAATATATAATAGCATACAAAAATCAATTATCATCAATCATAGAATTTATGATGCCTGATATTGTAGAAATGTATGGTGAAGTTTCTAAAGATGAAGTTTTACAAAAATTAGGTAAACCTATTATAGATTATATGAATGGTACAGTAACTTATTGTGAACAGTTATTTGATGATACACATATTTTTACATTTGAATTTTTAGATGATGAATTTAATGATTTACAATATTTTTCTATTATTGGATAATTTTTAAATTACTATTTAGGAGTGAGATTATGGGATTATTTAATAAGAAAAAAGACGAATTTATTAAAATAAAAGATGAAAAATTGATTGATTGGAATGAACCTAATGGAGAAGGTTGTGTGGTATCTGATAGGATAACTAAAGAAGGTTTTAAAGTTGGATATATGTATAGAGAAAAACCTACTGATGGCAATCCAGATAGCGGTTGGAGATTTATGGCTGGTAATGAGGATGAAGAATATATGAATAATTCAAACAATCATCATATATTTGCTATAAATACAATTTGCAATTATGATAAAGATATTATTCCTTATTTAAAGTCTGAAATAGGAAGTACTTATATAAGAACTGATAACAATAAATTTGAAATAGATGATGGATCTAAACCTATATATGTAGACAAACAAAACAGATAAATTACAATTTATCGAGCGAAGACAAATACCATTAGAAATCGAACCGCAAAACCCACTGACACTTTGCAACCGCAAAACTGAAAGTGTCATAGTGGGTTATGCACTTTGAAAAAGGTGCATAACAAAAAAGATAACTCTACACCCGAAAACAGGCAAAAAACGGAATAACCGATATGGCTACACCGTTTCAGACATAACAATATTTTATTTGTGATACAAAACCATGGGGCACCTTCCTTACGGAGGGTGCCCCATATGCGGAGCCTGTTTTTTGAAATCTTAAATAAGATAAAACGAAATTAAAAATAACTTGAAATTATAAAATATGTCAATAATGAATAAAATGTAATAATAATAAGAAAAATATTATTGCGTTTATTAAAAACTAGTGATATAGTGTGAATATGATAAAGAAGAAGGGATGTGTCACTATGAAGATACAGGCCGTATTGATTGATGGATTTAAAAATCTATCGAATGTAAAGATAACTTTTGACAATATTACAGCGTTGGTAGCACTTAACAATTTCGGTAAGTCTAATGTGCTTTCGGGCATTGATTTTGGAGTGTCTTTTATAAAGGCATCTAACAATGATAAGATGGAGATGATGGCTAATTCTAATCTGATTCCGCTTAACCAAAGAATGCAAGGAAGAAACTACAGGTTTGAAGTAGAAGTTTTGACAGAGATTGCAGGACAGGAGTATCGTGCGCAGTATGGATATGAATTCTCATGGCAGTGCGATGAAGATGATGAACCGGAGATTGTTCATGAGTATTTGAAATGTAAGTTGGATGAGAAGGGGCAGAAATATACACAGCTTATTAATAGAACAAGAGAGGTTGTATTGTATAAGAGTTCCGAGACTGGCAGATGCTCATCAAAGATTAAGGTGGAGACTTCGGAGCTTGTTGTAAATAAGCTTAGAGCGTATGATGAGCTTTATTATGCAGAAATTATTAAGAAGCTGAATGGCATGAGAATTTATACAGAAAACAATTTGGACGTAAAGAGTTTTTATCAGCCAGACCCTATTATTCGTAAGGGACTTGAAAATGAGATGATTAACGCGGATAATCTTCCACGTATTATCTTCAATTTGAGAAAACAAAATCCAGATAAGTTTGATCTATTGAAAGATGTGTATTTTCAGCTGTTCCCGGATATTGAAGATATTATTGTGAAGAATTTTAAAATTAATGCATCGGGAAGTGGGCAATTTCCTGAAGAAGCACCATTTATATTTACCAATTCCATCTATGTGTTATTTGTTAAGGATAAAAATCTGGCGAACCCAGTTAATTTTTCGATGATGTCAGATGGAGCTAAGAGAGTATTTATGATATTGACTAAGATAATTGTGTCCAGTGTCAGCAATATTTCATTGATAGCGATTGAAGAGCCGGAGAACTCGGTTCATCCGGGACTGTTTCAGGCGTATATACAAATTATAAGTCAGCTTTTGGATGATTGTAAGATAATTATTACAAGCCATTCGCCCTACATTATTAGTTATTTAGATCCTTCATGGATCCATGTGGGGGTGAATAGAAAGCCTGGTGTTGCAGAATTCTTTGCCTTTAAGAAATCAGGGCAGAAACAATTGGAGAATGACGCGGCTGGATTTAATATGAGTATGGGTGACTACTTGTTTTCAATGTTGTCTGATCCAGAGAGTAATATAAGCGACTATTTGGAGTGTGATGTCGATGAGTAGATGTCTTGTACTTTTTGTGGAGGGTGATACAGAGGTAGAGTTTTATAAACAGGTAGTGGCGAATGTCAGGAAATTGCATCCTGCAGGTAGATTTGATACAAACATTGAATACAGAAATGTAAGAGGAGTTGGTGGTTTTAAAAGTATTGCTCTTAGAAAATTTGTAAAGGAAATCAAACCGAAGTATAATGCTGACTGTGAGTTTACGATTGTTTTATGCAGCGATACAGATGTGTTTGATTTTGCCTCCAGGCCGCCAATAAAGTGGAATGATGTCAAGAAAGAACTTATAGATAATGGAGCTTCAAAGATTATTCATATCCAGGCAAAAAGGTCGATTGAAGATTGGTTTTTATATGATATAGAAGGAATTTTAAAATTTTTAAGGTTGGGTAAAAACACAAGTGTGTCTGGAAAAAATGGATATGATAAGCTTCAACGTTTGTACAAGCAAGCAAATAAAGTTTATTATAAGGGGATACAAAGTAATGGTATGATAGGGCGTCTGAATATAGAAAAGATTGCTGATTCAGTAAAGGACCAATTGAATCCATTGTATCAGGCCCTTGGTGTAAATAAAAACTGAATAAGAATGGTAAAATGTATGTTACTTCAAGTGTGCCTTCTTTTTTATCTTCCGTTTTAAGTTGCTCCAATATCGGCTCTGGTTATCCGCATCAGTTAGAACAGGAATCAAATCCATAATGAAAAATACCGTTTTTCATGTGCGGTCTCCGCATTGAATATTTGTATGACATAGGAAATAAAAAGTGGGTCAACCGACAGCAAAAAATCTTAAAGGCTGGAAACCCTTGATTTTAAAGGAAACTTAAAAAGAGGTTGACCCACTTTTTTTACAAAAAAGGGTCAAAAAAATCAGATTTGGGGTGGAAAGGGCAAAAAGAATGTGATAAAATCAGTTGTAGAAGAATTACCTATAAGGAATTGAAACTTTCCAATTCATTTTCATTTTTTTACACATGTTACTTTCTCCTTGTAGAAGAATTACCTATAAGGAATTGAAACGTTTCTTCTGACTCAGCTTCAGTTACTGTGCTGGCAAAGTAGAAGAATTACCTATAAGGAATTGAAACCTCCTCGACAACTACTTCTTTTACTTCAGCTTCAGTCGCTGTAGAAGAATTACCTATAAGGAATTGAAACTCACAGCCTTGCTTTCGTCAGCATCGACTGCTTTTGTAGAAGAATTACCTATAAGGAATTGAAACATGATGCTTTGAATTTTCATACTTTCTTTCCTCTCTCGTAGAAGAATTACCTATAAGGAATTGAAACATTCTGTGGCAGAGTTTTCATCTTCGGTCTCAGTTTCAGTAGTAGAAGAATTACCTATAAGGAATTGAAACTTATTGCTGTCTTTTCGAGCTTGTCACTCAGTGACTCAGTAGAAGAATTACCTATAAGGAATTGAAACTCCTCACTGGTGAGATTTTTGTGGACCACTTCCGGTAGAAGAATTACCTATAAGGAATAAAGAATCATCGCATATCACGAGTATGCGGTGTTTTTTTATTTGGAGGAATAGAATGTGATGCCGGGGCGTAAAAAGCCAGTGTCATTGAAAGAACCTGCCCGTATGTTAAACTGGACTTGTAAAGAATCATCGTGTGATATGGGGGAGTGGGTGTCCATGTTTGTTATTGTGGTTTATGATGTTGGTTCGAAAAGGGTATCCAGGATTATGAAGACTTGTAGGAAGTATTTATCTCATAAACAGAAGTCGGTTTTTGAGGGGATGATCACGGAGGCTCAGTTGAAGAAGTTGAAGTGGGAGCTGGAAACGAAGCTTGAAAAAACGGAGGACGCCGTCTGTATTTATAAGATTCAGTCTTTAAAGTATACGAGTAAAGAGGAGATTGGAAAAAGCTGTATATCAGACAACCTGATTTGAAGCGGGAGGTGCGGAAGATGATGGAGATGGTATTGGACGAGGCGAATATCCGCCGGGCGATTGAAGAATTGCTGGAGGGGAAAAATACATGCGGGGTTGACGGCGTTTATGCGAGCGGCTTTGAGGATTATTGGCAATTAAACGGAAAAAGGATTGTGGCGGCCATCAGGGAAGGTCGTTATCATCCGGACAGCGTGAGGGAAACGGAAATCCTGAAGAAGAATGGCGGGAAACGGCTGATTTCATGTTATACATGTACGGACAGGGTCATATTAAGGGCAATCAAAAGTGTGATTGAGCCGTTGTGGGAGGGAAAGTTTTCTGCAAACAGCTTTGCCTATCAGAAGGGCAAGGGCGTTGTGGCTGCGGTGAATCAGGCGGCTGAGTATATCAGAGAAGGTTACAGATGGGTATTGGAACTGGATATTGAGGACTTTTTTGACGCGATTAATCTGGAACAGCTTTTTGAAAAAATATGCGGAAGTATTTCCGATGAATATTTGACAGCGCTGATTAAAAAGTATTTGTATTGTACAATTCAGTGTGATTATAATATAAGAAACAGGGTTCGGGGAATCGTCCAGGGGAATCCGCTGAGCCCCCTGTTCAGCAACATTTATATGGACAGCTTCGACAGATATATGGAGGAACATTATCATTTTTGCAGATTTTCGGATGATGTCAATGTCTACTTTAAGGATAAAGAAAGCGCCTTTGAGGCGTGGAAGGATATCGAGGGATATCTGAAAGCAAACCTCGGGTTAAGTTTGAAGCGTTCCAAATGCGGCGTTTATCCGGCGATAAATAGGAACTTCCTTGGATATGAATTTTATAAAAGGCAGAAAGAAATCTGCGTGCGGAAAAAGATGCGGGAGCAGGACGTGTGCTACAGCCGGTGGCATGCAACGGCGATTCAGAAGATCAACCGGGATTATCATATCATTAACGACGGCATATTGAGCAAGCGGGACTATACCCTTTTGTTTGAGAATAAAGATAAAAAATACTATATTCCGGTGGAAACCTGCGGTGCCCTGAATGTCTACTCAAATATCAGTTTTTCATCGGGCTTTTTCGAGCTGGCGGCAAAAAAGAAGCTGGCTGTAAATATTTAAAAGTATTTATTACGGTCAGAAGTATACGCCATATAAATATTATTAGTCAGAAAGGGGACGAACGGTGAAGGTATATGTTGTTCCGTCTTATTTGACGGAGGAGGAGCTGGCGGCCCGGGGAATATGCCCGGAGGCTACGGTGGAAGCAGAGTATGGGGACCGGGTTATTGAGGGGCGGAGGATCACTCTGGCCCATCATACGGCGGCCTACGCCCATTGTCCGGCGCCCTGCAATAATGACGAGGCCCGGAAGCTGGAGGATAAGGAGGCGCAGATTGTATGCAGCCATCTGGATCTGGACACTCTCGGGGGCTGTCTGGCGCTGATGGGGGAGAAGCCGGAGGATGAGGCTTTCTGGCGGGCGGCAGAATATATTGACTGCCATGGGATCCACCATATGTATAAATTTCCGGAAACTGTGCGGAAGCAATTAAATGCCTGGTATGCTTATGAGCAGACGGAGTTTCCGCGAAATTTTGAGACGATTTCAGAGGTGACCGATACGGTCAAAAAGGCGGGAGATATCCTTAAGCGGATATTTAACGGGGATGAAGTCCTTATCCGGCAGGGAATCCGGTGGTATGGGGAATCTGTGGAGCGGGTTGAGCAGAAGCTGATTTATGAGGATGGAAAGCAGAGGGTATTTCGGACAGAGGACAATACCTTTTGCGCCGCCGGGTATTATTCGCCCAAATATCATAAAGTGGCCGAGGCCACTTTGACATACAATGCGGTAAAAGGCAGTATCACGCTGGCTTTTGAGGATGGGGGCCGCCGACATTCGGCCCGGGATATCGTGCAGGAGCTGTGGGGCGGGCTGGCCGGAGGGCATCCGGGCATCGCAGGCAGTCCCCGCGGCGTTTTTATGGATGAAAGCGCATTTGATAAAATCAGGGAAAGATTAAAGGAGATACTTGAAAATGAGTAAGAGAATTATCTGTATTGATGAAACAGGAAAATTTGAGGGCAGGGAGGAAAAAGCAAAGTTTCTTGGCGGCTGTACATTTATCGGCGAGAGAATCGGACAGGAGGAGGCCAATCTGGAAAAAATGTTTCAGGAAGTCTGCGATAATATCAGCAAAAAATTTTCCGGGGAATTTCCGAAGGGGACGCGGATGGTCTATCCTTACAGTTTTCATATGTCGGCTTTAAAGCTTTATGACCGCAATGACAAAGAAGTGATTTTGAACCAGAGAGAGCTTCTTGCAAAAGTAAAAAATGAAATTTTAAAACAGGTAAAGAACTATCTGATTCAGCATAAAAATGAATACCGTTTATTTGCCTTTATTGACCCAAAACAGAATATCGGGAGTTATGAGGCGAATGAAAGGACAAACAATATTGATATAGTCGATTTTCATAATCCGGGGGTTTTATATGAACGGCTGATCACACTTCTTGTGTATAATTTTACGTTTTACTCTTTTAATGAGAATGTGGATAAAAATATATTTAAAATAGCCTCCAGAACACCAACGGTGATTGCTGCGGATCTGAGTGACGACCAGCGTCAGGCCATAAAAAATCTGAACGACATATGGGTCGACGGCAATAATAAAATGCATTTGACGGCAACAAATATTAACACCTTTAAATCGGCGCTGGCCGTGAAATATTTTGAGGGAAATGCCATTAATAACCGGGCTGTAAATGATATTGAGCTGGAATGTAAAAGTCTGAACTATACGGCAAATAATTCAAAAAGCATCTCGCCGTTTTATTATCTGGCGGATATTATCTGTTATTATATTCAGCGTTATCTCTATCAGAAGGTCGGCTATGACACCTTTGTCCTGGACGGGGAGGTTCTGCAAAAGGTCAGCCGGGATATGCCGGTATCCATTGATTTTTGGGTTTATGATGAGGTGGACAGTCTGTTTAAAAAGATGGTGGAGGCCTATGAGGAAGGCCGTCTGGCGGAATGCTTTGCATATCGGTATGACATTGAATACAGCGCCAGTCCCTTCAGCGCTTACTATATGGACACCTGGGTACAGCGTTTTGACCGCCGGATTGCCGGTGATTATACGGGCAAACTGGATAATAAGAGTGATTCGGAGCGGCGGGATCTGGATGGCAAACGGAAGGATTTCATCCGAAATATGGATTATTATATCGCGGATGCCGAGGTCTATATGCGAAACGAGGCTTTGTACGGGAAGGGCATGTATATCATCAATCATTTGATGCAGCTGGTGACCCAGGGAAATTATAAGCTGACAAACCGTCAGGCCTATCTGATCAATGATTTCCGTCTGCGGTATTATAATCATCAGGGCAGCATAAAAAAATCGAGAAAGTATTTCCGGCGGCTGGTGGAACTGAAAAACGCGGTGAACATTGAGGAGTTTGAATCCTCTCTGAACCGGGCGGCCCAGATTTATTTTAACCAGTTTGAGTACGAGCCGCTGGTGGATATTTATGAAATATTGCTCCAGGATGCGGAAAATGTGAAAGAGGCTTATAGGGCGCAGATGGCGTCGATGAATGAGATTATCGCGGAGTACTTTTCGGAGGGAGAAGGCGCGGGAAAAGCGGATGGCGCTGAGAGCCGGAGCGGTTTGGAATGGCTTGGGAAAATGTACAGCTCTCTCGGACAGGCCTACGCTTTTTCGGAGCGGTATGAGGACGCGGAGCAGTGTTTCAGAAAGGCCATCGGCGAATTTAACACGGAGGCTAATAAAATGCGGACGCTGGGTTATCTGCTTCATGCCTGTATTTCATCCGGGGCAAAGGCATTGTATCTGCAGGAAAGCCCGGTTTATTTTCAGTCGGATCATCCGGAAGCGCAGATGTCCGAATTGATTAAGAGGGATATTTGCGGTTTGGCTCGTTATGACCTTTTTATCTGGATGAAGGGGGCGTGGATATTTGAATTATATAAAGGGACGGCGTACAGGGAGGCGGTCCGTATGCTTATTAAAAAAATCCGGGAAGCCTTTAAAACAAATCCGGAGGACTTTTTCCAGCATCCATGGGCGCTGATATTTAAGTATCTCTATTGGATCTGCGGGAAGACAAAGGCATTGAAGGAACATGAGGATTTCTTTAAGGCGTTATGCTTTGAACCGGCAGAGCAGGATGAGGAAACAGTCAAAGTGATCAAGCTTTTTAACCGATATCAGGTGGGAGAGGCCGACGGGGTGCAGGCAGTCATTGGCGAAAAAGCCTATGACTGCGAAGCTTTAAAAGAAAAAATTACATATATGTATATATAAAATTTATGGAGTGAGCAGGAAAATGGCAGAGGATAAAGGATTGGTTGTGAACATTGTGCTGGTGGGCTCGAATCCCATGCCCTGTTATGTGCAGGCAGCGTATCTGATGGATGAAAGCAGACAGGAAGCGGCGCAGCTTCCCGTGCCGGACGTTTATATTTTTGCCCATACAGAGGACACGGCGGAGTATATGGAGACCGCCCGGAAAATGCTTATGGATCAATGGGGATTAAAGGAAGACGATGTACCGGGGCTGCGGCTTGACAGCGAGGGACGGCAGGAAGATATTCAGCGGAAAATAGAAGCCGGATTAAATGAAAAATCTTCGGAAGGTCCGATATATAAAGTCATACTCAACAATACGGGCGGCACGAAGGCGATGACGACCTATGCGACCATGGCGGTGCGTGAATGGTGCCGGGAAAAGTCAACGCCGTTGGTAGAATGTTATCTGGATGACGCCTCAAAAAAGTTAAACTGTGTCCGTCTCGGAGATGGCGAAGACGGATGGGGACTTCAGGGGTATGCTTCCTATCCGGAGGAGAAAAATCTGAATTATTTTGTTCATTTATCAGTGGAGGAAATCGGCCGCCTTTATGGTTATGAAAAGTGTGTGAATAAAAACGGGGCGTTATTTGTCCGCCCTCTGGGGCAGGCGCCCGCGGGTGGAGAGGCAAGAGAGGCTTTTGAGGCTGCGCTGAAGGCGGCGGCAAAGCGGATATTCACGGATGAAGATTTTATGAAAAAATATTTGAAGCTTTTTGCCCGGTTGATCTATATTAATCACTTTAAGAATGTTGCCGATGAAATCTCTGCGGCAGAAACGGATTTCGTTTATGAACTTCCCTGCTCTCCGAAAAATATTCTGAGACTTTTTGATGAGGAAGAAGAGAACGGCTGGTTCCATTATGATGATAAACAGGGATTTGTTGCGGCTGCGCCGGACGGAGAGTGCTGGATAAATTTATTTCATAAGATGGATCCATTGTCAAAAAAGAAAAAAATGAAAGATAAATTTCCTGAATATTTAACCATGTATCGGAAGGACTGGTTTGAACAGTATATTTATATGGCGGTTCGGGATGCGGTTGAGGAAATGCAGACATGTGCCGGGAATCTGCCGGAAACGGATTTGGCGTGGTCGTTGGAGGTGAAGAAGGAAAGCGGCGATAAGGGCTTTGAACTGGATATCGTGATGGCGGTGGGCTATGAATTAAAGGTGCTTTCTCTCACCATTGATAATGATTCCCTGATGGCTGAGCACAAGTTTTTTGAGGCGGTTTTCCGGGGAGAGATCCTGGGGGGAACCCATAGTCAGATCATTGCGGTCAACTGGGCTGAAAACCGGGATGAGTTAAAGAAAGATCTGAGTTCTTTCAGCGGTGAACAGTATCATCATATTGAGATATGGGGCAAAGAAGAAGTGTCGGATTATGATAAACTGAAAGAACAGGTGAAAAAACTGCTGGGGGCAGAAGCTGCCGGTGGCTGCGGGGAGGAAGCAGGATGAAAAAAGAAAAGGAGTGGCTGAATATTATATTGGTGGGTTCTAACCCCATGCCCTGCTATGTGCAGGCGGCCCATTTGATGGATAAAGCCGGATGGACGGAGGAGGAAAAAGAAAATCTTTTTGTGCCGACCCGGCATTTGCTGATCCACACGCAGGAAACAGTGATCTATAAAGACCGGATCTGTTCGGCATTGGAAAGTCTGGCGGCGGAGAATCATTTTCGGCGATGTGAGATTGGGGCGGTATGTCTGCAGACCGCAGGCGGCGGAACCGGCGGGGAAGTTTCCCAGTATGTGGTGGAAGAGAAGATCAAAGAGATCCTGAATAGGGAGAATCCCGAGGGTGTTATTCTGAATCACACGGGCGGCACAAAGGTAATGACAACTTATGCGGCGATCGCTCTGCGGGAGTGGTGCGGGAAAAACCATAAGCCGGGGGCGGAGTGTTATCTGTCCGGAGACAGACTGAATTGCTTTCTTTTTAATGGGCAGCACAGGAAAAAGTATCTGGAGTTTCCGGTATCCAATGTGTCGTTGACAGTAAAAGATATTGTTTGTCTGCATGGCATGGAGATCTGCGGGGAGAAATCGGCGGATGAACAGACAAAAGAATTGCTTGAGGATGGAGATTTTTGCCGCCGGATAAAGAGCATTGGGGCCAGAATGTTTTCGGGTTCGGATTCGGACACCTTTAGCGGGGAATATTTGCGTTTAAAAGCCTTTTTGGCGGATATGTGCAATTCAGAGCATGCCTTATATTTTAGATCGCTGACCTGTAAGAGTGGAGACTGTAAGGCTGCCGATAGCAATATCGGGGAACGCTGTGCTTTTATTTTCCCGGATAAGTCCCGGCGTTTTGAACAGTATACGGCCCTTCTCGAGCAGTATGGCAAAAAGAATCCATGGCTGTATTTTGATAAGGAGGAGAATTGTTTTAAATCCGGGACAGGAGAAGGCGGCGATATGGCGGATCTGCTCAATCAGGCCCGGGAGAAAGGGCTGGATTGTTGGGAACTCTTCATGGAGGATTGGTTTTATTATTATGTTTGCTGCGCGGTCAGAGAGGCGTTTTCTGATCTTTGGAAAGATTATGAAACAATTTCTCCGGCGGAACCGGGATTTGGAGCGGATATCATGTATCGCCCATGGATTCAGGATGCTAACGGCGGGCGGCGGTTTGATATCCTTTTTTCTACAGGGTATCAGTTGACCGTACTCTCTATTACCGGAGGGGAGCAGGGCGGAAGTGTTAAAATGAACTTTTTTGAGGCGCTGTATCAGAGCGAAAAAATCGGAGGCAGCCGGAGCCGGGTTGTATTGATCAGCCGCTTTACGAATCGGGATACACGGCAAACTTATGAGAAAGAATTTGAGGCATTTCGTAAGGATCTGGATTCCTTTGTATCAAAGCAGTATCACCAGGCTGTTATTTTCGGGCAGGAAGAGGTCAGGGAATACAGCCGGTTAGTGGAGGCGCTCACGGAGGGTATAAAAAAATGAAATATCTTTTAACATTCTACAGCGAGGAGCCGGTGATGGTTCCGGCCGGATATCACAAGATATTGCAGGCGGCCCTGTTGTCCTGGCTTGGAAACCGGGGTTATACATCCTTTCTCCATGACCGGGGGTATCAGAGGGATAAACGTTCTTTTAAGCTGTACACGTTTTCGGAAATGATGGGTGAGAGTTTTTATCACAGGGAAAAAAGAAAAAGAATTTTCACCGGGCCGGTGCAGATCTGCCTGACCTTCTATTCGGACGAGGGTCATCAGGTTGTTGCTGAAGCGGTGGGCAGACGGCAGCCGCTTTGGCTGGGAAGCAATGAGCTTTCACTGGTCGATTGCCGGCTTATTAAGGAAGAATATCGGAACTGTGTTGTGGAAACCTTATCCCCGGTAACGATTCATTCTACCCTGATAACCGGGGACGGAAGAAAAAAGACTTATTTTTACAGTCCGACAGAAAAGGATTTTTCCGGCATGGTCAGGGATAATCTTTTGAGAAAATATAAGGCCTATTACGGCGTGGAGCCGGAAAACACGGATTTCAAAATTCTGCCTGATGCTTCCGGCCGCCTCCGGGAGATAAAAACCTATTACAGCGGTTTTCAGATTCGGGCCTGGAAGGGCAGATTTAAACTGTATGGTTCTGCCGAGATGCTCGAATTGGCGCTTCTGTCCGGAATCGGGGCGAGAAACAGTATCGGATTTGGATGCCTTATTCAGAAGGAAATGCTGTAGCCTTTCGGGCGTGAGATTTTCGGGTTGGGGGCTTTGCACAAGGCAGTGGCGCACAAATTAGTAAAATATAAATTAGTAAATCGTAAATAAGTTATTGACAGGTTTGTCCGGCGATTTATAACGCGGTGATTACGGCGATTGCCACGGGCTCGTCCAGGGTGAATGAGATTTCCGGTAAAATCGGTGAGGATACAAGTGTGTGTGCATCTTATATTAAGAATCTGGTGACGCTTGGTATTATAAAAAAAGAATCGCCCTATGGTGAAAAAACTACTCGCAAGACAATTTATTCGGTTGAAGATAATATGTTTCGATTTTGGTATCGCATTGTGCCGGAAAATATATCGATCATTTCACGGGGCGCAGTAGAACTTGCATATAATCGCATTGCTCCGGAGCTTTCTGTTTATATGGGTGGTGTGTTTGAGGAAATTTGTAAGCAATATTTATGGAAATTGACATTATGGGCGTGGATAAAGATTGCGCGCTGTTTGGCGAGTGCAAGTGGACAAATGAAAAGACCTATGTGTTTGTGAAATAGTATAAAATGAGGCTGTGGAAAATTTTGATATGTTCATCTCTCCACAGCCTCGATGCTTTTTGAATCTTTAGAACCGGAAATCCCGTTTTCCTTCTGCGATATCTTTTAAGTGTTCGCGGGTGATCTCGCGGACTTTGTCGCTGGTCACATTGGCCAGTTCTTTTTCAATCAGTTTTTCGCCGTTTTTGCGTGTTTCCTCAGAGGCGTAATCCATCAGGTATTCCTTGAGGGTCATTAAGGCGTTTGGCTGGCAGCAGTTGGAGATCTGTCCCGCTTTTAAGAGGGACATGAAGCGGTCGCCGGTGCGGCCTTCCCGGTAGCAGGCGGTACAGAAGCTTGGGATAAAGCCCATTTCCAACAGCCAGTTGATGACTTCGTCAAGGCTGCGGCGGTCAGTGACATCGAACTGGGCGGAATTTTCTTCTTCCGGTTCCGGCTCTACATAGCCGCCGACGCTGGTGCGGGAACCGCCGCTGATCTGGGATACGCCGAGCTGGAGTACCTTTTCGCGCACTTTTTGTGATTCCCGGGTTGAAATGATCATGCCTGTGTATGGAACAGCGATACGGATCAAGGCGACGATTTTCTCAAAAATGTCATCCGGGATGGCATTGGAGAAATCGTTGACATCGATATCATCTGCAGGACAGACACGAGGTACACTGATGGTGTGCGGTCCGACGCCCTGAGCCGCTTCCAGATGTTCTGCGTGCATGAGAAGGCCGACAAAATCATAGCGGTACATATTGAGTCCGAAAAGAACGCCGATACCTACATCGTCGATGCCGCCCTCCATAGCCCGGTCCATAGCTTCGGTGTGATAGGCATAATTGCTCTTCGGGCCGGTTGGATGAAGTTCTTCATAACTCTTTTTATTATAGGTTTCCTGAAACAGGATATAAGTTCCAATGCCTGCTTCTTTTAATTTGCGGTAGTTTTCTACGGTTGTGGCCGCAATATTGACATTGACGCGGCGGATAGCGCCGTTTTTGTGTTTAATACCGTAAATGGTGTGAATACATTCAAGAATATATTCGATCGGATTGTTGACCGGGTCCTCTCCGGCTTCCAGGGCCAGACGCTTGTGTCCCATATCCTGAAGGGCGATAACCTCCTGACGGATTTCATCCTGGGTCAGCTTCTTCCGGGCAATATGTTTATTTTTCGCGTGATATGGACAGTAGGTGCAGCCGTTGACACAGTAATTGGACAGATAAAGCGGCGCGAACATAACGATTCGATTGCCGTAGAAGCGGTCCTTAATCTTTTTCGCCAGATGGAACATTTTTTCAATCTCATCCGGCAGATCACATTCCAGAAGAACGGCGGCCTCACGATGACTGACGCCTTTCATTTCTTCTGCCTTCTTTAAAATCTCATCGATGAGTTTACGATTATTTTTGTTCTCCTGAGCATATCTGAGACAGTCCAGAATTTCTTCATCATTGATAAATTCTTCTGCCTTGAGTGATTTCACATCATACATAAATTTCGTCTCCTTTTTCTCATACTTTTGAATAAACAGTTTTGGTACTTACATCGGGAATCATGCCTAATTTGCCGGACAGCGCACTGATAATATTCTGCGGCGCGTCAATGACAATACTTATAATAGATAATTCCCGCTTCGGATAAGGAATTCCCATGCGCCCGAGTATATAGGGGGAATATTCATGCAGAATATCATTAATTCGAGGCGCGGCCTCCGGGTTTTCAACAATAATGCCGATGACGGCGATACGTGTATCCATAAATCCTCCATTTACAACGGTTTTTATACCAAAAAACCCTGTCCGAAAAAACTGCCGGACAGGGTAAGGGTATAGATTTTACTGTAAGTTATCCTTATCTTCACTTTCGGGCGTACCCTAAGGTTCAGCAGGGGTTATAAAATTTGCCGAATGGTTTGCCGAAAGACGTATCTCGCGGCGCACCTTTTTATTTAGTATATGAGATTCTTTTTTAAAAGTCAATGGGCATATTAATGTAAAAAAAGCATATACTAAAAATGTACATTGCGCACATTGTTGACACTATGTACATAATTTGGTATGATGGAGGTACACGAAGGAGATGATAGATATGTTGATGGAACAGGCGACAACGGTGAGAAAAGAATGGAGTTCGGTTTGCGACAGTGTTATTCACGAAAAGCCTAAATTTATCAAGCGTACACGGGATAGAATGTGGTTTTCCAATTTAGAAACTATGGAAGAAATTTTAAATGCATATAAATTTACAGCAGAGAAATATATGGAGGATGATGGTTCGGTTACTTTATCTTTAAATGAGATTGATCTGATTGAAAATGGGGAGGATGAACAAAAGGCGAAGATGGCCTTGGGTAAAGCTATTCTTGAGTATTCGGCAGATTATTATAATGATTATGCTTTCTACTCCCATAGTCCAAATAGAAAAGGACACATTCCATATATTTTTAAAGCATTAATAATGGATAGCCCGGAACGGATAGGGGAGAGTATTCAATGCCACGATGGAAAGAACTAAAAAGATTTTGCGATAAAGATGGTTGGGAATTATATAAAGATACGGACCATTACTTTTATCGGAAGGTGGATGATGACGGAAGTATACGAATGACAAAAGTCTCTAAGGGTTCTGGAGAAATACATACACGCATGTGGAAAGAAATATTGAAAAAGCAGTTGAAAGTTACGCAGGAATATTTTAATGACCACATATAAAAAATAAGACAGGCAATTCAGGGAAAGGTTATTCCCGGAAGGCCTGTCTTATTTTTTAAAGAGAAATTTTACCTGCCCTTTTCAACTGCTTCCAAAAGCTGAATAGCGCGGCGGTATTTTTCCAGCCGCCGGGCCGTTTTTTCATCGATCGCATCCAGCCTGGTAATATCCGAGTTGTGACGCAGGTCGGCCAGCTTGACTTTTCGGGCCAGCGGGCAGGTGGAAAGCCGTGAAATGTAATCCATATATTCCTCTGCCGGATTATGTGTCAAAAGGGTCAGGGCTGTCAGTATATCCGCATGGAATCCCTCGCGGGCCAGATCATCAATCGTTATATCCGTGTCCTCGGCGACATCATGGAGCAGAGCCGTGATGACAGCCTTTTCCTCGGTCATACTTTCTGCCAGATGTATCGGATGGTAGATATAGGGAACGCCGGTTTTATCTGTCTGTCCGGCGTGGGCGGCATAGGCAATCTTCATGGCCTTCCGGGTCATAGGCGTATAGATCATGGCTTAGTCCTCTTTACGGTTCGCCCAGATCTTCTGTGCCATTTTTGGAATAGAGAATTTATCCGCAGGGCGGAAACGGCGGCCATTCAGGAAAACGCCTTTGATCTTCGTTGTTTTAATTTCTTCCTTCGGAATAGAAAGGATATCCTTATCCAGTACGAGGAAGTTGGCTTTTTTGCCCGGCGTCAGGCTGCCATAGTAATTATCGTCAAAGGCACTGCGGGCCGGCCAGATGGTGTAGGTTTTTAAAGCTTCCATCGGCGTCAGGGCCTGTTCCGGATTCGGATGGTTGCAGCAGATATGGATGCCTTCGATCGGATCCGGGATGGTGCAAGGGGCGTCGCTGCCGGAGGTGACAAGAAGTCCTGCGTCGAGCATATCCCGAAGCGGAAGTATCTGTTTTGCCCGTTCGCCGAGAATGGATTCCAGATAAGCTTCCGGCTCCTGCGGCCAGTCTAAAAATGCCGGCTGCACGGCGATGGTAATACCGAGCTCCGCTGCTTTTTTGATGGCCTCTTTATTCATTAAATCCCCGTGGATCAAAATGTGCCGCGCATCTTTTCGCGGGTAATCTTTCAGCGCGGCTTCATAGGCGTTCAAAGCCTGTTCTACGGCCGCGTCACCGATGGCGTGCATCGTGATCTGCAGACCGGCCCGGTTGGCCTTAATGCAGAAATCGTTGACTTCTTCCTGGGTGTAAGCCAGAAAACCTTTATTTTCCGGGTTATTTGTATAGCCCTCAGACAGGGCCGCATCTTCTGATCCGAAGCAGCCGTCCAATGCGAGAGAGAAGCAGCCGCCGATGTGAGTCATTTTGCGCTTCACAACTTTATCGACATCCATTGTCTGGAAAAAGACGGTAAATTTTTGCGGGAGCGCCCGGCGGACAATGTTTATTGTATCAATATCGATATCATTTTTATAGCCGACGCCCTCCACGGTATGAATATAGCCGATACCCTTTTCAGCAAGGGCCTCCGCCGCATCCTGCATACCCTGCAGCAGGGTGATCGGAGAAACTTTCTGTGTAATAAAATTGACGCCTTTATAAAATGCATTCTGATAGAGCCATCCTGTGTCGGAATCAAAGCCCGGGTCGGACAGAACTTCCAACGGGAAGAGCTCGATCAGGGCTGAGTTGGCCACTGCGGCATGGCCGTCATATTTTACGATCAATAAAGGCAGATCGGTCATAGCGTCCAGATCCTTCATTTCAGGCAGACGTTTCTCGGCGACCGTATGGGCGCTGCACCCGTAGGCCGGCAGAAATTTGGCCTTTGGATGGGCATCCGTCCATGCGCGGAGCATTTCACCCATCTCCTCGAAATTTTCAGCATCACGGACATCCACGGTTGTGCGGAAGAGGGCAAAGCTTTCAAAGTGCATATGGGTATCTGAGAAAGCCGGGACGATGGTATGGCCGCGCATATCGATGGCCGGACATTCGGCATATTCCTCCGGAACAGTGTCGCCGGTATAGACAATTTTATCCCGGTCAATGCCCATCACTGAAAAACAGTGATTTTCATCATCACAGGATATAAAATGACCATTGGTTAAAATTTTCATAAAATTTCCCTCCTTATATAATATAAATTGGTTATTTTTATTATACTCCAAAAAAGTGTTGGGGAAAAGGCATACTTTTCATTGACAATTCCCGGGTTTAGGTATTACAATAAACCGTAAATTAGAAGGAGGAATAAAACATGAAAAAGATGACAAAAGTATTGAGCATGGCATTAGCCGCTTCTTTAGTTGTTGCTTCTTTCACAGCCTGCGGCGGCGGGGAAAAAGAAGAAACAAAAGCAGCAGAGACAACTGCTGAAGGCGAAACAGCAGCTGAAGGCGAAACAACAGCTGCGGCAGCAGACGGCGAAGTATTCATGATCGGCGGTATCGGACCTCTGACAGGTGATGCTGCTTCTTATGGAAACTCTGTAAAACAGGGTGCTGAGATCGCTATTGAAGAGATCAATGCGGCAGGCGGTGTAAAAGTTGGCGATAAGACATACACACTGGCTATGACTTTCGCTGATGATGAAGCAACCGAAGATAAAGCTATTCAGGCTTACAACTCTGTTATGGATGACGGCGCTCAGGCGATTCTCGGCTGCGTAACAAGCGGTGCTTGTATCGCTATCACAGATCTGACAGCAGAAGATGGTATTCTTCAGATCACACCATCCGGTTCCGCTATCGACTGTGCAAAGAATGACAATGCTTTCCGTGTTTGTTTCACTGATCCGGCTCAGGGTGTTACAATGGCAGATTTAGCAGCAGAAACACTTGGTTACAAGAAAGTTGCTGTTATTTACGATAGTGCGTCTGACTACAGCATGGGTATCAAAGAAGCATTCGAAGAAGAATTCGCAGCTAAAGGCGGCGAGATCGTTGCAAGTGAAGCTTTCACAGGCGGAGATGTTGACTTTAATACACAGTTAACAACAATCAAAGGTACAGATGCAGAAGCTATCTTTGTTCCTGCTTACTATCAGGAAGCAACATACATCACAAAACAGGCTAAGGATATGGGCATGGAACTTCCATTCCTCGGCAGTGACGGATGGGACGGCGTTCTCGGCACAGTTACAGATGCAGCAACAGTTGAAGGCGCTATCTTCTTGAGCCCATTCTTCGCAGCAGACCCGTCTGAAAATGTAGCAGCATTCGTAAAAGCCTATGAAGAAGCTTACAGCGCAACTCCTGACCAGTTCGCAGCAGATGCTTATGATACTGTTTATACGATCAAAGCAGCTATGGAACAGGCCGGTTCTATCGAAAGCGCTGATCTGATCGCAGCCATGACAGAGATCACTGTTGACGGTCTGACAGGTGATGGTATCACATGGACAGCAGAAGGTGAACCGAACAAAGGAAGCAAATTCATCCAGATCATCGATGGTGCTTATACTTTATATGAATAATTTTATCTGACAGGTTTATGTCGGATTTGCCGGAGACGCCGATGTCCCCCATAGGGATGTTGGCGTCTTCTTTTCATAGGCGGCGCGCCCATGCGAAGCATCTGGCATGCGGGGCGCCCGAATGGATATTATTTTTTTCGTGTTTTCCTGACAAAAATTGGATTTTTCCACATTAATCCTTGCAAGCAAGAAAGTATTATATTAAAATATATAGTTAAGTTCGGTAATACAAAACATAGAAAGGTGGAGGGGAATGAGTCTGATTAATAATCTTGTGGAACAGTTAATCAACGGACTGAGGACCGGGAGTATTTATGCCCTGATTGCCCTGGGATATACCATGGTATATGGTATTGCAAAGATGATCAACTTTGCTCATGGAGACATCATTATGGTAGGTGCATACGCACTTTATGTATTTGCGGCGTTATTGGGACTTCCGGTGCCGGTATGTATTTTATTGACCATTATTGTCTGTGCGGTTCTCGGAATCACGGTGGAACGGATTGCGTATAAACCGCTGCGTAATGCGCCGTCGCTGGCTGTGTTGATCACGGCGATCGGTGTCAGTTACTTTTTACAAAATGTTGCTTTGATCATATTTAAGGCAACGCCGATTCCTTTCGGGTCGGTGATCAAGGTGCCGTCGATAAAGATCGGTGGTATTCATATTTCCGGAATTACGATTGTTACATTAATTGTAACGGTGATCGCAATGATCATTTTGACATGGTTTATCAATAAAACAAAGGCCGGAAGCGCTATGCGTGCCGTATCCGAAGATAAGGGGGCGGCAGCCCTGATGGGAATTAATGTAAATAAAACGATTTCCATGACATTCGCGATCGGTTCGGCGTTAGCGGCTGTGGCGGGTATTCTGTTTATCTGCCAGTATGAATCATTGTCTCCGACATTGGGCGCTTTGCCGGGAATTAAAGCCTTCGTTGCAGCGGTTCTCGGAGGCATCGGAAGTATTCCGGGGGCAATGCTCGGAGGAATCGTGCTTGGAATCATCGAAAGTTTATCCAAAGCGTATATTTCTACTCAGCTTGCAGATGCCATTGTTTTCGGTGTGCTTGTTATCGTCTTATTGGTGAAACCATCCGGTTTACTTGGTAAGATGAAAGCAGAGAAAGTGTAGGTGGCTGTTGTGAATAAAAAAATTAATAAATCAGTAATTATGAATATTATTGCAGCGCTTATCGTCTACGGTATCGTTATGGCCCTGATCTATGGCGGATTTCTCGGGCGCCAGGCGATGTCCATTATTATTCCCTGCTGCATCAATGTTATGCTGGCTGTATCTCTTTGTCTGCTTGTCGGATTCCTCGGCGAATTAACATTGGGACATGCGGGCTTTATGTCCATCGGCGCTTATGCCGGAGCATTGACGACCAATGCGCTGGAACTTCCGCCGATGCTTGAACTTCTCATCGGCCTGTTGGTCGGCGGCACTGTGGCGGCGCTGTTCAGTTTGATCATCGGTCTGCCGGTACTGCGTTTGAAGGGCGACTATCTTGCCATTGTAACTCTGGGATTTGGCGAGATCATTAAATCGGTCATTAATTCTCTGAAGTTTACAGGCGGCGCCAAGGGCCTTTCCGGTATCGGGGCTTACAGTAATTATAAAAACTTTACATTTGTTTATATCTTTGTCCTGCTGACAATTGTTATTATCTCCAATCTGGTAAAATCCAGACACGGCCGTGCGATCTGTGCGGTGCGCGATAATTATATTGCGGCGGAAGCGATCGGAATCAAGGTCAGCAAGGCAAAAACAATGGCTTTTGTCATTTCCGGTTTCTTTGCCGGTATGGCCGGTGTATTCTATGCACATAATGTCGGTATCTTAAAACCGGTAAATTTCGACTACAATAAATCGATTGAGATTCTTGTTATGGTCGTTCTCGGCGGCATGGGCAACATCAAAGGCGCGATCGTTGCGGCGGTTATTCTGACAGCTCTTCCGGAAGTGCTTCGAGGCGCTGCGGATTTCCGTATGCTGTTGTATGCGATCGTATTGATCGCAATGATGATCTTCAACAATTCAAAATTCCGCATGGCAATGATTGAAAAACGGAATCTTAAAAAGGCAATGAGTATTCAGAAGGAGGGCGAATAGAATGGCTTTACTGGAAGTTAAAAATCTTGGAATCTCCTTCGGCGGCCTGCGGGCCGTAGACGATCTGAATATGAGTATTGAGCAGGGCAGCCTGGTCGGCCTGATCGGCCCGAACGGGGCGGGAAAGACGACGGCTTTTAACCTTTTGACCGGTGTATATGCGCCGAGCGAGGGAATTATTGAGCTGGACGGTGAGAATCTGGTCGGAAAGACGCCGACAGAAATATGCAAGTCGGGCATTGCGAGAACATTCCAGAATATTCGTCTGTTTTCAAAAATGACGGTATTGGATAATGTTAAAGTGGCTCTTTACAATCATGTGCAGTATAGTCTGGCTGAGAGCTTTTTCCATTTTGGAAGTTATTCGAAAAAAGAAAAGGAAATGGATGAGCAGGCCCTTGAAATATTGAAAGTATTTGATCTGGATGGACAGGCTGATGTTTTGGCGTCGAATCTGCCTTATGGAAAGCAGAGAAAGCTGGAGATTGCCCGTGCGCTGGCAACGGAACCGAAGCTTTTGCTTCTGGATGAACCGGCGGCCGGTATGAACCCGAATGAAACCCAGGAACTGATGGACACCATTCAGCTGATTCGTAATAAATTTCATATTACGATTCTTCTGATTGAACATGATATGAAGCTGGTATCCGGTATCTGTGAGTATCTTTATGTGCTGAACTTTGGCATGGAGCTGGCTCATGGAGAACCAAAGGCTGTTTTGAATGACCCGAAGGTTATCACGGCATATCTGGGCGAGTAGGAGGACAGTACCATGGCAATGTTAAAAGTAACAGATTTAAAGGTATATTACGGAGTTATCCAGGCAATTAAGGGAATCTCCTTTGAGGTAAATGAAGGCGAGGTTATCGCCCTGATCGGCGCCAACGGCGCGGGAAAGACAACCATTCTTCATACGATCACCGGCCTTGTGGAAGCAAAGTCGGGAACCGTTGAATTTGAAGGGACGAATATTACGAAAATGCCGGGGCATAAAATAGTCACGTTGGGAATGGCCCATGTGCCGGAAGGGCGCCGGGTATTTTCTGAATTGACGGTTTTGGAGAACCTGAGAATGGGCGCTTATACCCGAAAAGATAAAAATGAAGTGGAAAATTCCCTGAAAATGGTTTATGAGCGTTTCCCTCGATTGGAAGAACGTAAGAATCAGCTGGCAGGAACCTTATCCGGCGGCGAACAGCAGATGCTGGCGATGGGCCGGGCGCTGATGTCCCATCCGAAGATCATTCTGATGGATGAACCGTCCATGGGCTTGTCTCCGATTTTTGTTAATGAAATTTTTGATATCATCAAAGAAGTCAGCGCCAGCGGCACGACAGTGCTTCTGGTTGAGCAGAATGCAAAAAAAGCACTGGGTATTGCAGACCGGGCTTATGTATTGGAAACAGGTAAAATTGTTCTTGAGGGTGATGCGAAGGAACTGATGAATGATGAATCAGTGAAGAAGGCATACCTGGGTGAATAGGAGGGGTTCACATGAGTCATACAGTTATTACCATTGCGCGTCAGTATGGCAGCGGCGGTAAAACCATCGGTAAGATGCTGGCGGAAAATGTTGGAATTCATTTTTACAATCGGGAGATCATTCGGCTGGCCTCGGATGAGAGCGGCATTAATGAACGATTATTCGGCGCGGCGGATGAGCAGCCGAAATCAGGCATCTTAGGCCGTATTGCCAAAAAAGTGTATACCGGAGAGGTGCTTCCGCCGGACAGCGATGATTTTGTCTCAACCGATAATTTATTTAACTATCAGGCAAAAATTATCAAGCAACTGGCCGAAGAAGAATCCTGCGTCATCATCGGACGGTGCGCCGATTATGTGCTGAAGGATTATGACCACGTGATCAGCGTCTTTATCCATGCTCCGGCAGATTTCTGCTTTGAGCAGGCAATGGCAAAGAACAGCAAGACAGAGGATGAAATGCGAAAATTCATCCAGAAAAAGGATAAATACCGGGGTGATTATTATAAATATCATACCGGCCAGGAATGGTACGACGCCCGGAATTATCATCTGTGCCTGGACAGCAGCAAACTCGGCTTCGAGGGATGCGTGGAAGCCATCAAGGCTTACGCAAAAGTCAGAGGATTGGAAATGAAATAAATAGGAGGAACTGCCGCTTTACGATTTTTTATGGTAAAGCGGCAGTTCTTTATAGAGGGTTTATGTATGCTATATAAAATTTATTATCTTCCAACAATGAAGCTGGTGACAAACATTGCTAAAAATGAATTTAATAAGTCAATGGCAATCAGCATTGGATAATGTTTGGTATCAACATCAGCGGCACCTAAAACACGTCCGACATATTGCACAAGGGAACCAAACATAACAATGCCTACCAGCAGAATTGCAACTTGGCTGGCATTGATATCTCCGTTTAGTGCCAGGCTGGCTGCAGCGCCCAGACCGCCGCCTGTGGAAAGTATGCCTGCGATGATCGCTGTTGATGCAATACCTGGAAGTCCAAAGATAGCCATTACAGGTCCGAATACTGAGCCGATGAGATCTGTTAACCCGGACAGGTTGAGGATTTTGATCAAAGCAAATGCAAATAATACGTTTGGAAGCATATTATTCATGGACATTGAAAAACCGTTGCGAGCGCCTGCGACAAAACTATTAATTGGATTTACTTTTTTCTTTTTAACGGCAGCAACCTCGGCTGCATTATTTTCAGTTGTGTTACTCATTTTCAATCCCCCTTAGTTCTTTTTCTTTGTAATAAGATTAATATAAATTCTTGCCCAAAACGAAGCCAAATACTTGAAAACAAGTATCAGGATAAGAGGAAGAATCATTGGCACTTCCAAAAATCCGTGGAGCGCGGCACCGCTTGATAAATAATTTGTCAGGCAAGCTCCGCCGGTAAATTGGAACATGGAAAAAATGGTTCGTTCATTATCATTGATTTCCCCATTGTCATACAAATCTTTTGTCATTGAGGCACCGGTATCGGTGGACTGGAGTGTTGCGATCAACGCCAAGCCGCAGATTCCAGGAATACCCATCAATGGGCGAAGAATAGGGGTAAGAAGTTTTTGAGCTGCTTTTAATCCATCATAATCTTCAACAACCTTTACAACACCGAGTGCCAGCATAACCGCAGGAGTCAGTGTTAACGAGAATAAAAAACCGTCACGGGCTCCCGAGCCGCCGGTGCCGCGGAAGTTTGACGCAAGTGTACCGGCACCTTCTGAAAGGGAACCCAAACCACCGAATGCGCCAAGAACGTTCGTATAATCAAAGAATTTTATAAAGCTTTCCTGATTTTGTAAAAGCCCTGAAAAGAATATAATTGCAGCAATAAGGGCGATATATCCGCCGATACCAACCTGTAATGCAGTGTTGTTTCCAAAGTTACTTTTTTTATTACTCATATTAAAGATAAACCTCCTTATTAGAATCAAATATGGAAAAATAACCCTTTATCTTTATAGATAACGCCATCTTTCATAATAAAAGAAATATTATCACGGTGCATCACACCCATATCATTCATCGGGTTGCCGTCAATGGCAATGATATCTGCTAATTTTCCTGTCTCTATGCTTCCCAGCTTGTCATCCCAACGAATTAATTCTGCAGCATATCGTGTTGCAGAGAGCAGCACGTCCTCTTTGGAGATGCCTGCGTTCAGCATATAACTGAATTCTGCATGTTGATGTCCGTGAATACCCAATGGTGTTCCGGAATCTGTTCCAAATACACAGCGTATGCCACGTTCGTATAACATACGAATGTTTTTGGCGTGCAAAGGAGCTAAGAATTTTGCTTTTTCCACCGTTGATTCGGCAACCCCTTTATCTGCCCCATTGGCAAGTAACTGAATAACAATTAATGTAGGAACAGCGACTATATTATTTTTTTCCATATAATCGGCACACTCTTCATTTGCCATTGTACAATGTTCGATGGAGCTGACACCGGCCTTTGCAGAATCCAGAATTCCGGATGTACCGTGTGCATGGACGGAAACTAAGCAATCATGCATTTTAGCAACCTCTACAGCGGTAACGATTTCTTCATAACTCATGTTTTGCGCGCCTACAGCGCCGCTTGGGCTGGTTACACCTCCGGTCACCATAAGTTTCAGCTGATCGGCCCCGAATTTTAACATGGTTCTTGCAGCTGTACGAACTTCATCCGGGCTGTCACATGTACCAATTGGTTTTGGAACCAACTGTCCAAAGCGTTCTTGCGTATATGTGATAGCTGTGTGTCCTCCTGTTTGCGTAATTGCGTGTCCGCAGGAAAATATTCTTGGCCCCGGCATCCAACCCTGGTTAATTGCATCTCTGATAGCAGGACTTCCGGTAACTGTTGGAAAATTCATATCACGAACGGTTGTAAATCCACCTTTCAGGTTCTCACGGGCATTGCGGACAGCTTTCGTCACAACCACTTCGGGTGCTTCTGTTCTCTCAGTAATGGCTTTACCGGCCGCATATCCGATATGCACGTGCGCATCGATTAAACCCGGCATAACAAATTTGTCGCTGAGATCAATGATTTCATCATCATTAAACGAAATACCTTCAGCACTGATGACATCAACAATTTTATTGCCTTCAACGTACACCGCCTGATTCGTTTTAATCTGTCCATCTGTTGCGTCAAACAACATTCCGCAAATAAGTACTTTTGACATTTTTATCCCTCCTATATATTTATAGGAATAATTTTATCGGATGGCTTATAACAAATGTGCAACAAGAATGTAACATAAAAAAACATGCGGATATTTTTTTATGAGCATTTTTTTTGTATACAAATTAAGTAATTTTATACACATAACAAACTTAAATTTTTAAAATAATAATATTAATGTGTGCAATTTGACAATTGTTTATAAAAATGACAAGATATGTAGCACTTTTGTAACGGTTAATATAGTATAATTATTGTGAAATTTATTAAATTATTAATTTATTTTGTAGGGTAATCAGACTGTGGGAGATAAAAAAAAAGAAGATTTAATGATATTGGCACTTTGCCTGATCGCTTTGTTCTCTATTTTTGCGGGTTTAGCTGTTTCTGTTACAATGCAGAACAGGAGAAACGAATTGGAATCAGAAACTGTCGGTATATATAAAATTAACAAGCAGGAATTGCTAAAAAGTGGAAAAGAACCAATCAAGACTGCTTGGAAATATTATGAAGGCATGCATATTATTTCAGATAATCGGGATATGGCGCAAGCGGAAAAGTTGATCTATCTGCCAATGGAATGGAATATGTTCGATCCGGAGGGATGGGGCGGCGGCGGAAAGGCCAGTTATAAATTAATTTTAGAAAACCTGCCGGATGAAGAGCTGATTCTGTTTTTTAACGGGATTTCTTCGAATATGAAATTGTTTGTAAACGGTGAAGAGAAATTTTATCCCGGAATTGATGCTGTGGGGAACATTGTGTATATCGATCATATGCCGATGTGTGAAATCACAATCGAAGTGACATCGAAGTGGTTATCGGGAGTTTATGCTCAGCCCTGGCTATTCAGCTTAAAAAAATTTAATGCTTACTATAATATTGAAAACAGTGTAAGAATGATTCTTTTTGGCGGTTTCTTAATTTCTGCTCTTTTTGTAGTCATTTTACTGAGGAGAATGCAGGAAAAGAAACAATATTATTTGTTTTTAACTGTTTTTTTCGGGATAGGTTTGTTTTTTGTTTTTACAACCATTGAAACATCGGGTGGTTTTAAGGGGGTTTATGATTTTATTTCATTTGAAGAAACTCATTTATTAGCCACCGTTGTCGCCTTGTTCTTAGGTGTGAGCGTCATACGATTAGAGCAGCAATTTTATTTTAAACGTTTTAATGAAAAAATTCTCTATTTAATAACAACTGCTTTTTTTGGGGCCGTTTTTGTAAAAGTATTTATTGGAAAATTTGTAAACATGGACATTTGCGTCATTTGCTTTGCAATAATGTTTTTGTTTTATAATATTTATTGTATGTGTACAGAGTTCGCTCAGACAAAAGATTATAAGATTTTATGTATGGGTATTGCTACAATATTTGTAGAATTCAGTATTTTTATAGCGCTTGTTTTATATTATTATACATTATTTTTCTCTTTATTATTGTTATGGGTAAATCTGTTGGCCGCTGTTTTATTTTATGTGAATGTTTTGTCTTTGATTTTCGCGGAAAATGAGGATGGGGCCAAAAAGGAGAATGAAGCAAAACAAAATCAGGTTAATGCTGAGATTGCTTTTTTGTCAAGCCAGATACAACCACATTTTCAATATAATACGCTGACAACAATACAGGAAATGTGCTATACAGATCCGCTCAAAGCCGCAGATGCAATAGCTATTTATGCGTCATTTTTACGGCGAAGAATAGATTTTGAAAAATATGAGAAGCTAATTCCGTTTTCTGAAGAAATCATCAGTATAAACGAGTATATCGAGTTACAGAAGCTCCGATTTGGAGATAAAATTAAGTTTGTGACAAATTTTGAGATAACAGCTTTTTCAGTGCCGCCGCTATCCATTCAAACACTGGTAGAAAATTCAGTGCATCATGGATTGCGAAAAACAAAAGAAGGCGGCGGAACCGTATGGATTGAAACGAAACGATTCGAGGATAATATTTTAATTTTTATTATTGATAATGGTGCCGGATTTGATGTGAATTTTCTTCCCGAAACCCAGGGAAGCGGACTTAATAATAGCAGATTCAGGATAGAACAATTAACGGGTGGAAGTGTACAGATCATCAGCAAACCTGGGGAGGGGACAGAGATACAAATTATAATTCCTTATAAATCTAGTACGGGGGAGGGTAATACATGAGGATAATAGGCATTGATGATGAGATTCGTCCATTAAATGTATTAAGAATTATGCTAAAAGATGTTGAAGGGGTTGATTATGTTGCATCATTTTCGAATCCCTTGGATGCGCTGGATTATATACAACATACACATATTGACCTGGCATTTGTAGATATAGAAATGCCGGAAATGAGCGGAATTGAGTTTGCCATTGCGACAGAAGAACTGCAAAATCCGCCAATAATTATTTTTATTACTGCTTATAGTAAATATGGTGTCGACGCATGGAGTACGAATGCCATTGACTGTGTCTTCAAACCTTATAGTAAGCCCAGATTATTACGGGCTTTGGAAAAGGCTGAAAAGTTTATAAATTTCTCCGATTCTAAAGGGTACGAAGTGAGATGCTTTCCGGGATTTGATTTAATTGTCGGAGGAGAACCGGTGGTTTTCCATAGTAAACGGGCCAAAGAAATTCTGGCATATCTGGTCTTTAAACAAAACCGGTGGGTGAATATCGGAACCCTGGTTTATGATTTGTTTGGAGATACAAACGAAAAATCCAGTAAATCATATTTTCGGGTACTTTTGGTACGATTAAAAAATACACTTTCAGAAATCGGCATGAATGATATTTTGAAGACAGAGTATGGGAAGGTCAGGGTGAATATTCCGATAGAAAAATGTGATTATTATCGTTATCTTCAGGGGAGAAAAAATCTGTTTGCCGGAGAATTTTTGCAGGAATACAGTTGGGCTGAGACAGAGGCGCAGCGTTTACGGATAGAAAATAAGGATAGACTATGATTTTTAATCTTGGGGGGATAAAGAATCCATGAAGAAAATAGGATGGAATCAATCAGCCTGGTGTACGATCATCGGTGGATTTATTATTATGTCATTGATGCATTCTATGACAAAAACATGTTTTAGTTTATATATGATTCCGGTCACGGAGGAGTTGGGGACATCCCGAATGTCTTATTCTTTATGTACAGGTATTTTTAGCGTTGTTATTGCAATCCTGTCCCCGTATGCCGGACGGCTTTTGAGCAAATATGAAACAATGAAATGGTTTTTTCCCATCAGTGTTGCCGGAATGAGCATTGCATACAGTAGTTTTGGACTGGCAAAAAATATATATCAGATGTATTTTGCCTCTTTAATATTAGGGATATTTAATACGGGAGCAGTTATTATGCCAATATCCATTATTTTGGTGAAATGCTGTGATAATTATATCGGGCTGGCTATCGGTATTGCTTTTGCCGGTTCTGGGATTGGCGGCGCTTTGACAACACCTATTTTGACACGGGGCATAGAACACTACGGATGGCATGCTGCCTTTTTTGCAGTTGGTGTTATAATGCTAATCATAGAGGTTCCGGTGTCAGTGCTTATGTGCAGAGCAGTTAAAAAGCGGGAACGTGAATTGGTACAAATTGAGAAAGACAATGAATCGGCCAAAAGTTTATATATTGATAAAGGCATTCCACTAAAGAAATTAAAAAAACATACTTTTTTTTATATATATCTTTTGGGAATGTTGACATGTCTTTTTATTGCTTCAGGCGGACATTCACATTTGGCACCGTATATGTCTGAAACATATGGACTGGTATTTTCCAATGCAATAGCATCATTTTTTCTTATGATGTTAACACCTGCAAAAGTCATTCTCAGTTGGCTTTATGACAGATTAGATATGATGATTACGAATATAGGAATGCTTGTTTCATTTGCTGTAGCATATTTGCTGTTAGAGATTAATGCCGGATGGGGAATGATGTGGATTATGGCCATATTTTTTTCAATTGGTGTTTCAAGTGGTTCAATTGTACCGTCTATAGTTACGGTTAAGCTTTTTGGAAAAGAGTACTATGGAGAAGTGTTCGGCTATGTTTATCGATTTTGTATGCTTGGAAGTGTATTAGGGAGTCCGGTTTTAGCATGGATTTATGATGCAACCGGCACATATCATCTGGCATGGATGACATGCTTTATGCTTTGTCTTTTGACGGCTGTCTGTTTGTGTTATGCTGAAGTGAGTTTTATTCAGTTAAAGAAAGACCATAGCCTTGAACAAATTTTAAAAGAAAAAATGTTGAAAAAATAGTACAAAAGAAGAAGGGATTCCAATTTCTGTTTTGGGTCCCTTTTTTTGTTATGTGATCATGTTTAAATCTGAACTTTTTATGAACTTCATCCCTTTGGTTGAAATGTCTCCGCAAACGATTTATAATTAAAATATTAACATGATGCAGGAGGCGAATCCATGGAGGCTTATGTAAAGCTGGAAAATGTGACGAAAATTTACCGTATGGGCGAGATTGAAATTCATGCGGCGGACGGTATAGATTTTGAGATTATGAAGGGTGAATTTGTTGTTATTGTTGGGCCGAGCGGGGCCGGAAAGACAACGGTTTTAAATGTTTTAGGCGGTATGGATACGGCGACAAGCGGTTCCATCTGGGTGGATGGAAAGGATATTTCCCAATATCATTCGAGACAGCTTACGGAATATCGCAGAGATGACATTGGATTTGTGTTTCAGTTTTATAATCTGATCTCAAATCTCACGGCCCTTGAGAATGTGGAGCTGGCCCTTCAGATCTGCCGGGACCCTCTGGGGGCGCGGAGTGTTTTGAGAGATGTGGGTTTGGGCGACCGTATGAAGAATTTCCCTGCCCAGTTATCCGGCGGTGAGCAGCAGCGTGTATCCATAGCGCGTGCTCTGGCAAAGAATCCGAAATTACTGCTTTGTGATGAGCCGACAGGGGCATTGGATTATAACACAGGAAAAGCAATTTTGAAATTGCTGCAGGATATGTGCCGCGAGAAGGGGATGACAGTGATTGTCATTACGCATAACTCGGCGATCGCGCCGATGGCTGACCGGGTCATTAAGATTAAGAACGGTAAAGTGTCCGGGATAACCGTAAACGAGAATCCGGTATCTGTGGAAACAATAGAATGGTAATGGAGAGTGCTTATGAGAAAGAAGGCATTGGCGAAGGATTTTCGCATGGAGATTCGGAATAGCCTGAACCGATTTTTATCTATATTTTTTATCGTTGCGCTTGGCGTCGCCTTTTTTGCAGGAATCCGGGCTTCTGAGCCGGATATGCGGTATTCGGGAGATGCCTATTTTGATGCGCACAATATGATGGACATGAAGATTTTGAGTACCCTGGGGTTGACGGAGGATGACATCAAGGCGATTGGGGACGTTGAAGGTGTGGAAAAGGTTGAACCGGGGTATATGATCGATGTTCTTGCTTTGATGGGTGAGAGTGAACGGGTTGTGCATGTGGAATCCCTGCCGGAAACGATGAATCAGGTGGATGTGGCTGAGGGGCGTTTGCCGGAAAAAAAGGGAGAATGTGTTGTCGATATGGACTTGGCGGCATCCTATGATATAAAAATCGGGGATACCCTGGCATTTACTTCGGGCACGGATAAGGAGTTGTCTGAAAATCTGGCGGTGGATACATATACGGTAGTCGGAACCTGTTCCAGTCCGATGTACATATCTTTTAACCGGGGAAGCACCAATATCGGCAGCGGTGAAATCGATATGTTTGTCTATGTGACGGAGGACAGTTTTGACCAAGAGGTTTATTCCCAGGCCTATGTGACGGTGGAAGGTGCGAAGGATGCACTGGCTTTTACGGACAGCTATACGGAAATCGTTGATGAAGTCAAGGATAATGTGGAGAATATTTCGGATGTTCGCTGTGATATCCGTTATGCAGAGATTATGGATGAGGCAAACGCGGAGATCGCGGAGGCGGAGTCCGAACTGAAAGAGGCAAAAGAAGAAGCCGAATCCGAACTGGCAGAGGCGGAGCAGGAATTAAAAGACGGCGAAGCGGAGCTGGCGGACGGAAAGGCGGAACTGGCATCTTCGGAAAATGATATCCGGGAGGCAAAAAATGAACTCTATGCCAGCCGGGGTACGCTGGATGACGGCTGGAGCCAGTACAACAGCGGGAAAGCTCAGATGGAATCGGGAAAAGCGGAGTTGTCGGAAGCTGAAAAGCTGCTGGCTGAAAAGGAAGCAGAATTGAGCGACGGTGAGGCTCAGATTGCTGAGGCTGAGAAAATGCTTTCTGAAAAAGAAAGTGAATTGGCGGAAGCGGAGCAGGGGCTGGCGGATGCAAAAACGCTGCTTGCCGGACTGTCAGCGGGATGGCAGCAATATCAGGGCGGCATGTCCGGCCTGGAGACGATGAAGAATCAGCTGGCCCAACTGGAACAGTTGATTGGCGCGGGGATGGCAACGCCGGAGCAGACAGCGATGGCCGAACAGCTTCGAGGGGCGGTTGCTCAGACAGAATCCCAGTTGGCGGAAGCGAAGGCAAGTCTTGATGCGATGGAGGCTATGAGGCCGGCGGCGGAAGAGGCTTTAAAGCACGAGGCAGAAGTTGCGGCAGGCAGGGAAGAGCTTGAAGCCGGAAAAGCAGAACTGGAAACTCAGAAGGCGGAACTTTCTGCGGGACGGCAGCAGCTTGAGGCCGGAAAAGCGGAGCTGGGAACCCAGAAGACGGCGCTTGCCGAGGCCGAAAAAACCCTCGCCGATTCATATGATCAGCTGACCGGCGGGGAGAGCGCTTACACCAGCGGCTGGAGCCAGGTGTATGAGGGCGAGGCCCAGATCGCCGAAGCCTATGCGACGATCGCTGAAAATGAACAGAAACTGGCGGATGGCTGGGAAGAGTATGAAAAAGGAAAGAAAGAAGCGGAGGAAAAGATTTCCGATGCGGAGATAAAAATAATAGACGCGAAGAATGAGATCGAAGGTATTGATAAACCATCCTGGTATATCAATGATCGGGACAGTGATTCGGATTACAGCGGTTATTCGGACAATGCGGACCGTATGCGGGCCATCGGTTCCGTTTTCCCTGTGCTGTTCTTCCTTGTGGCTGCCCTTGTCAGCCTGACAACTATGACTCGAATGGTTGAGGAACAGCGTATTCAGATCGGTACATTAAAGGCATTGGGATACAGTAAATTCTGGATCGCGGCAAAATATGTGGGTTATGCTCTGGCGGCAACTCTGGGAGGTTCTGTTTTCGGCGTATTGTTTGGACAGAAAATATTCCCATATATTATTGTTACGGCGTATAAGATTATTTATATTCATATTCCGGATCTGGTTGTGCCGTATCATATGGGATATGCTTTTGCGGCATCGGGGGCCGCCATTTTATGTACTATGGTCGCAACGATCAGCGCATGTTACCGGGCTTTGCATGCCCAGCCGGCAGAATTGATGCGCCCGGAGGCGCCGAAGAGCGGAAAGAGGGTATTTCTTGAGCACATTCCATGGATTTGGGGACGGCTCAATTTCACCTGGAAATCGACGGTGCGGAATCTTTTACGGTATAAGAAACGATTTTTTATGACTATTTTCGGCATCGGAGGCTGTATGGGCCTGATGATCGTCGGATATGGTCTGAAGGATTCAATCATGGACATTGCCCGGCTTCAGTTCCGCGAGATCCAGATATATGATCTGATGGCAGTCATTGACGGAGATATTGATGAGGAAGAAAAAGAAGCCATTGATGAGAAACTTGAGTCCGACGGGCGGATCGGCTCATTTATGGACGGCTATATGCGGTTGTCGGAGATGACCTTTGGAGATGGGAAAAAGGATGTTTATCTTTACATTCCGTCGAGGCTGGACAATCTTGAGCAGTTTGTAACCTTTAGCGACCGGGTTTCCGGGGAGACATGGAATATGACGGAGGACAGCGCCATATTGACGGAGAAGGCATCCAGAGATTTGGGCATTTCCGTGGGCGATACGGTTCAGATAGAACTTGAAGATGATGAAAAGATTCAGGTGACCGTGACAGATATCTGTGAAAACTATCTGTCCCATTATATTTATCTGTCGCCGCAGCTCTATGAGAAGCTGACGGGAGAGGTGCCGTCTTATAACTGCATTTTTGCCGATATGGCGGAAGCCCATGAGGCTGAGTTAAATCAGGTTGGCGAGGAACTTCTGAAAAATGACAGTATATTGACAGTTTCCTATACAAATAATATGGAGAGCCAGATTGAAGATATGCTTGGCGTTTTGGACAGCGTTATCATTGTATTGATCATATCGGCAGGTATGCTGGCCTTTGTTGTGCTTTACAATTTGAATAATATCAACATTAACGAGCGTAAGCGGGAACTGGCAACGCTGAAGGTTCTCGGATTTTACGATATGGAGGTCGGCAATTATGTCTATCGGGAAAATATACTGCTGACAATTATCGGCGCCTTTGTCGGCGTATTTCTCGGGAAAATACTGCATCGCTTTGTCATTCAGACGGTGGAAGTGGAGATGACCATGTTCGGACGGAACATTAATATGCCGAGTTATTTATATGCGATCGGATTTACTTTCCTGTTCTCGATGCTTGTAAATTTTGTCATGTACTTTAAACTGAAAAAAATTGATATGGTGGAATCACTGAAGAGTGTGGAATAATGGAGGAAAAACATGAGTAAATATCTTGTTGTTGTGGATATGCAGAAGGATTTTATTGACGGAAGTCTCGGCTCATCGGAGGCCCGGGCGATATTGCCGAAGGTGATTGAAAAGATTAAGAATTTCCCGGGAACGGTCGTTTATACGAGAGATACCCATGAGGAAAATTACTTAGAAACGCTGGAAGGAAAAAAACTTCCTGTGGTGCATTGTGTCCGGGATACGGAGGGCTGGAAGTTCCAGGAGGATATTCAGGAACTTGTGACGGCCAACCGCAGCCTTGTATTTGATAAAGAAACTTTTGGTTCGATCCAGATGGCCGGCTGCCTTCAGGGAATTGACCGGATGGCGCCGATCGATGAAGTGATTGTCGTCGGACTTTGCACGGACATTTGTGTGATGGCAAATGCAGTACTGATTCGGACGGCGATGCCGAATACGCCGGTGCGGGTGGATGCTTCCTGCTGCGCGGGTTCGACGCCGGAGGCTCATCGCTGCGCGCTGGAGGCTATGAGATCGCTGCAGATTGATGTGGATGAATAAGGAAAAGAGCGGATAATCATGTGGATACTCCTGGCTTTTGGATCCGCCTTTTTTGCCGGGATTACGGCAATTTTGGCGAAGCTTGGAATAAAAGATATGGATTCCCATCTGGCTACGGCTCTGCGGACGGTTGTGGTGCTTATTTTTGCCTGGCTGATGGTTTTCCTGAAGGGAACCCAGTCGACGATCAGAGATATCTCCGGGGCGAGCTATTTGTTTCTCGCCCTATCCGGCCTGGCTACTGGCGGTTCCTGGCTTTGCTATTTTCGGGCGCTCCAATGCGGGGATGTGAATAAGGTCGTGCCGATTGATAAGTCGAGCACGATCCTTACAATGCTGGGTGCGTTTCTCATTCTCGGAGAGCCGATCACAGGGTATATGATTTTGGGCATGGGAGCGATCGCTGTGGGAACGGCTCTGATGATTCAGAAAAAAGCAGCGCCGGAGGCCCGTGTGCAGACAGCCGGAGCTAAAAACGATCATCGATGGCTGGTTTATGCCATTTTGTCGGCGGTATTTGCCAGCCTGACGTCGATACTCGGGAAAATCGGCATGGAGAATGTGGATTCCACCCTGGGAACAGCGCTGCGGACGATCGTTGTTTTGTTTATGGCCTGGCTGATCGTATGTATGACCCATAAACAAAAGGAAATCGGAAAAATTGACGGGAGGAGCTGGATATTCCTGATTTTGTCCGGCGTGACGACAGGGCTTTCCTGGCTCTGCTATTATCGGGCGCTTCAGACGGGGAAGGCCAGCATTGTCGTGCCGATTGATAAGCTGAGTATCGTCGTTTCAGTGGCCTTTGCCTGGATCGTTTTTAAAGAAAAGCTGTCGCCGAAGGGATTGGCCGGACTTATTTTGATCGTGGCCGGAACCTTGATTTTATTACTTTAACGGAGAAAAATAAAATGAATTTTTATATGGCGCCTTTGGAGGGCATTACCGGGTATATTTTTCGGAATGCCCATTATGATTATTTTCATCCTGCGGATAAATATTTTACGCCGTTTATCACACCGGGGCTGAACAGCCGCCGGACTTCAAAAGCGCTGCGGGATGTGCTTCCCGAAAATAACCGGGGACCGGAAATTGTGCCCCAGATTTTGACAAATCGGGCAGATGAATTTATATATACAGAAAAACAGTTAATGGATATGGGATATCAAGAGATAAATCTGAATCTGGGCTGTCCGTCGGGGACTGTCGTGGGCAAAGGCCGGGGTTCAGGTTTTCTTGCCTTTCGGGATGATCTGAACCGTTTCCTGGAGGAAATCTATCGCAATGCGGAAGTGAAAATTTCCATAAAAACCCGTCTGGGCAAGGATAGTCCGGAGGAATTTGATGCGCTGCTGGATATTTATAACCAGTATCCGCTGGAAGAGCTGATCATTCATCCGCGGACACGGGAGGAGTTTTACCGGGGCAGGCCAAATCTGGAAATGTTTCGGCTCGGACTTGAAAAAAGCCGGTGCCCGGTGTGCTATAACGGGAATATTTTTCAAAAGGCGGATTATGAGGATTTTTGCCGCCGCTTCCCGGAGGTCACATCGGTGATGATCGGCCGGGGGCTTATCGCCAATCCGGCATTGCTTGACATTATTCTTGGGGAACGGGAAATCGTGGATAAGCCGCTGCTTCGGCAATTCCATGACAGGATTTATGGGGATTATGCGGATATGCTCTCCGGGGAGGTGCCCCTCCTCTATAAGATGAAAGAATTATGGAATTATATGATCTGTCTTTTCACCAATGCAAAAAAGTATGGCAAAAAGATAAGAAAAACCCAGAGCCTGAAAAACTATAACGAGATCATCAATACCCTTTTTGAGACGGAAGAGATAATTTCGGGGGCCGGATTCGGGGTGAACGGACTCGTATAATGGAGTAATATTTCAATTGAGATAATGGGATAATTATGGTATAATTTAACCATATTAGAGAGGAGGCGCGCTAATGCCACAGATTATACCTATTAAAGATTTGAAAAATACCTCAGAAATATCCGATATGTGCCATAAATCAGAGGAACCTATTTATGTCACCAAAAATGGATATGGTGATATGGTTATTATGAGTATGGAGATTTATGAAAGTACCATGCGTCAGCTTGCAATATACAGAGATATTGAATTATCAGAACGGCAGATAGAAAATGGGCAGGTAAAGGATGCCAGGGCAGCCCTGGCAGGAATGAGGAAAAAGTATGGCCTATAGGTTGAATATTACAGAGCATGCGAATGATTTACTTGATAATATTTTGTATTATTTGATTTTTCAACTAAAAAGTAAACAGGCAACCGAACATTTAATGGATGAAATTGATAGTATATATAATCGTTTGGAACAAAATCCTCTGCAGTTTCCACTCAGCAGAGACACATATCTGGCGAGTAAGGGCTATTACGAAGCTGTTATCGGGCAGATGAATTATACCATAGTATTCAATATTAAAGCAGATGTTGTGAACATCTTAGGGATATTTCACCAACTGGAGAATTACCGGAAGAAATTATAATATCCCCAGATGCTCCAGCAGGATTTTTAAACCGATAAATATTAAAATGACGCCTCCGGCAATCTCGGCTTTTTTCTCATAGCGCCGGCCAAACTGGTGGCCGATGCCGACGCCGGCAAAGGACAGGCCGAAGGTGGTGCATCCGATGAGACAGACTGCCGGAATGATTTTAACCTGGAGAAAGGCAAAGGTAATGCCGACGGCCAGGGCGTCGATGCTGGTCGCTATGGCCAGCATAAAAAGTTCTTTTATATCCAGAAGTTCCTGCATGTCTTCGGAAGCGTCATCATCATCTCCCATAGCTTCGTGGATCATATTGATACCGATAAATCCGAGGAGCACGAAGGCAATCCAATGGTCGATACTTGTTATGTAGCTTTCAAATTGTTTGCCGAGAAACCAGCCGATGACCGGCATCAGCGCCTGGAAAACGCCGAAGAACAGGGCGATGATCCCGGCCTGACGATAGTTCATGCGCCGCATATTCAAGCCTTTGCAGATTGAAACGGCAAAGGCGTCCATCGACAGGCCGATGGCAATTAAGATCAGTTCAAACAATCCCATAAAAGTTTTCTCCTTTTATCATATCAATCAATCTTTTTGGCGATCACCGCCATACGCCCGTCTTCCTGGCTGTATTCACAGGTGGATAAAGTGATCAGCCGGTCTCCATAAACCACAGTTTCACCTGTATCATAGAGAGTCATTTGGCGAATGTTATTCATATAGTCGTTAAATTCCGCTTCATCTGCAAAATCAAAATGGCTGTAGTATCGGAAACCGTCTTCTTCTTCGGCCAGGGCTCTGGAAAGAATAACGGCCACCACAGTGTAGGTTCCTTTTTCATGAAGCGTATCGAAATAGATCGTTTTATGGGATTCAAAAAAATCCTTTTCCTTGTAATTCATCAATGGCTGGAACATGCTGTTGTCATTCATATGGTGTCCATAGATCACCAGATTTTCGCTGAGCGGATCCATCGAACAGTAGCCGTCGATAAAAGGAACGCCGGCGGCATCATATTCTCTGTTGAAGTTTGAGTGAAGATAGGTATCATTATCTTCCTTAATGTACATTACCGGGTAATCAATGGTCGTATCCGGAATCTGGATCCATCCGGCGAGATCCGGATTTTCCTCATGAAGACGGGCATAGCGCTGAAGCACTTCGCTGTTGTCGCTGCCGGTTTCATCATTTGTATCGGAATTGCCTGTTTCTTCCACAAGCAGTGATTTGATATCATTCATGTTTTCTGCCGAGACATGGCGCTCCCAGAAATACTTGCCGAGATACCCGGCGCTGCCCAAAAAGCATATCAGGGCGATAATAAAGATAAATATTTGCACTTTTTTCAAGACATAACCTCCTTTTTTTAAAATTATATCATAAATGGGCTGGTCAGTTAAAAAAAATATGTTAAAATAAGGATATAATTTTATGGGAGGAAAAGAATAATGAATGTATTAGTAATCAATTGTGGAAGTTCATCATTAAAATTCCAGTTAATTCAGTCCGATACAGAGGATGTACTGGCAAAGGGCCTTTGCGAACGTATCGGAATTGAAGGCAGCAGAATCGTATATACACCAGCAGGAAAAGACAAAATTACAATCGAATCTCCGATGCCGGATCACACAAACGCTATCAAACTTGTACTTAACTGTCTGACAGATGCAGAAAACGGTGTTGTAAAATCTCTTGAAGAGATTCATGCCGTAGGCCACCGTGTAGTCCATGGCGGAGAAAAATTTGCTTCTTCTGTTGTTGTGGATGATGAAGTTATGAAAGCCATCGACGAGTGCAGCAATCTTGCGCCGCTTCACAATCCGGCCAATCTGATCGGTATCAGCGTATGTAAAGAATTAATGCCGGGCGTACCTCAGGTGGCTGTATTTGATACGGCTTTCCATCAGACAATGCCTGAAAAAGCATTCCTCTATGGTCTGCCATATGAAGCATACACAGAGGATAAGATCCGCCGTTACGGTTTCCACGGAACATCCCACAGCTATGTGTCCAAACGTGTTGCTGAGATCCTTGGAAAGAAACCGGAAGATCTGAAGACTATCGTTTGCCATCTGGGCAACGGTTCCAGTATCTGTGCCGTAAATCATGGCAAATGTGTGGATACAACCATGGGTCTTACACCGCTGGCCGGTTTGATCATGGGAACACGCTGCGGCGATATCGATCCATCCATCCTTGAATTCTATGCTCAGAAACATAATTTAGATGTCTTCCAGGTAACAGAAATCTTAAATAAAAAATCCGGTGTTCTCGGTATCAGCGGCGTAAGCAGCGACTTCCGTGATATTGAAGAAGCGGCAGATGCAGGCAACGAACGCTGCAAATATGCGCTTGACGCTTTCAAATATCAGGTAGCTAAATTCATCGGCGGCTATGCGGCAGCGATGAACGGCGTTGACGTTATCGTATTTACAGCCGGTGTCGGTGAAAACAGCGCAACAACACGTCAGGGCGTTTGCGATTACCTCGGATATCTTGGAATTACAGTAGATGCGGAAGCTAACGGAAAACGCGGTGAAGAAATTGAGATCACAACTCCGGATTCCAAAGTTAAAGTATTTGTTGTTCCGACAAATGAAGAATTAATGATCGCAAGAGATACGGTTGCTTTAACAAAATAAGGACAGGCACTTTTGGTGCTGAAATGAATATTCTATAAGGAGACTGCAAAAAGGTCGGGGATCCTGAGATGAGGAAACGGCTTGTCTGGCTTTTTATAGGATGTTTGCTGGCGATTCCCTGTATGGGAACGCAGATTTATCAGAATTACAGGCCCTCGGCAGATTGGGAACAGTCTGCCGAGGGCCTTACTGTTCATATGAAAGAATTTGGAATGGACCGGGTCGTCGGTTTTGATGAATATGCGGTGGGAGTTCTGGCCGCAGTGCTGGATACAGATACTGAGGAAGAAACCGTGAAAGCCATGGCGGTTGTTTTGAGGACTTACATAGCCTATATGTCAGAGGGCGGCCGGACGCCGGAGGGGCAGTGGCTCGGACAGCCGTGGCTGTCGGCGGGGGAACGGCTGGCTAAGGGCATGGATGAGGAAAAACTGAGAAAAGCCGTAACGGAGACCGAGGGACGCAGAATACTCTATGACGGAGCTCCGATATTACCCCTGTATTGTCCCCTGTCCAATGGAAAAACAAGAAATTTTGCCGATGTCTGGGGCGGTGAACTGCCCTATCTGGTGAGTGTGGACAGCGCGTGGGATAAGGGCTCCGCCGATTATATGGAAAAGGTATTTTTGAGCCGGAAAAAAATCATTCGGAGTCTTGCGGAGGCTGACGGTACAGAAAATGCCTGGGAGCAGTTGTCTGAGAGTATGGTACAAATTGTGGAAAAGGATGATTCGGGATATGTACGGCAGATTCAGATCGGCGGTCAGACCTATTCGGGGGAGGAACTGCGCTGTCGGCTGGGTCTTCCCTCCGCCTGTTTTGATTATTCAGTGAGAAATGACGGTATTGAATTCACCTGTTATGGCCGCGGCCACGGCGTTGGTTTGAGCCTGTACGGCGCCGACGCCATGGCGGCGGAAGGAAAAACCTGGGAAGAAATTATTTTATGGTATTTTCCGGGAACAAGTGTATAAAGTTTGATTTCCTGGTCAAACTATAGCTACGAGGTGATAACAGGTGAAAGAAAATTTTAAAAATTATTGGAAAAAGAATGGATTTTACATGGTGCTGACCGGGGCGTTAGTGGTTGTTCTCGGCATCTCCGGTATTGCCGGATATCGCTCCGGCATGAAGGATAAAGCGGCGGCGGAAAATGCGGCGGAATTCAGTCAGGCGGAAAATGCGCCGGAAGTTTTGGATGAAACCCCGGCGGTGGCTGTGGGAAATACGACCGATATTGAGAATGCGGTGGCCGAATCTGTGGCGGAAGCGGAAGCCGCAAATGCTTCGGTCGCGGAAACCTTTGGCGACGATGCCAAAATGGTATGGCCGGTGGAAGGTGAAATCCTCAAAGAGTATTCGCCGGATAAAACGATTTATTTTGAAACGCTGGACCAGTACAAATGCAATCCGGCTCTGATGATCAAGGCCGATGTCAATCAGGAGGTTGTCGGGGCTTTTGGCGGGACTGTAGAGTCTGTCACGGAGGACAGTGTCAACGGAACAATGATCACTGTGGATATGGGAAACGGCTATAAAGCTGTTTATGGACAGATGAAAGACGTGAATGTCAAAGAGGGCGATAAGGTCGTTAAGGGTCAGGCTATCGGCAATGTCGCTCAGCCGACAAAATATTACACGGAAGAGGGAAGCCATCTTTATTTTGGAATGACAAAGGACGGCACCCCGGTAGATCCACAGAATTATCTGGAAAAATAGCGGCCGGTTTTCCAGTCACCAAATCTGAAAAACAACATAAGATATAAAGCAGGCGATGATAAGTCGGCGATACATATTGGAAAATATGCTGCCGATTCTATTACAATTATTCTGGTATTACCGGCCCGGGCCAGACATTTGAATAAATACTGTATTTTCATCGGCTGCTTTATATAGCGGGGGCTGTCGGTTAATAGACAGTTCTAAACAGGGAGGTATGTGCCTCGTCCGAGTCACATACCTCCCTGAAATTTTTCTATAAAAAGAGAAAAAGATGGCTAACGACAACCATCTCCT
>NZ_DBGCTU010000010.1:0-23601 GCF_048388605.1 Frisingicoccus sp. | reverse complement strand
CATATCAAGACTCATATTCAATTATGGTAAATTCGTGGTAAAACACTTATTTTTTCAAGTGATGAACAGCCCTTAAATGCTGTATTTATGCGGATAATCGGATTTTCTATATCAAGTTTTTTATAAATTTTATTTGAAAATCCTTTGGATATGTAGTATAATAACAAACGTTCTGATTTGCATACAGGCAAACATAAAATGGAGACGTACCGAAGAGGCCATAACGGGACTGACTCGAAATCAGTTTGTCGGATTTACCCGGCACATGGGTTCGAATCCCATCGTCTCCGCAAAAAAGGCTGTCACATCGTTTTTCATGTGACAGCCTTTTCCGGTTTATCAGATTTTTTCATATTTCCCCGAAGCAATCAGCAGAGCCCCCACTAATACTGCGTCGTCCAGCAATTCGCTCTGCAGAATCCGATAACGGTCCTTATTGGCTATAAATGCCAATCTATCCGTTGTCTCTCGAATCCGGTCAAATAATATCTCTCCCATTTTTGCCACGCCGCCGCCGATCACGATCGTATCCACGCCCTGGGCGGCAAGAATGTTGACAAGGGCAATTGAAAAGCTTTCTGCAATCTTATCCAGTTCCACGCAGGCAAACATATCACCCGCCCTGGCCGCTTCTGCCAGATCGGCGCATGTGATTCTGCTCATATCCCCATCATAATATTTTGAAAGAGAAGAAATATTTGGTATATATCTTTCACCTCTGAGACGTTTTTCAATGCTGAGTCCCGAACAGAGCAATTCAGTCCGGGTGTAACTTCCCGGAATGAGGGATCGCCAGTCCGGCACAAGCATGTTGCCGAGATAGGATGCTCCGAATCCGCTTCCATCATAATACTTTCGGTGAATATAAAGACCGCCGCCGATGCCGGTGCCTATATTCGTATATAAAAGATTTTCCGAATCCCGTCCGGCGCCTTTATACAGTTCGCCAAACCCGCCGGTGACCGTATCGTTTGCCACGATCACCGGCAGCTTAAATTCCGTTTCAAACCACCGCTTCAACTCAAAGTCTTTCCATCCCGGCACCTGAAGAGATGCCAAAACCCGGCCTGTGGCCGTCTCGATCGGCCCGCCGAATCCAACGCCGATTCCGGCCACACAGCCCGCATAAGGTGCCATCTCCAGATATTCCCGAATATTTTCCGAAAGCCATTCCAGAATATCCTCCGCACCTCTCTGATAAACAAGCTTTACCTGCCGGCTGTCCAAAATTGTACCGTCAGAAAGACCGACGGCCAATTGTTGTTTTGTTCCGCCGATTTCCACACCGATATAATAAGGATTATTCATGCCACTGCGCACCATATTTCTTTTCAATATCCGAAATCATATCCACGCGCACCGCATGGCGCCCGCCCTGGAACTCAGCGCCAAAAAATTCATCCACGATCATCTTTGCCAGTTCCGGCCCGACAACCCGTGCGCCCATAGCGATAATATTCGCATTGTTATGTTCTACCGTTAATTTTGCCGAATAAGGCTCACTGCATACGGCGGCACGGATTCCCGGCACCTTATTTGCCGCCAGAGAAATGCCGATTCCTGTTCCGCAGATTAAAACGCCTTTCTCAACCTCACCCCGCATAATCGCTTCCGCAACTTTCAATCCCGGTTCCGGATAGTTCACCTTCACATTCGGATCGTATGCGCCATAATCCACACATTCATAACCTTTTTCTTTTAAATGCTCCATTAAAATCTGCTTTAACTCAACAGCCACATGGTCACAGCCAAATCCCACTTTCATATCTGATACCTCCAATAAACTCTTTACTTCGCACGTTAAAGTATGCTCTTCGGGCACACCGTAATACATGCCCCTTCGGGGCGGGCGTGCTCCGTCAGGCTCCGCACGTTAAAGTATGCCCTTCGCACGTTAAAGTATAGCACATTCCCGAATATATGAAAAGAGGGCCGAAAAAACTCGGCCCCCTGCTTTATTTTATCCTGATCAGACATTCGCAACCCTAAAATCTGCCTGATCATTCTTTGGTAACTAATACGGAATCAACCGGTGTCATATCCGGAACAACGCCGACTTCACCTTTGTTTCCAGCCTGTACAGCTTCTACTAACAGTTCAAGGCCTTTAGCGCCGATGCCTGCAGGATCCTGAGCAACTGTAGCGGAAAGTTCACCTTTATTAACAGAATCAACAGCTTCTGTGTCGCCGTCTGTACCAACAACTAAGATTTCTCCAAGTTTGTTTTCGTTGATAACAGCCTGTAATGCGCCGAGAGCCATTGTATCGTTACAGCAGTAGATACCCTTTAAATCCGGATTCTGCTGAATAAAGCTTGTTGCAGCGTCCAATGCTTTCTGACGATCCCAGTCAGCAGGAATACTTCCTACAACTTCAAGACCGGCATCTTCAAAAGCTTTTTTAGCGCCGTCTCTTCTGTCTTCACCGGAAGCATTACCGGCTTTACCTTCGATAATAGCAACTTTGCTTCCTTTTTCTACGTTTTCAGCAATGTAGCCGGCACCCTTTGCGCCAACAGCTACGTTATCCGTTGTAACGAAACCGACAACAGCTCCGCCCTGTTTTGCCATTTCATCCATATCCAGTTTCTCATCAATATTTACAATAGTAATTTCGGCCTGTGTAGCCTTTGCAACTGTGGAAACCATGTTGGATGCGGACAGCGGTGCAATAGCGATACCATCATATCCGTCATTGATACATTTTTCAAGGATAGCAACCTGTCCTTCAAAGTCTTCTTCACTCTGTGCGGAATAGATGTCAACCTGAATACCCATCTCTGCGGCTTTGTCTTCAACGCCCTTCCACATCTTTGTCCAGAAGTCCGTTGCCTGAGTCTTCAGGATAACAGCATATTTGTAGTCGCCCTCTGCGGCTTCCGCTGCGCTCTCGCCTGTTGTTTCTGCTGTGCTTTCAGCAGTTGTCTCAGCTTTTGTCTCTTTGCTGGAGTTTCCGCACCCTGCAAGCAAAGCTGCTGTCATAGTAGCTGCTAATCCCAATGCTACAATTCTCTTTTTCATTTCTAATCCTCTCCTTTTTACTTTTTATATAGACTGCCTTCGCAGAACCATATCATCTTTTCATCTTTTCCAATTTATCAAATGCTGCATACGCGCCGCCAATGACACCGCTGTCCTGAGTATGCTCAGGGAAAACAAACTCCAGATTTTCCGAAGGGAATGGCTTTCTCGCCCGTTCTTTTACCGCCCAGATGAGGCGCTCCATAGGAAAATCTTTCATCATCATCACGCCGCCGGCCATAATCACATAATCCGGATCAAGAATATTGATTTCCGTTGCCATCGGTATCGCCAGCGTATCCACATATTCCAGAATTCGCGGATCATCACCGTGCTTCACAAACACTTCGGAAATATCCGTATCCGGGAAACAGGTATCTGCCAGATACATCAAATATCTTCCGGAGCATCGTGTCTCAGAACATCCCACATTGCCGCAGGTACATATCTCATCAATGCCGTACATCGGAATATGACCAAGTTCTCCTGCCACACCGTTTTTTCCCACGTGAAGCTGTCCGTTAATATATACGGCATTGCCAAAGCCCGTTCCCAGATAAAATCCAAGAATTGTCCGTTCCCTTTCCTCATCCAAATGGTGAGTCTTAATATCATTGACCAGAAGATAATTGACATCCCTGTCAACAAAAACAGGAACATTGACATAAGCTTTTAACAGATTCCCCAAATCAATATTTTCAAGTCCTTTTAAATTCGGCGTCGAATAAATAAAACTTTTATCCTTGCTGACAATCGACGGTACGCCGACGGATACGGCGCCAACCTGTCCCTCAAGCCGGTATCTTTCGATATAAGAAGTTAACTCTCTTCCAAGGTTCTGAACCGCATTTTCCGCCACCAGAGATGCGCTGGACTTTCTCTCAAAATTTATCAGTTTTCCTTCCGAATCCACCGTCCCGATTCTCAGATTTGTTCCGCCGATATCAATGCCTATAACGTACTTCATAGCTCGTCCTTTCCGCTTTTAAGCATTCACACAGGCATTGAAATTTTCAATCATTTTATCCCATGCGACGGTTAAATCTTCATCCAGATTAAAGAGCCCGGATGTACCCACGATGAAACATTCTGTTCCGGCTGCCGCCAGATCCTTAAATGTACCCGCATTGCAGGAACCGTCAACCTCGATAATATACTTATAACCTTTTTCCTCCTTCAGCCGCTTCGCTTCGGCAATCTTATCCAGCATCTCCCGGATAAACGGCTGTCCCGCAAATCCCGGATCCACACTCATAATTGTAAGCTTATCCACCAGGTGAATATAATGCTGTATATAGGACAGCGGAGTGGCCGGATTCAGAACAACGCCGACTTTACAGCCATTTGCCCGAATCTTATTGATAATACGAAAGGCATCCGAATTGATCGTTTCCGCATGAGGACAGATATATCCCGCACCGGCCTTGGCCAGGCTTTCAATATAATCATCCGGATCCGTCACCATCAGATGGCAGTCCATCGGAATCTTAACGACTTTGCTGATAGCCTTCACAAAGTCCGGGGATAACGTAATATTTTTGACGAAATGTCCGTCCATGATATCGACATGGTACATATCTGCTCTCTCGTTCAAAATCTCAATCTGCTCCTTAATGTTCAGCAAATCCATGCACATTAAAGATGGGTTAAATAATGGTTTCATAAATTATGTCCTCCTTAATGATGTATATATCTCTGATTATTTTATCATGACTTTCTTCCTACAAAAGTATCAATCGTTACGGCGATAATGATCAGGGCACCCATAACAATCTGCTGATAGGTGGACGGCAGTGTCAGCGCCGTCATTCCATAGTTGATCAGACCGATGATCAAACCGCCGACAACAACTCCCGGAATCTTACCTTTACCGCCCATAAAGCTTGTGCCGCCGATGATGGATGCAGCGATCGCATAAGTTTCAAAGCCTGTTCCTGCCGCCGGTTCCGCAGCGCCCACGCGGCCGAGAAGTACCACACCGGCCAAACCGGCGCATGTACCGGAAATCATAAATACAATCAAACGATGAAGATTGACATTAATGCCTGAATACCAGGCTGCATCAATATTGCCGCCCAAAGCGTAGATATTACGTCCAACCTTGCATTTTGTTGTCACAAACCAGAGAATGATCGCTGCAACCAAAGCAATGATAACCGGAATCGGAATACCGACAACACTTCCGCTCATCAATGAAGTAAACGAAGTCGGGAAACCGTAAACGGAACGGGAATTGGATAATACCAGCGTTACGCCGCGGAAAATGGACTGGGTACCCAGTGTGATAATAAATGGATGAAGTCCGGTTTTATTGACAAGCATACCATTGATAAATCCAAAAAGTGTACCGATCAAAATACCTGCCAGAATGGCAAGAGGTACAGGAACACCGACAATCATCATCTTTGCGGTAAACAAACCTGTCAAAGCGGCAACAGAACCGACAGACAGATCAATACCGGCAATCAGGATAGCGAAAAATTCGCCAAGGGCCAGAAGGATGTTTACTGAACTCTGTTTCAAAATCTGCGGCACACTGCTTGCGCTGAATACGCTGCTCGGTTTAATGACGGCCAGAACAACCAATAACAAAACAAAGATACCTATCGTACCAAATTTCTGCCATGCTTCGCCGAATGACATTTTTTTCTTTGTATTATTTTCACTCATCGTTTCAATCTCCTTTTTCTATTCACCTGTGGATGTTTTTACAATCTTCTCTTCGGTTGCTTCCGAATTTTTGAAAATTCCACGGATTTCGCCCTCGCGGAAAACGGCGATGGTATCGCACACGGAAAGCAATTCCGGGAGCTCGGATGATACCACCAATACGCCTTTGCCTTCATTGGCCAGCCTACGCATCAGAACATAAATCTCACTCTTACTTCCGACATCGATACCCTTTGTCGGCTCATCAAAAATGATCAGCTTACTTTCTGCCGCCAGCCATTTGCCCAGAATAACCTTCTGCTGATTACCGCCGGACAACTCGGTAATATTCTGATGAATGTCACGCATCTTTACACGGATATCCGAACACTGCTGATTTGCGTAATTCAGTTCGTCTTTATCATTTACCAGCCCGATCACGCCGCCGCCCTTTGATCCCTTAATATATGGCACAATAGAAATATTCTGTTTAATATCAAAATTATCCAGGAAACCGGTTTCACGACGGTTTTCCGTAACCATTCCCAGTCCGTTCTTGATGGCTTCATACGGATTGTTGATCTTTAATTCTTTGCCTTCCATAAAAATCTGGCCTTCCGACTTCGGCTCTGCGCCAAAGATGGCATTCATCAGTTCGCTTCGCCCCGAACCCACCAGGCCGGCGAAACCGAGGATCTCACCTTTATGAAGCTGGAAGGATACATTTTTAACCTTTTTATCCTTTCTGGAAATATTTTTCACTTCAAAGAACACCGGTTCCTTTGAAAAATCCTGACACTCTTCATTCAGATACGTGCCCTGAATCTTACGTCCAACCATCATGGCTACCAAATCGTCGATCTCCACATCAGCCACATTCCGGGTGCCGACATAAGTACCATCCTTCAGTACGGTAACTCTGTCTCCGATTTCTTTAATCTCTTTCATTTTATGACTGATATAGACAATGCCTTTTCCCTCAGCTTTCAGCTGACGGATAATTTTAAATAAATGCTCTGTCTCTGAGGTTGTCAGAGAAGTTGTCGGCTCATCCATAATAATGACATCGGCTTTTGAAGCCAGCGCCTTCGCAATTTCCACCTGCTGTTTCTCAGAAATACTGATCTTTTCCACAAAAAGATTCGGATCTCTGTGAACGCCAACCTTGCCAAGTACGTCCGCGGCGATCTCACGCATCTTCGCATAATCCACAACAGGAATAATTCCCGTCTTTTTTGTCGGCAGCTTTCCGACAAACAGATTTTCAAGAATTGATAATTCATTGATAACGCTTAATTCCTGATAAATAATGCTGATTCCCAAATCGTAGGAATCCTGCGGTGTGAGTCTTGAATATTCTTTTCCTTTTACAGTAATTTTCCCCGATGTTGGTGTGTAAACACCGCTGAGAATTTTCATCAGTGTGGATTTCCCTGCACCATTCTCCCCTAACAGGACATGCACCTCACCTGCATTAATCTCCAAAGAAATATTGTCAAGGGCTTTGACGCCAGGAAATTCTTTGGTAATGCCTTCCATTTTGACTAATGTTTGCATAGAATCCTCCTTTTTCTTCGTTTACGAGTTACTCTGATTTATGTCAATTCAAATAATGTCCACTGTTTACGTTGTGCTTCTGACTTCCAGGCGGACCGGCACCACATATTCCTTCTGCTGAATCGGCTCCTTGCGGATAAGTTTGAGCAGTGCCTCCCCGGCAGCCAGAGCCATCTGCTCCGTATCCTGGGCAATGGTCGTCATCGGCGGATTACAAAACTCTGACAGAGAAACATTATCAAACCCAACGATCTTCACCTGTCCCGGCACGTTGTAACCAACCTCCGCCAAAGCATGCATGGCTCCCAGGGCCATCATATCATTTGTCGTAAAAATACCGTCAAAGCAGCATCCCTTTTCACTCAGGAATTCCCTGACCTTCTCTTTCGCCATTTTATAATCCGGCAAAATCGTCAATTCAAAATCACCGCCACAGCTTCTTCCATATTCCGTCAGCGCATCCAGAAAGCCGTCCCGGCGCTGCTGAATGGTCGACGCCATACGATAATCCCGGATCATCAGTATCCTTGAACAACCCTTCTGACACAGTTCCTTTCCGGCCAGATAGCCGCCCTGATAATTGTCTGACTGAACAACAAATTCCGCATTCTTCGGCGAACGGTCAATAAAGACCACCGGCACCTTCGGATTTTTTACCAACGGACTGATAGCTTCCATCCCCGAAACATAGATAAAGCCATCCACATTTTTATCAAACATATCCTGGATATGGCGTTCCTCCAATTCCGGGTCCTCATTCGAATCACAAATAAGCACTGAATAATTATATTTGACAAAAAAGACATCCAGCGTCCGCACGATCTTGGCAAAAAACTCATTCGTTATATCGGGAACAATAACGCCCACACTGTGGCTTCGCCGTGTCCGGAGGCCAATGGCATTGACATTCGGCCGAAAACCACATTCTTTAATTGTTTGAAGCACCTTTTTTTCCGTTTCCCTGGAATAACCGCCAAGCTGATTGACAACTCTGGATACCGTGGCAGTGGAAACCCCTGCTTTCCTCGCCACGTCAACGATCGATACTTTTTTTCCTTCCATTCTGCCACCCCTTTCCTATAATTACGTAAAGGTTTACGTTCACTTTACAATCAGTATATAACTGCCTATGATCACTGTCAACAGCTTTTGGATTTTTCTACAATACTGGCAATATTTTTATTATTTTTTTGTGCATATCTGACATATAATGCCTCGATTTTACGAAAATTTATCGTATTATTTTAATAAGTAAACGTTTAATCTTTAACAATCAAAAAAAGCTGTCCTGCCACTCCGGTCATTTCTCCGGATATGGCATGACAGCCTTAACAAATTTTCATTATATTTTTATTTTGCCTGAATATATCCCTTCGCCGTCAGCAATTCGGCACAGAGAATGGCTCCGCCGGCCGCGCCGCGGATCGTATTATGGGAAAGTCCGACGAACTTATAATCATAGACCGTATCCTCACGAAGTCGGCCTACAGAAATGCCCATACCGTTTTCATAATCTACATCCAATGCGATCTGAGGGCGGTTATCCTCTTCCAGATACTGAATAAACTGCTTTGGCGCACTCGGAAGATTTAATTCCTGAGGCAGACCGCTGAAGCTCTTTAACTTTTCAATAAGCTCTTCTTTTGTCGGCTTCTTTGCAAACTTAACAAATACAGCGGCTGTGTGTCCGTTTAAAATCGGCACACGAATACACTGGGTCGTGATCACAGGACTTTCCGCCTTCACGATCACACCGTCTTCCACTTTGCCCCAGAGGCGCAGCGGTTCCTGCTCACTCTTTTCTTCTTCGCCGCCGATATACGGAATAATATTGCCTTCCATCTCCGGCCAGTCCTTAAATGTCTTTCCCGCACCGGAAATTGCCTGATAAGTCGTAGCAACAACCTCCGTCGGCTCAAATTCTTTCCATGCGGTAAGCACCGGTGCATAACTCTGGATTGAGCAGTTCGGCTTTACAGCAACAAAGCCGCGAGTGGTTCCAAGCCGTTTCTTCTGATGCTCAATCACCCCAAAATGCTCCGGATTGATCTCCGGCACGACCATCGGCACATCCGGCGTCCAGCGATGCGCGCTGTTATTGGACACTACCGGTGTCTCAGTCTTTGCATAGGCATCTTCAATCTCCCGAATTTCTTCTTTTGTCATATCAACAGCGCTGAAAACAAAATCGACTTCAGCCGCAACTTTTTCCACTTCATTTACATTCATGACCATTAACTTTTTAACGCCCTCCGGCATCGGTGTGGTCATTTTCCAGCGGCCGCCGACCGCCTCTTCATAAGTTTTTCCTGCGGAACGCGGGCTTGCTGCAACAGCGACAACTTCATACCACGGATGATTTTCAAGAAGAGAAATAAATCTCTGTCCGACCATTCCAGTTGCTCCAAGAATTCCCACTCTTAATTTCTGTTCCATTGTAAAATCTCCTTTATTCTGATGTCCGTCAAGCACACACATTTGTGTGTACTCGAACTATGTTACACGATATTATATGAAAAAGCAAGTATTTTTTTAATTATCAGGGGGTTTGTGATAGAACCGGCCGGAGCTTGTCAGATAATAAACCGAATCATCATCCAGACAGTATATCGCCATCTTTCCGCCAAAGGCATACCCGCAGTCCAGGCCAACACGGTTTCCATCCCGCCATATTTCTGTTGAATCCAAGGGCTCGCCCCGATCATCCCGGATAATGAGGGAAAAGGTATGCCCAAAGAAAACCCTGACCTCCGGATCCCGCAGCCTCAGCGGTTTTCCGTAAAATGCTTTCTGCTCCCACAGCATTTTAAAGGGTTCCTGCTGCTTCATCAATTCCTCCAGAGAGTGATAACGAATACCCTCCGTAAAAACTCCGGCATGGACGAGAATATTTTTCCCGAGAATTTTATACATCGGCCGCTCCCTGAGATACTCAACCACTGCCTTCTGCTCCTTTTCCGAAAGCTCCATATATTGAAGATAGGTTTCCCGGCCGCCGTGTTCCAGCCAAAACCGCCGCACCTCACTGTCCGAGAGCGCGCTTGTATTCACATCCACATTCCACAGAAACCCCTGCTCATGATTTCCCATGAGCAGCTCCATATTCGGCTGCCTCATAATATATTGAAGCAATGGAATCGGTTCCTCTCCCCGGTCCACCGCATCGCCGATCATATAAAGAAAGTCTTCCTCGCCAAAATGAATATATTCCAGCATTTGCTTAAATTGTTTAAAACACCCATGGATGTCCGATGTCAGATAAATCATTGAATTCTCCCCACTTTCGCACGCAGCCGATACAACATCAGTGCAAAAAATTCCCTTACATAATAATTTAATAATAATACCGGCTCTGAGGAAGCCGCCAGCCCGGAGACACGGTTCATTCCAAGGCGTCCGGCTGTCTCCATCGAACGGAACAGATGAAAGCCATTGGTCACAAGCACATAGCTTTTCTCCTTTCCGCCCAGAGCCATTGAATAGAGAAGGTTTTCCCGGGTACTCTCTGAGGCAGGCTCCAACAAAATCCGTTCTTTTTCAATACCCATACTCATCAGCGTCTCCGCAATACAGGCCGCCTCCGTGATATTCTCCCCCGGCCCCCGACCGCCGGATGCGATCACTTTTGTTTTGGGATTTCTTTTTAAATATCCGGCACCGGCCTCGATTCGCCGCAATAATGAACGGGACGGCCGATCCCCTTTGACCTGGGCGCCCAGAATAATCATATAATCCGCCCCCGGCTTCGGTTTTTCATGAGCCCTGCACAGAAGCCGTCCTTCCTGAAAAAGAAAATAGGCAGCGCCGATACCCATCGGAAATTTAAGCCCGGACAGCCATTTATCGGGCAGGGCCGATAAGGCCGCAAAAAAAGTTCCCGCTGCCAGCCAAAATCCCGCGAATGTTGTACGGATTCCCGCATATGATATGATAAGTACATAATAGAGCAGGTTGAAAATGCCTGCTGTTTTTAATATGTTTTTCATAAATAACCTCATATATAATATCAGAAAGGAATGAATGACTTCATGAAAGCTGCCCAACAGGTACAAATTATCCGTCAGGCTCTCCTGCTCCGCGAAAAAAATCAATATACTCAATCCTCACTCCGACTGCTTGTCAATCAGGGATACAGCGACTGCTCCTCCTTTGTGTGGTGGCTCTACCTTTCAACCCTGAAACTGGATATCGGCATGGACACGCCGGAACAGATTCTCTCCCTCAAAGGGCTGGACGTAGACTTCGGCGAATCGGAAATTCCTGACACCGCCCGCCTGAATCCGGGCGACCTTCTTTTCTTTAAGGGGAATGATCTGTCCCGCCCCTTTGCCGTCGGCCACGTTGAAATGTATCTCGGCCGTGGAAAACTCATCGGCCATAACGACAACGGCCTTCCGGGCCCGACGATCAAAGAACTTGACACCTTCTGCAGAGAGCGCAGCGACGCCGGACGCCCCTACATAAAAACCCGTCGCTTTATATTTTAATAATTTTTCCGGTCAAAGTAAATAATATCTTTATTTTTTAACAAAAATACTATATAATATTAACTATATGTGATTAAAAAACAGGAAGGTGATTTTATGAAGATCGGTAAATTTTTTAAATTTGTGATTAAAACATTGGCCGCCGCCATCGCCATCGGAAGTATAGCCTATATCGTTAAGGATATGATGGATAAAAAAGCTTCCGATAATTTTGATGACACTTGGGATGATGATTTGGATGAGGATTTTGACGATATGTTTGATGACGAGGATTCTGAAGATGTCACCAGCACTCGCGAATATGTAAAAATAGATCCTTCTAAAATATCTGCCGAAACCTGTGAAGAATAATGAGGTGAAAATATGAGTGAATCAACAAAACGCGCTGCAGAAGAAAAAATTTCATGGGAAGGATTACAACAGCTGATGGATGAAGACACCGTGCTTTCCGTTCAGATTAAAGGCGTTGTTAACGCCGGCGTCATCGCCTATGTACAGGGTGTCCGCGGTTTCATCCCGGCTTCCCAGCTCTCCACAAGCTATGTGGAAGATTTAAATGAATGGCTGAATAAAACAGTAGATGTTAAAATCATCACTGTGGATGCCGAGCAGAAACGACTTGTACTGTCCGGCCGTGTTGTCGAACAGGAAAAAGCTGCCGCTGAGAAGGCTGCACAGATTGACGCAATCTCTGTCGGCGATATCTTTGAAGGAACCGTTGAAAAAATCACTTCCTACGGCGCATTTATCCGCCTTGAAAACGGTTTAAGCGGTTTGGTACACATCTCCCAGATGAGCACCAAACGTATCAAAACACCAAATGATATCATGGCTGTCGGCGATACCGTAAAAGTCAAAGTTATCCAGAAAAAAGAAGGCAAATTAAGCCTCAGCATGAAAGCCCTGCTTACGGATGACGCGGCTGAACCAAGATATGAAAGAGAATCCGTACACTTCAAATCTGAAGGCGATGCGGCTACCAATCTTGGCGCTTTACTGGCCGGCATCAAGCTGGACTAATTTCAAATTCAAAATTTTTAAGAGGAATCGGACGGCATAAGTCAGATTCCTCTTTTATCTTTCGTGTCTCATTAGACTATTTCTCCATTAACTGTTTTTCTAATTCTTTAATCCTTTGTTCCTGATCTTTAATAGTCTGCTCCTGCTTTTCAATCTCATCCTGCATCTCATCAATCATTAATTTTACCGTGTTTCGGTCCATTTCCAGCAATTCTTTTGAAAATATCTGCATGACTCCCTCCACATTCCGACACAGTTCATAGGCATCCTCATACAGGGCTTTAAATTCCGGATACTCTTCAATAAGCTTTAAAATCATTTCCGGTTCATCCCTGCAAAAAAATGTCAGCCATGCCTCCAGTTTATTATGTATACTTCCATTTTCATTTTGCTGTTTTTTTCTAAAGATGTCAAGTGGTATGTAGATAAATTTCTGAGGCATCTCCAGCTTAATTTCAGTTCCCGCTTTATGCTCCAAAAAATGGTAATATGTTCCCGGACAGGCTTGAAAAGCTTTTGGGCTGTGTTCAAAAAGAACAATCGTATAAACCGTTCGAATATCTCGGTAACTGAATTCTCTCTTCTTTTCATCTCTGAGCCGCTTGTATTGACGAAGTAATAAATCCGCCGAATAACAAGCACTACGCTCTCCCGGAAATAAATACCCCATTTTCTGAACTTCAATATTCCCAATAGCACCATCTTCAAATTCAACCACGATATCCACGACAAGCAAAGAACTCTCATCTGTCAAACGAGTCGAATCATTTGGCAATACCTTTGTCACCCGGGTTTTTCTTCCTAACACTTGTGTTAAAAAATCATCTAATCGCTGCGGTGCATACTCTGGATTCATAATCTCTTTAAAAAAGCCGTCGTAAAGCATCTTCACTCCACGAACTCCGGTGCAGATATTAAGGAACTCTTTTTGTTCCTCCGGTCTCCATTCGTTAAAAATCCTTTTTAAATGTTCATGTGCATCCACGTACTTCAGGATATCTTCCCTGCACCAAAGCATGGGAAAAGCATCCTTTAATTCCTTTACTATAGGCATCTCCCCTTTCTGTTTATCCGTTTCCCAATCAGCGTGAAAAAGTTGCTTTGAATAAAGCGTATGATACAATAAAGGAGTTGTATCCGTCCGGCCGGATGACCTTTCGGATAAGTTTATTTTAACACGACAAGCGCTTAAATTTCAATCATCATCCATCGACGGTTTTTGACATAAAAAGACCCGCCCCGAATAAAATTTTCAGGACAGGCCCCTCGCCATCAATCTTTGCGGCATTTTCTTCCTTCATTCAGAAAATGTTTAAATTTCTCCGCGGAATCATTTAGAATCAATTCTTCCGGGAAGCCGGCTTCCTCAACAAGCTCCATCGCATCACCCAGATCGCCAACCATAAAGCTGACATGCGCATCCGTGTTCATCACCACCGGCACCTCATACTTTTTGCACAGATCCAGAATGATCAGATCATTCTCCCGGGCATTGGCCCTTGGATTCAGCGGATTTAATGAATTATTATTTAATTCGACAATTTTTCCGTATTTTTTTGCTTCCTCAATGACCCGCTCATAATCCAACGGATACCGGCCATCATCCGGATGCCCTAAAATATCCACCAGCGGATTATGAATAACACCCATGATGGCAGCCGTATTTTCTTCCATTGTGCCCGGCTTGATGCACGGCGGATGCAGGCTGGCAATCCGAAGATCTGTATACTCCATGGACCGTTCGTTCAAATCCACCCGGCCCCTATAATCCATAATATTCAGCTCCACGCCAAACATCAGCTCCACACCCTTCTGGAATCTCGGAAGAATTTTCAGATTATGAAAATAAAATTCCTTGCAGCTTCCCGGCATCGCCGGTGCGTGCTCCGTAATTCCCAGAAGTTTCAACCCTTTCTGTGCGGCCGCATCGATCATTTCAGAAATTGTACTGTAGGCATGACCGCTGGCCAGAGTGTGTGTATGTGTATCCAGCTCTATCCTCATATTGTCCCTTCTTTCACTCGATTTTCAAAATACACAAATTGATCTATAGCATCCAGAATATCTTTAAAATCTTCCCGGGAGGCCGCGTCAATATAGGCCTTCAAAATTTCATTCTCCCGTTTTTTATACCGTCCATAAAAAATATCATACAGATTATGTCCACGCATATAAATTTTAAACGCTTCCATATTCTCACGTATATCCTGAGGGCTCTGAATGTCCACGCCCGTTACCTCGGTAAAATGCCGGCCGCTCTTTAAACGATAAAGATATTCCTGCCATTTATCAAACAGTATATCATAAAAACTGTCTTCCGTGTCCAAAATTCCAATTTTTACCATAATCTCCGGATTCAAAAAGTAATTCTCGAAAGAATAATATTTCAAAATCAGGACATTTCTCCGGGTAACCTTCGGCATCTTATCCACATCCCGGATCCGGCACTCATCGTAATACCTGCAAAGCTGATTTGCCAACATTTCCGCATCCTTGCCATCGCCGTCCCGGATCATGAGAAACTGATCTTTTAAATAAAGCTTGTTCATATATTTCAGATTAGCATAAGTCTTAATATTGGTACAGCTATTCGTGGTAATAATGGCTACCCGATAAGGTTTCCCCTCCTCATCCAGTATTTCCGAATAATACTTGTCCAGAAGCAGAGGCAGACGGCTCTTATCCTGTTTGCCCTCAACAATAAAAACAAAATTGACATTCATCAGATCATTGGCCGTATACCCCAGATCATCCAGAATCTGGTCCACATCTGCCGGCTTTCTCGCCGTGGAATACCAGTCTTCATCCACCACAATCTGGCGGATCTGATTGGAAGTAAAGTTAAAAAGCATATTTGGCGAATGACTTGTAAAAATAACCTGATTTGTCTTGGACAGCCGATATAAAATCTCTCCGGCCACCTTCTGAAGCCTCGGGTGAAGAAAAATTTCCGGATCCTCCATAAGGATAATACACGGGATCCGCTTTCCGCCATAAATATAAGCCTCCAGCAATGACAAAATGTAGATGCAGCGCATGCCTGTCCCCATCTGAGACAGCGGCATCTCCACATCCCGCTCCCGATTTCTCACAAAACCGCTGACCTTACATAAATCCGCCATATTTTCAGCCATATAATAAAATATATCCTCGCTCTGCCCGCCATTCTTATGAAAATAATCGTTGACGCTGTCGGCAAACCGGTTGAAATTCCCCTGATACAGCTTATATTCAAAAAGCCGGGCCGTCTCCAGCACATTCAGCTCCGCCGGACGCTTCTGCTCTATTTTTCCGATACAATGAAAACAATGGCGGCAGTCCTTCCCCGCGTCAAAGAGGCAGTGCTCCGCCCTGAGCCGACCAACCCACTCACTCTCCTGGCACAGAAAAATATCATCCTGGATATCCTGAAAATGACGCATGCTGTCGATATAATAAAATTTCGGAATCACCTGGGCGATATACCCGTTATGTTTCCGCACTCCATCGCCGTAACGTCTCTGACCGTTCCGATTCACCGTCAATTGAAAACGCAAAAGTCCCGTCTCCCCATCATAGGAAGGCAGGCGATTTTTAAATTCCCGGAGCCACAAGTCATAGCGTTTATAATCGCTGACAATGCCTGCCTCGTTGAACATCAGCAAATCTTCCCCGTCCAGCTGCAGATCCACATCAATTTCAATATTTCCGGCCTCCAGATTAAAATCATTTTCCTGAATCCGATATGTATCATCCAGAATACGCAGAGCATCCAAAACAACCGTCTTCCCGGCATTATTTTTTCCGATCAAAATGAGAACATTCTCTATATCTTCGATTTCCATATCCCGGATCGATTTAAAATTTTGAATACGCAATCGGTTTAAACGCATATTTTCACCCCCTGTTTATCAAATACGCACGGGTGCGCAAGACGAAAGCCTCCCCAAACATAAGGGCCGCACCCGGCGCTGAAATTTCTCCAATAATCTCTATCTACTGCCTATTTTGAAAACTGAGTGGTCACAAGCGTATCGTAATCCACCCGTTCATCGAGTACCCCCGCTTCCTCCAGAATATTCTGGAGCAGTTCAAAGGCTTCCTCCGTAAAGATTGTATCTGTTTTCCATGTATCCTGACTGTGATAACGCTCCACAATCGTTTTCAGCGTATCAAAATCCGTCTCTTCAAACTGAGGCTGGATAATTTTCGCAATTTCCTCACTGCTGTGGCTGTTCACATAATCCAATCCCTTTTGAATTCCCCGGGTAAAACTCTCAATAATTTCCGGATGTTCATTCATATAAGAGCCAAGGGCCGAAAAACAGGTATACGGCACATAGCCCGAATCCACCCCAAGAGAAGCGACAACATAGCCGGAACCATCCTTCTCAATACTCGTTGCATGGGGCTCAAATTCTACCGTGTAATCGCCGGTACCGCCCACAAAAGCCTCGGCTGTCACACCAAAATCGATATTCTGAATAATCGTCAGATCCGCTGCAGGATCAATGCCGTTCATTTTCAGAATGTACTCAAAAACCATCTGAGGCATACCACCTGACAGCACCCTCTTCATGTAAATTATAAACATATGCGGCATCATTGTCATTATCAGATAACATGCTCTGATAAAACTCTGTCATTACTTCCCGTATTTCATTTTTTGATTTGATAATTATATAAGGTTTCGAGGGCTTCTCGCCTGGCTCTATAATACACATATCCATCATCAAATCAATGTAGGGGAGGACCTTTGTTCTGGATTTTGGATAACCAATATCTGTTAATTTCTGTGATAAATATTTTGCAGAGGTAAATCTTCTCTCATCTTCAAAAATCAATCTCATCACCTGAAAAATAATTTCGTTTTCAAAGCGATTCATTTTCTGTGCAGGACTATGCCGAATATAACCAGATAACCCATATTTTAATTCAATCTCCGGAAAACCATCTTTGTCTACCTCAATTCGTTCAATTAATAGCTCTATATCCCTTCGGCCAAAAATACCTTTTTCAATAATATCATCGATCACACTCAAGGCATTTTGAAGTTTTTCTTGCCCGCCTTTTGTTTCCGGTCTGATATCGGTCAATTCCTGCAGATTCATTTTCAACCCATGAATTTGCGCAAGAATATCTTTTTGTAAACCATCATAACTTTCGTTAATAATATCTTCATTGCCGCAGGCATTGGCTAAATCTTTGACTTTCTGCGCAAATAAAATTTTCAGCCGACTCTTATATTCATCAATACAATTTTGTATTTCAACACATTTTTCTTCAACTGATTTTTTTTCTGCATTATCTTCTTTCATATCATAAGCGGCAATAATCTCGCAGAAAATATCGCGGCAAAGTTTTAGATAAATCACAATGTCCTCCATCAAGTCCGCTTCTTCAATAAGATGGGCTTTAGGACAATAGCGTTTACCTTTTGTATTGTAGGTTGTGCAAATATAATATTTACGCACCCCGCCGGAAACAGCCCGCCGAATAGGTGTTAAACGTCTCCCACAATCCTTGCAAAACAGGCAGCTTCCAAATGGATTTATCACTTCCGGCCCCATCCGATTCCCATGACTGCCGCGATAATTACTTTTTACACGCTTTTCTTTCAGGCTCTGAATTAAATCAAAAGACGCTTTGTCGATAACGGCCGGATGATGATTCTCAAAAACATACTGTTCGTCCTTTCGGACACGCTTATCTTTTCCATGGACAGTATATCTGGCACGTTTTCTCAAGCGAAAAGTACCAATATAGAAATCATTGCACAGTATATCTTTTACCATAGAATCTGACCACTCCACAGCGATCTGACGTTTCGTAACTTTTCCTTCTCCCAACTCCCTCTCATAGCGAACCATTGACGGAGTCGGAACACATTTTTCTGTCAGATAATTGGCAATCTTGCGATAGCCATAACCCTGAAAATACAAATCAAAAATCTGTTTTACATACTCAGCTTCTTTTTGTACAATCTCAATTTTAAACTTATCTTCTTCATTCCGCCGATAACCAAACGGCGGCTGTGTCATCAATGTTCCCGCTTTTTGTCGGGCCCCGATGGCACGGCGGATTTTTTTGCTCGTATCCTTTATATATCTTTCATTATACCATGTTTTTATACCAATGGTATCATCTTCTGAATCACTCGAATCATAATTGTCATCAACAACAATTAATCGTTTGCCCTGTTCCTGAAATTCATCCAGAAGAAGAAGGACTTTTGCATTATGGCGGCCAAGCCGGGAAAAATCTTTAACAAACACCATATCGATATCCCGATTCAGATCATCCATTAACTGATTAAAGCCAGGGCGGTCAAATATATAACCGGAAACGCCGTCATCCTCATACCAGCGGTCTATGACAAGATTTTGTTCAGCGGCAAATTGATTAATAATTAATTTCTGATTCTCAATAGAAACATAATTCCTTTTGTCATCATCTCTTGACAGGCGCACATAACCGACATTCATTCCCCCACTTCCTTTAAATGATTTTTAATGATCGCTTTCAGCCCGTCATGAATACCGTTTTTGTTTCGCCCATCAAAATAACTGACAACCCGAAAACCAATTCCTGTAAAATACTCTTTCGCAGCTTCATAGTCCTCCTGCGTAGAAAAATCATTCCTCCAAAGATAGTAAGTCGGTTTTCTCACGATTATCCCATTCCTTTTGGTCACTTTCACAGACTTTATTTAAAATATGAAGGATCGGCTTGTCCGGTGACTATTTTTTGTCAGATATTATAATTCTGCCAGAGCTAATGCCGGAAATTACCGTGATCGATTACAAACAGGCAGCTTAAAAATCTACCCAAAAGATGCTGCCGCATCTATGATTTATAGAACCATTGATACGACAGCATCCCTTATTCAAAATTATTTCTTTTTACATTGCAAATCCGCCATCAACCGGCAATACGGCGCCTGTAATATACTTTGCTTCATCCGATGCCAGGAATGTAATTGCATTCGCTATATCTTCCGCTTCGCCTAACCGCTTCATCGGGATGGATGGAACTACATTTTCTTCCATAAAACGATCCGGGACATCTCGAATAATCCCTGCATTAATATAACCCGGAGCAACACAGTTAATCGTGATATTTTTTGCAGCCACTTCACGTGCAACCGTTTTCATCATTCCAATCAGTCCGGCTTTTGAGGAACCGTAGGCCACTGTTCCCATTGCCCCGGTAACGCCCACAACAGAACTCAAACTGATAATCCTGCCGTATTTACGTTCTCTCATAAGCGGTAAAACTGCTTTTATACAATTAAATGCTCCCGTTAAATTCACTCCGATAACTTTATCCCATGATTCTTTCGGATATTTCCATGTTGACGCATTAATCGAAATACCCGCATTGTTCACCAAAACATCAATCTGACCATAATCTTTTTTAATGGCTTCAACCATAGCCGCAACGTCTTCTTCTTTGCTGATATCCGCTGCATAAATACGATGCTCCCCACCATATTCAGCCGTCAATTCATCGGCAAGTTTTTGCGCTTCTTCCGCTAAGTTTCCAATATTAATATAATTTATCACTAAATTTGCTCCCTGTTCTGCAAATTTTCTGCACTGGGCTGAACCAAGTCCGCCGGCAGCGCCTGTGATTAAAACTGTTTTCCCTTCAAATCTTTTCATAATACAACATCTCCAATAATATACCTTATTCAACCTCTACCCACACAGCGTCTCCCTGGGCCATGCCGGAACAAATCGCCGCAACACCGTTTTTCTTCCCTGAACGCTTCAATTCATAAATTAAAGTCATAAGAATACGTGCGCCTGTTGCTCCAATCGGATGACCAACCGCAACGGCGCTGCCATTAACATTCACTTTTTCATCCATTTCCTCAGGAGTCATTCCAAGAATACCAAGGCAGCTTACCAAAGGAACTGCCGCAAAGGCTTCATTAATCTCCATCAAATCAAAATCCTTAACCGTCAGATTGTTTTTTGCCATCAGTTCCTGAATTGCAAGCCCCGGAACTGTCGCAATATAACGGGATTCTCTGGAAGCCTGTGCATATCCTTTAATTGTCGCTAAAATCGGAGCACCAAGTGATTCGGCCTTTTCCCTGCTCATAAGTACAATAGCGGAAGCTCCATCATTTGTTCCGGGAGCATTGCCCGCCGTGACTGTACCGTCTTTAACAAACAAAGGCGGCAACTTACTCAAACCTTCCATCGTTGTATCCGGCCGCGGCGCTTCATCCTTTGCAAAAATTGTTACCTGTCCTTTTTTGCCGGGAACTTCTACTGAAAATCTTTCATCTTCAAATTTTCCCTGAGCTTCGCCTTCTGCCCAACGCTGCTGACTACGAAGTGCCCATGCATCCTGCATCTCACGAGTCACATGATATTCGGAAGCCACTGATCCTCCAATAACTGCCATATGTACATCATTTTCAGGACACCAAAGTCCATCCAATACCATGGCATCCTGGGCTTTTACATCATTCATTCGGCTTCCCCAACGCATATTGGGAAGAACATATGGAATATTGCTCATACTTTCCATTCCACCCGCAACAATAATATCCGCATCTCCCGCTTTGATTATTTGCGCCCCGAGCGTGACTGCCTTCAATGCAGAACCACACACCTTATTAATCGTCACAACAGGGACATTGTGCGAAATGCCGCCCTTTATAGATGCCTGACGCCCCGGGATTTGGCCCTGTCCTGCCGGAACAACCATCCCGTAAATAACCTCGTCAACCATATCACCGCTGATACCTGCACGCTTCAATGCTTCTTTAATAGCAAAGCCGCCCAGATCCGTTGCTTTGAAATTTTTTAGTGTGCCGCCAAATTTTCCAAAGGGCGTTCGTGTCGCACTTACAATTACTATTTCTTTCATCTCTTTCCTCCTGAAACCTGTATTTTTCAGATATTTCTTAAACGAAAGACCCGTGGTGGTGCAAACCACGAGCCTTTTTTGTTTAAGGAAGATTTCCTGGTTACCATTTTTTCTTAAAGTTTAAGATTCATTAATACATCCGTAAAAATTTTCTCATCCATGACTTTAACGTCTTTCATAATCGGAGTAAATTCCATTTTATCCAAAATATGTTTCTGCAAATCTACACCCGGTGCGATTTCGAGAAGTTCCATACCGCCCGGCACAAGTTTAAATAAAGCACGTTCTGTTATGTAATAAACAGTCTGGCCGCTTTCAGAGCCATATTCTCCGGAATAAGTAACCTGTTCAACAGCCTTTTTAAACTTAATTCCCGGCGCATCTTCAATAATGTTTAATTTTCCATCCTTAATTTCGCACTTCATCTTTCCGGCTGTGAATGTTCCGCAGAATCCCACAGTTTTAGCATTCTGCGTAATATTGATAAAACCGCCCGGGCCAACCATACGTCCGCCGAATTTTGATACATTCACATTTCCGATCTCATCAACTTCCGCAAGTCCGAGAAAGGCCATATCAAGGCCGCCGCCATCATAAAAATCAAAACAATCCGGTTGTTTAAACATAGCCTCCGGATTCACTGTGCTCCCGATACCCAGGCCGCCGGAAGGCACACCGCCAAGTACACCGGATTCGATAGACAAGGTAATCTGATCCGAAATACCCTCTTCACCGGCTACCGCCGCAATAGCTTCAGGCACTCCAATACCAAGATTGACCACCGCACCCTTCTTCAGCATCATTGCGCCGCGGCGTCCGCAGATTTTTCTGGCATTTAACGGCATTGGTTCAATAGCCCCCATTGGCACATAAATATCGCCGACAAATTCCGGATGATATTCATTATCCATAAATGACTGACAATGATTTTCCGGTTTCGCTTCAACCACATAATCCACTAAAAATCCCGGAATCTTAATATCTTTCACTGCCAGAGTTCCTTTTTGTACCATCTTCTCAACCTGGCAAACAACAATACCGCCGCTATTGTGCGCCGCCATAGCCATTTCAAGCTGATCGCTGATCAGGGCTTCTTTAGATAAGGTGACATTTCCGGCTTCATCCGCATATGTGCCGCGGATAAAAGTGATATCCAACGGCACAGATTTATAGAACATATAATCCTTACCGCAAACATGGACTAATTCTACCACCTCAAAACCGCTGTCTCTTGCCGCCTGATTTCCTTTACACGCTTCATTTCGCGGATCTGCATAAGTCTTCAAACCGACATGGGTGATAAGCCCCGGCTTTCTTCCCGCTGTTGCTCTTAATACCTGGCTGTTTACTCCCTGCGGAAGAATAAAACATTCTATTTTATTTTCAACACAGAGCTGCCCAACCTTTGGTGCCAGTCCGACATGGCCGCAGATCAGACGCTTGATCAGCCCCTCATGCCCCAGATGATTCATACCTCTTGTCTTACTGTCGCCGATACCCGCGCAATGAAAAACTGTAATATCTCGTGGTTCTCCTGTTTCTATATATCTGTTTTCAAGGGCAATGATCAATTCTTCAGGTGTCCCGAAGCCGACAAAGCCTCCCATTCCGATCGTCATGCCATCCTTCACCAGGGAAGCGGCAAATTCCGGTGAAACCAATTTACTCATATGTACTTATACCTCCTATATTTATTTCACACCGATAGCTCTGGAGATAACCATCTTCTGAGCCTCCGAAGTTCCCTCATAGATCTCCGTGATCTTCGCGTCACGCATCATACGTTCCATCGGATACTCTCTTGTGTAGCCGTAACCGCCGGAAAGCTGTACACATTCGCGGGTAACCAGGTTGGCCACATCCGAATTGTAAAGCTTCGCCATCGCCGCTTCCTTGCCAAACGGAAGTCCGGCGTCCTTCAGCATCGCGCAGCGCCATACGAGCATACGGCCGGCGTCCACCTTTGTCTGAAGCTCTGCCAGTTTAAACTGGGTGTTCTGGAA
>NZ_DBGCTU010000009.1:0-7792 GCF_048388605.1 Frisingicoccus sp. | reverse complement strand
CAATGAAACTCCCGTGGTTTACCATTGGACATGGAAGCTGGCTGACATTGATGCATCTGAAACTGTAGTTGCTGAAACATTTTCAAAAAGTGTAGTTAATTAAAGAGTGCTGTACTAGTCTTCCAGTTTTTTTACGAGCATCCGATAACTGCCCTCATCGGTTTTCTCCAGTCGAAGCACCTGCTGCCCCTCTTCCTTCATACTTCTGGGTACATTTTCCGCCGGTTCGCCATCATTCATAATCACTTCCAAAACCTGCCCGATTTCCAGTTCATCAATGGCCGCTTTTGTCTTTACAAAAGTCATCGGACATACAACATCCCGGATATCAATCACTTCATCACTCTTCAACTTTTCCATCGTAAGCCTCCCTGACAACTTTCTTAAACACATCCCTGCCCACCCGGTCCAGCGTGAATTTAAATCGTTCTCCCGCTTTGGCATGATCTGCAAAAAACTGAATGGTTGCATCTGTAACGCGATAGAGTTGTTCTTCTGAACGCACCAGAGGAAGAATCTCGTCCCCTTTGGCAATGGTATTTCCAAATAAACCGCCAAAGGTGACAATATAAGCGCTTTCGCCAATCCACGCATCAAACGGACAGGCTTTAACGCAGCGTCCGCAATAATTACATTTTGAGGCATCCATCGTCAGCTTATCACCGTGAATCTCAATAGCCCCTGTCCGACAGGCCTTTTCGCAGACACCGCAGAGGGTACACTTTTTTTCGTCCCAACGCACATCCAGGGCGCCTTTAACACCTAAGTCGTTTTCTTCCGCTTTCAAACAGTTATTCTGACATCCGGTCACGCCGAATTTAAATTTATGCGGCAGCTCCCGGGCATAATACCGTTTATCCAGTTCTTCTGCAATCTTATATGTATCAATATTTCCGCTTGGACAGACTGCATTGCCCTGGCAGGCCGTGACTGTACGCACTCTCGGTCCGCAGACCCCCGGCTTGCAGCCGCCCCTTGCCAGTTCTGCCTTAACCGTCTCAATATCCTCATATTTTACAAACGGTATCTCCACGCCCTGCCTGGAAGTGAGATGCACATAGCCATGGCCGTATTTATCAGCGACCTCCTGAATGATCCGCAAATTCTCCGCTGTCAATGTGCCGCCGACAACCTGAAGTCGAAGAGAAAAATATCCTTTTTGTTTCTGACGCATAAAGCCGCCCTTTTTTAAGGACGCGTAATCGATTGCCATCACCTTTACCTCCTTCACAATACAAAACTCTGAACAAAAAAACCGGAGGTCCAAGTATTTTCTCATACTTAAAACCTCCGGTTCTCCGGTCAGTTCTATTTTGCCGGGCTGTTCAGCCTTAACTTTTCATGTTTTTCTATCTGCACAATTTTCCCATCCTGAACAATTACAGTAACAGAGCCAAAACGAATATCTTCAATGAATTCTTTGATTTTAGACAAATCTTCCTTTGTCACCTTTGTCTGTTCCATAACAACGCCCCTCGCATTTTTATATATAATACATATGCTGACCATATTTTTTGTCATCCAGGTAATTCTGCTCCAGATCTGCCAGTGTCAGGTTCAAAAGAATTTCATCTATTGCTTCATTGACCCTGTCAACCACCAGCTTCTGAACCGTTTTTGAAATTTCCGGATAATCATCATTTTCTGAAGATATGTCCCTCTCGATATGATAATCGCCCTCCAGAGCCTCCAAAATTTTTGCCACAGTTATCTTATCCGCTCTCTGGCTTAACAAATATCCGCCCTGCGAACCTTTGACGCTTCGGACAATACCCGCTCTGCGCAGGCTTGCAAACACCTGTTCCAAATACTGCGGAGAAATTTTATTTCTATCCGCAATACTGTTCAATGACACCTGCTCATATTTTGAATTAACAGCCAGATCAATAAGAGCAATCAAGCCATACCTGCTTTTCTTTGAAAATTTCATATACTCCTCCGCAAACAGGCTTTATCGACAATTTATTCAGCAAATAACGGCGTTGAATAATATCTGTCACCTGTATCCGGAAGTAAGGCAACAATGGTTTTTCCTTTATTTTCCGGCCGTTTTGCCAACTGAATAGCGCCATATAAAGCAGCGCCGGAAGAAATACCAACTAAAACGCCCTCATGCTTTGCGATCAATTTACCTGTTGCAAAAGCGTCATCATTTTCTACGGTGATAATCTCATCATAAATCTTCGTATTCAACACATCCGGAACAAAGCCTGCGCCAATACCCTGAATTTTATGAGGACCGCCCTTGCCTTCGGAAAGTACCGGGGAACTGGCCGGCTCGAGGGCTACGATCTTCACATCCGGTTTTTGGGATTTTAAAAATTCCCCAACGCCTGTCAGAGTGCCGCCGGTACCTACACCCGCGATAAAGATATCCACATTGCCATCGGTATCCTTCCAGATTTCCGGCCCGGTCGTCGCTTTATGAATTGCAGGATTGGCCGGATTGACAAACTGTCCCGGAATAAAGCTGTTCGGAATCTCCTTCGCCAGTTCACTTGCCTTTTCAATGGCGCCCTTCATTCCTTTGGCGCCCTCGGTGAGAACCAGCTCCGCACCGTAAGCTTTTAAAATATTTCTGCGTTCAATACTCATCGTTTCAGGCATTGTCAAAATAATACGATATCCCTTAGCTGCTGCAATGGCGGCAAGGCCGATTCCCGTATTGCCGGAGGTTGGCTCGATAATGACTGATCCTTCTTTTAAAGCTCCCTTTTCCTCTGCATCTTCAATCATCGCCTTTGCAATTCTATCCTTAACACTGCCGGCCGGATTAAAATATTCAAGTTTTACAAGAATCGTTGCTTCCAGGCCTAAAGCCTTTTCAATATTTGTCACTTCCACCAGTGGTGTATTGCCGATCAGTCCCAATGTTCCCTTATAAATATTTGCCATTTTTCTTTCCTCCTATATTCCTATCAATTTACTATGATTATTTATGTTGTTTGTATTATACCATCTATTTCCTATTTGTCAAGTAGGTTTTGTATGTTTTTGAGATTTTATTTCTTTTTCTGATCATTCAGTAATTCTATAATGTCCAATTATGTCATCCCTGTTTTCAAGAATATCCTGCTCATAAGTTTTCTGCCATGGATCATTATGATGTATTACATACGGTACACCATTTTTATTTCGCCGGTCAGAAACAATGCCTATATGATTTTGGAATATTACTATATCCCCTCCCTGCCATTCTCCTATTGCGGAAATATCTGTGGTAAGACTTACAGCAGAATGTGAAAAATAAGCCTTTAGGTTGCTTACACGCCTAAAATCAATATTTTTATCCGGCTCATCGATGTTATAATCATTGGGGTTCGTTTTAATATCCTCTTGTATTAAAACCATAAGGTCATAGCCGGCACTATACAACGCATTAGCAACTACGTCAGTGCATACTCCGTATCCATCGTTGGGATATCCTGTTTGATAATATCTGCTTTTGTATTTAGGATTGGAAGCAATGTAATTCAATGCTCCCTGCAAAATATCTGCCTGATCATCTATGCCATCATTATCTTTATCCGCTGTACTATGAATTTGTTCAATGACTCTATCATATCTGTCCGGCAGTCTTTCTGAAGAAGTACTCTGATAGCGAAAAAAAATATAACCGCAAATACATATAATAGCTAATAAGCACATTATAAGAAAGATTCTGATTTTACTCTTCATTCTTATTTTTCTCCATTCCAACACGTACTTTTATCCGGAGGTTTTCACTTTTCTTATTTCTTTTTCTGATTATTCATGGAACAACAGTCCGGTTTCCCTCCTGAAAATGAATCCTTATTTTCTTTTGCAAGCCGCTTTAAATAATCATTCCATGCTATCCTGATACGTTTCATTATATTCATTACAATCTCCTTGTCAAATCCATTTTATTTCCTGCTCCCATAGAACTTATGATCGGAGTCCCCGCATGATCCGCCTGCTCCACTAACATAAGCTTTCCCGTTACCGTGTCAATGGCATCTACCACATAATCGTAGGCAGAAAAATCAAATTCGGCCGCCGTGTCGGGCATATAAAAGGTCTTATAGGTATTCACCTTTGCCTCCGGATTAATTTCAAGAATACGTTCCTCGGCCACATCCACCTTATATCTTCCCACAGTTCTCCGTGTCGCATAAATCTGCCGGTTAATATTCGTCAAACAAACCCTGTCATCATCAATGATGTCCAACGTTCCCACACCGCTCCGGGCCAACGCCTCCGTTGTATACCCGCCAACACCCCCGATTCCGAATATCGCCACTCTGGCATTCTTCAAACGTATCATATTCTCATTTCCAAGCAATAACTCTGTTCTCGAAAACTGATCTAACATACTATGCCTCCCAACCTCCGGGTTGCCCTTCGGTATGAAGTGTTTCATTCATACTTCCGGTGCGATATCCCTGCAGATCCATGGTCACATAGGAAAATCCACAGCTTCGGAACTCTGAAATAACCTTCTCCCGGATTTCCGGCTGAAGCAGTTTTTCAAAATCCTCCGGTAAAATCTCTATCCGGGCTATCTTGTCATGAATACGCACCCTGATCTGATGAAAGCCCATATCCAGTAAAAGCTGCTCTGCCCGATCCACCATCGACAGTTTTTCTCTCGTAATATCCTCGCCATAAACAAAACGGGAGGACAAACAGGCAAAGGACTGTTTATTCCACGTTGCCAGCCCCAGTTCCCTTGAAAGCCGGCGAATATCTTCCTTCGTCATTCCTGCATATCTCAACGGACTTTTTATATCCAGCTCAGCCACAGCCTGAAGTCCCGGCCGATAGTCGCCATTATCATCCAGATTGGAACCCTCTGCAATATTTTCGATATGATTTTCCGCCGCAATCTCCCCGATTTTTTCAAACAGCTCCCGTTTGCAAAGATAACACCGGTTCACGGGATTCTTGCTGAACCCCTCGATCTCCAACTCTTCCGATTCACAAATGAAATGTCGGATACCCTCTTTTTTACAAAAGGCTTTGGCTTCCTCCAATTCTCTTTTCGGAAATGAGCAGGACTTCGCCGTCACGGCAATCACCCGGTCTCCCAACACCCCATGAGCCACCTTTAAAAGAAACGTTGAGTCCACACCGCTGGAAAATGCCACCGCAACACTCTTTAAAGACACAAGATATTGCTTTAAACACTCCATTTTATCGTTAAGTTCTTCATTCACATTCAACTTCTCCACGCCGCCTGTTCCTCCCTTCGAATATACACTGCAGCAATAATAAGCGGCAGTGATCGCTGCCGCATTTATTTCTAGTAATCCTATTATTTTTATAGGATTATATCATTTAAATATTCTGCTGTCAATAAACTTACAGACAGCAAAAATCCTGCCCCGCTTATCCTCAGGACAGGATCCTCCCTATCATATTTTTTTATTCGTCTTATTTTTTATCTTTATTTTGATATAAATTAATTTCAGCCCGTGCCATATCTTCCAACGCCGAATAAACATCCTCCATTCCCGGGAACTCTGACATCATCTGTTCTTCCAACATGGCATCCCCATTAAACAACGTCTCCATAGACTTTTCCAATCCCCGAATCGATTCAGGAATTTCTCCCGGCTCTTCATCCTCCGGAACACTTGCTTCCATCGGCCTGTCCGGTATCGCCGCCCCCTGCAAAAACGCAATAATATAATCCAGTTTGCCTTCCGGTATAACTTCGAGAAGCTCCACAGCCTGTTGTCTTTTATCCATCATCATCGCCTCTTTCTACCTCTATTACTGTATTTCACTTTTCATTCTGCTGGTTTTTCAGTAAAATGTCAAGTTCATATTTTAATGCTGTCGGCTTTCGGCTTAAGTAAATACAATACAGGATAGAAATAATAATTGTCGAAACAACATATATATTTTCCGACTGGTTGTTAAAAGCTGCAAATTTTGAAAAAACATCCACAAGCCCGTGAACAATAATGCACATCCACAAGCTTCCCGACTTATAAAAAACAAAGGTAAACAAATAGCCCCAGGCAACCGCAAAGAATACCTGGACCACGGTTTCCATGCCGCCCTGTCCGGCCAGAAGGTTGACAATATGCCCGATGCCAAAGGTCACCGCCGAAATACTGACAGCCACCGGGACCGGATCCCGGTTTAAAAGGCTTCGAAACAAAAGGCCCCTGAAGATCATTTCCTCAATAAATCCGATCAAAAGCATGGAAATAACCGCAAACACCTGCGCCATGCCCTCATAGGATAACTTAATACCGCCCCAGAGATTTCCTGTCATCAAAATCAACATGGGAATAAAAAACAGATAATCGCCCGCACTGCCATGCCATTTGACCAATCCGTATTTTTCTTCCAGATGAAATTTTTTCACAAAGGCAAACAATCCTGCCGCAATGACCGCCAGCGCCGCCGTCATCACCGGGCTCTCATCGCCCAGCGAACCTCTGATCGGAATACTCACAACACAGTATATGATGATCCATAAAATTGCAAACGACAGGTCACTCTTTTCATATAATTTTTTCATTCCGCATCCCCCTGCACCGCCAACACAGCCCCGCGAAAGGCCATTTCCAAATGGTCTTTCATCGTTTCTTCACCATATTCAAACGCATTATTTGCAATAAGACTTGCATATCCATGGGTAAACATGGAAAGCATTAAAAAGGCTTTCTTAGCCTGCTCCCGGCTCAATGCCGCGGCGGCCTGCATCACAGAAATGACCGGTTCCAGCGCCTCCGAATCGATCATCTGAGACACGCTGTTTTCAGCGACAAAGCCGGATTGAAAAAGAAATCGAAATAAATTCGGTTCCTCAATGGCAAAACGGATATAATTCAGGCCTATGCCAAGCATACCCATACGGGCATCCCGTATGTCAGATGCTTCGCATAGGCGCGCTTCGTCAGGCTCTGCGCAATAAGGCAACGCACCTTCTTCCGATGGAACAGTCAGCAGATATTGGGTATGAAAAGCATCTGCTCTCTCATAAACGGCTTTTTTCATATCTTCAATTTTTGCAAAATGATACATCACCGGCTGAGTAGAGCACCCGAGTTTTTTAGAGACAGTCCGGGCATTGACATTTTCCGCCCCATCGGCCCTAGCGACTTCAAAAGCTGCATTGATGATCATTTCCTTTGTAATCTTTGCTTTCGGCGGCATATACATTCCTTTTTTACTATAATTATTGTTATATAACACGAATTATAATTCAGAAATGTTACTTTGTCAATCTTATATTCATTTTTTGTCATCTGCAAACTCTCGCCCAAACTGGAAGTTAAATAATTGATGAACTATAATTGTTTCCGTTTTCCGCTCTTGTCAAATACCTTTTTAAGCGCAATTTCAGTCGGAATAATAGAACCTAAAAGTGGCACAATCTGAGCAAAACATATCACAGTGCCAACTGTCGCAATTGTTTCAATCTCTTTTCCCAGCACGAACAGTAATGGGATGATAGATAAGGGCAATAGTATCAATCCAAGCCTGAACCACAGCTTACCACAATACTTGTGAGCAAATTGCCATGTGTCCTGATTCTTCATCGACATTGTTGTTCTGTAACCAAATGTGTAATTGATATTTTTAGGGGCTTTGTTCAAGAATAGCTTTCCTAAGCCAATCATGGCGCATGGAACGAGTAAATCCATAATCATCATGAAAATCCAAAAACCGATCATTACAATCCCCTCCACAACTTCCGATTGAGATTTCACCTGTTTTAAGAAATTTAATAACTGTTATATTTTATTATTAAATTCTTCGCAACCCCTTGAAAACACTGGATTTGTCGCAGGTGAGCTTTCCCTTATTATTT
>NZ_DBGCTU010000008.1:0-106434 GCF_048388605.1 Frisingicoccus sp. | reverse complement strand
TTTTCACCAAAACAAGTAACATTTATCAGAATATTTGATGTAATATACAAAGAAACGCCAGATCCGGCATTTACCGGAACTGGCGTTTCTTAATTAAGGACTTTTTTTACAGCCCCTTTCAATGGATCCTGCTCATATTTAACGATAATTTACAATAGCTCCAAAATCTTTTTTAAGGCTGGCGCCGCCGACAAGTCCGCCGTCAATATCAGCCTGGGCAAAGAGTTCCGGCGCGCTGGAAGCGGATACGCTGCCGCCGTACTGAATACGGATAGCCTCCGCCGTCGCATCGTCATAAAGCTCTTTTATGCAGACACGGATCGCAGAGCAAACTTCCTGTGCCTGTTCGGTCGTCGCTACCTTTCCTGTGCCGATCGCCCAGATCGGCTCATAGGCGATCACTGCCTTTGCTGCCTGTTCCGCCGTTACATTTAAGAAAGCGATCTTAATCTGCTGACGAATCCAGTCGATCGTGATTCCCTGTTCTCTTTGTGTCAGGGATTCACCACAGCAGATGATCGGCGTCAGACCGTGTTCAAAGGCTTTCAGCACCTTCTTATTGACCGTTTCATTGGTTTCCGCAAAATATTCACGGCGCTCCGAATGACCGATAATGACATATTCCACGCCCGCATCGGTGAGCATATCCGGTGCGATCTCACCGGTAAATGCGCCTTTTTCCTCAAAATACATATTTTCAGCGCCAATATGGATATTCGTTCCCTTTACAGCTTCAACCGCCGGAATAATATCAATGGCCGGCACACAAAATACAACGTCCACATCTTCACTGACAACAAGCGGTTTTAATTCTTCAATCAAAGCAACAGCCTGTGAAGGTGTCATATTCATTTTCCAGTTTCCTGCAACAATTTTTCTACGCATGATCTCTATTCCTCTCCTATTTATCATCTGCTGCCACAACGCCCGGCAGATCCTTGCCCTCAAGGAATTCGAGGGAAGCGCCGCCGCCGGTGGAAATATGTGTCATCTTATCTCCGAATCCAAGCTGATTTACCGCAGCTGCCGAATCGCCGCCGCCGATAATTGTTGTCGCATCAGTTTCCGCCAAAGCCTTTGCCACGGCAATCGTTCCTTTAGCAAGGACAGGATTCTCAAATACGCCCATCGGGCCGTTCCATACAACCGTTTTTGCGGTTTTCACTGCTTCCGCGTATTTTTCAGCCGTTGCCGTACCGATATCAAGTCCCATCATATCCGCCGGAATTGCATCCGAAGGAACGACGGTTACAGGAATCTCCGCGTCAATCGGATTCGGAAAATCCTTTGCAATCGTCGTATCAATCGGCAGATAGAGATTCTTACCGAGTTTCTCAGCTTTTTCCATCATTTCTTTACAGTAATCCAGTTTGGAATCATCAACTAAAGATGTACCAATCTCATAGCCTTTCGCTTTGAGGAATGTATAAGCCATACCACCGCCGATGATCAATGTATCGCATTTTTCCAGAAGATTGGAAATAACGTTTAATTTATCCGCTACCTTTGCGCCGCCCAAAATAGCAACAAACGGGCGTACCGGGTTATTGACCGCATTTCCGAGGAAATCGATCTCTTTCTGCATCAGATAACCGACAGCGCTTGTCTCCACATATTCCGTCACGCCCACATTGGAGCAATGTGCCCGGTGAGCCGTACCAAAAGCGTCATTTACAAAAACATCGCAGAGGGAAGCCAGTTCTTTGCTGAAAGCTTCGCCATTTTTTGTTTCTTCAATGCGATAACGGGTATTTTCAAGCAAAATAACATCGCCGTCTTTCATCGCTTCCACAGCCGCTTTGGCATTCGGGCCGACAACCTCATTATCTGCTGCAAATTTCACTTCCTGTCCGAGAAGTTCCGAGAGCTTTACCGCAACAGGGGCCAGAGAAAGCTCCGGCTTCGGCTCACCCTTCGGTTTTCCGAGGTGAGAGCATAAAATGACTTTTCCGCCATCATTGATCAATTTCTTAATTGTAGGGAGTGCTGCCGTGAGACGGTTTGTATCCGTGATCACGCCATCTTTTAAAGGTACATTAAAATCACAGCGGCAAAGCACACGTTTGCCTTTTACATTAATATCATCTACTGATTTTTTATTCAATCCCATGATTATCGCCTCCATATATTTTGCATATCATAGTAAAGAAGGCCCGGTCCAAAAGACCGGACCTTTAAGGTCTTACTGAATCTTATGCCAATTCAGAGAAGTATTTGATCGTACGAACCATCTGGCTTGTATAGCTGTTCTCATTATCATACCATGAAACAACCTGTACTTCATATAAATCATCTGCGATCTGGCAAACCATTGTCTGAGTTGCATCAAACAGAGAACCATAATTCATTCCAACGATATCGGAAGAAACGATCTCATCTGTATTGTATCCAAAGGATTCATTGGAAGCGGCTTTCATAGCTTCGTTAATTCCTTCTTTTGTAACGCCTTCCTTTTTAACAACGGCTGTCAAAATCGTTGTGGAACCTGTCGGGGTAGGAACACGCTGCGCAGAACCGATCAATTTGCCGTTCAATTCAGGAATAACAAGGCCGATCGCTTTTGCTGCACCTGTGGAGTTCGGAACGATATTCACTGCCGCTGCACGTGAACGTCTCAGATCGCCTTTTCTCTGCGGTCCATCCAAAGTCATCTGATCGCCTGTATAAGCATGGATCGTGCACATGATACCGGACTGGATCGGCGCATATTTGTTCAAAGCGTCAGCCATCGGTGCCAGGCAGTTTGTTGTACAGGATGCTGCGGAAATGATAGTATCTTCTGCTTTCAATGTTTCATGATTGGTATTATAAACAATCGTCGGCAGATCGTTGCCTGCCGGAGCAGAAATAACAACTTTGCGGGCACCGGCATTAATATGAGCCTGTGCTTTGTCCTTGGATGTATAGAAACCAGAACATTCAAGAACAACGTCAACCTTTAATTCTCCCCATGGGCAGTTATTTGCATCCGGGAAAGCGTAGATACGGATCTCCTTGCCATCAACAGTGATGGAATCTTCTCCTGCTGTAACCTTATCAGCCAATGCGTATTTTCCCTGTGAAGAATCATATTTTAATAAGTGAGCTAACATTTTCGGGCTTGTCAAATCGTTGATCGCTACAATTTCATATCCTTCAGCCCCAAACATCTGACGGAATGCCAGACGGCCAATACGGCCAAAACCATTAATTGCTACTCTTACTGCCATAATTTTAGTTCCTCCTAAATTAGATTGTATTTTTACTATGATTCTATTTTACCCAATTACGGGATAAAATTCAAGTTAAATTCCGATAATATTTGTTATTTATTTGACAAATCGTCGATTTTCTATTATATTTAGCTTGAAATATATGAAATGGAGGCAAAAAAATGATTACCAGTGATATACATATGCATTCATCCTTCTCTTCCGATTCCGAATCACCCATGGAAAGCATGATTCAGGGCGCTGCTGCCAGAGGATTAAAAACGATCTGCTTTACCGAACATCTGGATTATGAATATCCTTCCGCGGACGGTACAGTTCTGTTTGAGGTAGATATGGCGGCTTATGAAAAGAAATTATTTGAATTGAAAAATAAATATAAAAACGATATAGAAGTTCTCTTCGGGATTGAATTCGGTCTCCTGCCCCATCTGGCCGACCGCTATGCCGCTGTCGCCGATGCCCATGACTTTGATTTCATTATCGGTTCTTCCCACCTGATTCCCGCGCCATGGTACAAAAAGGATTTAGAATATATCCGGGAACATGGGAGCGCTCCTAAGGATATGATTCATGGGGACCCCTATGAAACCGAATTCTGGGAAGGACGCACCGTGGAGGATATCTGCGATAAATATTTTCAGACAATCGTCAATAATATTGCCGCTTATCAAAATTTTGACACCTATGCCCACATCGATTATCTGATCCGCTATGCTCCGAAAAAAAATAAGGGCTATACTTATGAAAAACATGCCGCTGTTCTTGATAAGGCATTAAACACCATTATTGAACATGATCTGGCCCTGGAGGTCAACACAGCCGGTTATAAATACGGGCTCGGCCAGCCGAATCCCCAGGCGGATATTTTAAAACGCTATCTGGAACTTGGCGGTGAAAAAATAACCATCGGCGCCGATGCTCATAAGCCGGAGCACATTGCCTATGATTTTAAAAAAGCCGAAGAGCTTTTAAAAACCCTCGGCTTTAAATATTATACCGTATTTAAAAAACGTCAGCCTGTGATGCTTCCACTGTAATCGGGGATTTCAATGCCTCATACAGCTCGGCTTCCGTGGCTCTCATATAAGGATATGTCCAAAACAGATTAAACAATCCAAAAGGTACAAGGGCTCCCAAAAAGGCCCATCCGAAAAAGGACATGTCCAAAACAAAGGTGTTCCACTTGTGCCCCATCATCATCTGACGGCTCAACCTTAATACTTCCCGCGTCGGCATATCGGGATGTTCCGCAAGAATATAGTCCACCATCCGATATTCATAACCTTTGATAATGCCCGGAATAACAAGCAGCCAGGTCCAAAGGAAAATATAAAGTCCCCGCAAAAACATCGTCTTTACAACCGGCAGAAAGTCATTTCGATTAAAGGCAAAGGCCAGCTCTCCAACGCTGGTCTTTTCTGTCCGGTTCCGATAAAAGAAACTGGCCATTCCCACCTGAATCGGATTGAGAATAAAATAATTCAGACAGACACGGAGCAGTGCCAGCAAAATTCCGTAAAACAACACGGTGGAAGTGACAACCGTCGTAAACATTCCGGCGCCGCTCTCCGAATAAAAATATCGCTTTGCATATTCTTCGAGCATCGGCAGCGTATCATTTTCCACATCATAAGAAATATCATTATCGCCAATATATTCCGTCACTTCTTCGTCATATGAACCGCCCGGGTTCGGCGCAGAATTACTGTTTACCCCGGTCGCATATTGAAGTATAAAAAATATACAGCATACGATCACCGCCGGCCAATAATATCTCTTTAAATTTTGTTTTGCCCGCTGCTTTAATTCCGCTCTTACCCACATAGGCTTTCCTCCTTACAGCTTTCACCCTTCAATCTGCTCAATGACGCCGCCGCCGACAACATAATCCCCGTCATACATAACAAGTGCCTGTCCCGGTGTAATTGCCCGCTGCGGCTCATCAAACTCACAGACAAGCATCCCATCGGTTTTTCTGAAGACTGTAGCCGAAGCCCCGGCATGGGCGTAGCGAACCTTTGCGTGTACCCGGATTTTTTCTCCCGGTTCCGGCTCAGGAATCGACATCCAGTTGACATGGGATGCCGTCAACGCCGATTTAAATACATCTTCACTCTCTCCGATGACTACCTCATTTGTCTCCGGCCGGATCTCAGTGACAAATACCGGGTGCCCCATGGAAAGGTTTAACCCCTTTCTCTGCCCCACCGTGTAATGGGTAATCCCCTCATGGATACCAAGAATCTTCCCGGTCTTATCCACAAAGTTCCCTCTCGGAAGTTTTTTCCCCGTATATTCATAGAGAAACTTCTGATAATTACCGTCAGGAATAAAACAAATATCCTGACTGTCCGGCTTAAAGGCCACAGGCAGTCCCATATTTTCCGCCATCCGGCGAATTTCCTCTTTTGTATAATCACCGTCCGGCATCAGCGTTTTTGAGAGCTGCTCCTGGGTAAGATTATAGAGGGCATAGGTCTGATCTTTTCTGGAAGGCGCCTTTTTCAAAGTGTACCGGCCGTTTTCCAGCTGAACCACTTTGGCATAATGCCCGGTGGCAATATAGTCTCCTCCGATGGACATAGCCCGATGCAAAAGAGCCTCCCATTTAACATAACGATTACATCGAATACATGGATTCGGCGTCCTGCCGCGAAAATATTCCGCAGCAAAATCATCCATCACCCATTCTTTGAATTCTTTTTTGAAATTCATCACATAGTATGGAATATCCAACCGGCCGGCTACCCGGCGTGCGTCATCCACGGCACTCAGCCCGCAGCAGCCGCCATTTTCCTCCTGAATGGCCGTCTCCTCATCCTGCCAGATCTGCATGGTCACGCCAACCACATCATAGCCCTGCTCTTTTAAAAGCATAGCGGCTACGGAAGAATCCACTCCGCCGGACATTCCAACAATGACTTTTTTATTCTTCATGGATTAATAATCCTCTTCAACTTCTTCTTCACCAATGTCTGATTTCGGCTTTGAAAGGCCGTCGATTTTAATACCGTTTTTCTCCGCATAATCCCAAAGAGCCGCATGAATGGCTTCCTCAGCCAGCAGAGAGCAGTGTACCTTCACCGGCGGCAGCCCGTCAAGCGCTTCCATAACCGCTTTGTTGGTCACCTCAAGCGCTTCATAAATTGTTTTCCCCTTGACGATCTCTGTTGCCATACTGCTTGTCGCCACAGCCGCTCCGCAGCCAAAGGTTTTAAATTTCACATCCTGAATCACCTGATTTTCATCAATATCAAAATAAATACGCATAATATCGCCGCATTTTGCATTGCCAACTGTACCTACGCCGCTGGCATTTTCAATTTCGCCGACATTTCTCGGATGCTGAAAATGGTCCATTACTTTTTCGCTGTACATATTAAACTCCTCCTATTTGTTCTTTCTTACAAAATCTTCATATAACGGTGACATTTCTCTGAGGCGTGCTACAATACCCTTGATTTTGTCAACCACATAATCCATTTCTTCCATTGTATTATCTTCTCCCAATGTCAGCCGGAGAGAGCCATGGGCGATCTCATGAGGCAGGCCGATGGCCAGAAGGACATGAGACGGATCCAGAGAGCCAGAAGTGCAGGCGGAACCGCTGGAACCGCAGATTCCTGCCATATCAAGCATGATCAGCAGCGATTCTCCCTCGATAAACTGAAAACTGAAATTTGCATTATTCGGAAGACGACTGTCTCTGTCACCATTCAAACGTGTATAAGGAATTTCAGCCAGAATCCTGTCGATCAAATGGTCTCTCAATTCGGTTTCTTTTTTCGTCCGCTCTTCCATAGTCGCCATCGCGATTTCCACCGCCTTGCCAAGTCCGACAATTCCCGGTACATTTTCTGTTCCGGCCCGGCGCTTTCTTTCCTGGGCTCCCCCATGAATGAAAGAACGAATCTTCACGCCTTTACGGATATATAAGAAGCCGATACCCTTCGGGCCGTTTAATTTATGGCCGCTGGCGCTGAGCATATCGATATTCAGCTCATCCACATTGATCGGAAGCTGTCCGAAAGCCTGTACCGCATCCGTATGGAACAGAATACCGTGTTCATGGGCAATAGCGCCGATCTCTTTAATCGGCTGGATGGTTCCGATCTCATTATTGGCAAACATTACGGAGATCAAAATGGTTGTCGGGCGAATAGCCTTCTTTAATTCATCCAGCTTGATCACGCCGTTTTCATCCACATCCACATAAGTTACTTCGTAACCCCGCTCCTTTTCAAGATATTCGCAGGTATGAAGAACGGCATGATGTTCAATCTTAGATGTAATGATATGATTTCCTTTGTTTTTATAGGCCTCCGCCGTTGCAACAAGAGCCCAGTTATCCGATTCGGAACCTCCGGCTGTAAAATAAATATTCGCAGCATCTGTTCCCAACGCTTTTCCAATCGTCTCACGGCTTTCCGTAACGACAGCTTTATTTTTTGCCCCCAGGTCATAAACCGTGGAAGGATTTCCATAATTTTCAGTAAAATAAGGCAGCATAGCTTCCACAACCTCGGGACGTGTCGCCGTTGTTGCCGCATGATCCAGATAAATAATCTTCTTATCCATCTTATCTTCTCTCCATTCATTTATATTATTTTGAGCAATATGCTTTTTGACCGCTTTCTTCCGCAGCGCCATGACTGTTTGCAATAATTTCCTCCAGTGTCATAGAATCCATCGTCTCATTAATACTATTATTAATACGCTTCCAGACATATTTTGTGACACAGGAGTCAAATTTAGCGCATTTACCTTCGCTGTCCGGACAGTCAACCACAACCATCTCACCCTCCAAAGCCCTGAGGACATCTCCGACAGAAATCTCACCGGCCGGTTTCGCCAGCTGATACCCCCCGTTTGTTCCCCGAATACTTAAAATCAGTCCCGCCTTTTTTAATTTGGCAAATAACTGTTCAAGATAGCTTTCAGACAGGTTTTCTCTCGAGGCAATGGTATTGATTGAAATCGGTCCATCCTTTGAAAATAAAGCCAAATCCACCGCTGCTCTCAGGCCGTACCGGCCTTTTGTTGAAAGTTTCATACTCTCACCTCTTATATCCGAGTAATTTACTCGGATTTATGTTCATAGAATATCACTGAACCCCGGAACTGTCAATACGATTTTTCTCAATAAGTTCCAAAAATTCATCTTCTGTTATAATCGGAACTCCAAGTTCCTTCGCTTTTTTATTTTTCGATGAAGAAGAAGTCGAATCATTGTTGATCAGATAGCGGGTTTTAGAGGATACGGAACCGGCCACCTTGCCCCCCTTGGACTCGATCAGTGCCTTGACCTCATTTCGATTGGCAAAATGATGAACACTTCCCGTGATGACAAAGGTCATATTTTTAAATATCATTTCATCCTCAGCGATCTCTTCTTTTTCAAGATGAACTTCCGTAAGAAGCGCCTCTACCCGTTCCCGCATCTTCACATCCGAGAAAAAATTTTCCACATTTTTCGCGATCACAGGCCCAATACCCTCAATCGTCCCAATCTCCTCCGCATCAGCCGACATCAGGGCAGATATATCATCCTTAAAATACCGGCACAAAAGTTTGGCGTTGGAAAGTCCCACATTCGGAATTCCAAGACTGTATACAAATCGGGCCGTCGCTATATTTCGGGATTTTTCCACCGCCTGAATAAGGTTCGCATAGGATTTTTCTCCCATCCCATCCATATCGATGATCTCTTCTTTATGAGCATCCAGATGAAATACATCCTGCAAGCTGTGAATAAAGCCCCTTTGGACAAACTTCTCTAACGTTGCTTCGGACAGTCCTTCAATATTAAAAGCATCTCTGGATACAAAAAGGGATAATCCCTTAATATGCTTCGCCTCACACTCCGGATTCGGGCAAGTCAGCACTTTAACATCATTTTCCTGCAAAATCTCCGTCGGATGATGACATACCGGGCAGACTTTCGGAATTTCCAGAGTGCCGCTGCGGGTAAGGTTCTCACTGATCTGGGGAATGATCATATTGGCTTTATAGACCATCAATTCATCCCCAAGCCCAAGTTCCAGGCTCTCCACAATGCTGACATTGTGAATACTCGCCCGGGACACTGTCGTTCCTTCCAGCTGGACCGGCTCAAAAATGGCAACCGGATTGATAAGCCCGGTCCGCGATGCACTCCATTCCACCTCTAAAAGCCGTGTTTTTTCCGTCTCATCGGCCCATTTAAAGGCAATGGAATCCCGTGGAAACTTTGCCGTCGTTCCAAGAGAACGGCTATATTCGATATCATCCAATGTAAGCACAAGGCCATCAGAAGGCAGATCGTTTTCCCTGATATGTTCCGAAAACCATTGAACCTCCGTCTCTATATTTGAAGCGTTTACCATCTTATAATCTACTGTCTCAAAGCCAAGGCGGCGCAGCCATTCCATTTGTTCTCTTCGGGAATTTTTAAAGTCCACATTGCCGGCCTTCACCAGCGTAAAAGCATAAAAATAAACGCCCCTCTGTGCTGTGATCTCATTATTCAACTGGCGGACCGAACCACTGCAGAGATTCCGGGGATTTTTATATTTTGCATCCACATCTTCAATGCTCTCATTTAACTTTCGAAAATCGGAATATTTGATCAGGGCTTCTCCCCGGAGGATCAATTCACCCGCATAAGGAATCCTGTGAGGAATATTTCTGAACACTCTGGCATTATTTGTGATAACTTCACCCTCAATCCCGTTTCCCCGGGTAACCGCTTTATAGAGCTCTCCCTTCTGATAGGTGAGTACGATAGTCAGGCCATCCAGTTTCCAGGAAAGAAGTCCCTCATGGCCCTCAATCCAGGCCCGAAGCGCCTGAACATCCTTTGTTTTATCCAGAGAAAGCATCGGCGAATCGTGTTTCTCCTTCGGCAGCTCGCTGAGTACCTCATAACCCACATGAATTGACGGACTGTCTGCCAGAACCGTTCCCGTTTCCTTCTCCAACTCAAGAAGCCGGTCATACAGGGCATCATACTCATAGTTACTCATGATTTCCCGGGCTTCCTGATAATAAGCCTTCGAAGCTTCATTCAATTTATGAATCAAATCTTTCATTTCTCTCAGCAGATCATTCATGATCGATCCCTCCCCGCAGTTCTTCAAGTTCACGGCCTTTAATCTCCCGCCATTCGCCTTCTTTTAAGTCTCCCAAACGGATATTCATAATCCGTATACGCTTTAATGTAACCACACGAAAATTAAAATATGCGCACATTCTCCTTATCTGTCGGTTCAGCCCCTGTGTGAGAATAATCCGAAAGGTGTAGGCATCCACCTTTTTCACCTTGCATGGCCGGGTTTTTACGCCCAGTTCAGAGAGCCATACCCCTTCGCTCATTCCCCGAATAAAATCCGCCGTTATCCGTTCCCGGACCCGGACCTCATATTCTTTTTCATGGAAATTCCGGGCCTTTAAAATCTCATTCATTAATTCGCCGTCATTCGTCAGCAAAATAAGACCCGTAGAATCCTTATCCAGGCGTCCCACCGGATATATCCGTTGAGGATATTTCATATAATCAACAATATTATCTTTTTCCTTGCTGGAGCAGACAATGCCCGCCGGCTTGTTCATCGCCAGCACGATTTTCTCCTCCTTCACCCCGCTGACCGGCCTTCCGTCAAAAAGAATTTCCTCCGTGCCGTCCACCTTTTCTCCCATAGCGGCTGCCCGTCCGTTGATGGTGACTTTTCCGGCTTCAATATACCTGTCTGCTTCTCTTCGGGAACATACCCCCTGGATGCTTAAATACTTATTTAATCTCACTTTTTCCATTCTTATCTTCCTTTATCCCAACAAAAGGTTTCTACTACCCCCGGTAATAGAAACCTTTTATCTTACGCTCTCAAATGTTTATCCGACGACATCGGTCTCCGCCGGCTGAGTCTCTTCGCCCTGGCTTTCTGCTTCTCCGCCTTCCCCGTCTCCGGCATTTTGTCCTTCAACATTATCGCCTTCGGGATTGTCGCTCCCGACATTCTCACCTTCTGCCTCAGCCGATGTTTCATCAGTCACATCGGATGTCGGCGAGGACAGTCCATCGATAAAGTTGCGAAGCGCTTCATCCTTTGCGCAGGCAGCTTCCTTTTCCTGATATACCGTCGCCATCAGATCCTTAACCTCATCGTCCTCATACAGTTTTGCGATGTAAGCCTGCGTTTCCGCGTCATATTCATAAGTTGCCGTCGCGCCGTTCAGCTCTCCGCGATAGATATAATATGTACCATCGGCTGTGCTTTTCACATAAACCATTGTCAGATTCGGGGCCGGTGTATTGATACCGCTGATCTTCAATTTGTCATAAATAAACACAAAATAAGACTTATCCTCTAATCCCTTCTTCGTGTAGCATACCGTATCTGTGTAGCCTTCAATAATCTTGGATGTTGATGTAAGAACATCGGCGCTGATCTCATCCTGCGTATTATAAATCGCCTTCAACGCCTCCACATCGCCATTCGTCAATGCTTCACGGTATCTTTTAATCAAATCATTGACTTCCGGATACTTATCCTTTAACAAACGATCTTTCGATATTTCATCTTCATCGATAACAATACTCTCCGAAGTTTTTGCAGCCGGAGCCTGTTTTTCTTCCGATTTATTCTTCATGGATAATACAACGCCGGCAATGGCCGCTGCAATGACAACCACTGACAACAGAATAATAAGTATTAATTTACTACGGCTTGTCTTCATAGTAATCCTCCTTTTCAATTCTCTTTATTTTATCAAAAAAAGGGCTTTCCGTCAACTATAATGGCTTTTTTGAGAAACAATATGGAAAATTTTCAAAAAAATCATTGCAAATTTTTTCCTATTATAGTAGAATACTATTTGCACCCGTAGCTCAGTGGATAGAGCAATGGCCTCCGGAGCCATGTGCGTGGGTTCAATTCCCGTCGGGTGCATTTTTTAATTTCATGTAATTTTCATAATTCTTCTTTGCTTTCGCAAGAGCATCCTCATTCATTACAGGAGCATGTCCTCCATAGTGCCACCACGATCTAATCATAGATTCCAATATAAGGAAACGCCCTATATTTCTACAGGACGTTTTGAAAAAAATGTATATAGAGAATTAGTTAACATTACCTTTGTGTATGCCAAGAACACTGATAAGTGCATCTTGTAACACATGCGAAAAATTCACACCAGCCTTTTCAGCCTCAACGTTTAACCAATAAGGAATTGTACAATTTTTTTTGACAGCTTTATTATCGACTTTTTTTCTATATTCATAAAAATCGACATCAACTAACGTGACAATATCTCCTTTCTCTTTTGAATATTTTACCGAATTGGGTTCCGGTATACTTTTTCCTTCATCTTCCAAATCAATTCCAATTAGCCCAATGGCATCTCTGGCCATTTCCATAGAATCTGCAATATCCATTCCTTGAGTAAACGTATTAAAATCTGGTATTGATACAAAATACGTTCCATCATTTTCTTTAGATATTACGATTGGATATGCTCCTTTCCTTTTGTAAATCTCCTTCATAGTGATTGCCTCCATAATGCTTCTTTATATATAGCCTAATGAAAATCTTAAGAGACCCTGGGACTATTTCAGCCCCAGTTTCTTAATGATTGCTCTCGCCAATCGCTCATTAATGTCCGAATGTCTTGGAATGGGTTCCGTATCTTTTCCATTTGTATATAAATCATGATTACCACCATTTCTCTTCTTATACCATCCGTTCATTTCAAGCAGTTTAACTAATTCCCTACGCTTCATTAAACTATTTCTCCTTTGCTTGATTATGCGTATATTATGCGCCTTATTCAGTGTTTTGTCAATATGTGTTGCGTATTTTATACGTATTTCTTATGAACTTAACTCTACAAATTTCCATAAGTTCTGAATCACCCGATGATTGCCGTTGGATAACCATCCTGGCGAAGTCTCTGCTCCATGCTCCGGGCTTCTGCCAGGCTTCCAAAGCTTCCAACCTGGACACGGTAATAACCGCCGCCCTCTGAAATGAAGGCCGGATAATTCCGGCTTAAAAGGCTGTCAAGCATTTGTCCGGCGTATTCTTCATTTCGAAAAGCCCCCGTTTGAACCGTATAGACCTGCTCCATCGTGCCCGAAGAGCCTATGCCGATCGTTTCCAGAATACCATCCGCAATTCCATGGGCAATCGCCTGAAAATTCTCGTCAAATAATCGATTATCTATATCCGAATTGATAAATCCTGCTTCCACCAATATGGCCGGCATCTGGGTTCTCCGCAGCACGGTGAGATTTGGCCGCTCCTTCACACCCAAATTCCGGAAACCGATATTTTCAAGCTGCCGGTTCACATTTTCCGCCATCTGATTTTTGATCCCACCGGCATCATAAACAAGCGTTTCCACACCGGATACTTCATTCGGCCTTGGAAACGAATTGCGATGAATAGATACGAAAAAATCGGCGCCGGCATTATTGGCCTCCCTCGCCTTTTCACTCGGCGATTCATAAATATCTGTTGTCCGGGTATACTCAACATCCAGTCCCGCATCCTCCAGAATCTGCCCCACAGCCAGCGCCAGTTCCAATACATCATCCTTTTCCTGCCGTCCGTTATAAACGGCCCCGGGATCACGACCCCCGTGTCCCGCATCAATCATAATTTTATAAGCCATAAAAACTCCAAAGGTTCTTTCTATCTATCCTATGCAGTTTTATTTCAATCGTTTCTCGATGGCTTCAACCACTGTGCGGAGTACTTTGATCCGGGCATAAAGCTTATCGTTGCCCTCAACAACGATCCATGGGGCATAGGTTGTCGATGTGCGAAGGATCATCTCATCCACAGCCTTTGTATATTCATCCCATTTTTCCCGGTTTCTCCAGTCCTCATCCGTGATCTTCCACTGTTTGTTCGGATTCTCCATCCGCTCTTCAAATCGTTTTTTCTGTTCCTCTTTATCGATATGAAGCCAGAATTTCAAAACAATCGCCCCGGCATCCGCCAACTGGGCCTCCATCCGGTTAATCTCGTTATAAGCTCTGCGCCATTCATCCTCCGTGCAGAAACCTTCTATTCGTTCCACCATCACCCGGCCATACCATGTCCTGTCAAAAATAGCCACATGGCCCGCCTTCGGCATATGATTCCAGAACCGCCATAAATAATGATGGGCCTTCTCGATATCGTTCGGCGCGGCTGTCGGTATCACCTCATAGCCCCTCGGATCCATTGTTTTTGTCAGCCGATGAATGGCGCCGCCCTTTCCGCCTGCGTCCCAACCTTCAAAGCCGATAACCACCGGTATCCGCTGCCTGTAGAGTTCACTGTGCAGCAGGGCCATCCGCTTCTGCAGATCTGCCAATTCCCTCTTGTAAACACTTTTAGTCAAAGATTTTGATAAATCCACTGCATCCAACACTGAAGAACCAAAGGATGTTTTACCGGTTTCATCAACGGTTTCCGGCGCCGGTACATTTTTGCCTTTTGCCTCTTTTGCCGCCTTTGCCTCTTCCTTTGCCAGGCGGTCCGCAAAAATATCCACAACCGTGGAAATAATTTTTATTTTGGCATATTCCCTGTCCGTGGCCTCCACAATTGTCCAGCTTCCAAAGGATGTATCTGTCTTCTGAATCATTTCTTCAAAAGCTTCCAGCCAGTCATCATAAGCTTTATTATGTTTCTTATCTTCCTCGGTCACGCGCCAGCCTGTTTCCTTATTATCCTCTAAAGCCTGAAAACGTTTTTTCTGCTCTTTTTTTGAAATATGGAGAAAGAATTTAATGATCAGCATACCGTCTCTGGCCAGTTCCTGCTCAAAATTCAGAACATCATTATAGGCATTTTCTGTCTTTTCTCGATTTTTCCGTTTTTCCGCCCGATCTTCCACTATTTTTGTATACCAGCTCCGATCAAACAAATGAATCCTTCCGTTTTCCGGAAGTCTCGTCCAGAACCTCCATAAATAAGGCCGCATTTTCTCCTCTTCCGTCGGCTTCTGGATCGTATATACCTTAAAGCCTCTCGGATCCATCGGCTGGATCAGCTCATTGATCATCGTACCCTTGCCCGATGAGCCGAAACCTTCAAACAAAATCACCACCGGGACTCTGTACTCCTTTAATTTCCGCTGCAGCAGGGATAACTGGGGCTCCAATTGCTCCATCAGCACCTTACATTCCTTTTTGGACATTTTTCTCGAAAGATTAATTTTTTCCAGCATAAACTACCTTCTTTCCTTGATTTTTCTAGTATTCCCCTTTAAAAGCATTTTAAAAAGAAAAAACCAGGATTCCCTCCATTCGGAACCCTGATTTACAATTCTCCTCAGAAATATTTCTTATTGCCCCACAGATTACTCTTTTTCAATTCAACATACTCACTGTATGCCTTTTCGAGTATCTGTTTCTCATTCGTAAATTTTAACAAATGATAAGCCTCGTGATATTTGTAATACCCTGAGTCCACAAAATATTCTTCACGTTGTGGTCTGCTATGATAACTGTCGGACATCATCAGATACCAGTGTACGTCTTTTACAATTAAATCCTGCGCGGTATTAAAGGTATATTGACTTTTTCCCACATATTTAATGATCGAAGCGCTGACCCCAGTCTCCTCACGTACCTCCCTGATAGCTGTTTCTTTATACTCTTCACCTTCCTCAACAGTTCCTTTTGGCAAAACCCATCCTTCGTACTTATTCCTGTAATTTTTATAAAGCAGAAGGATCTTGCCTCTGAATATAACCACACCGCCGCAGCTTGTTGCCTCTGTCATGGCTGTACCTCCATTTTATGGTGTGTTTCCTGAAATAAGTATACAACCATTTAAAGATAAATACAACCTTAAATTATTGCCCCAGATAGGCCTGAAGCACCGCGTTGGCCACAGGCAATGCGCTTTCATAATATCCTTCATCGTTTTCCACAAGAACACAGATGGCAATCTGAGGCTGCTCCGCCGGCGCGTAACCGATAAACCAGGAGTTATCGCCCTTGCCGCTGACCTCGCCTGTTCCCGTTTTGCCGGCCACCGAATATCCGTAACCGGACAGAGATGTGGCCGTACCATAATTGACAACCGCCTCCATAAGCTGGGCAAGCTGGTCCGCTTCCTGGGTTGTGAGTATCTGTCCGTAGGAATCCGGCATGTATTTTTTTACCCGGTGTCCGCCGCCGGCCGTCTCCACTGCGTCCACCATATAAGGCTTCATCATATTCCCGCCATTGGCGATCGTCGCCGCGATCATTACCATCTGCAGCGGCGTTACCTGAGTATGACCCTGCCCGATCGCCGTCGCCGCCGTCTGCCAGTCCGTATCATCCGCCGCCAGGCTGAACAAACTCTTTGTGTGCGGTATTTCCGTAGGCAGTTCTTCATTGAAAAACAAGGCTTCACATGTGTCTTTCAACAGATTATCCGGCAGCTTTAAACCGATATTGCCGAAAGAAGAATTACAGGAATAAGCATAAGAATCCATAAAACTCTCCGTGCCGTGCACTGTCTGATCAAAGCAGGTAATATAGTCGTCACCCCCCAGATTGATCTGCCCCTCACAGGTATAACTGTAATTGTTATAATCCGCGCCGGAGCGAATGTAGGCCAGGGCTGTCAACGTCTTAAAAATGGAACCCGGAACAAAAAGACCGAAGGTCGTCTTATTCAAAAGGCTGTCATTATTTTCCTCCGCGACAATGGATTCATAATCCTGCACCAGCGTATTCGGGTCATAATCCGGTTTAGAAACCATTGCCAAAACCCGGCCCGTTGCCGGTTCAACGGCGATCACCGCCCCGTCATTATATCCAAGCGCATTGTAAGCCGCTTCCTGGAGCGCTGCATTTAACGTTGTTACGACCCGGTCTCCCTGATTTTTCTGCCCGCGGATATCCTGAAGGGCATTTAAAATCGGATTGCTATTGGATTGAAGCATATAGAAATTCTGCGACAGCTCAATCCCCGACTGGTTTATTGCGGAAGTTCCCACCGCATGGGAGAAAATCCGTCCCATCGGATAGTAGCGGGTCTCATTGCCGTTTTCATCAACCAGCGTTTCCGCCAGAACAGTGCCGTCGCCGGATATAATATCACCCCGGACAATTGTATCCGCAAAGGAATTTACACGCACATTGTATGCACTGTTAATAACATTCTTGCTGACAAAGGCATTAAAATAAACAAAGTATCCGATCATTAGAACAAATAAAAAGGCAAACACATAGGTTACCGCCAGGATTTCCGGGTTCTGGCTGCGGCGTTTTTTGCGCACGGCCTTCCTCTCCTGAATCTCCTCCGGCGTCAAACGCAGTTTCTTAACCCGGCGTTTTCCGGGCACTTCCTCCTCCAGTATCTCTTCTTCCATCTCCTCCTGGATCGAATCTGCATCCGGGCGTCGGCGTCTTTCCCGGCGCGCCGCTCTCTCTTCCGTTCCCTCTTCTTCGACTTCATTCCCCGGGATCATCTCTTCATCAAAAAAATTCATCTCGTCAAAATCCGGCTCAAATTCAAAATCTTCATCGTCATTTACGGGCAGATCCCGGAATACCTTTGTCTCCCCCATTGAATCCTTCCGAATATCTCCGGAACTTTTTCTGACGGATTCATTTGGTAAATCATCAATATTTATTTTACGGACGCTCTTCTTCGTCGTCTCGCTCTTCTTGTCTTGCTTCAAGAATACGCACCTCTCTTTGTCGCAGCAGGTAAAGCCCCTGGATGACTGCAAAGATTATAATTGTTGATAATACGCTGCTTCCGCCGTAACTGATCAACGGCATCGTAACACCCGTATGGGGAATCAGTTTTGTCACCCCGCCGATACAGAGAAACAATTGAATACCATAGGATGTGCTGAGCCCCATTGCCACCAGTTTATAAAACGGCTTTACTAATTGCAGAGAAATATTTATAAACATCAAAAAACAGCTAAAATAAACCAAGATCAGACAAATAGCAAACAAGGCTCCCATTTCCTCCGCAATCGCCGAAAAAACAAAGTCGCTGACGACAACAGGAATAGTGTCCGGCTTGCCTTTAAAAAGTCCCATGCCAAACCAGCCTCCGGTACCTATGGCAAACAGCGACTGGGCAATCTGATATCCGGCATCGTTATAATTTCCCCACGGGTCGCTCCATGCTACCACGCGGGTCTTTACATGGTCAAAAAGTTTATAAGCCACTACCGCGGCAGCAGAACCGGCCCCGAGGCCCAGCGCCATATATCGAAACTGGCGCGTCGCCACATAGAGCATCACCAGATAAGTCACAAAGAAAATTACAGCGGCGCCAAGATCTCTCTCAACAACAAGCACAAGTACATAAGCCGCTGCCGCTGCCGTCGTAATAACGATCCGCTTAAAACTGGTATCCCTGGCCAGCATAGCCGCCACAAAGAAAACAAAGATAATTTTTGCCAGCTCCGACGGCTGCAGACTGAAGCCGCCGATAGAAATCCAGTTTGTTGCACCGTACATGCTTTTTCCCAACACGAAAACCGAAGCCACCATTAAAAATCCAAAAACGCCTAAAAAAATACCCCACCGGTCCACCATCCGCACGCGAAGCATAAAGGCCGGAATCGCAAGGCTGACACAGGCTGCCGCCACGGCAATCACAAACTGCCGCACCGCCATATCAAAGTCCAGCCGTGTCAGAATGACAAAGCCGACCATCAGAAGATAGCACATATTGTTGACGATCAGACGGGAGGCATTTTTATAAACTGTGCCGTAAATGATCAGCGTCAAAAGAAACAGCACAAACTGTGCACCGTAAAAATACAGCATCTTCACATCCTTTGTCATAAGATATATAATCAGATAACAAATAAAATGGATAAGAAACATCAATACATTCTGAGTGGTATAAACGCTTCCCCGGTCATATTCATGGCGGTCACTGAACACAGTAAAACATTTCATCGCATAGGAAGCTGCCAGAATCGCCAGTATATATTTTGACACATGAATAATGACATTAACCATATGAATCTATCAACTCCTCACTCTATCCCACGGGTAAAATGACCGCGGGTAAAATCTTTAAGGACATTTTTCTCCGGCCGTCCTTCTCTGTAAATCGACACAAAACTTTGGAGCAGCGCCTTCATCTGCGCCTCTTTCTCCATAGTAAAATGAATACGCACAGAGGCGGGCGACAATTCAAAAATCTCTTTTTTCTTATCAAACAGCATTGTCGGAAGTCCATTGTAAATTTGGTTATAGCAGAACTCACACTCATTATATACATAAAAATGTTTATGCTGCCTATCGGTTAATTGTATCATTTCCGGCTGTTTTGTACAACCACCCTGCGTTTTTTTTACACATTGGGCAGAAATCATAAGCTGCTGATGTCCATAGACAATGAGTTCCATATCGGTACAGCCAATTTTTTTAAGTTCGGAATAATTCAATTCTACCGGCGCTGTCAATTTCACAGTTCCAAGTCCCGACAAAAAATTTTTAGATCGCAGGTTCATACTATATATACTCGCATCGAACATAAAAGCCGCTTTGGGAAACATTGATTTCACCAGCAAAAAAGCTTCGATATTCCGCACCAGCCATCCGTCCGCATACTCAGCAGCCGCGTTGATATAATCTGTCAGTTTTTCTCTGTCCCTGTCCCGGATAATCCCCGGAAGAGAAAAATAAATGGTCTTTCCCGCAAATTTTAACCGTCGGACTGTCACAAAATTCTCCTGTACCGCTTCGTGGAGTTCCGCATAAACCCGTCCCACTTCTTCAATTTCCGCCAGTATGCGACCCCGCTTCAAAGTATCCGCCCCCGTCAGCATGACATGAAGTTCGGGGATTTTCTGAACAGAAATATCCGTCTTTTCCTCCGCCGCCTTTGCCGCCGGCCGTGAGACCGGAAAACCTGCACTTCTTTTATATTTTTTCAGACAGGCGTTTTCGAGCGCCTCGAGCCCGTGCCGCCGCAGCTCATTCAGCTGTTGATTCGGCACATAACACAGGCCGTCGGTCTCAACTTCCAGTTTATCAAACGCAAACGCCGTGCCCCCTGTTTTTTGAATCGGCCTCTTTAACTGTTCCCCGGACATCGGCTGATTCCTGGCCGCCTCCGCTCTTTCTCCCTCCAGAGAAATCGAAATATCCGCCCATGTTAATGTGAGCATAACAGGAAAATCTTTCATAACCCTTAATGTTCCTTGAATATTTTCTTTCAGTTCCCGGCGCAGGTATTTCTCATGAAGCTCCTCGATCAATGACGGATTTCTCATTCGAAAGACAGTTGTTCCCGGAATAAGTTTTCGCTTTGTCCCGCCGTTTTTACCATTTCCCGGTTTAAAAAAACCTTTTTCAGGAACCGGCTCATTTATTGTCCATTCCACTATTTTTTTACCGTCTTTTTCACGGATTTCAAGAACATCGCCCGGCCTCAGATCCGTACAGGCACGAATATCGCCCCTTTTTGTCACAATCCCCGCCGGAACTCCCATATGATTCGGCCGTTCCATGCACATCATATCTGCTCCGTTATTCTGATAAAGATAACCGTTGGAAAATCCTCCCCGGTTATATAAATCCATAAGGCGCTCTACATCCTTTGCATCCACCCGGAATTTATCTCTGCCGTATTCCATATACAAATCTCTGTAATAGCGATATAGAAAGGCAGTCAAAGCAGCATATTCCGGCTTTTTCATCCGCCCCTCAATCTTCAGGGAATCCACACCGCAGTCCGCCAGATCCGGAATATCCGAAAGAGCGCACATGTCCTTTGGGCTGAGAAGATAACGACTCTCCCTCTCACCCTCCATCTGATAAGGCAGGCGGCACGGCTGAGCACACCGCCCCCGATTGCCGCTGCGGCCCCCGATAAAGCTGCTCATCAGGCACTGGCCCGAATAGCAATAGCAAAGAGCACCCTGAACAAACACTTCCAGTTCCATTCGGGTATGCTGCCGTATTTTTTTAATTTCCGTCAAAGAAAGCTCCCGGGAGAGCACGACCCGCTCCATTCCCTGGACTTCCAGCCATTTTGCCATCTCCACACCGGTGACCGTCATCTGTGTACTGGCATGTACCGGAAGTTTCGGAAAACTCTGACGCAGCAGGGACAGCAGGCCGAAATCCTGGATAAGCACACCATCCAGTCCCTCTTCATAATAAGGATTTAAAAAATCAAAAACCATCCCTTCCAGTTCATTATCCTTGAGTAAGGTATTCAATGTTAAATATATCTTTTTATGATGGATATGGGCATAATCGATGGCACGCTTCAAATCCTCTTCATTCGGATTATCCGCATAAGCTCTGGCGCCAAAACGGCTGCCGCCCATATAAACCGCATCCGCCCCGGCGTGAAAAGCGGCCTTCATTCCATCCAAGGAGCCGGCCGGAGCTAATATTTCAATTGATTTTTCCAGGTACATCTGCATTTCTCCCATTTTTGCATCTATGAAACCAGAAAGACGGGAAACTCAACATTTCCCGTCTGACAATCCTTTTATTGTTTTTGATATGCTCTGGTTTCCAGCTTGACAATCTGCTTCTGCAAATCATTGATCTCGGCTTTCAGCTGTTCGATCTCTTTCTCCGCTTCCTCGAGATGAATCTGGGCGCCGATCAATTCATGCTTTAAATCATATTCCGTCTTATCCTTTTCTTCCATATCGGCTTCCAGCATCTCCACCTGTTTCTTGGCTTTATGATAGTCATCCGCCATATTTAATTCCAGCAATGTCTTCTGCATATCCATACTCATCCGCCGGTAATTTGGAACCTGGTCCATCTCTTCCATCTTATTATTTATGTACAACGCAATCTTCTGCAAATATTCTTCACTTTCATAGCCGCTCAGCGTATAAACTTTGCCGCCGATCAACACCTGTATATCCTTTTTCGCAGCCATCTTTCTCCCTCCAGTCCGCAATTACTATACTTATTATAATCGCTCCAATGGACAAAAACAAGACTAAATCTTATGAAAGCCCCCTACTTTTCTCCGACGGGCAATCCGAGATGCCTGTAAGCCGCCGGGGTCACCATGCGCCCCCTCGGTGTTCGCTGCAAAAAGCCATTCTGGAGCAAATAGGGTTCATAAACATCTTCCAGTGTTCCCGCATCCTCGCCAATCGAAGCCGCCAGCGTATCCAGCCCGACCGGGCCTCCGCCGAACTTTTCAATCATTGTCCACAAAATATTCCGGTCCACCGAATCCAGGCCGTACCTGTCCACCTCAAGGATATCCAACACCTCTCTGGCAACACTCTCCGTCACCCGCCCGTCATATTTCACCTGGGCATAATCCCTGACCCGCTTTAAAAGCCGGTTGGCCAGTCTCGGCGTTCCTCTTGAACGGCGGGCCAGCTCCATTGCTCCGGCGGCGTCCATTTCCATATGAAGCACATCCGCAGAGCGAAGAATAATCTTGCTCAATTCCTCCGGAGAGTAAAATTCCAGCCGCTGGATCACGCCAAAACGATCCCTCAAAGGCGCCGTCAACATTCCTGCCCTTGTCGTCGCGCCAATCAGTGTAAACTGGGGCAGATCCAGGCGGATGGAGCGGGCTGTCGCCCCTTTGCCGATCACAATATCAATGGCAAAATCTTCCATCGCCGGATAGAGCACTTCCTCCACCTGCCGGTTTAAACGATGGATCTCATCGATAAAAAGGATATCCCCCTGAGACAGGCCGTTTAATATGGCTGCTATCTCGCCGGGACGCTCAATGGCCGGCCCGGAAGTAACCTTCATGTGGACACCCATCTCATTGGCAATAATGCCTGCCAGCGTCGTTTTTCCGAGTCCCGGCGGACCATAGAACAATACATGGTCCAACGCCTCATCCCGCTGTTTTGCGGCCTGAATATAAATGTCCAAAACCTCTTTAATCTTTGGCTGACCGATATAATCCTTCAGCCAGACCGGCCGAAGATGATTTTCTGTTTTAATATCTTCTTCAATAAATTCCGTTGTTATAATTCTTTTATTCATATCTCCATGCCCCTAAAAGGTCAACATCTGCTTCAAAGCGAGTTTCAATAAGGTTTCGCTGTCCATATCCGATGACGCCTCCACCTTCTGCACTGCCCGGAAAGCCTCTGTCTCCGAATACCCCAAAGCAGCCAGCGCCATAATGGTTTCCTTTTCCGCGCTGCTTCCGCCGCGGGCCGCATCCGCATTTTCCCCAGGATCTCCCTCAAACATATCTTCCAGTTTTAATTTATCTTTTAACTCGATGATCAGCTTCTGAGCCGTTTTCGGGCCGATCCCCGGCGCTTTGGCAATTGTCTTTGAATCCCCGGACATCACGGCAAATCGAAATTCATTCGGCGAGATCCGGGACAAAAGCCCCAATGCGCCCTTAGGCCCGATTCCACTCACCCCGATCAGCAGTTTAAATATCTTCAGATCATCCCTGGTCAAAAATCCATACAGTGTCAGCTGATCCTCCCGGACATACATATAAGTATACATTTTTATATTCTGCCCTATCGGGGGCAGATTTTCCAGAACAGACAGGGGCGTATAGATCAGATAACCAATGCCCTGATTATCCAAAACCACATAATCCGTTCCCGTCTCAATGAGACGGCCTTTGATAAAAGCAAGCATTTTATTTTTCCTTTCTCAGTTTCTCCAAACGATTTTTCAGATCTTCCAACGGCTTTGCGTAACGAATGGATTTAAAATTCGGATAAGCCGCCATATGGTGACGGAATACCGCCCGATGTTTAAGTTTGCTCTCTTCATAACGTTCTACAAGAGCAGACAGCTTCCCTTCCAGTTCTTCCCGGTATTCATTAATTGTCCCGGTTAAAGGTATATTTTCAAGATACTCTTTCCGTTCCTCCCATTGCTCTTTTAAGCGGGCCGCCATATAGGACGGGGACAACTCCCGATATTCCTGTCCCAGGTTATGGATATCCAGAAACTGGAAAATATCTTCCCGGATACCCTCCATTTTCGCCAAAGTTTTCTTGACATCCAGTGTGGCTGCAACCGTATTCGCAAAATCCCCGGTAAAAACAACAACAAATATACCGCCCAACGCCTGGCCGACGGTTCTCGGCAGTTTATCTATAAACTCCAATACGGCCGGATGCAGAATGTATACCATAACAAGCGAAAAAAATCCCCAGAAAAGGGATACCTTCAGGCAGACTCTGCCCTGAATATTAAATTTTTCATTGCTGTAGTCCCACCATGTGGCCGCAAAAAGACGTTCCATGATCCATGAGGTAAAAAATTCCAGGATCGTAGGAAACACAACACCGCCGATATAGACAAGCCACAAGTCCCCCCTCAGAGGATAAAGCGTCAGATAAACGACCAACGCGCCGCAGCCGTAAATAGGAATATACGGTCCCATCAAAAATCCCCGGTTGATCCACTTTCCGGCTTTTATAGAACAAAAGGAGCTTTCCCAGATCCAGCCGCAAACACAATAAATAATAAAAAACCATAAAATATGATAAAAATCTGTATGTAAATTCAAATAGCCATGCCTCCATGAAGTCTTTTATATGGGTATACTATACACGATTTTATTCTAAAAATCAATTTACGAAACCCTTTTTTTCGGTCTATAATAGATACATATAACATTGATGAAAAGGAGCAGACACCATGCAGACACGCACTCAAACCTTTCCAAATAAATATTTTAACCCGGAGGATATTTCAGATCGGGAAGTCCCTGTGCTTCTGGACATTGAAACGACAGGTTTTTCTCCCGATGTGTCCGCCATTTTTATGATCGGCTGCGCTTATATTGAAGGAGAAAATCTTTTTCTTATCCAATGGCTTGCAGACACCCTGGAATTATCCGGAGAACAGGATATTCTGACCGCCTTCTCCCAATGGCTTCGGCAATACGCCGCCTGTCATGAAAAGACCTGCCTGTTCACCTACAACGGGCAGAACTTTGACCTTCCGTTTCTTAAAAGCCGTTATATCCAGTGTGGTCTTTCATCCCCTCTGGATTCCCTGAACATAAGATTCATTGATTTGTACAGGGAATTCTTACCGTTAAAAAACTTCTGGCCCACTCGGAATATGAAATTGAGAACAATGGGCATGTGGGCGGGCTATACCTATAATACGGCGCCGGAAGGCCGCCGATTGATCAATGCCTACCATCAATACATAAAAATAAAAGATTCAAAAACAATGAATCTTTTATTTCTCCATAACAGCGATGACTTAAAAGCTCTGGCTTCCCTTATGCCGGTTCAAAACTATGTCCGCCTTTTTTCAGGGGCCTACGCCCCGGCCGGCCTCACCTCCGCAGACAATGCCCTTTCTTTTTATCTGAAACCGGAAGTATCTCTTCCTGCGCCCGTAACTTTTACTGCCTTTGACTGTTCTTTATCCGTCCGACCGGAAGAAATAATCCTGCGCGTTCCATTATATGCACGGGGACTGCGTTTTTATTACAGCGATATCAAAAATTATGTATATCTGCCAGAGGAAGACTATGCCCTCCATAAATCTATGACGGCCTACATCGATAAAAGCCACTGGCAAAGGGCCCGCCGGGAGAACTGCTATACCTGGTTTCTTCCGGATGAAGCCTTTTTTAATCAGCCGGAACACCAGCGGGCCTACATACAGATGATTTTCCGTTTATTTGGTTTTTCTCGATGAAAAACGTTTTAAAAAAGATTCCGGATTCAGCCGTTCCCGGACATCCTGGGACATAGCCTCAAGCTCTTCCTCCGCCTCTGACTCGCTGTCATATCCGCTTTCATAACGTATCCGGGCATCCCGCATCTGCTTGATCAGCTTTCTGCGATAGCCGCTCTTTTGCGCCTGGGCCAGGAAGCTGTCATAATCTTCATGGAAAATCCAAGGCATATCACCGCATATTCTCTCATAAAGCTTTGATGCCGATTCCGAGCTTCCTTTCCCCCGAATATCCACACGTATAGATTTAAAATCTGTATCATACACGATCATCTGAACCTCGGTTGCCGCCTCCTCCCGGTGGGCATCCGGCTGAAAGCATCCGATCATCCGGTTCCTGGCGATCACCCGGCTGGATCCCCCGCCATAAACCGGCACCATAAGATAATGACGCGTCATAACAACCTGCCCCGGAATTGACATCTCAATATTCCCCGACAATTCAGCAATAAATTCCCGCCGTTCTCCCGGCTCCAGGTTTTTCAAAATACGCCGCTCATAATTGAAGGCCCGAAACACCTCATACACGCCGTACAATACAATAGCGCCGCTGGCTATCAGGCCACAAATATAGGCAGCCTTTGAACCTGCATCGTATTCTTTGAACACTTCCACCAAAATTGCCTGAAAAATACCGGCGCCAAAAAGGACCGCCAGCGTTCCGGCCACAAGATGGATAAAATAGCTTTTCAATTTTAAAAGTTTAAAGGTATCCATATAAAATATCACCTTCTGCTTAGATTAAAAATGCAGGAACATACAATCGGTATATTCCTGCATCCATATGTCCGTCAAATTATTCCTCTGCGGTTTCTTCTCTGGCCGGCATCTCCATAGCTTTAATGCTAAGGCTGATCTTTCTTTCTTCTTCATTGAAATCAACAACTTTTGCTGTAATGATCTGGCCAACCTGAAGAACATCTGCCGGTTTTTCAACATGTTCTCTGGAAATCTGAGAAACATGAAGCAGCGCGTCAACACCCGGCTCCAATTCAATAAATGCACCAAAATCAGTCATTCTGGCCACTTTACCTTCAACGATATTGCCCACTGCATATTTTTCAGCGGCTGTCAGCCACGGATTCTGATCAGCAAACTTAAGGCTGAGGGCAATCTTTTCACCCTGAATATCCTTGATCAATACCGTGATATCATCGCCGACTTTTAATAACTTCTTCGGATTTTCAACACGTCCCCAGGACATTTCAGAAATATGAAGAAGGCCGTCAGCACCGCCGAGATCGATAAATGCGCCAAAATCTGTAACATTCTTAACCTTTCCTTCAACCACATCACCAATGTTAATGCGCTCGAATAACTCTTTCTGTCTCTGGGCTTTTTCAGCTAAAAGAAGCTGTTTTCTGTCGCCGATAATACGACGTTTTCTTGGATTGAACTCAGTGATAACGAAACTGATTTCCTGTCCGTCATATTTTCCAAGATTCTTTTCATAAGTATCGGAAACAAGACTTGCAGGAATAAATACCCGCGCTTCCTCAACAACAACACTCAGGCCGCCATCAAGTACATTGACAACTTTTGCCGTAAGCACTTCCTTGTTGTTATATGCTTCTTCCAATCTCTTGTTTCCTCTTTCGGCAAGAAGTCTTTTATAGGTTAACAAAACCTGGCCTTCGCCGTCGTTTACCTTCAGGACTTTTGCCTGCATGGTGTCTCCCACATTAACTACTGTCGTGAGGTCAAGGTTTGCTGTATTCGAATATTCGTTACGTGTAATGATCCCGTCTGCTTTGTAACCTATATTAAGAATGATTTCATCTTCTTTAACGTCGATAACAGTACCCTCAACGACCTCCCCATTTCTAATTGTCTTTAAAGACGCTTCCAATAATTGTTCAAAACTCATCTCTGACATAGCAGTATGAACCTCCTCGATAATATTATTTGGGGTTGATGCCCCGGCCGTAATACCTACATACCTCATAGATTCAAAAGCAGTTAAGTCTAAATCAACAAGTGTCTGTATATAGTAAGTATTTTCGCATGCTTTTTTACTGATTTCGTAGAGCTTTTGGGTGTTCGAACTGCTTTTATCACCAATAACAATCATCGCCTCCACATGGGATGCAATCTCCCTGGCTTCCTCCTGCCGAACAGCCGTTGCATTACAAATCGAGTTTACACAGTTTATATCATAACCCTTTTCGGAAAGAATTTCAACTAATTCTTTAAATTTATTGTAATTAAATGTCGTTTGCGAAATTATACACAGCTTTTCCGAATCCTTCGGAAAAAATTGTTCCGCTTCGTCAATATCCTGGATAACAACGGACGGTGTCAGGCACCATCCCTGAATTCCCTGAACTTCCGGATGTTCCGGATTCCCGATAATAATGATATTTCTTCCTTCTTTTCCCTGTTCCTCCACAATTTTGTGGATCCGTTTTACAAAGGGGCAGGTCGCATCAGCAATCTGAAACCCTCTGGCCTCGATCGCTTCGTACACCGCACGGGCAACCCCATGGGAACGGATGACGACCGTCCCTTTCGGAAGTCCGTCCAGCTCCTCCGGCGAATGAATGACTTTTGCGCCCTTTGATTCCAGATCCCTGACCACCTCATCATTATGAATGATCGGCCCGTAAGTATAAACCGGCTCGCCCTTACGATGCTGCTCTGTCGTTAATGTATACACCATATCCACTGCCCGTTTGACCCCCGGACAAAACCCGGCACTTTTTGCCAGCATAACTTCCATCTGTTTTCTATCCTTTCAATTTCAATGATTCCTGAAATGCATCGACGATTCGATCCATAACCTCCGGAATGGACAATCTGGAACTGTCGATAACCACAGCGTCCTCTGCCTGCTTTAAAGGGGCAATGCTGCGATTCATATCCTGAAAATCTCTTGTACGGATATCTTCCTCTATTTTACTTATATCCGCATCCAATCCCTTTTCTTTTAATTCCAGATAACGCCGATTTGCCCGTTCTTCCACACTGGCTGTCAGATACACCTTCACATCCGCCTTCGGCAGAACAAAGGTTCCTATATCCCGCCCGTCCATAATAACATCATTATCCCGGGCAATATCCCGCTGAAGCTGGAGCAGTTTTTCACGCACCCGGGGATTGGCAGCGCTTTTAGAGGCCATATTGCCTACTTCCTCGTTGCGAAGCTGACCGGTCACATTTTCACCATTTAAAATAATCTGCTGTTCACCGCCGGAATAAATAATGCGAATCGTCATATCAGCCAGAAGTTCCTCAATCCGATGTGAATCCTCTGCATCCACATGATTTCGAAGCAAATGCAGGGCTATCGCACGGTACATAGCCCCCGTATCCACATATAAAAATCCAAGGCTTCGGGCTGCCGCCCTCGCGATCGTACTTTTGCCGGCGCCCGCCGGTCCATCGATGGCAATATTAAAGCTCATTTTCCATAACCTCCAACATGTTTTTTGCTGCCAGCCATGCCGTTGACCAGGCAATCTGCAGATTAAATCCTCCGGTCAAAGCGTCCACATCAAGAATCTCACCGGCAAAATACAATCCTTTAATTATTTTCGATTCCATGGTCCCCGGATTGACTTCCTTAACCTTTATACCGCCCCCGGTAATAATGGCTTCGTTAAATCCCCGGAGTCCCCGGATATGTATCTCCAGATGTTTCAATAAGCAGCCGAGCCCGGCCCGTTCTTCTTTTGATACAAGATTCACCTGTTTATAAGGATCTATTTTCGATAGTTCTATGATGACCGGAATCATTTTATTTGGAAGCAGTCCGCCAAGACTGTTTCGGAACTGTTTGTTTTTATTTTCTTCAAATATGCGAAGCAGACGTCCATCTATCTGTTCTGCCGTCAGAGCCGGTTTTAAATCGAGAGTGAGTGTCACATCCTGAAAATCCTTTAATCTCCCGCAGTGGGCGCTGGCACTCAAAATCAATGGCCCGCTGATCCCAAAATGAGTAAAGAGCATCTCGCCAAAATCTTCATATATTTTTTTCTTACCTTTTTTTAAAACGACAGATACATTTCGAAGGGATAAGCCCATCAATTTCCGGCACCAGTCTTCCTCCGTCTCCATCGGAACAAGGGAAGGCCGCGGCATTGCCAGAGTATGGCCTGCCTCCTCCGCCATATGATAACCGTCCCCGGTGGAACCGGTAGACGCATAGGACAAACCGCCTGTGGCAATCAAAACAAAATCCGCTTTCTCCCTGCGGCCGTCGGAATCGATAACTCCCCGGCAAATATTCTCTTCCACTATGAGTTTTTCAGCCCTGCGGTTCAGCTCCACGGACACGCCAAGCTGTTTCAGTTTCCTCTCCAGTGTACGAATGACATCCGAGGACTTGTCCGACTCGGGAAATACCCGATTTCCCCTTTCCGTCTTCAGGCGAAGCCCTTCCGTTTCAAAAAAAGTCATCAAATCCCGACTGTTAAACTGATAAAAAGCACTGTAAAGAAACTTACTGTTTGTCATCACATTCTGAAACAAAGCTTCCGTCTCACAGTTATTTGTCAGATTACATCGGCCCTTTCCGGTAATAAATAATTTTTTTCCCAGTTTTTCGTTCTTTTCCCAGAGAGATACCTTCATCCCCCCGGATGCAGCCGTCACCGCCGCAAACATTCCGGCAGCTCCGCCGCCGATGATCATGCACTTTTTCATATTTTCTCCTTGCAATATGCTACCTTGTATCATATCACAAAATTCCCAAAAAGAAAACCTGCGGTATTCCGCTTTTTTTTACAGAATACCACAGGTTCCATCATATTACATAATCATTCGACACTCGATTATCTCTTGATGATCATTGTCTGGCCCTGGCCGCCGCCGATACACAGTGTAGCCAAACCAGTCTTGCTGTCTCTCTTCATCATTTCATAGATCAATGTAACGAGAATTCTTGCGCCGGAATCGCCGATCGGATGACCCAATGCGATAGCGCCGCCGTTAACATTTACTTTATCCATATCAAATTTGAGTTCTCTGGCAACTGCGATGGACTGAGCCGCGAAAGCTTCATTTGCTTCGATAAGATCCATATCATCGATGGTCATATTCGCTTTAGCTAAAGCTTTTTTGCAGGAAGCAACAGGTCCGACACCCATGATACTTGGGTCTACGCCGCCGGTAGCATAAGCTACGATTTCACATAACCAGCTTAAGCCGAGTTCTTCTGCCTTATCTTTAGACATTACAACCAATGCCGCAGCACCATCATTGATACCGGAAGCGTTAGCTGCTGTTACTGTGCCGCCTTTTTTGAAAGCAGGTTTTAATTTAGCCATCTTTTCAATGGATGCACCGAATTTTGGATATTCATCTGTATCAAAGATCACCGGATCACCCTTCTTCTGAGGAATTTCAACCGGAATGATCTCATCTTTAAATTTTCCGCCTTTAATCGCTGCTTCAGCATAATTCTGGCTGCGAACTGCAAATGCATCCTGTTCTTCTCTTGTGATACCCCACTGCTCTGCTACGTTTTCAGCAGTGATACCCATATGATACTGATTGAAAGCATCCCACAAACCATCGTTAACCATAGCGTCAACCATTGTTGTGTTGTTCATTCTTGCGCCCCATCTTGCTGCCGGAAGCACATAAGGTGCAGCACTCATGTTTTCTGTACCGCCTGCAACGATAATGTCCGCATCGCCGGCTTTGATAGCCTGTGCAGCCATAGCTACAGTTTTAAGCCCGGAACCACAAACGATATTGATGGTCACTGCTGTTGTCTCTACAGGAAGTCCGGCTTTAATGGAAACCTGACGTGCTACATTCTGACCAAGTCCAGCCTGTAATACGTTACCGTAAACAACTTCTTCTACCTGCTCCGGAGCAATTCCAGCTCTCTTAATCGCCTCTTTCACTGTGATCGCGCCCAAATCTGCTGCTGAAATTGATTTCAAAGAGCCTCCAAATGAGCCAATAGGTGTTCTACATGCACTTACAATTACTACTTCTTTCATACGTCCTTCTCCTTTTGGTTATTAGATTTTCGTTGTTTATATCACGCTCTGAAGGGCCAGAATTGTGATAATTGATTACTTTTTGGAATCAAATAATAACTTTTAGTGTTAATATTTTAACCGATATCCCTCATGAACATTATTATGACATATTTATTAAAAACTGTAAAGTACTATTTGACAATTCGGCAAATTATACAAATTTTGGCAAATCTTTATGTCTATTTTTATTTGCGTGCTAATTATTTATCATCCAATTTTTGTATTCTTTGTTAATTATTTATCTTATTCTTTGAAGAGTTTTAACGAAACATTGTGATATTCTTCAAGTTTATCACAATATATTGTAATTTTTTTGTTTGATAAGCACAATATATTGTTTTTCTGATTGACATCTGCCAGATTATGTTATACAATATCAAATATCTTGATTATTTTCAGTTATAGGGAGGATCTTTATTATGTACCAGGTAATTAAGCGGGACGGAAAAATTGCCGAGTTTGACCTGTCTAAAATAAATGTGGCAATCACCCGTGCCTTTGAAGCTAAAGAAGTAAATTATAATCCGAATATCATTGATTTTTTAACATTAAAAGTAACAGCAGATTTTGAACCAAAAATCAAAGAGGATAAGATTCAGGTCGAAGACATTCAGGACAGTGTGGAACAGGTGCTTGTCCAGGCCGGCTACACGGAAGTCGCCAAAGCCTATATTTTATATAGAAAGCAGCGTGAAAAAATCCGCAACATGAAATCCACAATTCTCGATTATAAGGAAGTTGTGGACAGCTATGTCAAAGTCACTGACTGGCGTGTCAAAGAAAACTCCACGGTTACTTATTCTGTCGGCGGACTGATCTTAAGCAACTCCGGCGCGATTACCGCCAATTACTGGCTGTCTGAAATTTATGATGAAGAAATCGCCAACGCCCATCGAAATGCGGATATCCATCTGCATGATCTGTCCATGCTGACCGGATACTGTGCCGGCTGGTCTTTAAAACAGTTGATCCAGGAAGGTCTGGGCGGCGTCAGCGGCAAGATCACTTCGGCTCCGGCCAAACATCTGGCAACGCTCTGCAATCAGATGGTCAACTTCCTCGGAATTATGCAGAACGAATGGGCCGGCGCACAGGCTTTCTCATCCTTTGATACATATCTTGCGCCATTTGTTAAAACGGATAACTTAAGCTACGATGCTGTAAAAAAATGTATTGAATCCTTTATCTACGGCGTCAATACGCCGAGCCGTTGGGGAACTCAGTCTCCGTTTTCCAACATTACGCTGGACTGGGTTGTCCCGGATGATCTGGCTGAATTGAACGCTATTGTCGGCGGCAAAGAGATGGATTTTAAATATAAGGATTGTCAGAAAGAAATGGATATGATCAATAAAGCCTTTATCGAAGTCATGATCGAGGGTGATGCCAACGGCCGCGGATTCCAGTATCCGATCCCTACCTATTCGATCACAAAGGATTTTGACTGGTCAGACACTGAAAACAACCGTCTTCTCTTTGAAATGACGTCAAAATACGGAACACCGTATTTTTCCAATTATATTAACAGTGATATGGCCCCAAGCGATATTCGGAGCATGTGCTGCCGTCTCCGCCTGGATCTGAGAGAACTCCGTAAGAAATCCGGAGGATTTTTCGGAAGCGGTGAAAGCACCGGTTCGGTTGGCGTTGTCACGATCAATATGCCTCGGATCGCTTATCTTTCCGCAGATGAAAAGGAATTTTATAAACGGCTGGATAAAATGATGGATATCGCCGCCCGTTCTCTGAACACAAAGCGTACCATTATCACCAAGCTTTTGAATGAAGGACTTTATCCATATACTCAGAGATATCTCGGCAGCTTTGAAAATCATTTTTCAACGATCGGCCTTCTCGGCATGAACGAAGCCTGCCTGAATGCAAAATGGCTCCGGCAGGATTTAACCCATAAGGCCGCCCAGGATTTCACCAAAGATGTTTTAAATCATATGCGCGAACGGCTTTCGGACTATCAGGAGCTCTATGGTGATCTGTTCAACCTCGAGGCCACTCCGGCAGAGTCCACCGCTTACCGTCTTGCCAAACATGATCTGGAACAGTATCCGGATATTATTACTGCCAGCGATGATACCTCAATGCCGTATTACACAAACAGTTCCCACCTTCCGGTTGGATATACTGAAGATATTTTTGAAGCTCTGGATATTCAGGATGAACTGCAGACGCTTTATACTTCCGGCACCGTATTCCACGCCTTCCTCGGTGAAAAGCTTCCGGATTGGAAAGCCGCAGCCAATCTGGTACGAAAGATTGCCGAAAATTACCGGCTTCCATATTATACTTTATCGCCAACCTACTCTGTATGTAAGGACCATGGATACCTCAGCGGCGAACAGTACACCTGCCCGATCTGCGGCGGGAAGACCGAAGTATACAGTCGGATCACCGGCTACTACCGCCCGGTTCAAAACTGGAATGAAGGTAAGGCAAAGGAATTTAAAGACCGTAAAGTTTATAATATAGAAACTTCTATTTTAAAACCAAAAGAGATTCTCTATGATGAAGCCCAGCCAAAGGAAGAAAACGCTGCCTCTAAGGATCAGATTCTTCTTTTCACAACGGCAACCTGCCCGAACTGTAAAATGGCCGACAGTTGGCTGACGAAAGCCCATGTGGATTTTGAAAAAATCGATGCGGAGACCCATGCGGATCTGAGCCAGAAATTTAACATCCGTCAGGCCCCGACACTGGTCGTTCTCCATGACGGCAATGTGGAAAAATATGCCAACGCATCCAACATCAAAAAATTCATTCAGGATCACGCCTGAAAAACAGTTTTAGAATATAAAAACCGGGTGTCCAACGTCCTTTAAGGATTTTGGGCACCCGCTTTTTTAGTATTATTTACACCGGATAAACTTTGTTTTCGGTGTCCGCCTTTGCGGCGTCGATTTTTGTTTTCTGAGCTTCCCGGTACTTAAAGAATTCTGTTGCTACCTGTGGGAATAAAGCGTAGGATAATACATCCTCATCCTGACATTTGTAACGGGCCATTTCTTTCTCAAGGCTTTCAAGCTCATTCGGAATTAAATCGGCCGGACGGCAGGTGATCGGTTCTTCATCACCGATGGCCTTCTTCTGCACTTCCGGGTTAAACGGTTTGACTGTCTGGCCGTACTCGCCTTTTAAGAGGGCCTTGCTCTCTTTGGTGATCATCTTATACCGCTCGCCCATAAGTACGTTCAGCACCGCCTGGGTTCCCACGATCTGGCTGGACGGTGTAACGAGCGGCGGCTCGCCAAAATCTTTACGAACTCTCGGAATTTCTTCCAATACTTCATAATATTTATCTTCAGCATGGGCATCCTTTAACTGGGATACAAGGTTCGAGAGCATACCGCCCGGAACCTGATATAATAATGTCTTGATATTTACTCCGAGTACCTTCGGATTTAAGAGACCGCTATCCAATGCATTTTCCCGAATCGGCCGGAAATATTCGGCAATCTCCGACAAGAGGCTCTGATCAAGCCCCGTGTCATACGGTGTTCCCTTAAAGGTTTCCACCATCACTTCCGTTGCCGGCTGACTGGTTCCCAACGCCAGCGGCGACATCGCCGTATCGATGACATCACAGCCCGCCTCAACGGCCTTCATATAAGTCATCGAGGCCACGCCGCTCGTATAATGGGTATGCAGCTGAATCGGCAGATCCGTAGATTCTTTCAGCGCAGTAACGAGTTCCGTTGCCGCATAAGGCACTAAAAGTCCGGCCATATCTTTGATACAGATGGAGTTGGCGCCCATATCCTCAATACGTTTTGCAATATCTTTCCAATAATCCAACGTATAGGCATCGCCAAGGGTATAAGACAAAGCCACCTGGGCATGTCCTCCTTCCCTCACGGTCGCCTTAACGGATGTTTCCAGGTTTCTCAGATCATTTAAGGCATCAAAAATTCGAATAATATCAATACCGTTGGCAATCGATTTGCGGACAAAATAATCGACCACATCATCGGCATAATGACGATATCCAAGAATATTCTGTCCCCGGAACAGCATCTGAAGTTTTGTGTTTTTAAAACCGTCACGGAGTTTTCTGAGTCGTTCCCACGGATCTTCTTTTAAAAACCGAAGGGACGCATCAAAGGTGGCCCCGCCCCAACATTCAACGGAATAATACCCCACCTTGTCCATTTTATCTATGATCGGCAGCATCTGTTCTGTTGTCATCCGGGTGGCAAGCAGAGACTGATGTGCATCTCTCAATACAGTTTCGGTAATCTTTACCGGTTTTTTCACTTGTTCTGACATTTTTCTACCTCCTGTATAAACCGCTTGTCATCACATAACACCAAAAATCGCCATAAATACACCGGCGGCGACTGCCGTACCGATAACGCCGGCCACATTTGGTCCCATAGCATGCATCAAAAGGAAATTTGTCGGATCCTCTTCCGCCCCGACCTTCTGAGATACTCGGGCTGCCATAGGCACAGCGGAAACACCGGCTGAACCGATCAGCGGATTAATCTTGCCGCCGGTCAGCTTACAGAGCAGCTTTCCGAAAAGCACACCGGATGCGGTTCCTATGGCAAACGCAATCAAGCCGAGGGCTACAATGCCCAATGTCTGAAGATTGATAAATGCCTCCGCACTGGTTGTGGCGCCGACACTTGTCCCAAGAATAATAACAACGATATACATCAGGGCATTGGACGCCGTTTCCGTCAGCTGCTTAACAACGCCGGATTCCCTGAAAAGATTTCCGAGCATCAGCATGCCGACCAGCGGCGCCGTTGTCGGCAGGATCAAAACAACAACAATCGTAACAACAATCGGGAACAATATTTTTTCCAGTTTGGAAACCGGGCGAAGCTGTTCCATTTTTATAGCCCGCTCTTCTTTTGTCGTCAAAAGGCGCATGATCGGCGGCTGAATGATCGGCACAAGGGCCATATACGAATAAGCCGCCACGGCAATCGGTCCCATCAAATCCCCCTGTCCGAGTTTTCCTGCCAGGAAAATCGATGTCGGCCCGTCCGCACCTCCGATAATGGAAATAGCTGCTGCCGCTTTATCATTAAATCCCATTAAAATTGCTGCAATATATGCAAAGAAAACACCAAACTGAGCCGCCGCTCCCAGAATAAAACTGATCGGATTGGCTATCAGCGGTCCAAAATCCGTCATCGCTCCGACACCCAAAAAAATCAGCGAAGGAAGAATCGCCCATTCATCCAGCAGATAAAAATAGTGTAAAAGACCGCCGATGCCGTTGGAGGATTCCTCCACGGACATCATGATATCCGGATACAGATTGACAAGAAGCATACCGAAAGAAATCGGCAGCAAAAGCAATGGTTCATAGCCCCGTCCGATCGCAAGGTAGATAAAAACACAGGCAACCAGTATCATCACATAATTGCCCCATGTCAAATTAAAAAAGGCTGTCTGGTGGATGAGATGTCCCATCGTTTCTATAATGTACTCCATTTAATAACCTCCTGCCATCCGGATTAATTCAGCGACGCCAGCGTATCTCCCGCTTCCACTGCGCTTCCGACAGACACCTGGATGCTTGCGACTGTACCATCCTGAGGAGACACGATCTCGTTCTCCATCTTCATGGCTTCGAGGATCATTAAAACATCTCCGCGTTTTACAGCCTGTCCCGCGCTGACTCTGACATCCAGAATCTTTCCGGGCATCGGCGCTGAAACTGTGACTGCGCCTGCCGCTGCCGCCTGAGGCGCTGGCGCTGCCGGCGCTTTCGGAGCACTTGAAGGCGCCGCCGGCGCGCTGACCGGTGCTGCCGCATTTTGTGTCTGTCCGCTGAATCCTTCTTCCACCGTAACTTCATAAACTTTGCCATTGACTGTAATTGTATAATTTTTCATCCTAACTTAAATCCTCCCGCTAAACATTTTTCCACTGGTTTGGCGATGTCTTACGCCGAATCGAACGAACAATCAAACTGTCCGCCGGAACGCCCTCCGACGCCGCGATTGCCGCCGCGATGACTGCCACCAGCTCAAAATCATCTGTCAAATCTTCCGGTACTGCCGCTGCAGCTTCCACAGCGATTTCCTTTTCCGGCGCCTTCTCAGGCATTTTTACCGTCTTATTCTTATTTCCGGCTTTTCCGATGAAGCCTAAAAAATAAATAATGATTGAAATGAGTATCAGTACAAGAAACACCGTTCCCATACCCATCACCGTATTCATCGCGGCTTTTTTCATTACGTCGCCCAGATCACGCTGTGTCTGCCCGCAGGCCGTGCATCCGATGATCGTCATCAAAGTGAATATGATCAATGCTATCTTTTTCATCATAACAGTCACCTCGCCTATACGGTCCCATGCTTTTTATCCATGCCCGGCTCCCTTTTGGTCGCCAGCATATCAAAGGCAGCGATCACACGTTTTCTCGTTGCCGCCGGAAGAATCACCGTATCCACATAGCCTCTTGCCGCCGCGCTTTCCGGACTGTTCTGAAGAGCGTCATATGCCGCCGATTTTTCCTGAATAAACGCCTTCTGATCTTCGGCTTTTCCAATCTCATCAGAGTATATGATCTTCACCGCCGATTCCGCGGCCATCATTCCAATATTGGCTTCCGGCCACGCATACATCAGATCCGCGCCGATATGACGGCTTCCCATGCAGAGATAAGCGCTGCCGAAAGCTTTGCCGATCACCACGGAAACTTTTGGGACCGTTGCGCTGGCGTAGGCATAAGTCAATTTTGCCGACGCCGAAGCCATGTACTGCTCTTCCTCCACTGTCGCCTTAAATCCGGCCACATTGACAAGGGTCAGCACCGGAATGGAAAAAGCGTCGCAGAAACGAATAAAGCTTTCCGCTTTTCTGATGCCGGCCACCGTCAGCACCGGTTCATAACGTTCAGCGACTGTGCCGTCCTCCCCGAGAACTTCTTCCCTGTTTGCCACAGCCCCTACTGTATTGCCATTCAGGGTAATAAAGGCGGTGACCATCTCACCGGCATAATCCGGCTTCACCTCAAAATAAGCGCCATGATCCGAGATATCACGGAGAATAAATGCCGTGTCCTTTGTCATACCAAGCGACGGATTTTCCCGGTTCAGATCATCGGAAGCCTCGCTCATACAAAAAGCATCTTCTTTATTGTTGGACGGCAGAATTGATACGAGCTGACGAATCTTTAAAAGGACTTCCGAATCATCCCCACAAACGCCATCCACATCACCGCTGACTTTACTGCGGAAATCACATGCCGCCGTGTTACATATTTCACTGCGATTTTCATCCAGAGCATCCGGGGAATTGACAAAAATCTCTCCTTTTCCCGCCACCGCAAAAGTAAAGTCCGACAGTGCCGGAACCAGGGACATACCGCCGCCGCAGGTTCCGAATACCCCCGTAATCTGGGGAATCATCCCGGAAGCCATTGTCTGTTTATAATAAATCGCACCAAAAGCATCCAAAGCATCCGTTGCCTCCTGAAGCCGCATTCCGGCACAATCGATCAACCCGATCACCGGCGCTCCCATTTTCAATGCCATATCATACATCCGCACAATTTTCTTTGCGTGCATTTCACCAACCGAACCGCCCATGACACGGATATCCTGACTGTAAACATAGGCAAGTTTTCCATCAATTGTTCCATAACCGGTCAGAACACCATCCGCTGGTGTATCCTGCTCTGCCATATTAAAATCCGTATTCCTTGCATGGACCATCGCACCGATTTCCACAAAGCTGTGGTCGTCAAACAGTCCCGCAATCCGCTCTCTGGCAGACAGTTGTGTAGCCATACTCATCTGTTTTCCTCCAAACGTTGTTAATTTCTTCACTAATTATATGACAGTTTTTCCTGAATTGCAAGCTAAAAGGTCAGCCACTGTCGAATCATCGTTTTCAGACAATATCCAAAGCTTTTCGTGTCCACTCTCTCGGCCGTCTGAATCGGAAAACGCTCCACCGTTTCCCCTCCCACTTTATAATAAACCCATCCGACCCGGGTATTTTCAGCCAGCGGCGCCTCGACAGATAAATCTTTAACGATGCAAATCTCAGCCTCTTCATCCTTCCCCATCAAAAACTCTCTTTCCGGGCAGTCCGCCTTCAACACCGCCTCCCTGCGGCAGCCGCCGTTGACAGTAATTGTTCCGACGTCCAACGCCTCGTTTCCGATCCGCTGCTTTTCATATTTTTCTATCCCATAATTCATAAGGCTTACCGTATCTTTCCATTTATAACTCTTATTCGGGGGCCATCCGCTGCCGAGGACAACAGAAATATAGATTCGTCCTTCACTGTTTAATGCGCCGACAAAGCAATAACCGGCATCCCCGGTAAATCCGGTCTTAATGCCGAAGGCCCCGTCCATCAACTGCAGAAAGGCATCCTTATTATTCACCTGATACTGTCTGGTTCCTTCAATATTCGAAAAACTATGGGACTCCGTATTAATAATCTTTACAAAAGTCTCATTTTTTATAGCCTCAGATGCAATTTTAGCCAGCTCGGCCGCCGTCGTACAATGCCCCTCCGCGTCCAATCCATTGGGTGTGACGAAACAGGTTTGAGTGCACCCCAGCTCTTCGGCTCTGACATTCATCATTTCGGCAAAAGCTTCCACACTGCCTCCCACATGCTCCGCAATGGCAACCGCCACATCGTTATCCGATTCCAGCATCAGGGCATACAATAAATCCCCCAGGTAAAAACTGTCCCCGGCCACCGCATTCAGCTGAACATCCGGCATACCGGCCGCATACTCGGATATCTCCACCAAATCGGATAATTGTGCATTCTCAAGAGCAACCAGGCAGGTCATTATTTTTGTGGTACTCGCCATAGCCATAGGCTCATCCTCATTTTTTCCCCAGAGAATCCGTCCGTTCTCCCCATCTGCCAAGACCGCCGCCCTTGCGTAAAGCCCCGAAAGACTTTCCTCATCCTCTCCGCTTTCTTCCCCATGTACCCATAAACTCCCCGCCAGTCCGATAACACAGGACAATATCAAAGTCAAAAAAATTTTTATAAAACGTTCCACGCCGCCACTCCAGTGTTTATTTCATTTTAATTTATTTTTCTGACAGAAGTTTTATGCTTGTCCTTGACGTATTCCCCTTTCTTCGTATATAATTTTCAGATATGACTGAAGGAAATAACAGGAATATCGGACACTTTTGCCGAAAGGAGTTTCTCATGATTAAATTAATTGTATCTGATGTGGACGGAACCCTCGTGCCCGAGGGAACAAATCATATAAATCCGGAGCTTTTTGAACTTATCCGCCGTTTAAAAAAAGAAGGCATTTATTTTGCCGTTGCCAGCGGCCGGCACAAATGCAGCATTGAAAAAATATTTGCCCCGGTAAAAGAAGATATTTTCTATATTACAAGCAACGGCGCTTATACCGGGACATGTCATAAAAAAATGTCTGTTTCCTATATGCCGAAGGATGTCTGTCAAAAACTTTTCTCTGATTTCAAAGCTCTTGAGCCTTACCCATTTATGGCCGAAGCCCCGGAGGCTGCCTATACATCCTGCCCGGATCCGGAATTCACCCGGATTCTGACTGAAGATTACGGCTATCATGTCACGCGATGCGCATCTCCCGAGGATTTTGGCAATGATATTATTAAATTTTCCATTTATCACCCGGAGAATGTTTTGAATTTTGACCAAAATCTGCTTAAAAAGTGGAACAAGATCTGCAAATGTTCCATTTCCGGAACACATTGGATTGATTTTATTCCCCAGGGTACGAATAAAGGCAGCGCCCTCTCCCGACTCCAGGAACGCCTGGGCATCACCATTCATGAAACCATCGCCTTTGGCGACCAGGCGAATGATATCGAAATGCTGAAGCAGGCTTATTTCAGCCACGCCATGAAAAATGCGGGCTGTTCAGTGAAAAATGCGGCCCGGTTTACCTGCGATTCGGTTGAAAATAATGGTGTACTGAAGGTTTTAAATACTTTCTTTCCGGCAGTCAATTAAATACAGAAAACCTGGCACAGCGACATTCCGCCTGCCAGGTTTCTTTTTCATCAGGAATCCTCTTCGATTCCAAGTTCTATTTCTTCTTCCGCTTCCATTTTGAATTCTTCGACCTTCTCCGGGTCAGGCACCGGCAGATCCTTCGGTGAACGCACACCGAAGGTCCTCAAAAATTCTTCGGTCGTTCCAAAAAGAATCGGTTTCCCCGGAGCATCCAGCCGCCCGGTCTCGCATACCAGATTATATTCCACAAGCCGGTTGATGGCATGATCCGAATTTACACCGCGGATTTTTTCAATTTCGGCCCGGGTTACCGGCTGCTTATAAGCAATAATTGAAAGAGTCTCTAACGCCACATCCGTCAAAGTATGTTTCTTTGGCCGATGGGTCATTTTAATCAGATACTCATACATGGACGGTTTCGTACACATCTGAAAAGCATCCTCCAGCTCGATGATCTGCACGCCGCGATTTTCTTCATCATAACGCGCCATCATTTGCCGTACCAGTTTCCGCACATCTTCCACGCTCACCTCTAAAACCTGAGCAATATCCGCCGCCGGTATGGCCTCGCCCATTGCGAAAAGCAAAGCCTCCACCGCCGCTTCCATGGCCTTAATCTCCATACATTACGCTCCTTCAAAACTTATTTCCTCCGGCACAGTTCCCTGCCCGGTCATCTCTATTTCAATATCTCCAAAAATCTTTTCCTGAGATATGCGCACAACGCCGCCCTTCATCAACTCCAGAATGGCTAAAAATGAAACGATAACATAATTTTTACTCTGCCCCTTCGACAACAATTCTCTGAAACGGAATCTGGAATACTTTTCTCCATAACCTAAAATATATTCAATCCGATCGGACAGGCTGACTTCCTCCTGCTCGATTCGGCCATAACGGCTTCGGATCGGATCGATCTTATCTTCCTGCCGTTTCAGCACGTCCAAAAAAATCTCATGCAGCTTTTGAAAATCCATATCGCCCACCAGCGCATCCAGATCCACCGGAGGTTCTTCATAAACCATATCCGCCGGCAGAGTGGTCCCTTTAAACATCGCTTTCGATGCATCCAGCTGACGGTCTTTTAATTCCATCGCCATATATTTATACATTTTATGCTCTAAAAGCCGCTCCACCAGTTCTTCCCTCGGATCCTCCGAAACATTTTCATCCTTCGGCTCCTCCGGAAGAAGCATTTTCGACTTAATGCGCAGCAGCGTCGCCGCCATAACAAGGAATTCGCTCATCACTTCCATATCCTGCGCCTGCATCTGCCGGATATACTCCAGATACTGATCTGTTATCAGCGAAATGGGAATATCATATATATCGATTTTATTTATATCAATCAGGTGCAGCAGCAAGTCCAACGGCCCCTCAAACACCTGAAGTTTCACCGCAAGTGCCATAATACCTCCTACACAAAGCCCAAAAACTGTTCCATACCGTTCATTCCCTGCACGGCCAAAGCCGAAATACCGCCAAGTACGATACAAACAATAAGCAGCCCCTTGATCAGGGTATCATTTTTCATCAGCGGAATAAGCCGCTTCGGCGATATGGCAACAATAATAAGAAAGATATCCGATGAGATCATCGGAAATAAATTGACGATAAAAAGTACAAACACTGCATAGATAAAATACCAGCTGGCCTGAATAAGAAAAATCATTCCGCTGTCTCCCGGGTTCATTCCAAGAATCATCGGAAGACGCGGGAGTACCATATGGTAAAAAGCGTATCCGGCTATCAGCATCACGCCCAATGATAAAAAGCCCGTCATCCCGATCGCCACATTCGTATCCTTCTCCTTCAACCGGTAGGGATAAGGACGGCTGCATCCGGCATGACATGTCAAAAAAAGAATCAGTCCCACCGGGTCAACATAGCGGTACAGCTTAAAAATCCTGTATTTATCCTTTTTCTCACAATGGCGCCCGGTCAGCACATAAATAATCGATTTCGGCAATTCATGTAAGATCATCGCCAGGGCCGAGGCCGCCAAAACCGCCGCAATTTCAATAATGTATTCCATATATCCCAATTCCTTATATTTTAAACTCATTTCATTGTACCCATTTTCTATTTATAATGCAAGCTTTTATTTTGACAATCAAAAAGCGTTGTATTATAATAAAAAATCAAAGACATTCTCACTATATGATCAAAGGAAAAATAAGGAGACTATAAAATGAGTTTTAAATTCAAGAAAAAATTACCTGTTCCAAAAGAAATCAAAGAACTTTATCCGGTTAGTCCCGCACTTGCAGAAAAAAAGAAAAAGCTGGACGCGGAACTTATTGACGTTATCACCGGAAAATCCGACAAATTTCTGGCTATTATCGGTCCATGCTCCGCAGATAATGAAGAATCTGTCTGCGAATATATTGAACGCCTGGTACGAGTTCAGGAAAAAATCAAAGATAAGGTGATTATTATTCCGCGTATTTATACGAATAAGCCGAGAACCACAGGCGAAGGTTATAAGGGAATGCTCCATCAGCCGGACCCGGAAAAAGCCCCGGACTTACTTCAGGGGATCATCGCCATTCGTAAATTACACATGCATGCGCTGGAAACCTATGGTATGCCGATCGCGGATGAAATGCTCTATCCGGAAAACTACTGGTATCTGGCAGATATTCTTTCCTATGTTGCCATCGGCGCCCGCTCTGTTGAGGATCAGCAGCACCGGCTTGTCACCAGCGGTTTCGATGTGCCGGCCGGCATGAAAAATCCTACCAGCGGCGATTTTTCCGTAATGTTAAACTCCGTTGTAGCCGCCCAGGGCGCTCACAACTTTATTTACCGCGGCTGGGATGTGAACACAGAAGGCAACCCTTATGCCCATACGATCCTGCGCGGTTCGACCAATAAATACGGCCGTTCCCGTCCGAATTACCATTATGAAGATTTGATCAAGCTTCATGATATGTACGGGGAAAGAAATCTGAAATTCCCGGCAACCATTGTGGATGCCAACCACTCAAATTCGGACAAACAATTTAAGGAACAGATCCGAATCGTGAAGGAAGTCCTTCATAGCCGTTCCCTCTCCGCAGATATCCAGAAACTGGTAAAAGGCGTCATGATTGAAAGCTATCTGGTGGAAGGCAATCAGAAAATCGGCTGTCAGCCTCACGTATACGGCAAATCGATCACTGATCCTTGCCTTGGATGGGAAGATTCAGAAAACCTGTTGTACGAAATTGCAGAGAGATGCTGATAGAAACAAATCAGGCGAAATCAAACAGATATTTAATCTGAGTGATTTCGCCTTTTATCTTTTGTATTTTATTAAAATGCTGTTGGACGCACTTTTTTAATTTAAGCCCTCGGATGCGCCTTTGAATAAACCTCTTTAATACGGCGGTTATTCATACGGGCATAAATCTGAGTCGTCGATATATCCGAATGGCCGAGCATCTCCTGAACAGAGCGCAGATCCGCACCGTTGGCCACCAGATGGGCCGCAAAGGAATGTCTCAGGGTATGAGGCGTAATATCTGTCTGAATCCCCGCATTCTTGGCATATTTCTTTAATAATTTCCAGAAGCCCTGACGGCTCATCGGCGTTCCATTACAGTTTGTAAACAAAACTTCTTCCGCCTCATTATCCACCATCGCCGGGCGCGCCTCCCGAATATAAATCTTTAAAATATTTTTAGCCATACTGCCGAACGGAATGATCCTCTCCCGGTTCACATCCTGGCAATGAATATAAGACGCGCTGAGATTCACATCCGACAGTTTTAATGAAATCAGCTCGCTGACACGAATTCCCGTTGCATAGAGCAGTTCCAGCATCGCCCTGTCCCGGATCCCTTTATTTGTCTTCATAGACGGCTGGCTTAAGAGAAGATCCACTTCCTTCGGCGTCAATATCTCCGGCATTTTCTTCTCAATCTTTGGCGCCTTCAGCTGAATTGTAGGGTCTGTCCCAATATAACCGGCGCGATAAAGATATCCGAAATAGGCTTTCAATGTGGCAACATTTCTGGATATAGTTGATGTGGCGAACTTCTCTTTCTCCATATGAATCATATACGAATTCAGATTTGTCGGATTAACCTTCCGCACATCTGTAACCCCCTGAGTCTCCATAAATTTATTAAATTTTATCAAATCCCGTCGATAAGAAACGACCGTATTCATCGAAGACTTTTTAACATCCGTCAAATAGGTCACAAATTCATCTACCATTTCGTACATACCGCCACCCTCATTTGTATTATAACTATCCTAATTATAATCATAATTGTTCAGAAAATCAAATAGATTTTTTACGAAAATATTACGCAAAATTTCATTTTTTGTAACAAAATACAAGATACGGTTTGTTTACATAGTATCCGCCCCATATCTTGATTTTTTTTAAAAAAAAATTTTTAAAACAATTTTTAAAAATACAGGGTTGATAAAGCTTTCCAGGGCACATCCGCCCATAATCAGAACAAAGATCACCACTGAACGCCGAAAACTGGCTGAAAAAGCCCTGTCCATTTGGGATGAGATTTCTCTCAGAATAACAGCAAGCAATGGAATATAGACCAAATATTGTGGACATAAATAAGCCAGCATACATAAAATTCCGCTCAGCCCATAACGAAAGCTGAGTAGGGACAAAGTATATCCGAAGGAAAGGCTCATCAAAAAAACCGTCGGATAAAAGATATAATAATTACCGGTCAGCCGGATACAGGCCATCAAAATCAGCATGATCCCCAACCGGTAAAAGCATATTCTCAAAAACAGCCCAACAGAGGGCTCCATCTGCCCCTGAAGAAGACGGTGGTACTGCTCCACCTGCTCTGTCAGGGTCGTCCCCCAAAATTCCATCGTCACATTTAAAAGCAGCGTTCCCAGCACAACGCCCGACAAAATGAGCAAAGCCCACATTTTTGTTTTATATCTGTCCCTGAAAATAAAATCATCCCCCGACCTGTTCTATCCCCAAAATCATTATATGAACCGGTCGGAGGACATATACCTCACAGGCTTATTTACAATATTTCTGATAATAAGTCATTAAGCCGCAGATTGTTTTGCTGTCCTGGATTTTTCCGTCAAAAATCATCTGAATCAATTCTTCCACCGGATAGGCGCACACATCCAGAAATTCATCCTCATCCAGATGCTGCCTTGTCGGTTTCAGATCGGAGGCCACATAGATGGAAATCTTTTCATCACAAAAGGCTACTGTCGTAAACATATCGATCAAATGTTCCATCTTCCCGGCCAGATACCCGGTCTCCTCTTCCAGTTCGCGGCGGGCGCATACCTCCGGCGGTTCCTCTCTGAAATTCAGTCCCCCGGCCGGCAGCTCCAACGTCATCCGCTCCAGAGGATTCCGATATTGGCGAACCATAAAAAGCCTGCCGTCATCCCGCACGGCAACCACAGCCGCCGCGCCTTTATGGGAGATCAGATCCCAGTCCACCTCATGCCCATTCGGCATCCGCATCGTATCCTTATAAAAATCCACAACAACTCCATGGTACATCAATTCTCTTCGAATCCGTTTACACTCTTCCATGAATACTCCGCCTTTCTCAAGTTTTTCTGACATCAATTCATATCTGCCGATCCATGTCTACATCCGATTGCATTTATCAAAAACCGCCGATGCCGCTTCGATCACAGCGCTCCTCATTCCTCTGGCCTCAAGCACCGCGACACCTTCTATCGTCGTTCCTCCCGGAGAGCATACATTATCTTTTAATCTTCCCGGATGTTCACCCGTCTCAAGCACCATTTTCGCAGAGCCCAAAACGGCCTGAGCCGCAAAGGTATACGCCTGATTTCTCGGCATACCATATTTTACCGCGCCGTCCGCCAGTGCCTCAATAAACATATAAACAAAGGCCGGAGAACTTCCGCTGGCCACTGTCACCGCATTGATAAGATGCTCGGGAACAACTTCCACTTTTCCAAAAGAAGAAAAGAAGGTTTGAACCATCTGCTTTTCTTCATCACTGTAAACATCCCCGGAAAAGCAAATACCGCTCATACCCTCGCCGACCATCGCCGGAGTGTTCGGCATCGCCCGTACGACCCGGACTTTATTCCCAAGTCCCTCCTTGACCTGGGCAATTGAATAACTCGGAGCAATGGAGATAATGATCTGATCCTCACGGATCTTTCCCGAAAGCACTTTAAAGATTTCAGGATACACCTGAGGTTTGATCGCCAGCACCAGATATTTCACATCCGCCGCACAGGCCGACGCATCCATCACATAGCCGACGCCCGTTTTCTCGCTGACTGCCCGGCACTCTTCTTCCAAAAGCGCATTAAACACAAGCTCATCCGCCTTAAACACATTCAGACAGCCTTTCAGCATGGCCTGTCCCATATTGCCCATTCCTATAAATCCTAATGTCTTCATCTCTGTCCTCCTTATCTGTCCTTCACCGCTGAACCCGGCGGCGCATATAACATAAAAGGACACTTGAAATCTTCAAATGCCCTTTTGCCTTGTCCATACAATTATTCATCCCAGTTATGATATACATTCTGCACATCATCATCGTCATCCAGCAGATCCAGAATACGATTCATCTTTTTGATGTCTTCTTCACCGGACAGGGTGCCCCATGTCTGCGGAATCATCGTCACCTCTGCGGAAGCCATCGGGATACCTTCTTTTTCAAGATTTTCACGCACGGTACTGAAATCTTCCGGTGCCGTTGTGATCTCAAAGCTGTCCTCTTCATCGGCAAAGTCTTCCGCGCCGGCATCGAGCGCAACCATCATCAGATCGTCGGCATCCATATCACATTCTTCTTTATCAACAATGATCAAACCTTTTTTATCAAACATAAAGGAAACACAGCCCATCGTGCCGACAGAACCGCCGCCTTTTGTAAAGGCATTACGAACATTGGAAGCTGTACGATTACGGTTATCCGTCAATGTTTCGACAATGATCGCAATACCGCCCGGTCCATATCCCTCATATGTAACATTTTCATAGTTGACGGAGCCGTCATCACCGGCAGCGCGTTTGATTCCCCTATCAATGGTATCATTCGGCATATTATTGGCTTTAGCCTTGGCGATAACATCGCGGAGACGACTGTTGTTTGCAGGGTCTGCACCGCCCTCTTTCACAGCTACGGCAATTTCACGCCCTATAATTGTAAAAATCTTACCTTTTGCGGCATCGTTTTTTTCTTTTTTATGTTTTATGTTGGCGAACTTTGAATGTCCTGACATAATAACACTCCTTATCTTTGATTAATTCATTACTAACTTAAATATTCTATCATCCATTTAGGATTCTGGCAAGGCCTTGTTTGGAAGCCGCATGACTTTTACCATCTGGATGGTGTTATCCGCCACGGCGATGACCTGAAAATGATATCCCCTGTAGGTCACGCTGGCCTTTTCATCTTCTGAAGGGATATGCTCCAGCCGCGATATAAGAAAACCATTCAGCGTGTCGAAATCATCGTCAAACTCAATGTTAAGAACATCCTCCAGTTCCGATAATTCCGTCAGGCCTTTGATTAAATATGTATGATCGTCAATTTCCTGGATAAAATGTTCATCCACATCATACTCATCCAGAATATTTCCCACAATCTCTTCCAGAATATCCTCCATGGAGATGACGCCCGCCGTCTGGCCATACTCATCAATGACCACAGCCAGATGCACCGATTTATTTTTCATTTCACGAAAAAGATGACTGATATTCTGTGTCTCAGGAACATAATAAGGCTGACGCATAACCTCCCGGATCGGCTTCCCCTCCGGACAGGCCAGCAGCGATTTTAAAACATCCTTGATATGTAAAATACCCACGATATTATCCACATCATTTTCATAGATCGGATATCTCGAATATCTGTCGTCCGCCATCTGTACGGCAATGTCCCGCAGCGGCATTTCAACGTCAAATCCCGAAATATTCCTCCGGTGTGTCATGACTTCCGAGGCCACCTTGTCATCAAATTCCATGATATTACTGATCATCTTGGCCTCCTGAGCATCGATCGCCCCCTGCTCATGCCCCTCGCTGACCATCTGAATGATTTCCTCTTCCATCTTTTCTTCCTGTTTTTCATCATCCGGATCATTTCTGAACCATCTGCCAAAAGTTTTTCTCCAGGGATTACCTTCATCCATACCTTTCTCTTCTCCTTTTCTGTATGCTGTCCTATAGTTCCAGGCTTATACTCAGCGCCTTATCTACTTTTTTTAAAATCTCCACATCCAAATGACAAACTTTTTCCTTCAGACGTTTTTTATCAATGGTCCGCACCTGCTCAAGCAGCACGACCGAATCTTTCACTAACTGGTATTTTGATGCATCCAGCTCCACATGAGTCGGGAGCTTTGCTTTATTCATTCGTGAGGTGATCGCCGCACAGATCACGGTCGGACTGTGCTTATTTCCGGTATCATTCTGAATGATCAGAACCGGCCGCACGCCGCCCTGTTCCGAACCGACAACCGGTCTTAAATCGGCATAAAATATATCTCCCCGCTTAATAACCACACAATTCACACTCCTGATAAATCTCTAAGATGAATTATTCCCATTTATCTTAAGTATATTCATCAGGGGTTCCAGGTTTCTGCCGGACAGGCTGTCTAACGCAGATAATTCAGGATGCTCACAGGCTCTCCATCTTTAACATATACTCTCGGCACCCGCCTGGACACATCGCAGACAAACTCATAATTAAAAGAACCTGCCATCTCGGAAATCTCCTCCACAGAAATTTCCTCTGTTCCATCCCTTCCAACCAATGTCACCACATCTCCCACAGACACTTCCGGAATATCGGTCACATCCACCATAAACTGGTCCATGCATACCCGTCCGATGATCGGCGCCCTGCGGCCCCGGATCAGCACGGAAGCACGATTTGACAGTGCCCTCGGATAACCGTCGGCATATCCCACAGGAATCGTTCCTATCCGTGTCGGATGCTCTGTTGTGTAGGTCGCCCCATACCCCACAGTAACACCCTCCGGCACGTCCTTAATATGAACCACATGGCTGTACAGCGACATCACCGGTCTTAAAGGCAGCCTTTCCTCCGCCATCTCATGGGATGGATAAAGGCCGTAAAGAATAATTCCTGCCCGCACCATATTCATATGCTCCGAAGGCAGCTCCATGATAGAGGCACTGTTGGAACAATGAAAAATCTCCACAGGGATTCCCCGTTTTTGAACGCCGTCAACCATCCTGTGAAACTTTTCGATCTGATGTCCCACATGGGTCTTATCCCTCATATCCGCGCAGGCAAAATGGGTGAACATCCCCTGGATCCGAAGATGCTTCAGCCCATGAATTTTCTCAATCTCAGCCAGACTTTCCTCGCCCGGCAGAAAACCGATCCGGCTCATGCCCGTATCAATTTTTATATGTATATCGGCAGTCTTTCCGGCTGCCTCCGCTGCCGCATCAAACGCCTTTGCCATATCAAAGCTGTATATTGTCGGGGTTATATCCCATGCCGCCATTTCCGGATACTGATCCTCACAGCTGTATCCGAGAACCAGGATCGGTTTTTTAATGCCGTCCCGGCGCAGTTCGATCCCCTCATCTGCCGTCGCAACGGCAAACCAGTCAAACCCCATCTGTTCCAGCTCATGGGCAAAGACCTTCGATCCATGCCCATAGGCATCCGCCTTGATCACGCCCATCAGCATGGCATTCTCCGCTTTGCACCTTTTTATTCCGTCTACGTTATATTTTAAAGCATCCAAATCGATTTTTGCATAGATCCGATAGATACTGCCCTTTTCACTCTTGTTCAATTTAATCTCACCTTCGGTTTCTCAATCCGGCCTTTTCAATACTTCCCAAAGGCCTTCAATAATTTCCACGCTGGTCATTCCCCTTGCTCCAAACCGGTTCGCCGCCGCATCTCCGGCGCTTCCGTGAAGAAATACGCCCATATAGGCCGCCTCAAAAAGGTTCGCGCCCGCTCCGGCCAGCGCGCCGATAATTCCCGCAAGAACATCGCCTGAACCGCCGGTAGACATGCCATGATTTCCCGTCTGATTAAGATACAGCTTTTTACCGTCGGAGACAACCGTAGAACTGTCCTTCAGTACACAGATGACCCCGTGTTTTTCCGCGAAATCCGCGGCCGCCTCTGCCCTGTCGGCTTTCAGCTCTCCAATAGATTTTTCCGTCAGCCGGGACATCTCACCCATGTGGGGCGTTAATACGGCCCGTCCGGCCAGCATCGAATACCACTCCCCATGCTGCGCCAGAAGATTCAACCCATCTGCATCCATGATCACCGGGCACCGGCTTCCCGTCAGAGCTTTTCGGAGCCGCTCCGCCATCACAGCCTGGGTTCCCACCCCCGGGCCGATCACCAGCGCATCTGCCCAGGACAGGATATCCGTCCATTGACTTTCATCCATTTCCTCCCAAACCGAAATCATTGCCTGGGGAAGCTGACTTTGAAGAATCACCCGGTTTGCCTCCGGCGTCAGAATACGCACCAGCCCCGCGCCGGTACTATAAGCGGCCCGCCCGGAAAAATAAGCGGCGCCGCTCATATTTTTACTTCCGGCAATTATTAATATTTTACCATAAGTTCCCTTATTCGAATCATTTTTTCTTTCCGGCAGTTGTTCAAAATCCTGTACATCACAGGTAAATCCCGCCGCCGGATGAACTGCCAGTGACTTCTCCGGAAATCCGATATCCTCCACATAACATTTTCCGGCGATCTCCCGGCCCGGATACAAAATCATTCCGCGTTTCATATAGCCAAAAGTCACCGTATAATCTGCACGCAAAGCACAGCCTAAAGCCTGTCCGGTATCCGAAGACAGGCCTGAAGGAACGTCCACGGCCCAGACACTCCGCTCCGGCTTTTTCGCCCGCCACTCGTTCACCGCCTCGATCAATGTGTGAAAAGGCTCGCGGACATTTTTTGACAGTCCGATACCAAAAAGGCCGTCCACAACAACGCGGACATGGGTGAGGTCTAATTCATTATATTCAGGTACCCCCACATTTCTTGCTATCTGAATTTGTTTTTTTGTTTCCTCCGTCCATTTTTCCGGATTCCCGGCCATATAGACGGCCGCCGGATAGCCCTGTCCGAAGAGAATACGGGCTACGGCCACCGCATCGCCGCCATTATTTCCCGCGCCGCACAGACAGAGAATCTTATCCGATTTATGAATTTTTTCTTTCATGCGGCAAACCATGGACAATGCCGCCCGTTCCATAAGGACAAGGGACGGAATACCAAGAGTCTGAATTGTATAGGTATCAATTGCTTTCATCTCTTTGCCGGTCACTACTGTTTTCATTCTTCCACTCCTTCGCCGATCACATAAGCCGTTGCCAGTGTTTTTGTATTACTGATGGACACATGCCACCGGGAGATGCCCAGGGCTTCCGCCTTTGCCTCAGCCCGTCCATAAAGATGGATACAGGGCTTTCCGAGGCTATCCCGAAGCACTTCGATCTCATTCAGGGACATGCCCCGAAACCCGGTGCCCATTGCCTTCGAGACCGCTTCCTTCACCGCAAAATTGCCCGCCGCCCGCTCCGCCCGGCCGCCAATACATTCAATCTCGGGCAAAGTAAAAGAACGCAACAAAAAAGCCTCTTTCGCACAGGCTTTTTTGATGCGTTCTATCTCTACTAAATCGATTCCGATTCCTATAATCATAGTTACCAACTCAATCCCGGCCGTTCTCTTCACCCTGGGTATGCATGGCCCTGTATTCGTAGGAAAGTGTCATCAGACTCTCATTTAAATGAACATTTTTCACACAGACATTTTCAGAAACATTCAAATCTGTCGGCGCAAAATTCCAGATGGCTTTGATGCCGATCTTTTCCAGATGGTGGCCGATCTCCACCGCCTGACGCTTCGGCACTGTCAATGTAACCACATCCACCTGATGGGTTGCGACAAACTCATCCAGCATATCCATCATATAAATTTCGATACCCCGCACGGAAACACCCTTTAACCGCGGGTTCGTATCAAAAATACCGATCAAATGGAAACCTACCTTCTCAAAATTATAATTTGCCAGAGCCTGTCCCAGATTACCTGCACCAATAATGATCATATTATGTTGTACATCCAGTCCCAGAATCTTGCCGATCTCATTATGAAGGTATTCAACATTATAGCCATAGCCCTGTTGTCCAAAACCTCCGAAATTATTCAAATCCTGACGAATCTGGGAAGCTGTCACCCGCATCCGGTTACTCAGCTCCTTTGAAGAAATACGCACGACATCATTCTGGAGCAATTCTCCCAGATATCGATAGTATCGTGGCAAACGGCGAATCACCGCAGCCGAAATTTCCCTTTGTTTCATAATTCAACACCCTATCTCATAACTTTATAACGCTAATTGTTAAATAATAATCATAGCAGACTTTTTACTTATTATAACGAATCGCTTTTAAGTTGTCAAACTTTCTTTGTTAATTTTTATGCAGTTTACACAGTTTTTCTTCTGTGCTAAAATAGATGGCGGACACAAAAGCTTTAAAGGAGTGAGACGGTGCATTTCACTGTCATTTATCCACAGAAAGGAATGTAAATTTATATGATACTTGCATGTCACCACATTTCCAAAGCCTTTGGAACTGACGTGATACTTAATGATATATCTTTTCATATTGAAGATTATGAAAAAGCCGCTATTGTGGGCATCAACGGCGCCGGAAAGTCCACGCTTCTCAAAATTATCATGGAAGAGCTGAGCCCTGATGAGGGAACGGTCACTCTGGCTAAAGGAAAAACCATCGGCTATCTGGCCCAACACCATTCCAGAGATTCCCATCGCACGATTTATGAAGAACTGCTGGATGTAAAGAAAGACGTTATCGCCGTAGAACAGCGGATGGCTGAGGTAGAGCTGTCCATGAAAGACGCGCAGGGCGAAGAGCTGGACGGTCTTTTAAAAACCTACGCCCGGCTGCGTCAGTCCTTTGAAGATCAAAACGGCTATGCCTATCGAAGTGAGGTTATCGGAGTACTTAAAGGACTGGGATTTGAAGAAGAAGAATTTAATAAGGAAGTCCATCTCCTCTCCGGCGGTCAGAAAACCCGGGTGGCCCTCGGCCGCCTTCTCCTGGCAAAACCGGATATTCTTCTGCTGGATGAGCCGACAAATCATCTGGATATGAATTCAACGGCCTGGCTCGAAACCTTCCTCATGAATTATAAGGGTTCAGTGATCATCGTGGCTCATGACCGTTATTTTCTTGACAAAGTTGTGACAAAAATTATCGAAATTGATCATCATGAGGGACACGTTTTTAAGGGAAATTACACGGATTACGCCGCGAAGAAAGCTCAGATCCGCGATATCCAGCGCAAAGCCTGGCTGAATCAGCAGGCGGAAATCGCCCATCAGGAGGCTGTCATTCAGAAACTCCGCTCCTTCAACCGGGAAAAATCCATCAAACGCGCAGAAAGCCGGGAAAAAATGCTGGATAAGATGGAAGTGATCGACAAACCTTTTGAGGAAGAATCCGGTATGCGTATTCTATTAAAACCGGATACTGTCAGCGGAAATGACGTCCTTTTTATTGAGCATATGACTAAAAGTTTTGACGGCACTTATTTATTCCGGGATATTTCCATGGATATCCGCCGCGGCGAGCGGGTCGCACTCATCGGCGATAATGGGGCCGGAAAGACCACCATATTAAAAATCATCAATGGCCTTCTCCCCGCCGACACATGTGAACTTCGTTTGGGCGCAAAGGTACATATCGGCTATTACGACCAGGAACACCAGGTGCTCCACGATGAAAAAACGATTTTTGAAGAAATATCCGATGACTATCCGACATTAAATAACACAAGAATCCGAAATGTTCTCGCCGCCTTTCTCTTTACGGGGGATGATGTTTTTAAACCTGTCAAAACATTGAGCGGCGGTGAACGGGGCCGTGTATCCATGGCAAAACTCATGCTCTCCCACGCCAATTTCCTTATTCTGGATGAGCCGACGAATCATCTGGACATCCAGTCCCGGGAGATTCTTGAGGAAGCACTTCAGAATTATACGGGGACTGTCCTTTATGTCTCCCATGACCGTTATTTTATCAATCAGACAGCCACCCGGATCCTTGATCTGACCGGCGGCGGACTCAACAGCTATATGGGAAACTATGATGACTATCTCGAAAAGAAGGAGCATCCTTCCATCGATTCCTCCGGAGGATTTAAAAATGCTCCATCCACGGTTTCCGGCAGCTTCCCTTCTGCTTCCGGCTCCGAATCCCAGGCAGGCGATATTCCTTCAAAAACAGCCGGAAAAGACGACTATCTGCGCCAAAAGGAAGAACAGGCGAAAGAGCGAAAACGCCAGAATCAGATTAAGCGCATCGAAACCCGTATCAGTGAAATTGAAAACCGCATCAACGCCCTGGATGAACTGCTCACCCGGGAGGATGTCGCCACCGATGTCAAACGTCTCATGGAAATCAATGAAGAACATGAACAGCTGGATGAAGAACTGCTCGAACTCATGGAAGAATGGGAAACATTAATCGACGGATAAATGTGCATTCTCCAAACACATTTTAAAAGGCCGGAACCCTTTGACAGATTCCGGCCCTATTTATTTTCCTGCTGCATCGGATGTACCTTTACTATTCCACCGCATGAATCGCATCCGTTGATTTCCAGCTCTCCACCGCATTATCAATATGTTGTTTTGCCAGGTCTGCCGCCTCGTCGGCCCGACCTTTTTTTATAGCTTCCAATATCGCCGCATGTTCCTCAAAGGAACTTTTCGCCCGTTTTTCATTCTGAAGCGCAGACTTGCGGACCTGCTGAACATATTCATGGAAAGTTCGCAGCATATGTTCCAAAAGATGACTTCCTGAAGCCGCATACATTAAATCGTGGAATTGATTGTCACACCGGTAAACCTGTTCCCACAATTCCTTCTTTCGATAATATTCGGACATGTACAGCACTTCTTCCATGGCTTCAATCTGCTCATCCGTAATATTTTCAACGGCCCACCGGGCCGCCAGGCCCTCCAGAAGTGAACGAATCGCATAGACATCCTTCACATCCTTACCGTGAATATTGTGTACATAAGCGCCCCTGTTCGGGATCGTATCCACAAGGCCCTCCAACGCCAGCTGGCGGATGGCCTCCCGCACCGGCGTCCGGCTCACACCATAAGTTTTCGCCAACGCGGTCTCTCTCAGCTCCTCCTGATCCCTGAATGTCCCCGAAAGTATGTCGGAACGAAGATTCTGATAAACCTTTTCCGTCAGCGAATATTCATTTTTCAACATAATGCGGCCTCCTAAGCCCCGATCGTATAGTTGCAGGCTTTGCATCCCTCGTCAATCACCTTTAAAAGTTCCTCATCTGTCAGCGATGTCACACGGCCGCTCTCATACTCTTTATCCACCCATTCTTTGACATAGGCGATCAGCGGATCCGATTTCGTCACACATTTATCGCCCTTTAAGCGGAAATATGTATTAATCCAATGGGCAATACCTGCCAGCCCGGAAGTATTGGAAACAGCCACCATCACCGGCCGGTTAAGAAATTTCTCCGTATCAAAAATATTATAAATCTCCTCATTTTTAAGCAGACCATCGGCGTGAATACCCGCCCTGGTCACATTAAAGTTCTTGCCGACAAAAGGCGTCCTGGACGGCAGCTTATAGCCGATTTCCTTTTCATAATACTCTGCCATCTCAGTGATCACTGTCGTATCCATACCGTCCAGCGTTCCGCGAAGCTGTGCGTACTCGAAAACCATAGCCTCCAGCGGCGTGTTCCCTGTACGCTCTCCAATACCAAAGAGAGAACAGTTGACCGCACTGGCGCCATAAAGCCAGGCTGTCGAAGAATTGACGACCGCCTTATAAAAATCATTATGCCCATGCCATTCAAGCATATTGGAAGGCACGCCGGCATGAACATTTAAACCATAAATGATCCCCGGAACCGAACGCGGAATGGCTGCGCCGGTAAAGTTGACGCCATAGCCCATCGTATCGCAGGCCCGGATCTTAATCGGTATACCATAGCTTTCACCCAGCTTCTGAAGTTCCAGACAAAACGGAATAACAAAACCGTAAATATCCGAGCGGGTAATATCCTCCAAATGGCATCTCGGCCGCACACCCGTTTCCAGACACTCCCGGACAACACTCAGATAATGCTCCATCGCCTGCTTTCGCGTCATCTTCATCTTATAAAAAATATGATAATCCGAACAGCTGACCAGAATCCCCGTCTCCTTAATACCCATCTCACGAACAAACTCAAAATCCTTTTTATTTGCCCGGATCCAGGAAGTGATCTCCGGGAACTCATAGCCCCGTTCCATACATTTATAAACCGCATTTCGGTCTTTCTCACTGTAAAGGAAAAATTCACTCTGCCGAATAATTCCCTTCGGACCGCTCAGGCGGTGCATATAATCAAATAATGTGACAATCTGTTCCGTGGAATAAGGCGCCCGGGACTGCTGTCCGTCACGGAAAGTCGTATCCGTTATCCAGATCTCCTCCGGCATATTCGGAGGTACGACACGATGATTAAACACAATCTTCGGCACCTCTTCATACGGGAAAAGATTTCTGAAAACATTCGGCTCCTTCACATCCTGAAGGGCGTAAAAATGCTCTTCCAAAGTCAACAGATTGTCATGAGGATTCATGACCACATTACGATTATCCATAATTCACACTCCTGTTCCTGTCTCACTTAATTGCTTTAACTAATTAATTTGTGAACGTCTATGTATAATTGTATACAATTATACAGTTTCTGTCAATATAAAAATCCCCCTCGTTCTATCGACATCGATAGCCGCCAAGGGGGATTTTCTGCTTCAATAATTTAATTTACAGCATGGCTTCCAGGTTCTCACGAATTGCTTTAATGAAGCCTTCGCTGCTGAGTGCGGTAACTTCATCAAGAGTTGTCAGAAGGACCAAATCCTTTGTCATCTTTCCGGATTCAATCGTTTGAACCGTTGCCTTTTCCAGTTTATCCGCAAATTCCATCAGGGCCTGATTGCCATCCAGTTCGCCGCGTTTGCGGAGCGCCCCGGTCCATGCAAAAATGGTTGCCACCGAGTTGGTGGATGTCTCTTCGCCGGCCAGATATTTATAATAATGTCTCTGCACGGTGCCATGAGCCGCCTCATACTCATAATATCCTTCCGGAGATACAAGCACGGAAGTCATCATTGCCAGAGAACCGAAGGCCGAAGACACCATATCGCTCATCACATCGCCGTCATAATTCTTGCAGGCCCAGATGTAACCGCCTTCCGACTTCATCACGCGGGCTACCGCGTCATCAATCAATGTATAGAAGTATTCCAGACCGGCCGCCTCAAAGGCCTCTGCATAATCCGCATCATAAATTTCCTGGAAAATATCTTTAAATGTATGATCATATTTTTTAGAAATTGTATCTTTTGTCGCGAACCACAAATCCTGTTTCGTATCCAACGCATACTTAAAGCAGCTATGGGCAAAGCTTCGAATGGATTTCTCAACATTATGTACGCCCTGCACAATACCCGGTCCATCAAATTCATGAACCAGTTCCCGGGTTTCCGTTCCGTCAGCGGCTGTATAGACCAGTTCCACTTTACCCGCTCCCGGAATCTTCATCTCCGTTCCTTTATAAACATCGCCGTAGGCATGTCTTGCCAGCGTGATCGGCTTTGTCCATGTCTTTACGTTCGGCTCAATACCCTTTACAATGATCGGCGCCCGGAAAACCGTACCGTCCAAAATCGCGCGGATAGTGCCATTCGGGCTCTTCCACATCTCTTTCAGATGATATTCATCCATACGGGCCGCATTCGGAGTGATCGTCGCACATTTTACGGCAACGCCATACTTTTTCGTAGCCTCTGCGGAGTCCACAGTCACCTGATCATCCGTTTCATTACGATGTTCCAGCCCCAGATCATAATACTCAGTATTTAATTCTACAAATGGCATCAGTAATTCATCTTTAATCATTTTCCAGAGAATACGTGTCATCTCGTCGCCATCCATCTCAACCAATGGTGTCGTCATTTTAATTTTGTCCATATGTGCTTCCTCCTGACTTGAATTCTAACCCCAATCATATAATAACTTGATAGATTATGCAAGAATATTTTTTAAGACATTCAATTTTTATGCCAAATGACATATATTATATAAAAAAACAGGCGATTCTATGTATCTATCACGTAAAATTATTCACGCTGACAGTCCGCGGCTTCAGTCCTATACAGGAAAGTCCATAGGTGTCGCCGTCCTGGATACCGGCATTTATCCCCATGAAGATTTCATTTTCCCTTCAAATAGAATTGTTGCCTTTAAAGATTTTATTCACCACCGGCCGGAATGTTACGATGATAACGGTCATGGAACCCATGTCTGCGGCATTATCGCGGGCAGCGGAAAACGCTCGGAGGGCCGATACCGGGGAATCGCCCCGGGCGCCCATCTGATCGTTGGAAAAGTCCTCGATTCCTCGGGAAACGGCTCGATTCCCCATATTCTCGATGCCATACGCTGGGTTATCGACAACCGCCGACTCTATAATATACGCATCCTCAATATTTCCGTCGGCTCAGAGAGCACCGATGTGGACGAGGAAAAATCCATTTTAGTCCAAAGCGTCAACGCGGCCTGGGATAACGGGATCACTGTCATCGTGGCCGCAGGAAATAACGGTCCCAAACGGATGTCGGTGACATCCCCCGGAATCAGCCGAAAAGTTATTACCGTCGGCTCCTCCGATGACGACAAAGCCGTCATGCTCGGCGGCAGCAGAATTCACAATTATTCCGGCCGGGGCCCGACAAGGCGGATGATCCCCAAACCGGACATCGTTGCTCCCGGTTCCGATATCATTTCCTGCTGCCCGCCCTATTACGGCAATTCCTCCGGCTATACCGCCCGTAGCGGCACCTCCATGGCGACTCCCATCGTCTCCGGTGCCGCTGCCCTTTTTTTGAGCAAATATCCGGAAATGACAAATGAGCAAATCAAGTATTATCTCCAAAATACGGCCACGGATCTCCATCTCCCCCGCAATCAGCAGGGATACGGGCTGCTGAATGTGGAACGATTTATTCTGGCCCCCGGACTGTAGCTCTATTATGATTCCGGCCCTGCCGCTGCAAATTTAAAAAGGAGAGTTTCCCTGAATTTCCATGGAAACTCTCCCTGATTTAATAATGATACCTTTTTCGATTTGCCAGCAAAAACAAAATCGTCACAACCGCAGCCAGCCCATTCGCAACGACAATAGCCATCCATATACCGTCAATTCCGAAAATTATCGGAATCAAAAAGACACCGGACACCTCAAAAACTATGGTCCTCAAAAAAGAGAGCAGTGCAGAGATCAGTCCATTATTTAAAGCGGTAAAGAAAGACGAGCCAAAAATAGCCATTCCCGCAAAAAGAAATGCAAGAGAATAAATCTTAAAGCCCCGAAGCGTCAGTTCAAACAGTTCGATATCATAGCCCACATACATCGTTGCCAACGGCCGGGCCAGGATTTCCGCCGCAAAAACCATGGCCACCGAACAGATCCCTATGATCCAAAGGCTTCGCTTCAGAAGGTTTTTCAGTTCGCTGTGGTTACCCGCACCGTAATTATAACCGATGATCGGCGCCGTCCCCACAGAATAACCGATAAATACCGCCAGAAATATAAAGTTGACATACATCAGCACACCGTAAGCGGTCACGCCGTTTTCTCCCGCGTATTTAATAAGCTGGATATTATAAAGCATACCGACAATGGATGCGGATATATTGGACATCAACTCTGAGGCGCCGTTTGTGCAGGTTTTAAACAGGACTTTCCCGTCAAATTTTGTACGCGTCAGCCTCAAAGCACTGGAGTTTTTGCATCCAAAATAGACTAATGGCACGAGGCCTCCGACACACTGACTCAAGGCTGTTGCCGCCGCCGCGCCCACAAGTCCCAGAGAAAACACGGCAACCAGCAGGGCATCCAACACCATATTGGTCACTCCCGCCGCGACCGTCACAACCAGCCCCAAATGGGGTTTTTCCGCGGTGACAAAAAAACTCTGAAATTCATATTGAAGCATAAACGCCGGAAGGGCCGCTAAAATAATCCGCCCGTAAAGCACACAATTTTCCAGCATGACGCCTTGTGCACCGAGCAGCGCCGCCACAGGGCGTATAAAGATAATGCCCAGAACGGCAACAACAACGCCGCAGCCTATAGATACATACACCAAAAGTGAAAATATACGCTTTGCCTTCTCGTTATCGCCCTCTCCCATTGTTTTTGAGATCAAAGCGCTTCCGCCGGTGCCGAACATAAAACCGAAAGCGCCGAGGATCATAAGAAAGGGCATAATAAAATTCACTGCGGCAAAGGGCGTTTTTCCCACAAAATTAGAAACAAAAAAACCATCGACCACGCTGTAAATGGATGTAAAGATCATCATGACGATCGAAGGCAGCGTAAACCTCAGCAGCTTTTTATAATTAAAATGTTCCGATAATTGAATATTCACGGTAATAACTCCTCAACTTTCTCTGTAAACGTATGAAGATACCTTTCTTCGAGCTCCATATAAACCCTTAATTCCTCCTCAGACCAGGAATCATAAATTTCATTTTCAATCTGGATTACATGAAAAACCGTGTTCTTCACAAAAGCTTTTCCTTTCTCTGAAAGACACACATTTTTTCTTCTCCCCCGGGACTTCTCCAAATATACAATACCTTCACCCTCCAGCTTTCTCAGCGCGGAATTCACCGTCTGCTTACTTATCCCGGACAGATGAATGATATCATTCAAGAGACATTTTTCTCCATAATTACAAATCGTATAGAGAATCGTCATTCCCGTATCTGACAGTCCCAATTTTACTGCCGCCATATGATAGGCCGCATTAATTTCACTCAACAAATAATTAAACCGTTTCACTTCCGGATTCATATAATCGCCCATAGAACGCCTCCTGCCTGAGTACTATCCTCACCCAATACACATAAACACATATAGCTGGTATTATAGTCCGATTTCATACTAAAGTCAAGCGGTATCGGCGGACTATATAATACGACTGTCTTTAACAATTCTACTCTCCATTTTTCCACATGAAAAAGCCTTCCCCGTAAAACCCGCTTAAGACTTTAAAGAGAAGGCTTTTTGACTTCATATATTCTGTTTTATGCTTCATATCCTTCCGGATTATTTTTCTGCCACCGCCAGGAGTCTTCACACATTTTATCCAGATCACGGACAGCTTCCCATCCGAGTTCCTTTTTTGCCAAAGACGGGTCGGCATAACATGTCGCAATGTCTCCCGGACGTCTCGGCTTGATGGTATATGGAATCGGCTTTCCGACAGCTTTTTCGAAGCCTTTAACAATATCAAGAACACTGTAGCCAATTCCTGTTCCCAGATTATAAATGAGAACGCCATCCTGAATCTGCGCCATCTTTTCAATGGCCTTCACATGCCCGATAGCCAGATCAACCACATGGATATAATCTCTCACGCCTGTGCCGTCCGGCGTATTATAATCATTGCCGAATACGCCCAGCGATTCCAGCTTTCCGACAGCCACCTGAGTGATATACGGCACAAGATTATTCGGAATACCCTTTGGATTTTCGCCGATACGGCCGCTCTCATGGGCGCCGATCGGATTAAAGTAACGAAGCAGGATCACCTTCCACTCCGGATCCGCGGTATGCAAATCCGTAAGAATCTGTTCCAGCATCGACTTCGTCCAGCCATAAGGATTCGTGCATGTTCCCTTCGGACATTCTTCTGTGATCGGAACAAAGGCCGGAGTGCCATAAACCGTTGCCGAGGAACTGAATACAATATTCTTCACGCCATGGCTTCGCATGACATCACAGAGCACCAAAGTCCCCGTTATATTATTGTGATAATATTCCAGAGGTTTTGCCACAGATTCGCCGACCGCCTTTAAACCGGCAAAATGGATGACTGAATCGATCTGCTCTTCATCAAATACCTTTGTCAGCCCCTCCTTGTCCAAAATATCCACTTCATAAAACTTTAAAGTTTTTCCGGTAATCTCCTGCACCCGGTCCAAAGCTTCCTTACAGGAATTACATAAATTATCAACAACAACAACATCATAGCCCGCATTCAGAAGTTCAACGCAGGTATGACTTCCGATATATCCGGCGCCGCCGGTAACCAATATAGCCATATTCTTTCTCCTTTTCATCTGTTATTCACACTGTTCACAGTATACCATGTCAACTTATGTCGCTAACTGTTCACAGTATACCACATTCTCCGGATTTCTGAAACACTAATAATATGCCCTATGCTGCAGACTCTTCTCCTGCACAGTAGATTGCCTTATATTTTTCCTCTTTTTACAATCTTCAATTCATATCCCAGTGCATTTAGTATGTTGCAAAAGCCTCTTAACGATGGACTGTTTTCCCTTTTTTCAATTCTGGAAATAACCTGCTGCTTACTGCCTACCAGTTTTGCCAATTCTCCCTGGGTAACTTTTTCCTCTTTACGCAGTGAAATCATCTCGCCAATTAAGCGATATTCTTCCCGACTGCCATCCCATGCTTTTTTAAACTCTGAATCAGATTTTCGCTTGTTCTCTAAAACCTCATTAATTTTTACATCCACAAATGGCATCGTCAGACCTCCTAAATGAACGATTTTCCAGTCATAATACCTAATTCTCTTGCTCTGGCTTCAACAATCCTCATATCTTTTTTCTCAGTCTTATTCTTTTGTTTACGACAAGCATGGAGCAAATACATATTATCCTCATCAATCGTTACATAAAATATGCGATTGTGCTTATAAAAGTATACTTCATAGATTTTCTTCTTCCACCTTTTAAAATGGACTTGCCCTAATTTACCATCTTCCAAAAATTTCAGGACAGAATATCCATCAACCTGCTCATTAAGCGGAAGTGCATCTATATATTCCAAAATCAAGTTTTTTCCTGATTTTGACTGATAATAGTGAAGATTCATATTTTACTTTCTCTTTCAGTTAATATACAACATATTTGTTGTAATGTCAATAAAGCCCTAAAATCTTTCAATAATATGCCCGTGTATGTACTCAATAGTCTTTTTTTGCCTTTGAAATGATATCCAGCAGTGATATTTCCAATAAATCTGACAACAGCAGCAGCGACCCCATCGAAGGCTTACACACTTTTGTCTCCCAAAGGTGAATTGTATTCGTACTCACGCCCAGTTTTTCTGCCAGTTCCTGCTGAGTCATATTATGTCTGACCCGGTATTCCCGAAGAGCATATCCCAATTGGGTCATCTTGTGTTCATCTGTTTTCATAAGTCATTCTCCTCATTTAAAGATATGCCCCGATTATATCACGAACCTCCTTCAAAATTTGTCGAATCCTGACGAGGAAATAAAATTTTATTTTTTCTCCATTATGTATAAAATTGGCGGACAATTTTTTCTATTGACAATTTCTGTCCGTAAAATTTCACCCCAGCCGGATGGCATTTCTTCCATAAAATTTTCGACAGCCGCCTTTTCCTCCGGTCCTCCCGGATGTCCGTAATAAACGAGAACAATCCCCAGGCCTCCCGGACTTAAAAGCTCCGTCAGCGCCCTTAATGCCTCAATAGTAGATTCTCTCCGGGTAACGATCTGTTTATCACCTCCCGGAAGATACCCCAAATTCATTGTAAACGCCTGAATTTTTTCATTTATCCGTATGCCGGCCTCGCTGTGAGAACAACAGAACAACTCAGCTCTTTCCGCATATCCGGCCCGGGTCAAACGCTCTCTTGTTTTTAAAACAGCTTCCTCCTGTATATCAAATCCATAAACCTTTCCCGCCGGGCCGACCAGTTCACAAAGCTTCAATGTATCCCAGCCGTTTCCCACAGTTCCATCCACTGCCCGGTCTCCCGGCTTTAATCTTTCACTCAATATCCGGTGGACCCGTTCTACCATCTGCATATGTCTCCCTCCCTGAAATAAATTTTATCCTAAAATGTGAAACCAGACAAGTCATGCCACATAATATAAATCAAAAGTAAATATTAAAAATATGGAGGCAAATAATGAGTGATTTAGCTGCTACCGGTTGCGGTAACAACGATTGTGGTTGTGGTTGTGGAAATAATACTGGATTTTTCAACGGAGGCGACAGTTGCTCTCTGATTTGGCTGATTCTTATTTTAAGCTGCTTCGGCAACGGCGGCTGCGGTAACAACGGCGGCTGCGGCGGATTCACCAATGGTTCCAGCTGTGACTGGCTCCTTCTGATCATTCTTCTGTCCTGCTTTACAGGCAACGGCAACGGCGGCTGTGGCTGCTGCTAATTTCTGATAACAAAAGACGGGGCGCCTTCGGGCGTCCCCCATATTATGATATGCCAAACACGGTAATCTGTTTTATTCTATAAAATTGGAGGTGAAATCGTGTCCGATGAGACAACATATATTCCCTTAACTGAGCTGGACCGCCAGTCCTTTCAGGGTACATCCCAAATGCTCAAGGCCGCTGTGACCTATATGGACCCTTCCTCCGGGAAAATGTTGGCCATGCTTGCCCGAATGTTGGAACTGAAGCAGACCATCAATCTTTTTAATCAGGAACAGATTTCCATCTGTTCTGTTCCGACGGACGGACACCGTCCCGGAATCGAGGAAATTCTCAAGGATATCCGCAAATACTGCGCTCCCGCGGAGGCTGAACAGATCGACCAGTTTCTCAACATTTTAAACGCCGTCCGGCTTTATAACCAGTACAGCGAGCTGACAAAAAATGCTGATTTTTCCAATATGATGAATCAGATGAATCAAATGAAAAACATGAATATCACTCCGGAACAGATTCAAATGATCCAGACGCTGATGCGCGCCCAATCCGTCGCTTCCGAAAAAGAAAATGATTAAGATAAAAGGGATGGCGCCCGTCTGCGCCATCCCCTGTTTTTTACATAAGCATTTTAAACAGCATCGCCATCTGCTCTTCATCCACCTGGTCTTCTTCATCCCACATGGTAACAATGCCGTCTTCATATTCCGCCACATCTCCCGGAAAAATCCGTCTCGGGAAAAGCTCCCTTGGCAGTCTCAGCGTCGCATTATCTGTTTCACAGACAATAATATCTTCCATCACTTCTCCAACTACAATTTTCATTAATTTTACCTCCACAACAATTCCAGCAACTATGTATTTCTCAAATATACTGCATCCGCTCAAAATAGCGAATCAATACATCCGCACAATTTTCTATGCCCCATTCCGATGTATCCAGTATAATGTGATAATCGCTCACATCGCCCCATGTTCTTCCGGTATGCTGATAATAGTATTTTTCCCGCTCCGCATCTGTCTCATCGATACGCTTCACAGCCTCTTCATAGGAAAGAGAATCCCTCTCCATCACCCGGTGAATCCGGTCTTCCTTATCAGCGCACACATAAATATTAAAAACATTGGACTGATCCTTTAAAATTTCCGACGCACACCGCCCGAGAATGATGCACGGCTGTTCAGCCAATCCACGAATCGCCTCAGCCTCTGTCTCAAAAGCATTCTTACGAATTTCCTGCTCAACATCTACCTTGTCATAAACCGGAAGTCCCAGTCTTTCCGATAATTCCTTCGCAATGGTGCTTGCGCCCGTACCGTACCTTCGGCTCATGGTTATAACTAATCCCATACACGTGTGCCCCCTTCGATGTAAATCATATTTATACAGGTTCTATCATAAGTCACTTAAGGATATTTGTCAAATTTTCAAAGGCTGTTTTCCGGATTTTTTAAGAATATTTTCCACTTTCTTAACATACAATTTATGGAAAAATTTTTTGAGGTTTTCTATGAAACATAAACCTAAATACATAACTGTGGTCAAAATAGGCATGCTTTTTGTCGCCGCCTACCTCTTTGGCCACTTCAGCGCCGTAACTGTAGACCACTTCAAACCGGAAGCCGTCGAAGTTTCCGCGGACGGCAATTGGGGACTGAGTTTTCAGCAGGAGGGAGAGCCGCCGGTAGCCAATGCCTCCGCCGAAGAGCTGGCAAAGTATGACGCTTATTATGCCGAAATGACGGATGAAAAAGTCCTTTATCTGACCTTTGACGCCGGCTATGAAAACGGAAATATGCCAGCCATTCTGGATGCTCTGAAAAAGCATCAGGCCCCGGCTGCTTTTTTTGTTGTCGGAAATTTTATTGAAAGTGAGCCCGATTTAATTCAGCGCATGGTGGCGGAAGGCCATACGGTAGGGAATCACACCTACAGTCACCCGGATATGTCAAAAATTTCCACGGTAGAAACCTTCACTCAGGAACTGGAAGGCGTGGAAAAGCTTTATGAAAAAATCACCGGTCAGGCCATGACAAAATATTACCGTCCGCCTCAGGGCAAATACAGTGAGATGAATCTTCAGATGGCAAAGGATCTGGGCTATAAAACCTTCTTCTGGAGTCTGGCCTATGTGGACTGGTATGTTGACGATCAGCCGTCCAAAGAAGAAGCCTTTGAAAAACTTTTAGGGCGTATTCATCCCGGCGCCATCGTTCTTCTTCACAGCACTTCTTCCACCAACGCGGAAATTCTCGATGAGCTTCTGAGCAAATGGGAAGAAATGGGCTACACCTTTAAAAGCCTGAATGAGCTGGTCAGCCAACCCCGGGCCTGAACCCATCCCCGGCCTGTGCAAAAAAATCCCTTTCCCGCCCGACATGGGTAAGAAAGGGATTTTTATTTGACGCAAATGATTTTAATCTAAATTATTTTCACTGACAATTCCATAGTATGCCCTGGACGTTGCCAGATACACAAGGATATAAAATGCAGCAAATATAAAGAAACAGCCGAGAGTGATCATGATCAGCAGCCGGGTATTCATCAGGCCAAAGAGCAGCAAAAGTTTGGAAATCAACGGAAAAGCAAATCCCATATGGATTCCCGACATGATCAGCGGCGCAAAGAAAACGGTCAGCACCTGAGAATTGATGCTCCTTCGGATCTCCTGCTTTGTCATACCCACTTTCTGAAGGATCTCAAACCGGGACTGGTCCTCATAACCCTCGATGATCTGCTTATAATACATGATCAGCACGGCACCGCAGATAAATACCAGTCCCAAAATCAATCCAAGGGCAAAGAATCCGCTGTTGAGGACAAGAAAATCATCCCTCTCCAGGGCCGCGCAGGTAAAGGATACATGGAGCTCGGAGACCTCCTCTTCGGTCATGCCAAACTTATCCATCATGGTCTGCTTCGATATCTGTTCATTCATCAGCTGATAAACCGCCGCCTGCTGCTCCTCGTCACAGGCCAGATCAAAGCCGTAATAATCCGTAACATAAGCCCTGTCTGTTTCACCAATCTGAATCATCACATCATTAATCCGATCCCGGACAGTATTCACATCCTGCACAAACATGTAAAGTGTCGGAAAAATCTGCATCGCGTCAATTTCATTCGATAAAAATTCTTTTTCCGCTTCCCTTGTCCGGAAAGTTCCGATGTCATCCAGAGTAATCTCATCGTATTTATAGTCCTTTTTCGTCGCATAGATTAAAGCCTCTCCTTCCGCAAGTGTCTCGGAGACTCCCACTGTCTGATTGTAATCCTCCAGAGGTATGATGATCAGCTGCCATATATTGGAATAATCCTTGATCTTACTATCATCAAAATATACGGTATCCGCCTCCATCACGCCCGCCACATCCAAATACCGGTAGTGCACCGTATTTTCCTTTTCCAGCTGAAAATTATCCAGTGTATCGTCAAAAACCCGCTGCGCATAGTCCACATAGTCCGAACAGTCCGCATTGACATTCAGGATCAGATTCCGCGGATAGCGCTGCCGCAGCATACTTTCCCCGCCGATATACAGGCAGGAGGTGGAAGAAACCATAACCAGCACCATGGTTGAAAGAATACATATGGAGGCCAGACCGGCGCCGTTCCGCTTCATCCGATACACCATGGATGATAAGGATATAAAATGATTCGTCTTATAATAGTAACGTTTATTCTTCTGAAGCAGACGGCAAAGGGTAACAGAGCCCGCGATAAACAGCAGATAAGTTGCCAGAATAACCATAACCACCGCCACAAAAAACATAACCATGGCCGTCACCGGGTCATCAATCGTTATGGCAAGATAATAAGCGCCGCCCAAAAGAAGAATACCGGCCAAAGCGAGGATCCAATTGGCTTTCGGCGGTTTTTCACCCTCCGCCTCACTTTTCATCAATTCTACCGGTTTTGACATATAAATCTGCCGGAGGCTGTTCAAAAGGATCAACAGAAAAATAGGTCCAAACCAACTCAATGTTGTAAGCAGCGCATTTTTATCGATGGTGAACCCAAATCCGGCCGTACTGTTCATGATCCGCGATACGAAAAGCTCCGCAGCCTTGGAAAAAAGCAGGCCGCAGCCAAGCCCCAGAACAATGGATACCACTGCAATGATCAGGCTTTCCCAGATAACTATTCTGGCAATATTCCCCTTGCCCATACCGAGGATATTATATAAACCAAATTCCTTTTTCCGCCGGCGGATCAGAAAAGAATTGGTATAAAATAAAAGGATAGTCGCAAAAACGCCGATAACGAAAACTCCCAGCTGAAGAAAGCCCTGAACCGTCTGGCCTCCCCTCAGGGCGCCGACAGCGTCACTTTTCGCAAGGAATGTCACAATGTAAAGCATCATCACCATGCCGATTCCCGTTAAAATATAAGGAAAATAGGTCTTCTTGTTTTTGGCAATGCCGGTCAGCGCCAGCTTTGGATAAAATCCCAGTCTCATCGCCGCTCACCACCTGTCATCAAAATTGTCAGGGTATCCGAAATCTTCTGATATAATTCCTCGTTGGAGCTGCTTCCCCGATAAATCTGATGGAAAACTTCACCGTCTTTAATAAATAATACCCGGCTCGCATGGCTGGCCGCCTTTACCGAATGGGTCACCATCAGAATTGTCTGGCCTTCCTCATGGATCTTACTGAATAATTCCAATAATTCATCGGTGGATTTCGAATCCAGGGCACCCGTCGGCTCATCGGCCAGAATCAGCTTCGGATGGGTGATCAAAGCCCGGGCCACCGCCGCCCGCTGCTTCTGACCGCCGGATACTTCATAGGGATATTTGCCCATCAGGCCTTCGATGCCGAGTTTCTGCACGATCGGCGTCAACTTTGCCCGCATTTCCCCGTAATGTTTTCCGGCCAGAACAAGGGGAAGCATAATATTGTCCTTTAAAGTAAATGTATCCAGAAGATTAAAATCCTGAAAAACGAACCCAAGATTATCCCGCCGAAACTCCGCAATCTTTGACTCACGGATTTTTGAAAGTTCATTGCCGTCCAGACAGACGCTGCCGGAGGTTGGACGGTCCAATGCGGCCAGGATATTTAAAAGTGTCGTCTTCCCCGAACCGGATTCTCCCATAATTGCCACATACTCTCCCTTTTCCACACTAAAGGTCACATTTGAAAGGGCCTGAACCTTATTGGCTCCAAACCGTGTTGTATAAATTTTTTTGATATTACTGACTTCCAAAATTGCCATTTGGATTTCCTCCTTCTCATCTTTTACGAGTATATTGTAGCAAAACAGGGAAATGTGCTGCCATCGCTTTGGCTTACATTTCCCCGATCCAACCTTACATTTTTGAAATATTCCTATTCAACTTCCATTGCCCGATGGTATAGATCAATGCGCACTTCTGTCCCCACATCCACCCGGGATGTCACCGAGATTGTATGATTCAGGCGGCCGCAGATCCTCCGGCAGAGATAAAGTCCGATACCGCTGGCCTTTTTATCGCTGCGCCCGTTATAGCCGGTAAACCCTTTCTCAAAGATTCTCGGCAGGTCCTCCTCTGCGATCCCGATGCCCGTATCCCGGATACACAATGTCTGCGGAGCTTCCAGCGTGATGGAAATCTCCCCGGAACGGGTATATTTTAAGGCATTGGACAGCACCTGTTCAATGACAAATAGGAGCCATTTTTCATCGGTCAGCACCTGGCAGGAAAGAGGTTCATATACCAGCCGGATCTTTTTGCGGATAAACTGGGAGGCATATTTTCGCACAGCCTGACGCACGATGCCGTCCAGATCATACCGCCTGAGAAGATAATCCGTCGAACCGGAATCCAGCCGCAGATAGGTCAGCACCATCTCCACATACTGCTCGATCCGCTGCAGCTCCTCCAAAAGCTCCCGGCTGTTTTCATTATCCTCTCCCTGGAGCTGAAGGCGCATGGCAGAGATCGGGGTTTTGATCTGATGGGCCCATATGGTGTAATATTCCACCATATCCGAATACTGGCGCGACATCTGATTCGTCACTTTCTGTTTTTCATCATAAAGCGTCCGCAAAACCTCCTGATAATCCGCCTCGATCAGGCCGTCTGTCTCCGGAAGACAGCTATCCGAAAATTTAATATTTTCTGCCAATGCCCTCAGCTCCATATGCTTTCTGCAAAACCGGGCATAATCCTTCCCGCAGAAAATCACGGCGGCAAACAGGCCCAGGACCGTTCCATAAAACACTGAGATCACCGGAAGTTTCCACATAGCAAATATGATCCCGAAAATCAGTGCAAATATAAAATACATCCCAACCGCTTTTTTATGAAGTCTTATGTACTCAAATACCATTCTGTCCTCAGCCTCCTTATCCGATCAAATAGCCCATACCCTTTTTCGTCACAATAAATTCGGAAAGCCCCACCTGCTCAAGCTTCTTACGAAGCCGGGCAATATTGACCGTCAGGGCATTTTCATCCACAAAACTGTCTGTCTCCCAAAGCCGCTCCATCAGGGTATCACGGCTGACGACTTTTCCCTTATTTTCCATCAGAGTCCTCAGTATCCGATAATCATTTTTTGTCAGCTCAATGCGCTCCCCATTATAGGTCAGACTGGCATCCGAGGTGTTCAGCAGAGCTCCCCGATGCTGCAGAATCGTCATCTGGCCCCCAAAATCATAAGTCCGCCGCAATATCGCCTGAATTTTTGCCGTGAGCACATTCAGATCAAAGGGCTTTGCAATAAAATCATCGCCGCCCATATTCATCGCCATGACAATGTTCATATTATCCGATGCCGAGGAAACAAAAATAATCGGCACCTTTGAAAATTTCCGTATCTCTGTACACCAATAATAACCATTATAAAAAGGCAGGGAAATGTCCAAAAGGACAAGCTGGGGATTAAATTCAGAAAATTCACTCATCACATCCCGGAAGTTTTCAACACAGCGGGCTTCCAAATCCCACATCTCGATCTGTTTTTTCATGGCCGATGCAATTCCCATGTCATCTTCTACAATTAATATCCGATACATTTTCTTTCCTCCCGTTCCATCCTCTTTTTATTCTGCCGGCAAAGCCATCAGTTTCTCAGCTTGACCTTGGCCTTGATGGCCTTTTTATAAATGGACATTATATCCTGCAAAACCTCAGGGTGGGAAAAATCCTTCTGATAGATAATATTCGTTTCCCGGAGCATGCTCATGTTCTCAATAGGCAGCAGCGTCAGCTTTTTCTTGCGCGCCTCATCCATGCAGGTGCTTTTCGGCAATACGGAAACGCCGAGATTTTTTCGGATCAGATCCTTAATCGTCGCAATATTATCCACCTCCAGAATAATATTAAAATCATCGATGGATTCGTTGATACTCTCCAGGCTGGCCGCAAACAGATTGACCGTTCCCGATTCCGGCAGACGCATGATCATCTTCTGATTTTTCAGGCCGCTGATGGTAACCATCGGTTTCTTCGAGATCGGGTTTTCATTCGCCACGGCACAGACAAGATAATCCGTATCCAAAAGAAGGGAACTCATTGAATTACTGTTCGGACGCCCCTCGGCAATGACTAAATCCAGCTCATAGCTTTCCAGCATAGTATAAAGATTTTTTATAGTGTCAGTGATAATCGTAATAATAACATTCGGATTATCATTGCCGTATTTTGCCAGAACCTCCACGATAATATTGCTCTCCGCCGTGTGGGTGATACCGATGCGGAGCCGCGTCAAATGCCGCCCTTCATCGAACAGGGCCACCTTCAGACGTTCCTGGGCCGATACCATCATTTTGGCATATTTTACCACTGTTTTTCCCGATTCCGTCAGCTCCAGGCGCCCTTTCCCACGTATAAAAAGCGTCACTCCGAGCTCCTTTTCCAGCTGACTGATATGGTGGCTGACCGCCGGCTGCGTCAGAGACAACATCTCCGCAGCCTTTGTAATATTCTTCAGTTCCGCCACCGCCAATAATGAAAATACTTTTGCGTCTATCATAGCTACATCCCTTAATTATAAATTATCTTTATAGTTTGAAAAAATAATATAATTTTATTTTTTTATAAAAGAAGTATATCATACAAAGCATGGTATTTTCAAGGAGGAACAGAACAATGTTAAATCAAATTTATTATCACGCAGGCACTACGTCGGCCGTCACAACGGTGATCATCCCTATCGCTCTGATGCTCTTTCTGGGATTCTGTATGACGCGGATCACTAAGCAGCTCCGGCTTCCGAATGTGACCGCCTATATTCTCACCGGGATTCTTATCGGCCCTTATTGCCTGAATCTTATTCCATCAAATTTTATTCAGGGAAGCGATTTCCTGGCGGACATTGCCCTGGCCTTTATCGCTTTCAGCGTCGGCGAATTTTTCAAATTGTCCACATTAAAAAAGAATGGATTAAAATCTGCCGTCATTACACTTTTTGAAGCGTTGATGGCCTCGCTGGCCGTTTTTATAATGACTTATTTTATCCTCCATTTAAATATGGCTTTCTCCATAGTCCTTGCCGCGCTGGCCTCGGCTACCGCCCCGGCCTCAACCATAATGACTATCCGTCAGACCGGAGCTCATGGCGACTTTGTTGATACACTCCTCCAGGTTGTCGCCATGGACGATGTCGTCGGACTGGTGGCTTACAGCGTTGCCATCTCAATTGCTGTCAGCAGCCTGTCCGGCACATCCTCCGGGAATGTTTTTGAAACCATGCTGCTGCCGATCCTCACCAATCTTTTTGCTCTGGCGCTTGGCGGTTCCTTCGCTTTTTTAATGAAAATGCTGATTTCAACCAAACGTTCCACGGATAACCGTCTGATCATCTCTGTCAGCATTTTATTCCTTTTCTGCGGCATATGCGCCGTTTTGGACGTATCGCCGCTCCTCGGCTGCATGGCCATGGGCATGGTCTATATTAATATTACAGAGGATGATAAATTATTTAAACAGCTCAATTATTTTAACCCGCCGATTCTTCTCCTGTTTTTTGTCCGCTCAGGGGTCAGCTTTAATCTGGGAATTCTAACGGGCAGCGGAAGCCTTGTCGGAAGTGTTTCCGTGCTGACTGTCGGTATTCTTTACTTTATCACCCGTATTGTCGGCAAATACGCCGGTGCCTTTCTCGGCTGCCTTATTACCGGAAAATCGGCGGATGTACGCAATTACCTGGGGCTGGCTCTGATCCCTCAGGCCGGCGTTGCCATCGGGCTGGCCTCCCTCTGCGTCCGTTCCCTCGGAAACGACGTTGGCGTCAGCCTTCAGACAATCATACTGGCTTCCAGCGTTCTCTATGAACTCATCGGACCGGGCTGTGCCAAACTGGCCCTCTATCTGTCTCACTCCTACTCGGATGTTCTGGAAAATCTGACGGAAGTGTCGGAAACTACGGATTCGGGCACGCCGAAAACTCAGGTTGAAATATTGATCGAACGTCTGCAGCAGATTCAGGAAGAGCTGCCATCCCATCTCATGATGGAAAATGATGAAGAACAGGCCTTTACGCAGGCCGCCGAAGAACAGTATGAATCCTATGGCACTTACGGTACATACAGCAAAGGCCATTTCTTAAACTTAAAATAATAAAGGAGGTATTTTCCCATGGATCTAACATCCTATATAGACCCGATCACGAAATTTCTCGGTCCCTGGACCGCCGATCTGAATTATTATTCCATCCTTTTCCGGCTGGCCCTGGCCTTCATATGCGCCACCATTATCGGCTGCGAGCGAGCCCATAAACGCCACTCTGCCGGTCTCCGGACATTCATCATTGTCTACACGGCTTCTGCCTCGGCGATGATGCTCGACAGCTATTGTCACGCAGTCCGGGGGATGGCGCTCCCCATCATCTCCGCAGCGTCGATCATCGGCATTGCCATTATCAGTGAAAACTCCTTCTGGTACAGCTCAAGAAATCAGATCAAAGGGCTGACCACCGGGTTTGCCCTCTGGGCCAGCGGATTTATCGGCTTATCCATCGGCGGCGGATTTTACACGGCCGCCCTGCTCAGCTTTGCCGCAACCATGATCTGTCTTTCCCTGCTGCCTGCGGCAGAACTTTATTTAAAAGACAAGTCCAATCATTTCGAAGTCCATCTGGAATTAAAAAACAAAAGTAATCTTCAGGATTTTATAACGACGATCCGAAAACTCGGAATGACGATCGATGATATTGAGATCAACCCGGCCTATATGAATTCCGGCCTGAGCGTTTATTCCATATCCTTTACGATCACAAAAGAAGAATTAAAAAAATATAAGAAGCATCATGAGATTATCGAAGCCCTATCCACGCTGGAATATGTATCCCACATCGAGGAAATGATGTAAATAAAAAACGTCCGGAAATTTGCTTGTCCGCCTCCGGGCAGACGCTTCAGATTTCCGAACGTTTTTTATTATTTTATGAATGTCCTTCCCCGGCACCAGGTCTGAACAACCGAGTAATCTCTGTCCAGAACAACCAGATCCGCATCATATCCGGCGCAGATTTTTCCTTTCCGGTCATCGACCCCCAGACACCGCGCCGGATTTAAAGTACAGGCATTGATCGCCGTATCCACCGGCACACCGGCTTCCTCAATGAGAATTCGAAGGCCCTGATTCATCTGCAGGGTGCTTCCGGCAATGGTATCCGTTCCCTTTAATCGCGCCAGACCGTCCCCGCCGATTTCGATGTCATGGCCGCCGAGCTGATAATCACCTCCCGGCGGACAATGTTTTGCCCGCAGAGAATCGGTGACCAAAATACCCCGTTCCCGACCCTTGGCCTGAAAAAACAGATTCAGAGCGGCCGCATGGGAATGATGTCCGTCCCCGATGATCTCGCCGTAAATATCCCGGATACGCAGAGCCGCGCCGACAAGCCCCGGATCCCGGTGATGCAGCGGCGTCATACCATTGTAAACATGAGTCATGGAGGTGACGCCGTTGGCTACGGCCATCAGCGCCTGCTCATAGGTTGCCGAGGAATGTCCCATGCTGACCACCACGCCATTTCCCGCACAGTAGCGGATCAGCTCAAAATCCTTATCGTGTTCCGGACTTACGGTGATATATTTTATCCATCCCTTTGCCGCCTCCTGATACATTTTAAACTGCTCTGCGGAAGGCCGGGCAATGGCTTCCGACGGCTGAGCTCCTTTATGGTCCATATCCAGATAGGGCCCCTCAAAATGTATGCCGAGAATTTCAGCGCCTTTATAGCCTTCTTCAATCACAGCGGCCACATTTGCCACGGCTTTTATGAGAACATCCGGCATCTGTGTTACCGTTGTCGGCAAGATGGATGTAACACCCTCTTCCGGGATCCGTTCCATCCAGTCTCTCAGCCCGGACGGTTCACCGTCATTTGTGTCAAAGCCATAGGAACCGTGGGTATGAATATCGATAAAGCCCGGAAGAATCGCTCTATCGCCATAATCTTCTTCTGCCGGCTTCTCACCATAAGCATAGATTTTTTGAATTTTATCTCCTGAAATCTCTATCTGAGCCGGCATAAACTGTCCGCCGATCCAGACTCTTTTGCTCTGAATAATCATTATGATCCCTCGTTTTCCATGTCTGCGCCTTCCCAGAGGCGGTGTCCATCCGAACAGATATCACCCCGAACTGCCCAGATTTTCAAGTTTCTAAATTTCAATTTTATACAACCGGTCGTTCCCGCAAGACTGTCAAGGCCCTTCGGCCATTGAAGCGATCTCCATCCGTCTTCCATGTCAAGCGCCCGGCTTTCCTCAAAAGTAAATCCCGAAACCGGCGCCTCTGTCCAGACTCGATGCACCTGAGCCGCCAGATAGACCGGCCGGCTTTGATCCACCGCTTCTGCCAGAACTTCCAACGCGCCTCCATCAAACTTCATCCTGCAGGTCGTTATCAAACTGTTTTCTTCTCCGCGCTTTGGCGTTAAAGCCGCAAACCTGTCCGGCTTCCACCGCGCCCTCGCCAGCGACGTTTCGCGGAAATTCGTATGCCGCCCGTTGCCGCCCATATAATAGAGCCAAAGTTCGCCATCGGCCGCAGCCACCGGCTGTGACGCGTAAATACAGCCGCAGTCAAAATCTCCCGTCGGATACCGGCCCCGGCCTCTCGGAATCAGCGGTTGTCCCGGCGCCACAAAATCAAAATGCTCCGGTTCCGCCGCCCATGTCAACTCACAGTCCACCGTATCAAAATCTCCGTCTGTCCGGTCCCCTTCATGAATAATAGAAGCCAGTCCCAAATAAAGATCATTCCAGAAAAATACGGGCATCGAATAGACCTGCGCCTCAAAGCCCCGCCCCCGAAGGGTTTCCTTCGGCTCGCTCCAATGAATAAAATCATCGCTGCGGCTCAGCGTCGTCATTCGAATACCGTCTTTCCATATGCGGGACAAAAGCATATAGCAGCCCTCTTTTTCATCCCAAAAAGGCAGATTGTGACTGTCTGCCGGCGGATTATACTCCGGCCATGGAATCAGTTCTGACCAGTTAAGGCCATCCGGCGAAAAAGCCACAGCCATATGAGCGCCATGCCCGAGAATATCGACCTTTGTTACCATTTTATATTTTTTATCAGGAGCGGAGCTATGCTCATCAAGCATAACCCCGGTCCCATGAGCAAATAGGAAGAGAATATTATTTGCTTTGCTCCCACGCCATTCCACCCGGTTCAGGGCGAGCTTCTCCCAGTGAATACCGTCCCTGCTCTGCGCATAGGCCAAGGATGTTACCCTGTCCGGTCCCGGCACATAATCTCTGGATGACCGTTCTTCAACGGTCGTCCCTTCTGTATCCGGATCATCCGTAAACAACGTGTAATAACAGCGGAATACTTCTTTCTCTTTATCATAAATTACATTGGGATAGCCATTGTCAATCCGTATCTCCCAGGGCTTATCCTGCACCATCAGAGGATTATTTTTCACATCCTTTTCCGGCGGCGTTATCTGTATCAAAACGTTTTCCATAGCCTGGGGATTTAAAATTCTTCGGTCAAGCATTAAATATTTTGACAAAGCCTCCACCCCGTTTCCTAACAATATGTCTTGATTGCTTCATCAATCATAATAACACATTTTTTTATCTGCGTCATATCTTCCGGAAACAAATCCGGTAATGGTCTGCGGACACCGCCGATATCCAGTCCTTCCCGGATTCTCAGAATTTCCTTCATCACCGCATAAAGATTTCCGCAGCATTCACACATGGCATAGATAATCTCATCCGCCGCATACTGAACTTTCTGGGCTTCCACAACTTTCCCCTCACCCAAAAGTTCTTCAATTTTTAAATAAAGCTCGGGCATAACGGCATAAGTCCCGCCGATTCCTCCGTCGGCGCCCATAGCCAGTCCGGAAACAAGCTGTTCATCCGGCCCGTTAAAGACAACAAAACCTTCGCCGCCCTCCATTTTGAACATCTGAATATCCTGGACAGGCATGGAACTGTTCTTTACAGCGGCCACCTTTGGATTTTTGCGCATTTCCCTAAATAAGGATATCGTCAGCGCCACCCCTGCCAACTGGGGGATATTATAGATAACAAAATCTGTATTCGGCGCTGCGGAAGAAATATCATTCCAATACCGGGCAATGGCATGCTCCGGCAAATGAAAATAAATCGGCGGAATCGCCGCAATAGCGTCAACGCCAAGACTCTCGGCATGGGCGGCCAGTTCCATGCTGTCCGCCGTATTATTACAGGCCACATGGGCGATCACCGTCAATTTTCCTTCAGCCGCCTTCATCACATGCTCCAAAACCAGTTTTCGCTCCGCCACACTCTGATAAATACATTCACCGGAAGAGCCTCCGACATAAACACCCTTAACGCCTTTTTTAATCATATATTTTGTAAGTGCTTCCACCCGCTCCGGGCTGACAGCTCCCTGATCATCATAACATGCGTAAAATGCCGGAATGATTCCCTGATACTTTGAAATATTTTTCATAATTATTGCTTTCCTTTCAATTCTGTCTGCTATTTCATCTGCACTTTTACTACTGCCTTCTCCACCCGTTCCGGGCCGTCCACGGCGATCTTAACTTTGTGAGCATCCTCAGGAAGCACGATAAGCACCTTCCCCGGCGCCATATAAAGCCGGTTTTCCACCGGGCCGTCACAATCCACCGTATCTGTTGCTTTATCGACAGCCGTGACTGTCATTTTTTCCATGTCTGTCACGCCGATCCACTCCTGTCCGGATAATACCAGATGGATATCCGCATAAAATTCATGGGCTTCGAAAACAGCTTTCTTTTCTTCCATCGTCTCATAACCAAAACGATTGATAAACACATTTTCACCGTCCACATCATTTCTTCCGGCCTGAAGCTCCGTCAGGGCATGACTTTTTAAAAAATCAATGGCCGTGTCCAAATGAGGCGCCATACCGCGATAATGTACCAAATTATTCATGTCAGTATAAATCATTCGCTGTCTCCACTTTCTTCTCCGTCATATAAATGACAGGCTGTCATATGACCTTCTTTTCCATGATACCGAAGCGCCGGATCCTGCTCTTTACAAATGTCCATACAATGCGGACACCGATTGCGGAAAGCGCAGCCGCTCGGCTTATGGATCGGACTCGGAACCTCGCCTTCAAGAATCTGACGCTGCTTTTTGTTATGTATATCCGCCACAGGAATCGCCGAAAGCAATGCCTTTGTATACGGATGCAGCGGTTCTTCATAAAGTGCCCGGGAGTCCGCAACCTCCACGATCTTTCCGAGGTACATCACCATAATACGGTCAGACATGTACTGAACAACGGAAAGGTCATGAGCGATGAAAAGATAGGTCAGATTCAGTTCCTTCTGAATCTCTTTCATCAGATTCAATACCTGGGCCTGAATGGATACATCCAGGGCAGATACGGGTTCATCGCAGATCAATACTTCCGGCATAACCTCCAGCGCTCTGGCAATACAAAGGCGCTGCCGCTGTCCGCCGGAAAACTCATGAGGATAACGCAGCAGATAATCCGGCTGGATATTTACCATTTTTAATACGCGCTGCATCATCTTTTCCCGTTCTTCCACGGAAGTAATGCCATGGGTCTTTAACGGTTCTTCAAAGGAAGAGTAAATTTTTTTCTGAGGATTTAACGCAGAATAAGGATCCTGAAATACCATCTGAACCTTTTTACGGAATTCAAACATTTCCTCTTTATTGAATTTTGTAATATCTTTATATTCACCGTCATAATCAAATAACACCTGTCCGCCTGTCGGCTTTTCAAGCATCATCACTGTCTTGCCAAAAGTTGACTTTCCACAGCCCGATTCGCCGACAATTCCCAGAGTCTCTCCCTTATAGACATCCAGGCTGACATCATCCACCGCTTTAACGTGTCCGACGACTTTTTTCATAAAACCCTTTGTAATCGGAAACCATGTCTGCAAATTCCGGATCTTAAAGATAATTTCTTTATTCTCTGTACTCATATCAGTCCACCTCCGGATAAGAATCAAATTTCAGACAACGTACCCGGTGTCCCGGGGAAATTTCAAACATCGGTATGGTTTTCTCCCGGCACCGCTCCGTACACTCGGAACAACGGTCCGCAAATTCACAGCCGCCTTTCAGATCTGCCGGATTCGGCGTGGCCCCCGGAATGGTTTCCAGCTTCTGTCCGTCAGCCAGGCCGAGAACCGGCACGCTCCGAAGCAGCGCCCGTGTGTACGGATGGCTTGTACGGTCAAAAAGGTCTTCCAGGCTGCCGAATTCAACCACACGTCCCATATACATAACACAGACTTCATCCGCCATCTCGGCTACAAGTCCCATATTATGGGTGATCAGAATAATGGACTTGCCCTCTTTTACCTGAAGCTCTTTTAAAAGGTCCATGATCTGGGCCTGAATCGTCACATCGAGGGCCGTCGTCGGCTCATCGCAGATGATCAGCTCCGGGTTACAGATCATGGCAATGGCAATAACTACCCTCTGTTTCATGCCGCCGGAAAACTGATGCGGATAACAGTCAATTCGTTCCTCCGGATCCGGAATACCGAGTTTGCGGAACATCTCAAGAACTTTTTCGCGCGCTTCCGCTTTTTTCATTCCCTTATTGTGCTGAAGAAGCCCCTCAGCCACCTGATCTCCGACTTTATACACCGGATTCAGACTGGACATCGGATCCTGAAATACCATGGACATATCCGGGCCGCGCAGCGCCCGCATTTCCGGGCCGTTCGGCTCTTTAATACTCTCGAGATGATATTCGACGATTCCTCCGTTTCGCAGCGCATTGTACTGGATACTGTCCGCTTTGACGATCGCATTTCTGCCGGTAAAACGCATAATGGAATTCATGGTGACACTCTTCCCGCAGCCGGATTCACCGACAACAGCCATCGTTTTTCCACGGCGCACTCTAAAGGAAACGTCCTTAACGATCTGAATCTCTTTTCTGTCAGAAATAAAACTTGTATTTAATTTTTCAACATTTAAAATATATTCTTTACTATCCATGAGGCCCTCCTTACTGCTGTTTTGCATCCAGCACATCCCGCAGACCGTCACCGAAGAAGTTGATTGCCAGGACAAAAAGACTGATAGCGAGACCCGGGAACACCCAGATCCACCACTGATTGGTTACAACAGATACGGATTTCGCCGCATTTAAAATATTCCCCCATGTCGGCGTGCTGTCGGCAACACCAAGGCCGATGAAGGAAAGCGCCGCTTCCTGCAAAATGAAAAAGGCAACGTTTGTTGTTGTGGAAACGATCACCGGGCTCATTACATTCGGAAGGATCTGCTTAAACATAATATTGCTTTTCTTCATTCCAAAAGCCTCACAGACTTTAACATAGGTCTCATTTTTCAGGCTCATAAACTCGTTGCGCACCATACGGAAAGTCGTCATCCAGCCGGTAAATACAAAAATAAACAACAGGTTGCCGAGACCCCGTTTATTCACGATAGCCACGAGCATCATGACAAGCACAAGCTGTGGAAAGGCCTGGAAAATTTCAGAGATACGAATAAGAACCATATCCACTTTTCCGCCGAAATATCCGGCAAGAGCTCCCAGAATCGCGCCGATCACCGAGCTCATCACCGCGCAGAAGGCGCCGATAAGGATTGAATAGCATCCGCCGACAAGCACTCTGGAAAACAGATCACGGCCAATGGTGTCTGTACCGAAAAGATGTCCGTTTCCCGGCGCCTGTTTCATATCTGTCAGCACCGGCGTGCCGTAATCCACACCGGTGATCATGCCAATGATGCATGCAGCCGTAATAACCACGATAATAACCAGGCCGAGCACAGCCAGTTTATTATTCATAAATTTCCGCACATTTCGCTTAAATAAAGAAGAAGATGCGCTTTTATTCGAAGCTTTAATACTCGTTGTTTCACCCATAAGTTCTTCCTCCTTCTTTATTCGCCAAGGCGTACACGCGGATCCAGCAATGCATTGAATACATCAACCATGAAGGAACAGATCAACATGGTGGCCGCAATGATCAATGTTGTAACCAGTACTACCGGATAATCGCCGGATACGATCGCATTTGTCATCGTTAAACCGATCCCCGGATAGGAAAACACGGTTTCAATAACAACGGAACCGCCGATCAGCGCCGGAATACGGAATACCAGGATAACCAAAACCGGTTTCATGGCATTTCTGAATCCATGCTTCAGATAAACCTTCCACTCCGGAATACCTTTGGAACGGGCGGTTTTAATATAATCGCTGTTCAATACATCCAGCATGGTGTTTCGGGCGTAACGCATCAAAACGGCAACCATACCGATAGTCAGAGTGAGCACTGGAAGGAAAAGATGGAAAAAGGCATCCGAAAAAGCGCTTGTCGCATCCGGGCTGACACGATTGCTCGCCGGGAACCATCCGAGTTTAATTGAAAAAATCTGAATCAATATAATGCCAACAAGGAACTGAGGGACCGCCTGTCCCAAAACAGCCAGGACACGGCCAACATAATCAATAATACCATTCTGACGTACCGCGGAAATAATACCGATGCCGATACCGATAATCGTTGAGAACAGCAGGGAATACCCGGCAAGTTCAAAGGTATATGGCAGTCTTACCGCGATCACGGAAGCAATGGAAGAGCCGTCAAAGGAATATCCGAGATCACCATGCAGGATATTTCCAAGCCAGCGGAAATACTGTACGATCAACGGGTCATTCAATCCGAGAGATTCCCGCAGCGCTTCAACATTTTCTTTATTTGAAGAGAGCATCTCCGGGCTGACCATAAAGTTAATCGGATCAATACCTGTCAGCTGCAAACCATAATATACAATAAAACTGATAACCAAAAGCATCGGAATCATCATGAGCAGCTTTTTAATGATGAATTTTAACATTCTATCACCCCATTCTTAAAGCAGCATCAAACAAAAACTTCAAACCTCCCATAAACAAGGGGAGACTTTCGAAATCATCTCTCCCGTCTCCCCCTTTCATCATTGAATCCTTGTCTGATTTTAAATTATTGTCTTACTGAGCCATTTCCCAGTCAGCAAACTTCAGATCACACATGTACAGCGGATTGCAGAATGTTACACCTTCCGGAACAATAACCTTATCACTTGTGAATACATATGTACCGACAGTGAACACTGGAACTTTATAAACGACTTCCTGCTCCTTATCCTGAAGCGCTTTCAAAGCTTCATTTCTTGCTACGGAATCTGTTGCTTTGAACAGGTTGTTTACCAATTCATCAAATTCATCGCCGCCGCCGAATACATTTGCAAACAAGGCATCTGTACTCTGATATTCGGTATACCATTCATCAATGGAGAATGAACTCTTTCCTTTGAAGCCGATATCGTAATTACGTGTTGTAAACAAATCAGTCGTTCCATCATTGGACAATGTTGCCTCAACCGTCAGGCCTGTCTGTTCAAGATAATGAACCACTGTCTGAATCAGGTCGATGGAGGTCTGATCATTATTATAATAGCAGATTTTCAATGTACGGCTCATATCATACCCGGCAGCCTGAAGGTCCGCTTTTGCTTTTTCGGCATCGAAGGTATATTCAAATCCGTTGTAAGCCTCATTATTGTTTGGAACACCACTGTTCAAAACAGAAGCTGTCGGATAAAGTGTTGCCAGTGTCGCACGGTCAATGGCTTCGATCAAAGCCTTACGGACTTCTACGCTCTGCATCGCTTCGTTTTCATTACCGTCAACGCCCTTCATATTAAACAGGAAATATTTATAGAATAACACGTCAACTTCATGTTCTGTGTAGTTTGGCATACCTTCCAGCGCTTCTACAAGGTCGGCGGCATTGCCAAACACATAATCTGCCTGTCCGGCCTGGGCTGCTGTGATGTAATCCTGTACGAAATAACAGATGATGGACTGAATCTTCGGCGCTGTTCCTTCGTAGTTTTCATTGATTTTTAACGTGAAATAATTGCCTACATTCAGTTCATCCAACGTATACATTCCGGAGCAAACCGGATTTGTCCAAAACGCGTCGGATTCAAGTGTCAGCGGATCGGCATTTTCGAGACAATGCTTTGGCAGGATCGCAAACTGAGCAAGGACATCTTTCATTGAAGCGTAAGGCTCTGACAATGTCATTGTGAGCGTGCTGCCATCGATAGCCATGCTGTCGATTTTCTTGAAGGCAGATGTGTAAATGGAGTTACATGTCGCAGCTTTTAATGCCGTTTCAATCGACCACTGCACATCCTCTGCCGTGAGAGCCTCGCCGTCAGACCATTTTAAACCATCCTTCATAGTAATGGTATATACGAGGCCATCTTCACTGATCTCTACAGAATCTGCCAGATCCGGCTGTGGATTCGTCAGATCACTGTCTGCAATAAGCAGGGCACGGAACATCAGATTCGTTGCCATGATGCGGTTATACCATGGTGTCGGAATCTTATCATCTGTTGTGGAACCATCACCTGTCGTTACAGACAATTTTAAAGTTCCGCCGTCAACAGCAGCCGGTTCTGCCGTACTTTCTGCTGTTGTTTCGTCGGATTTTGCCGCTGTTGTCTCTTTGTTCCCTGAACCACATCCGACCAGAGAAGCGACAACCAGCGTGGTTGCCAATAAGGCGGCCAACATTTTTTTCATAGTAACTTCCTCCTTTTTGCACTAAGCATTCGCATGCTCATCGTTGTATTTATCATACCTTCTCTGAAAATAATTTTCAATATCTTAAATAGATGAAAATTCATTTATTTTTTATGCATGTTGCATAATACGCTTCGAATTTTGTCTTTTTAAATTTAGTAAAAACAGTATTTTTTTTGGCGATTTTTTAAAACGTATTCACAAAAATGTAAATTTTTATCATTGCGCTTAAAAAGTTTTTGAAACATTTCTTGCGTTAGCTATTAAATTGTTCTATAATCAAAATAGATTTTTTAAATATGCAAGGAGGCGTTTTTCTTGGTTGAAAATATACTGGATTCGATTACAAAGGAGTACAACTCTCTGACCCGTTCCGGGAAAAAACTGGCAGACTATATCTTCGCCAACACATCCAGCACACAGTATATGTCCATTACCTCCCTGGCAGAAAGCTGCGGCGTATCTGAAGCAACGATTACCCGGTTCTGCCGCGGTCTCGGCCTCTCCGGTTACAATGATTTCAAACTTGCTCTGGCAAAATGCGAACGCATCAGCGATCTCGGCGATCCGTCAGATGTCCCTCAGACTGTCAGACCGGAGGATGATTTTTACACCATGTGCCATAAGCTGCTCGCTTCAAATATGGTTTCTCTGAATGAGACCATGGAACATCTGGATGAAGCCAGGCTGACCAGGGCTGTAGATCTACTCGCCGCTGCCCGGCACGTATACTGTTTCGGACAGGGAGGCAGCATGGTTACGGCAATGGAAGCATGGGCCCGTTTTTCCACAACCACATCAAATTTCATTCACATCGAAGATTCCCATATGCAGACAATGGCTGCTGCACTGGCCACTCCTCAGGATGTCATTCTCTTCTTCTCCTATTCCGGTTCCACCAGAGATATGGAAGAAGTTTTACAGCTGGCAAAAGAACGGAAAACACCGATCATTCTCGTCACTCACTTTCCCAAATCCCGTGCCGCCGAATTTGCTGATATTGTTCTTCAATGCGGTTACAATGAAAGCCCGCTTCAATCCGGGTCAATTGCCGCCAAAGTCGGGCAAATGTTCTTAATTGAATGTCTCTTCTACGGCTACTGTCGAAGGAATCCCGAGATCCGTTCATCGGCCCGTTCCGCAACGGCGCAGGCCATTGCAAAAAAATTATTATAAGCATTATTACAAAAAACAGCCGTTTTTCTACCGCAAAAAGCGATCGATCAAAACGACTGTTTTTTATTTCTCTTTATTTTTCCCCACCCATTCGGGCATCCCGTATGTCAGATGCTCCGCATGGGCGCGCTTCGTCAGGCTCCGCGCGACAAGGTATAAGGTTCGATGCAAGCCACGCCGCCCCCAAAAGTCCTGCCTGATTTCCAAGCCTTGCCTGACGGATCTCCGTCCCTCGGAAACCGTCGGACAAATTTTTATTCACACGCCGGCGAACCTCTCTGATAATATACTTTTGTTCCAGAATACCGCCGCCAAGCAAAATATCTGAAGGATTGAAAATATGTATCAGCGTGATCAATCCATAAACAATTTCATCAATCCAACCGTCAATTTCCGCCCGAATCTCCGGACGTTCGAAAGCTTCAAAAATCTTCCGTCCGTTATCCAGCGATGCATCCACTGCCATAACTCTCCGAACAAGGGCTGTCGTGGAGGCATATTTTTCATAGCACCCGCTGAATTCTACATTTTCCTGAATTGCCTCAGGATGAACGACAATTCCGCCAAAACTCGCCCCTGAAAAGGTATCGCCTCTATATATACTGCCCTCCAAAACAAGGGCCCCGCCGACTCCGGTTCCATAAGTCAGACACAGAAAATTCTCCCTGCCCCGGGCCGCTCCAAAATAAAGCTCCCCAATAGCCGCCGCATTGACATCATTTTCCACGGCAACAGGAACTCCGAATTCATTTTCCAAAACAGCACGAATTTCCATCCCTGTATAATATGGAATATTGTCATTGGCATAATAAATCTTTCCTGCCTGATCATCCACCTGTCCGGCAGTACTAATCCCAATGGCATCAAATGCCCCATAGATATGCAGGATTTCTTTTGCGCGCTCCATCAGATAGCCGCCGCCCCGGCTTGCATTTGTATCCCACTCTTTGAACTCATCAAGCCGATTTCCATCCCAGATACCCGATTTGATCGAAGTTCCTCCAATATCCAGTACTGCAATTCTCATCATTTCACACCCTCATCAATGGCTTTTATAAAACGCTGTGCAATTTCCATCGGACGGGTGATAGCCCCGCCGACAACGATGGCCCACACGCCCGTCTGAAGCGCTTTGACCGCCTGCTCCGGATAATGAATCTTCCCCTCGCCAATCACCGGGATATCCAAATCCGCCGACAACCGGCGCATCAATTCATAATCCGGCTCATCCTTTTTGGACGTATAATCGGTATAACCGCTCATCGTTGTTCCCACAATGTCCACGCCGCATTTCCATGCGTTGACACCTTCCTCATAGTTGGAAATGTCAGCCATCAAAATGATGTCCGGATATTTTTCTTTAATCTGAGCAATAAATTCATTGATGGTTGTACCGTCACCCCGCCTACGGAGAGTACAGTCCAGTGCCACCACATCCGAGCCAACAACCACCAGGTCATCGACTTCTTTCATTGTTGGGGTGATATAGCTGTCATACCCCGGATAATTAATCTTTACAAGCCCTATAACCGGAAGCCCGGTTTCTTTTTTTACAGCCGCAACATCACGGATACTGCTTGTACGAATCGCCGGAGTTCCGGCCCTCTTTGCAGCCCGGGCCATCAGATACATCACCGAATCATCTTCCATATATAAAGGTTCACCCGGGATTGCCTGACATGATACGATCATTTTACCATGGATTGCATCCAGTATCTCCTGCTTTGTCACAATCGCCACACTCCTTTTATTTAATCAAACTCAGAGCCGCCTCGTCTGCCACAACCGTCACATCATTGTGCATCTGCAATATGGAAGCCGGTACGGCGGAAGTTACTGCGCCATAGAGAGAATCTTTTAAAATCTGCGCTTTGTCTTCTCCGCTGACGACAAGCAATATTTTCTTTGCCTGCATAATTGTCTTAATCCCCATCGTATAGGCCTGACGCGGCACATCCTCTGCAGAGGCAAAAAAGCGCTTATTAGCCTCTATGGTGCTTTCCGTCAAATCCACACAGTGGGTCGTCTTCTCAAAAACGGCACCCGGCTCATTAAAACCAATATGTCCGTTATGCCCGAGTCCCAAAAGCTGCATATCAATGCCGCCGACTTTTTCAATCACATGGTTATAACGTTCACATTCCTTATCACTATCCATCTCCATGCCATCAGGAATATTTGTATTCGCCATATCGATGTTGATATCCTTGAAAAAATTTGTGTACATAAAATAATAGTAACTCTGGTCATGGCTTTTCGGGAGTCCTTTATACTCATCCAGATTCACTGTTCTTACCTCAGAAAAATCCAGATCCCCCTTGCGGTACCACTCGATCAACTGTTTGTATACTCCGATCGGCGTTGACCCTGTCGCCAGACCCAATACACAGTTCGGCTTCATGATCACCTGCGCTGAAATAATATTTGCCGCTTTCCGACTCATATCCTGATAATCTTTTGCCCGATAAATACGCATATGCAACTCCCCCTTTTCTGCTATACCGCAGAATTTCAACCAGACATTGATACTTTCTACCCTCATTATACCATAGTGAAAATAATTTTCAACATATATTTAAATTCAAAAAAATATACATTTTTAATTTTTAATCTTTAACATAATTCTGGCTGTGAAGTAACCCTTTGACTGTCTGAACAATGCACTACCGCCGTATTTATGAGCTGAAATATGAATACTTTTCAGGCCCTCACCACCTCCTTTAGTCGATGGAAATGCTTTGTAGCTGACAAATTCGTCGGAAACCCGCGATGTGTCAACGCAGGTATTTTTTACCTGTATCAACAACATCTGCTGTACTACCGACATTTTTATCTCAATCTCCGGATGATTATCTGTTTCCTCACAAGCCTGAATGGCATTTTCAATACAATTTCCCAAAATAACCACCAAGTCTGTCTTATCAATATCCACGTCACCGACTTCTATCCGACTTCGAACATCAATATGCAACCTCTTTGCCTTGTTTATATAGTATTTCAAAACACTGTCAATCATCAGATTTTTAGAATATACTTCCATATCCAACGCATCATATATTGTCTGATTAGCCTCCAGATATTCAGACATTTCTTCATACTTTTCTTCCTTTAAAAGAACACTGATTGTATTCAAATGATGACGCATATCATGCCGGATCCGGCGTGTTTCTTCCATATTCTGAATCAAATTCTGATACCTCATCTGGCTTAATCTATCCTGATGTTTTATTTCCTCCTGCCGTTTCATAATGCGAATCTGCGAGAAGAAAAAATAGTAAACAATCAGATCGCTTACCAATAATCCGGCCATGAAAAGAGACAGGATGCTATTCAAACAGGTTACATTAAATATAAAGGCGCATACGCAAAAAACGCACAAAGCAATGCTGGTAACCACCAGGCCGTTAGAAGCCATATCTTTTTCCATCAAAGGAATCACAGGAATGACTTTCTTTTTTATAAAAAAATAAATTAAAGGAATCGTCACCAAATAAATGCACAACACTCCGATTAAATTCCATACCTGATACGGCCATACCATCTCCCACTGAATCAGTCTGACCTTCAAATAATAAGTGCATATAAAGGCGTTTACTGCAACAACCATCGCCGCATAATGTATGTTCATAACCACAAGAAACGCCTTGATAACTGCATTTAATTTTGTAAAACGTGAATATTCTATAAATACAATGATGACTGCTGCCAACACCACCGTATTGGCAATCATCTGAATCACGCTTACATTCGTCATATCTCTGCAAATAAAATACAAAACTCCGACGAACACAATTCCCATTGTCACATTAATTATTGTGAAACGTTTCCATATGTAAGACATCGGCTTTTTCCAACAGGATTCCGGCACAGAAGCAATAATAAGAAACAAGATTGGAAATGTCTGACTAATATATCCGCAAAACTGTATGATAGCCTCAAACATTGTCATCGACATCACCATCTATCTCTGAAAACAAATAATTCATATATCCCTTTTTAAAATTTTGTATATGATTACGGCTAATGGATACATAAGCCCCGTCTTTCAGATAGCAGGAGTTCTTTTCCACCTTATCAATATCCGCGAAATTTACTATCACTCCCCGACTGGCTTTTGCAAAATATTTTTCGGAAGCCTGTTCTTCAACATCGATAAACAGCATCCGAAACCAATAAGGCTCTTCTCTGCCCCGCTTATAAATAAGAACACCATGCCGATAACTTTCTATCTTTGTAATCTCCTCCTGCTTAAACTGTATCGGATTTTTTCCACTGTAAAGAGTAAACATCGGTGTTTCTTTATCTGACCTGGACAGTATTCGTACCAAAAGTTCCCGCACCTCAGCCTCTGTCAAGGGTTTTACAAGATAATGAACCGCCCGAAGGGAAAAAGCTTCCACCGCAAATTCACGGCTGGCCGTCACAAAAGCAATTTGGGCTAATACATCCATTAACCGTATCTTTTTTGCCAACTCTACCCCATTCATCTCCTGCAAATATATATCCAATATATAGGCATCATACCGTCGTCCATTTTTCAGTTTCTCTAATAAATCGTCCGACCGGGTACAAACCTCCACACAAACCTCCACATTTAATGACTGGCCTTCCGCATACAGATAATTCACAATCTGTTTTGCATCCGCTATATTATCCTCACATAAAATCAACTGCATTTTATTTTTCCTCCAGTCATCTCAAATTACGCACAATTGTATATATTAATTATAACCTATCTAAAATCTGTACGCTTAATTTTCCGTGTCTTTTTTCTGCATTTCAGTCTATCCTGTCAATCTCAATTTCCATTTATGCTGCTCTTATTGGTATTATTGCACAATTTTTTGAGATTCTGATCAAAGAAATTACGTTTGTACATTAAAATTTATTGTGCCGAAATTTCGACGGCGTCACTCCATAAAATTTTTTGAAGTATTTAATATAAGCGCTGACAGAATTGAAGCCGACATTGACGGCAATCTCTGTAATTGTACGGTTTAAAGATTTTAGCATGACTGCGCTCTGCTCCAGCCGATACCTCATTAAATACTGATAAGGAGAACATTGGACATAAGTACGGAAACACCTCTGGCATTCCGTTTGACTGATATTGGCTGCACCGGCAATATCTTTTAATGAAATATCCTTATCATAATTTTGATGGACAAAGGAAATAAGCCTGCGTATCCGCTCATGTCCCAACACCGGCATACTTTTCGGGAATTCCGGAAGAATAGATATCAATTCCAGCCATACTCTTGCTAATTGGATGGATATCCGGTATTCCGAACACTTTACAACCTCCTTTTTAAAATAAAGGCTATCCAATTTCTGAAGGGCTTCCAACGCCTGCCGGCACCTGCCATCCCCGCTTCTCATTGGGAAACAGGTAAAAGACGGATGTTTCACCACCGCCATAACATCCCTCTCCTCCATGATACTTCCTGAGAAAAAAGAGAACATTCTTATCGGGACAATATAACTGTGATAATGACAATCTTCCTTTTCCATAATTTGATGAAGAGCAGCCTGATTGATAAACATGCCATCACCTGCTTTCAGGTCAACCTCATCATCATAAATTCGAAAATGAACAATCCCCTTTAATATATAGACAAACTGAACTTCCTCATGCCAATGAAATACCCGGAATCCTTCATTTTCCGGCCTGCATATCTGCTGCTCCACATCTAAAACCAGAAGCGGAAATTTTGTGGCATCAAAGGGATTATGAGAATAAATCGGCATTGCATTTTCCATAGTGAATTCATATCCTTTCTTCCTCATTTGGTTATTTATTTATAAATTATAGGTAGGATTTAGCTATTATTCAATGTTTTTCTGTCATATGATTCTATTTGTGTATAGTAAAGGAGGAAATCTTGATGATTATTGACGGTAACCCAACAGAAAAAGAGGCTATGAAAGCATTCCACGCCGGACGCCAGGCTGAAGGATTAAAAATTCAGGAGGAATTTGCCTCCGAATTTCGCCGGGAATATAAAGAAAAGGACCATTGTCCCTGCAAAAAAGCCTGCCGTTATCACGGAAACTGCAAAGAATGTGTGGCCATCCATCGGGCCCACGGCGAACATGTTCCAAACTGCATGCGGCCTCTGATCAACCGGAAACTTAAGCTTTTATCTGAGCTCACGGAGCATACTCTTGCTTATGAAATCAAACCGCCAAAAGAGGCGCTTTAAAAAATCCAGCGAAGGCACCGGATATCACCGATGTTTTCGCTGGATTCTTCTATGGTCAATAGCATAAATGTAACTTACTATATTTTATCAGAATAATCGCTTGCATTGACAGATATTTTTTCTACATTGGGAATAGATATCTGTATTTTTTTGATAGAATCGGCGTTCGCTGCAGTTGTTTCCATTTTGGAAATAACTGCTTTTTCCACCAACTCGCCATTATCCGTTTTATAAAACAGGATTTCCCGTGTCTCATAGGGAGTCATCACATATTCTTCGTTCATATCCATTCCCTTTCTATTCCTCATTTTGCCTTTTCACCTTGTTTTTATAAACGTCATATTTTTTCCCACACCATCAACAGTTCGGCCTCGCCGGTATTTTCGTCAATCTGGCTGTCTGTTATCTGAAAACCTTCCCTGATATAAAAACTGACAGCTCTTTCATTCTTTTTGTACACATGTAAAGTTAATCGTTCTTTTATCTGTTTCACATGATTTAAAAGTATTTTTCCGAGTCCCTTAGACTGTTTTCCTTCTTCGACAAAAATTCCGGCAATATAATCATCAATCAAGCCGATAAATGCCGTCACCCGCTGATGCTCTTTGCAGACATAAATTTCTGCCTCCGGCATCATCCGGCGCACAGCTTCCACATTGGATTTCCAATAATCCTCTGAAATAAAGCTATGGGCCCGGATATTTGTCTGAACCCATATTCCCATAATCTGCTCCAAATCATCGGCACAGAATTTTTGCACCAGCGGCCGAATCACCCGGCATGGATTTCCACCGGCCAGCACATAGGAGGGAATATCCTTAGTGACAACGCTTCCACCGGCAATCACCGTGTTATCACCAATGGTCACTCCCGGCATTACTTGTACACCGCCGCCAATCCAAACATTATCTCCGATGCTTATCGGCCGCGCATATTCCAGCCCTCTGTTTCTCTGCTCTGCATCCAACGGATGACCCGCCGTATAAAATCCGCAATCCGGCGCAATAAACACGTTGTCACCAAAACAGACCTTCGCACAATCCAGAATGACACAGTTATGATTCATAAAAAAATTTTCACCAATTTCAATATTATATCCGTAATCACACCAAAAAGGTGACAACACATAAAATGATTTTTTCGTCTTTCCGAATATTTTGCGAATCAACGTTTTTTGGGCCTCAATTTCTGATGGCCGCAATTGGTTAAATTCATAGCACAAATCTTTACATTTTAATCGTTCCTCCATTAAAGACTCATTATAATTGGCATCATAGAGCAGACCTGCCAGCATTTTTTCTTTCTCAGTCATCGCCATATCAAATAAAATACTCCGGATTCATAAAAGGAACTACGAGTTCGCACACTTCATCCGCTGAATTCAATCCCCAGAAACCGGTATAAAAGCCATCGCCCAATCCGCTGGCAAACATTGAAAAAATGTGCTCTGTTCCCGGAATCCTCCATGTTATAAAATCGCCGCCCTCGCGCTGTACCTCCGGATGCTGCTCATAGCTTTGAGCGAAAATCTCCGCAAAATAATCGTCATATAAATTTCCTCCCGGATGCTCCTGCTGCCATTTTGATTGAAAAGCATCAAATTCCTTCGCCACTATCCCATCACAAAAACAAGCTAACCCCGCATCCACTCCAAAGCCGGTCAAAACCCCCGGCGTATTATAATCTTTAACCGTTTTTCCCTTCGGCATGGTGATTTCATAGCGGGCTGGAGTTTCCTCTCTCACCTTCAGCCTGGCCGCTGCGATCCGCACTCCGGCAATCGGCGAATAACAAATGGACAGTTCCACCGGATATTCTCCGACAGGAATCTGCCGATTCAGCAAATCCGTATATCTGTCATTTCCCAGATAGACCAGTGGATCCGCAATCACAATCTCTCCCGTTGGAAAGGTTGTCTTTCCAATCTGAATAACTTCTATTAATTCCCTGTTTGTAAAAAGATTCTGAACTGTTTCCTTCTCCAATGTATCTTTCCGAAGAAATGAGAGATTCTTCTCAAAGGCCAGTTGGATCGGCGGTTTTGTTTCAACTGTTTTAGGTTCATTTGTTTTAGATTCTACCGTTTTTTTCTCTTCGGCCTCCGAAGATTTCTTTTTATTTTTCTTAAAAAAATCAAACATTTTCAATCAACGCCTCCACCTTGGACAACGGCAGCTGGGTCTTCTTTGCCGTCTGCTCCGCCGTCATTCCCTGTTTTAAAAATCTGCGGGCAACATATTCCATCTCTTCTCCGACTTCGATCACATGCCTGTCCGGGTCGTAAAGCCGGATAACTCTCTGCCCCCAGTCATGCTCCTTGCATCGGTTCAAATATTCTATATCAAATGTACTGTTGTCCAGCCTTTCCAGAAAAGCATCGATATGATTTTCCTCAAAATATAGTTCCGCATCATTGCCGCCCCTGATAACTTTTTTATCGATAAATGTCTCCCAAAGTTTCCTTTGCTGAAGGGCAAGCCCCTCCGTGAGAACCACATTTTCGCCAAAATCCGCGACAACCTCCAGGCCGAAAAGCTCCTTATAAAACTTTTTTGATATCTCAATATCTTCAACAACAATTAAAATATTTTTAAGATGCATACAGCCACCCTCCGTATCTTCTGATTTCTTTTATTATATCATTTACGCCCTGAACTGTCATTTCAAACTTTCGAAACCATATTCGCCATACCACTGAAAAAGCGGCTAACCCACTCCGGATTAACCGCTTTTAAATAATTCAATATTTAAAATTATTTCTGCACAATATTGACAATCTTGCCCGGTACATAAATTTCTTTGACAATTGTGCCGTTCAGGCGATCGCCGAGAACTTCTTTGGCTTTGGCAATCACTGCGTCTTTCGCTTCATCGGCGGAAATGCTCATGACAGCCTTTGTCTTTCCGTTAATCTGAACCGGAATTTCCACTTCATCATCTTTCATGGCTTCCTCATCAGCGGACGGCCATGTGTTTTTAAATACAGAAGTGTCATGCCCGAGCTGTTCCCACAGTTCCTCCGCAACATGTGGGGCAAACGGAGCAATCAGGATGACAGCCATTTCCAGTGTCTCCTTATCAACGCCGCCCTTCTTTGTCATTTCTATCAACTTATTGTTATATTCCATAAAACCGGAAATAACAGTGTTCAGGCTGAAGGATTCCAGACGGCTTGTAATATCATAAACCATCTTATGACGGAGCTTGACAAGTTCCTTCGTTTCTTTCACATTCTTATCCTTATTCTGAAGAACCATATTCCAGAAACGGTTAAGGAAACGATATACACCGTCGATACCACGGTCATCCCATTCGGAATCCAGTTCCGGCGGACCAACAAACAGCTCGTACATTCTCAGAGAATCGCAGCCATAGTCGCGCACCAGATCATCCGGCGAAATAACATTTCCTTTGGATTTACTCATTTTGATACCGTTTTTACCGGTGATCATGCCCTGATTGAACAGTTTATGGAACGGTTCATCAAAGTCGATCACGCCGATATCATAGAGGAATTTTGTATAGAAACGGGAGTAGAGCAAATGAAGTACCGCATGTTCCACACCGCCGATATACATATCTACCGGTAAATATTTATCTGCTTTTTCTCTGGATACAAGTTCCTCATTATTATGAGAATCCACATAACGCAGGAAATACCAGGAAGAACCGGCCCACTGAGGCATTGTATTGGTTTCTCTCTTCGCCGGTGCGCCGCAGACAGGGCAGGTCGTATTCACCCAGGATTCAATGGCCGCCAATGGAGACTCGCCGGTGCCTGTCGGCTGATAGGATTCAACCTCCGGCAGCAATAACGGAAGTTCTTCCTCCGGCACAGGAACACAGCCGCACTTCGGACAATGCACGATCGGAATCGGTTCACCCCAATAACGCTGACGGCTGAATACCCAGTCACGCAGCTTATAATTCACTGTCTTGCGTCCAAAACCTTTTTCTTCAATAATCATCGGAGCTTCTTTTTTGAGCACTGCAGATTCCATGCCGTTCCATTCGCCGGAATTGATCATCGTTCCCGCTGCTTCCGTATAAGCTTCCGTCATATTTTCAATTTCTTTGCCGTCTTTTGCGATGACCTGAATGATCGGAATATTGAATTTTGTAGCAAATTCAAAGTCTCGATCATCATGGGCCGGTACACACATGATTGCCCCTGTACCATAATCCGCCAATACATAATCAGAAATCCAGATCGGCGTCTTTGCGCCATTCAGCGGATTAACCGCATAGCTGCCGGTAAATACACCGGTCTTCTCTTTATCCTGAAGACGGTCCACATTTGACTTCATAGAAGCCTCATAAATATATTTATCCACAGCTTCCTTGTTTTCAGGTGTAGCCAGAGATGCGGCCAAAGCATGTTCCGGCGCTAATACCATAAAGGTTGCGCCGTAAAGTGTATCCGGACGGGTCGTATAAACCGTAATCTTCTCATCTCTTCCGTCAACCGGGAAATCGACTTCCGCACCGTAGGATTTGCCGATCCAGTCCGTCTGCATTTTTTTAACCTTTTCCGGCCAATCCAGTTTATTCAAATCCTCCAGCAGACGGTCCGCATATTTTGTAATACGCAGCATCCACTGTTTCAGATTCTTCTTTGTGACAGGGGAACCGCAGCGCTCGCAGTTTCCGTTGACAACCTCTTCATTGGCCAGGCCTGTCTTACAGGAAGGACACCAGTTGATCGGCATCTCCTTTTCATAGGCCAGACCTTCTTTAAACATTTTTACAAAAATCCACTGAGTCCATTTATAAAAATTCGGATCCGTTGTATTAACTTCCATATCCCAGTCATAAATCGCTGCGATTTCATTAATCTGGCGTTTAATATTTGCCACATTCTCCGCCGTAGACTTTGCCGGATGAATCCCCATCTTAATCGCATAATTTTCCGCCGGAAGACCAAAAGCATCCCATCCCATCGGATGAATCAGATAGTAGCCCTGAAGCATTTTATAACGGCTCCATACATCAGAAATAACATAGCCTCTCCAATGACCGACATGCAGACCATTCCCTGACGGATATGGAAACATGTCCAGGCAATAATATTTCGGTTTTTTACCATCATTGACGTTGATTGGATTTTTCTCCCAGTTCTGACGCCATTTTTTTTCAATCTCCTTATGATTATAAGGCGTTGCCATAATTAAACATCCTCTCTGTATCTCATTTAAACTAACCTTTATTGTACCAACATTCCGCCTAAAATTCAACGCTTTTGTTTGAATTTAAGCATTTTTCATCGACTTCAATATCGTACCTATCTTCGGCGTCGTGCCATAAAGAAGCACGCCGACGCGATAAATTTTTGCCGAAAAAATGCCGATGCCGAAGGCTGAAATAATTAAAATGGCGATAGAGAGAATAATCTCATACATCGGCACCGTGCTCATGGCAATCCGTGTAAACATCGCCATCGGAGAAGTAAACGGCACAAAAGAACAAATTTTCATAGCCATATTATCTATGTTGCCGCTGGACATGGAAAACACCACGACAACAAAGGCCGCAATAAATAAAAATGTCAAAGGCATGACGGAAGTATTGATGTCTTCCACCTTGGATGCCGTCGAACCGATGGCCCCAAACAAAAAGGCATAGATAAAAAAGCCCAACACAAAGAAAATAAGCATATAGATCAGAAGGCCCAGAGGAACATTAAAGATGGATTTTATAAGCTCATTGCCGCCCCAATAACCTGCATTTATATTATAAAAGAATGCAGAAGCTCCAAAAACAAGAACAAGCTGGGTCAGCCCGGCCAGTCCCGACCCGATCACCTTTCCAAACATCATGCTCGACGGTTTCGCGCTGGTAATGAGCAGTTCCATAGCCCTGGAGCTTTTTTCCGTAGCAACATTTGTGGCCACCATCTGGCCGTAAAGCAAAATCACCATATATAATGCAAAAATCATGATATATGTATAGAAGAAATTCTGCATCTGGTCTTTTCCCAGATTTTGAATCTCATGCTCAATCTGCACATTTAAAATCGTTCCGGCCTCCATCGGATCAATACCCTTTTCAATCATCGCACTCATTCGATAAATGTTCTGAAAAAGCTCATCGGCTGTTGCCGTATTACCATCATACATCGAAAGGTTATTCACATAATAAGTATAGGATACAGGCCCCGTAATAACAAATGCGCACTCCGCCTCGCCGGACAGTATCTGTTCTTTAATCACGTCCACACCCTCCGTTGTCGCCTGAACATCATAATTCTCAAAGGCCGCCGAAAAAACCTGTCCCAACACTTCGGCCTCTTCCTCTGTGTCCGCCGTTACCAGCATCACCTTTTTATCTTCCTCTCCGACCGGTTCCGATCCCCTTTCAAAAAGCCCGGATATTCTCGGGAAAAACATAACAATGCCAATGGCCAACACAAGAAAAATAGTAATGCCCACAAAAATTTTATTTTTAAAATAATGCTGCAGTTCAAATTTCAATATGATAAAAAACTGATTCATGATTTTGTCCTTTCTTAATTTATTGTCCTGCATATCGGACAAAAATATCATTCAATGATGGTTCATACAGCCTTATTTCATCCACATCATAATTTTCAACAAGCTGACGCATCACCTTCTGCTTCTCTTCCGGAGTTTTTAACCTTATAATAAGTTCTCCCCCGTCACTTTCCATACAGGTCTCCCCAAAATCTCTTTGAATCGCTTCTCTTTGATCGGAACGCACCGCCAGACTGTCCCGCCCGTGGTTTTTCTTTATTTCACTTAGATTTCCCTGCAAAACGATTTCTCCATGATTCAAAATGGCGATATAATCACAGAATTCTTCAATATAATTCATCTGATGGCTGGAAAACAGAACAATCTTCCCCTTCGCAATCTCTTCCTTGACAACATTTTTCAGAAGCATTGCGTTCACCGGGTCCAGCCCGGAAAAGGGCTCATCCAAGATCACTATCTGAGGATCATGGGCCAGGGCGGTGATCAACTGGATTTTCTGCTGATTTCCCTTTGAAAGTGTATCCAGCCGTTTATTCCGATATTCGGCCATTCCAAGATGCTCCAACCAGTAATCCACCGCTTTCACGGCCTCTTTTTTGCCCATTCCTTTCAGCATGGCAAAATAAATCAGCTGGTCGAAAATCTTCTTTTTCGGATATAAGCCTCTTTCTTCCGGCAAATACCCGATTTTCACCTTTTCATAATTTATCGGTTCATTATCAAGCAGTATTTCCCCGCTGTCCGCCGGAAATACATCCATCAAAATGCGGATTGTCGTCGTTTTTCCGGCGCCGTTGCGGCCAAGCAGCCCAAAGGCTTTGCCTCCGGCGGCACGAAAAGATATCCCCTTCAAAACTCTTTTCTCGCCAAAACTTTTTTGAATTTCATGTATTGAAAGTTCCATTTATTTCTCCTTTAATATATTGATAAAGCAGCCAGCCCTGTAAAAGACTGACTGCTTTCGATACAACATTCACCTTCAATATTAAGTGCTTATTCTGCTTTTTCGTTATCCGCAATAACCTTCTCCTGAACATCGCTTGGCGCCTGCTCATATCTGCTGAAGGAATAAGCGTAGCTTCCGCGTCCGCCGGTCATAGAACGGAGGTTTGTGGAATAACCATAAAGTTCGGACAACGGAATATCTGCAATGATTTCTGTCTTTCCGCCTTCCGTTGGATTCATACCAAGTACACGGCCGCGTTTTTTATTCAGATCGCCCATGATATCACCGGTATAGCTGTCCGGAACAATGACACTCAGAGAAACGATCGGCTCAAGGATCACAGGATTTGCCTGCATAAATGCACTCTTGAAAGCCTGACGCGCTGCGGTCTTAAACGCCATTTCGGAAGAGTCTACCGGATGATAGGAACCATCAAACAATGTTGCTTTCACGCCGACAACCGGATATCCGGCCATAGGTCCTTTAAGAACGGAGTCCTGAATACCTTTTTCAACTGCCGGGAAGTAGTTCTTCGGTACGGCACCGCCGACAACTCGTTCTTCAAATACATAAGGTGTTTCCAGATCGCCGGATGGTTCAAATTCCATAGCGACATCGCCATACTGTCCATGTCCGCCGGACTGTTTTTTATATTTTTCGCGAACGGAAACTTTCTTGCGAATGGTTTCACGATATGGAACTCTCGGTTTGGAGAGATTGATTTTTACTTTATATTTTGCTTCCAGCTTGCTGACAACAACATCCAAATGCTGATCGCCCATACCATAAAGGAGCGACTGACGGTTTTCTTTATCATTGAAAGCTCTCAGGGTCAAATCCTCTTCCATCATCTTCTGAAGAGCCTGGGATACTTTATCTTCATCCCCTTTATTTTCAGCTTCATAACGCTTATATGTATATGGAGATTCAACCTCAAATTTATCAAATACCAGCGGGTCTGCCTTTAAGGAAAGGGTATCGCCCGTGGCTGTATTGGATAATTTGGCGATCGCACCGATATCGCCGGCCTTCAATTCCGGCATTTCAATGGCTTCTTTTCCTCTCAAAATATAAATTCTGGAGAGTTTCTCTTCCGTCTCTTTCTCATAATTATAAATCACAGAATCCGACTTTAATTCGCCGGAGCATACTTTGATCAAAGAATAACGGCCGATGAACGGGTCAACGATCGTCTTAAATACATAAGCGGAAAATGGACGACGGGAATCATAATCCACATTGTATTCTTTATCTGTCCGAGGGTCTTTACCAAAAATCTTAATATGATCACGAATCGGTGAAGGAAGAAATTCCACACATGTTTCAATCAGGCCTTCAATACCGTAGGCCATCGTGCCGGAACCGCACTGTACCGGAACAACCGAACCTTCATTGACATTTACACGGAGAGCATCAATGATCTCATCCACGGTAAATTCATCACCGTCAAAATAGCGCTCCATATATTCTTCGCTTGTTTCAGCAACCGCTTCCATCAACGCTTCACGACATGGCTCCAGATCATCCTGTACATCTTCCGGAACATCTCTTTCTTCCCATTTACCATCGCCGATAAAACGGCGGCCCTTTAAGGTAACTACATTGACAACGCCGGTAAACTTATGGTCTTCACGAATCGGCAGATGGAACGGTGCAATACGTTTGCCATAGAGTTCACGAAGCTGTTCAACAACCTTCATGTAATCTGCATGCTCATCATCCATGTTTGTTACAAAGAAAACTCTCGGAATACCATACTTTTCACAGTAATCCCAGGCTTTTTCCGTACCTGCCTCAACGCCCGCTTTACCATTGATCACAATAATAGCGCCGTCAGCCGCAGCCAGAGCTTCATCCACTTCACCGGCAAAATCCAGATATCCCGGTGTATCCAGAAGATTAATTTTCCAGAATTTCCACTCAATCGGAATAACGGATGTGCTGATTGAGAATTTACGACGGATTTCTTCTTTATCATAATCGCTGATGGTATTTCCATCCTCAATGCGTCCCTGACGTGTTGTAACTCCTGTAACATGCGCCATCGCTTCTACAAGAGATGTTTTTCCACAGCCGCCATGGCCTAAAATTGCGACGTTACGTATGTCCTGTGTTTTGTAAACCTTCATGTCTTATTCCTCCAATTACGTTTTTACTCGCCCGCATGGGTATGGATATATTTTACTAAAAAATCTTTCCATCTTCAAGAGTTTTATAGAAAATATACAAGTTTTTCCTGTTTTTTCTCAATTTTCTTCGGAAAAAGAAGGCTTTGAAAAAAAGCTTGATTTTTTTTTTCAACAATGCTATTATTAGGACTAACGAAAAAGCTATGATGGGAACCAGTAAGGATTCTTTTGTTTATACAGAAAGTTACCGGCTGATGAGAGGTGCATAAAACAGATTCCCGAATACATCCCTGAGCTGCAGGCTGAACTCTTTGACAGTAGGCTGTGCCGGTTGCAACCGTTATATTGCCGGAGTATAATCAATCGGATTGACGTACTCTATAAGATTTGTACAGTGATGTGCAGGTGAATAAAGGTGGTACCACGGAAGATTTCGCTTTCGTCCTTTACAGCAGGGACGAAAGCTTTTTTTTCGCGAAGGCACGAGCCAAGCGGAAATATTTGCGGAAATGTCCCACATTCATAATAAGACAAAAGTTTCAGGAGGACACAGCAATGAATAAACAAACTATAGGATTTATCGGATTGGGCTTAATCGGCGGTTCCATTGCCAAAGCTCTGCGTGCTAAGCACCCGGAGATTACTCTGATCGCATATAACCGCAGCAAGGACAGCCTGATCGAAGCTATGGCTGATGGAACCATCAATCATGCCATGGACACCATCGGTCCGGGATTTTCCGAATGCGATATTATCTTTTTATGCGCGCCGGTCAGCGTGAACATACGCTGTCTGGAACAATTAAAGCCTATTATTAAACCCGGCTGCATTTTAACCGATGTCGGCAGTGTCAAAACAACGATTCACGAAGCCGTCACCCGTCTCGGCATGGCTGAGCATTTTATCGGCGGCCACCCAATGGCGGGTTCCGAAAAAACAAAATACAGCAGCGCTAAAATCCATTTACTCGAAAATGCCTACTATATTTTAACGCCCGGCGAAGGAACAACAGATGAAATGCTCGAAAAAATGGTTCAGATCGCAAAGGATATTCACGCAATTCCCGTAACCCTGGATTATCATGAGCATGACCGTGTCACCGCTGCCATTTCTCATCTGCCCCACATTATTGCCTACACACTGGTAAATCTGGTTAAAGATTCGGACAACCCGGATGGGATGATGCGGATGCTGGCCGCCGGAGGTTTTAAGGATATCACTCGAATCGCCTCTTCATCGCCGGAAATGTGGCAGCAGATCTGTGCTGAAAATCAGACTCAGATTTTAAATATACTTCATCTTTATATTAAACGAATGAATGAAATCGGCGAAGCCATCCAAAGCAATGATGAGCAAAAGCTTTTAAAAACCTTTGCTTCAGCGAAAGAATACAGAGATGATATTCCTCAAAGCCATGCAAAAAGCCTTCTGCCTCCATCTTACGAAATGTTTGTGGATTTAGTCGACGAATCCGGCGCCATTGCTACGATTGCTACCATTCTTGCAACAAACGGCATCAGTATCCGAAATATAGGCATTGTCCATAACCGTGAATTTCAGGAAGGCGTGCTTCACATTGAATTTTATGACGGAGAGTCCGCCGAAAAGGCCACTGAACTCTTAAATCGTTTCCATTATGTCATTCATCTTCGCAAATAGATGACCATTTAATTACATATACACAGGAGAGATGTTTCAATGAAAATAAAACGAATCAAAGGATTAAAGGGAAGGGTTTCCATCCCGGGAGATAAATCCATTTCCCACCGCAGCGTCATGCTCGGTTCGATCGCAGAGGGAACAACGGAAGTCCATAATTTTCTTCAGGGGGCCGACTGCCTCTCTTCCATCGCCTGCTTCCGTCAGATGGGCATTGATATCGAGAACAACGGTGATATCGTCCGCATCCACGGACGGGGCCTTCATGGCTTAAAACGCCCGGAAAGCACCCTGGATACCGGGAACAGCGGAACAACCACCCGATTGATGTCCGGTATCCTTGCCGGACAAAATTTTGACTGTGTCATTAATGGAGATGCTTCCATCCAATCCCGCCCGATGCGGCGGATCATGACACCGCTGTCTCTGATGGGCGCTTCGATTGAAAGTCTTCGCGGCAATGACTGCGCGCCTCTGAAAATCACAGGGCAAAAGCTTCACGGGATTCATTATGATTCACCGGTCTCATCCGCCCAGGTCAAATCCGCCATTCTTTTGGCCGGCCTCTATGCCGACGGCGAAACAAGTGTCACTGAACCGGTGCTTTCTCGAAACCATACGGAATTAATGCTCGGCGCCTGCGGCGGCGATATCCGCTCGGAAGGAACAACTGCCACTCTCCGCCCGGTCAACCGGTTGGAGGCCCAGAAAATTATTGTTCCCGGAGACATTTCTTCCGCTGCCTACTTTATGGCTGCCGGACTTATTGTACCCGGTTCAGAAATTTGTATCGAAAATGTGGGGATCAATCCGACCCGCGACGGCATGGTGAAAGTCTGCCGGGCCATGGGCGGAAATATTTCTCTTGAAAATATCCATGATGTCTGCGGAGAACCGGTGGCCGACATTGTCGTTCGCAATTCTGCCCTCCATGGGACAATTGTAGAAGGAGCCATCATACCGTCCCTTATCGATGAACTTCCGATCATCGCCGTCATGGCAGCTTTCGCCGAAGGGCAGACCATTATCCGCGATGCTGCCGAACTGAAGGTTAAAGAATCGGACCGCATCGCTGTCATGGCTGAAAATCTCAGCGCCATGGGTGTAGATATCACTCCAACCGAAGACGGCATGATCATCAATGGCGGAAAAATGCCCCATGGAGCAGTCATTCAAAGCCACCTCGATCACCGCATTGCCATGTCCTTTGCAGTGGCCGCCCTGGCCAGCGACGGTGAAACAAAAATTATTGGCAGCGACTGTGTAAACATTTCCTATCCGACATTTTATCAGGATTTACTCAGATTAGCCGACTAAATAAAAAGTATTCTCCGGGGATGCCTTAAAACGACACTCCCGGAGAATACTTTTTTACTCATTTATCTTTTCTAATTCCTCTTTTGTAAGCTTTGTGACGCGCAGTATGAGCTCATCCGAAAGACCTTCTTTGCGCATATTGGCAATCAATTCCTGTTTTGCTTGTTTACGGCCCTCGTTTCTGCCTTCGATTCTGCCTTCGATTCTGCCTTCTTCCCGGTCATAATAGCGTTCTTCCCATGCCTGCATATAACGCACACCCACTTTCTCGCTGGCCTTCACCTTACACACACGCTGATGGAGCCTGTGAATCCGTACACTATGT
>NZ_DBGCTU010000007.1:0-59917 GCF_048388605.1 Frisingicoccus sp. | reverse complement strand
CTTGCGGATTCCGCATAAGGGCAAAAATAAGGGAAAATACATATCATTTCACTATTTAATGGGCTGAAAAGCCTGTAAAATAAGGAAAGTTCAGGAAATCTCTCCACAAATTCCGATTTGTTTATACAAAAGTATTTATCATATCCTGTACTTCATTAAAAAAACTGGACAGATGGAATCCATCCGCAACAGCATGATGGATATTCATCGTAAGCGGCATCATCAGTCTGCCGTTTTCCTGCTCATACTTGCCCCAAGTTACCACGGGAGCAAGGAATTTCCCCTCATCAAAAACATGAACATCAAAGTGTTTGTATTTCACCCACGGTAAGCAGGAAACATCAAAAAAATTCATCGGTTGATTATCTAAAACGGCACGATCATTTTTATATCGTTCTCTATCGGCCATAACCTTCCCATAGAACTCAAAAAAGTCATCTGAATATTCGGTAACCATTTTGGTAAAGTTTTCATCCTCTTTGTGAAAATCAGTATAAGACGGAGAAACATAGTCCCACTTGATCAGGGTGCCGTCCTCACCCCAACTATATTTGAATTCATCGTGAGAATTGATTACTTACAGCCTATGACCAGCTTTGTAATTCAACAATATTTCCCTCACAATCTGTTGCATATACAAAAACGGCTTCCCGTCCATCCTCATATTTTGTCTTTACTACTTCTCCGATTTGGCTGCCGCCCTTTTGAAGTAAGAGCTGTAAAGTCTTTTCCACATCGTCTACTTCAAATGCAAGATGTGCTATTCCGCATTTATTCAGACTACTGTCGGCGTTTTCCATCGTATCATAGGAAAATATTTCAAGTGTGGGATGGTCTTCCTCATATCCCGGCAGGCAAAGATGTTCCCCAACTATATGCGCATTGGAAATGCCGGTTAATCGATCAAGCCATTCTCCGCGCAAATTTCTTGTCTCACCTATAGTTTTACACCGGAATACTTCTTTATAAAAATTTATCAGCTTTTGACAATCTTTCGCTATAATATTTGTATGAACATATCTGAACATATGCTTCCCCCTCATATTAAACACACCAAATCATATCACGATATCTATCCCTCGGCCCTTACGACTTCAAAGGCTGCATCTTTCTCACATTCCAATCATTGCTGTAAAATCCGTCATCATCTCAGATATCTTAATCTGCTGAGGACATACCTGCTCGCAGCTTCTGCAGCCTATACAGTTTGCAGGGCGCTTTTCAGGCTTCATACTTCCTACAGCCATAGGAGCTATGAATCCGCCGCCTGTAATCTTGTGCTCATTATAGAGAGCTATAAGTTCCGGGATAGGCAGTTCCTTAGGGCAATGCGCCGTACAATAGTGACATGCCGTACACGGAAGTCCGCCCTGCTTGATTTCCTCATCTGCAATTTCAATAAGCTTATCAAATTCTGTCTTGCTGAGCGGTTTATCCTCCGCATAGGTTTCAATGTTCGCTTTAAGCTGATCCATGTTTGACATGCCGGAAAGTACCATTGTTACCTCAGAAAGACTTTGCAAAAACCGGAAGGCCCATGCCGGGATCGTCTCATCAGGGCGCATTTCTCTTAATGCCTTTTCCTTCATCTCAGATGCTGCCGCTAATTTTCCGCCGCGAAGAGGCTCCATAACCCATACCGGAATTCCATGCTCCTTCATCAAATGATACTTAGCCTCTGCCTCCTGAAAATGCCAGTCCATATAATTAAGCTGAAGCTGGCAGAATTCCATATGCTCGCCATACGCAGCAAGAAATCTTTTAATAACTTCTGCACTGCCGTGGGCTGAAAATCCCAGATGTCTGATGCGGCCATTCTTCTTCTGTTCCATGAGATAATCAAAAATTCCAAACTCAGGATTAAGATAATCATCAATATTACCCTCATAGACATTATGAAATAAGTAAAAATCAAAGTACTCTGTCCGGCACTTCTTCAGCTGTTCTTCAAAAATTTCCTTCACCTTAGGCATGTTGGAATTATCATAGCCGGGAAACTTGGTTGCAAGATAGTAACTCTCCCTTGGATACTTTGATAAGAATTTTCCCGCAGTAATCTCTGAATTTCCATTGTGATACCCCCAGGCTGTATCAAAGTAATTTATGCCGTTCTTATAGGCATAATCGATCATTTCTGCTGATGCTGCTTCATCTACTCTTGCATCATCTCCGTCAATTACTGGAAGGCGCATCATGCCAAGTCCCAATCCGGATAACTTAATATCCTGAAACTGTCTGTAAATCATCTCTTATTCCTCCTTCATCTCTTCATCATTCCAGTTAAGAACTCCCGTTTGTATGGCCTCTTCATATTTAGCAATCTTATAATTGAGGCGTTTCAGCTCATCATCATATTTCTTTCTGGCCGCTTCGACCTCTGCCTTTGCTCTCTTTAATAAATTACACCGATCTTCAAAAGTATCATCGCCCATCCGGAAAAGGCGCACATACTCAATGATCATTTCCACGGGAACACCCGCACTTCTCATACAAATAGCATTTTCAACCCATTTAATATCCTCTTCTGTATAATTGCGTATGCCGCCTGCTGTTCTCGTCACCTCCGGGATAACACCAACCCGCTCATAATATCTGAGCGTATCCGGTGTAATATCATATTTTTCACATACTTCCCTAATCGTCATTACTTAAGTCTCCTGTCCGGCGCTGCACCATGCCTTTATAGTGACAAACATATCATACAACCTGGAGTTAACTCCAAGTCAAGAGTTTTTTTAATTATTTATGCTCTTTACAACTCATTTTTGTGACCGCCAATTTGAAAACAGCAACCGAGGAAAGCATCTTTTCGTCAAAATTCCAGTCCTTTTTCCCGGTATTATGTTCCATCAAAAGAGAAAGTCCCCGTTTTTTTTCACTCGCCTCAGACACCATACTCACAATGCCATTACCAATGACACTTTGAAACTGAGCCGAACAATCACAGGCAGTATCCGCCTCCTTAAGAACATAATTCGTATCCATCTCAAAGCCAACCTTAGGATTCTCTTGGATTAAATCTATTTTTCGCCCTTCTTTTGCCCCATGAAAATAGAATACATAAGAATCATCTTTTACTTCATATCCGAAATTAAGCGGAACGACATATATCTCTCCATCATCATAAAACCCGATTCGGCAACAGGTACACCGATTTATAATGTCTGCGATTCGCAAAGAATCCGTTATTTCTCTATCTTTTCTCCTCATGATCATTTCCTCCGTAAATTACGATTTTTTTCTCATTAAACACATCAAATTATATCACGATATCTATAATTCTTCCATCGGCTTTTACTCTATATGACTGCTCGGCAGGCACCTCTTCCTGAATGGGTAATAAATTGTAGACAGCAGGTGTCATTTGATGTACAGCAGCAAGAACCCGGAATTGGCAAAGCTTTATTTTATTGGGTTTTCGGCAGAAGAAAATCGCCGGAAGATTCTGGAAGAGCATATCTCTCAGCTCAAAGAACATTACGCTGCGTTGGATATCATCTGTAAAGATGGGGAAAATATCAACATTCCCGATGAGATCAGAGATATTTGGTTTTACCAGCTTGCGGCCGCCCGATATGGACGTGCCGCAGGAATTTAATAAAGTTTTGAAGACATTTCAGGCAGGTATGTGACTCGCCCCGAGCCACATACCTGCCTGTCTAAAACTATCTATTAACCGACAGTCTCATAATTTACATAACTTTTAAAATTATCCGTTTGTCTCCCGGATTTTCTGACGCACCGGCAAAACCATGGCCGGTGACACGGAAAGTTCATCCATTCCCATTCGGATAAAGCTTTCTGTCAAAGACAGATCGGCGCCAAGTTCTCCGCAAATGCCGACCCATATACCGACTTTATGGGCATTGTCGGCCACCATCTGAAGAAGCCGGAGCACCGCCGGATGGTGCGGGTCAAAAAAGGTATCCAGTTTCGGATTCTGCCGGTCGATGGCCAGCGTATACTGGGACAGATCGTTGGTTCCAATGCTGAAGAAATCGACTTCCTCCGCCAGCAGATCGCTGATAATAGCCGCAGCCGGCGTCTCAATCATAATGCCCTCTTCCACCTCTCCGAAGGATATACCCGCATCGGAAAGCTGCTGCCGAACCTGGGCAGAAATCTTTTTGATTTTTCGAACCTCTTCCACCGAAATGATCATCGGATACATGATCGCAATATTGCCATAGGCGCTGGCGCGATAAAGGGCGCGAAGCTGTGTCTTAAAAATATCCTCTCTGTCGAGGCAGATACGGATTGCCCGATAGCCCATCGCCGGATTTTCCTCCGGCTCCATATCAAAATATCCGATCTGTTTATCTGCGCCGATATCCAGAGTTCGTATAATGACCTTCTTGCCCGCCATTGTTTCCGCCACCGTTTTATACACCTGAAACTGTTCTTCCTCCGTCGGATAATGATCTTTCTCCAGATATAAAAATTCACTCCGAAACAAACCGATGCCGGATGCATCGTTTTTTAAAGCGATCATAACATCGGACACATTTCCCACATTGGCGTAAAGATTGATTTTCTTTCCCCCGAGGGTGACATCCTCCTTGCCCTTCAGAGTCTGCAGCATCTCCTGTTTTTTTTGTTCCTCTCGCTGCTTTTCTTCCATCTGATGAAGAATTTCCGGTGCCGGTTCTATATACAGGCAGCCTGTTTCCCCATCAACCACCGCCGTCTTTCCATCACAGTCTTCCGGGAAATCCGCGCCGATAATGGCCGGAATGTTCATCGTCCGGGCCAGGATCGCCGTATGGGAATTGGCCGAACCATATCGTGTCACAAAAGCCAGAATTTTCGATTTATCCAGCTGGACGGTTTCGCTTGGAGCCAAATCATCCGCCGCCAGGATCACCGGTACATCTCCTTGAAGCGGGTCGTCCTCCCGGCCGCTCAAAATATGGATGAGACGGTTGGAAACATCCTTCACATCGGCGGCTCTGGCACGCATATAGTCATCATCCATCATTTCGAATAAGGTTGAAAAATTATCACTGGTCATAGCAATCGCATACTCCGCATTCACATTCTGCATACGAATCATATTTGTGATGGATTCCACATAGTCCATATCCGACAACATCAGCTGGTGCACATGAAAAATGTCTGCATTGGCCTCGCCAACCTCTTCCAAAGCCTTCTCATAAAGCGCCTGGAGCTGGTCTTCCGCCTCTTTGCTGGCCTTTTCATAACGCTTAATCTCTTCCTCCGTCTGATCCACATGGCTGCGGACCACCTTTTTTTCTTTTTTCTTTAAAATTCCAATGGGTCCGATGGCAACCCCGCCAAATACGGACTTCCCTTCAATTTTAACCATCTATCCGGCCTCCTAATGGATTTTATCACTCATAGAATACTTCATCCAGGAACAGTCCCTGCGGCGGCAATGTCATTCCGGCCTTCTCCCGATTCTTCGTCCTAAAGACCTCTTTAATCGTCTCCGGCTCCCTGTCCCCGGTTCCGATCTCAATTAAAGTTCCCGCCATAATGCGTACCATGTTATAGAGAAAACCGTTGCCCTCAAAAATGAGATCAATCTCTCTTTCCTTCGCATCAAAATCAATCCGGCGAACCGTACGCACTGTTGATTTATTGCTCTTTTTCAACGAAGAAAAACCTTTGAAGTCATGCTCCCCGACCATCAGTTCCGCTCCGGCTCTCATAAGGCCGACATCCAGCCTGTCGAAGCAGTACCATGTATACTTTCTGTCAAAAACTGACGGTACATCGCCAATGGCCACCCGATAAACATAACGTTTTGCTTTCGCATTCAGACGACTGTGAAACCGCTCCGGCACATCCGACACATAGAGAACCCCGATGTCCTGAGGCAGATAGCGATTCAGATAATATTTCATCTCCCAGCATTTCATATCGCTGTCCGTATGAAAATTCGCCACCTGCCCCCGGGCATGAACGCCGGCATCCGTTCGGCCCGAACCGATCAGTTCCACTTCCTCGCCGGTCATTTTTGAGAGCACTTCCTCCATTTTCCCCTGAATCGTTGTTCCGCCGCTCTTCTTTCCGAGACGCTGCCATCCGTCATAACGGCCGCCGTCATATTCCATAAGTAATTTAATATTCCGTTTCATATTTTTCTTCCCCTGAATTTTTCAAAAAAACCACCGTCAAAAGCAATGACTTTTGACGTTATTATTTCTCTTTTTTAAAAAGCAGGGTATGTCCATGATTATGCACATCCCTGCTTGAAATTATACCTTATCGCACGAAGCTTGACGTAGTGCGCCCATGCGCAGCATCTGACATACGGGATGCCTGAATAGGCATACCTTATCGCGCGAAGCTTGACGCAGCGCGCTCATGCGCAGCATCTATTATTGATATTTAAAGCATTTGACCCAATGGGGCTTCTCGCCCTCCGGATTGAGGTTGACACGTTCCGGCCGTTTTTCACGACACACTTCACTCCGGCTCATACAGCGGTGATAGAACGGACAGCCCTCCGCCGCCGCATCCTCCCGGCTCTGCTCCACATCGGTGATATGCTGCAGTTTCCGCTCATCCGTCAATATGGAGTGAAATAAAAGCTGCGTATACGGATGTTTCGGATCCTCATAGATTTCCTCAACTTCGGCCTCCTCGACAATCTCACCGAGATACATAACAATCACACGATTGCAGAAATGGCGGACAATATTTAAGTCATGGGAAATAAATAAATAGGTCAGCTGATGGGTTCGATGCAGATCCAAAAGAAGATTGAGCACCTGGGATTGGACCGTCACATCCAGCGCTGACACCGGCTCGTCAGCCACAATGAATTTGGAATTTAAAATCAAAGCGCCGCCGATGCTGATACGCTGCCTCTGTCCGCCGGACAGTTCATTCGGATACCGGTCAGCATAGGACGCGTCCAGGCCGACCTGGGTAAGCATCTGAGCAACCAGTTCTTTCCGCTTTGCCTTATCCTTCATTCCATGAACCTTCAGCGGTTCCTCCAGAATCCATCCTATTTTTTTCATCGGATTTAGTGAACTGTAGGGATCCTGGAACACAAGCTGGGGATGCTCCTCCCGAATGTCTAATTCTCCTGTATAATTTTTATTTAATCCGACAATACATTTTGCCAGTGTGGATTTTCCGCAGCCGCTCTCTCCCACCAGGCCGAGAATCTCGCCCCGGCGAATATGGAAATTAACATTTTGCAGCACATGTTTGTTTTCCCTTTTCCCAAATATGCCCCGCTCCTTCACCGAATAAAAAACGTTCAAATCCTTTGCCTGCATCACCAGATCATCTTCCCGGATATCTTCCTGATTTCTCGGAATGGCAGCGATCAAATGCTTCGTATAATCATGTTTCGGATGATACAAAACATCTTCCGTATATCCAGTCTCCACGATCTTTCCCTGATACATAACGATGACTTTCTGACAAACTTCTTTGATCACATTCAGATCATGAGAGATAAATAAAATGGATGTATTGGCTTCCATATGGATTTTCCGCAGCAACTGAAGGATCTGGGCCTGAACCGTCACATCCAGTGCGGTCGTCGGCTCATCAGCAATCAGAAGCTTCGGCCAGCAGATCATCGCCATGGCGATCATCACTCGCTGACGCATACCTCCCGAAAGCTGGTGGGGATACTTCTGACACAATTCTTCCGGCTTCGGCAGCCCCACATTGGCAAGGATCTCCACAACCCTTCCATGAATTTCTTCATCGGGCATCGGCGTATGGATCTTAAGGCTCTCCGCTACCTGCCAACCGATCTTTTTCACCGGATTCAGGGAAGTCATCGGCTCCTGGAAAACCATGGACATATCATTCCCCTGGATTTTGGAGAGTTCTTCATCGGATATCCGCAGCAAATCCTTGCCGTCAAAAAGGATCTCGCCGGACATAATGTGGGCATCCCGGTTTTTAAGTCCCATAATCGTCTGCACAGTCATACTCTTGCCCGAACCGGATTCGCCGACAATGCCGACGATCTCACCATAGCCGACACAGAAGCTCACATCATCAACCACCGTGCGCATTCCGCTTTCTCCCGGAAATCCAATGGTTAAATTTTTTACTTCTAAAAGTTTCTCACCCATCGTTTTCTCCTATCTCGCCTGATATACGCGCAGGCCCTCACTAATCATACTGAAACCTAAAATAATAATGACGATCGTAAGACCCGGAAAGATGGCATACCAGGGTGCGATCTGCAAAAAGGACTGGGCATCGGAAAGCATCAGGCCAAGACTCGGTTCCGGCGGCTGTACGCCCAAACCAAGGTAACTCATACTGGCTTCCGCCAGTACGGCGTTATTAAAACCAACTGTCGCGGAGGTCAGCATGCTGACCAGCGCATTCGGCAATATATGAACGAAAATAATACGAATTTTGCCGGCCCCCATCACCTGGGCGCTTTTGACAAATTCCAGTTCTTTATAGCGGATAATCTCACTTCGCACAATACGGGCAAAACTCGGAATGAACAGAATACCGAGGGCAAAAATAATATTATTCCGCCCCGGCCCCAAAAGGCTGATAAAAATCAACGCCAGAAGCACGCTTGGGAAAGCGCTGAGGGCATCATTCAAACGCATGATGATCTCATCCAGCCAACCGCCGAAAAATCCGGTAATCGCCCCGATGATTGTTCCAAAAACAACGCCGATCCCCACTGTACACAGAGCAACAAAGCAGGTCGTTCCCATACCGTTCATGATCCGGCTTAAAATATCCCGGCCAAAATTGTCGTTGCCAAAGGGATGAGCAAATGTGGGCGGAGCATTTTTCAGCATCGAATTCATATCTGTCGGCCCGTAGGGCGTCCAAAAATGTCCGATCACTGCCATCAGGACAACAATTGTCGTCAAAATCAATCCGATGGTTAAATTATAGTTCCATTTCTTTCGCTTCATCTTATGCTCCTATTCTGTCCGCACCCGAGGGTCTACGAACTGATAGAGAATATCTACAATAAAATTAATGATGATCACAATCAGTGTAATATAAAGGACGACTGCCTGAACGATCGGATAATCCCGGTATGAAATCGCCGTTACCAGAAGTCTTCCCATTCCGGTCACACTGAATACCTGTTCCACCACAATGCTTCCGGCCAGAATCTCGGCCGCCACCATGGCAATAAAAGTAATGACTGGGATCAAAGCATTTTGAAAAACATGTATATATAATACTTTCTTCGTGCGGTTTCCTTTGCTGTAAGCCGTACGAACATAGTCTTTTTTCACTTCACTGAGTACAGAATTTCTTAAAAATTTCACCACCATGGCAATTTTAGGGATTGCAATGGCAATGGCCGGGAAAAACAGATAACGAATACATGCCCCAAAATCCTCCTGAGGCATGACAAATTTCCCCGGCTGGAAAAATTTAAGAGTCAATCCAAAAAAGTAGGTTAAGATCATTCCCAGGAAAAAGGCGGGTATCGCCATCGTTACCTGGGTAAACAAATTGATAAAAACATCGATCCAGGTGCCTTCCTTCCGCGCGGATATGATTCCCAGCGGAATTGAGATCACCAGAATAATAATAAACGCCATGACCGCCAAAAGCGCCGTCACCTGCAGCCTTTGATTGATGAGATCGCTGACTGCGTTTCCCGCATACTGATAGGACTCGCCAAAATCGCCGTGAAGAGCTCCCTGAAGCCAGTCGACATACCTCTCCGGGAGAGATTTATTCAGGCCCATCTCCTCCCTGAGGGCCTCCACCCGCTCCGGGGTAGCATAGGTTCCGAGCTTCGCCAGAGCCGGGTCGCCCGGAATCACAGAAAAGGCCACGAAAGTAACCACGGATACAAGTAACAAAGTTATAATGAGAGTTGTTATTTTTTTTATCATGTATTTCATGGTTATTTCGTGCCCCTTCTATTTTATTGCTTCTTTAGTTCAGCTTGTTCAGCTTTTGATCACTCTACAAAATGTACGCCGGACATATCCTGGGCTGCACATGGATAGAATACATAGCCATCCAGTTTTTCATTGACAGCTACAAGGTTTGCCGCATCCTGAATATAAACAGATGCTGCATCCTCTGCCAGGATCATCTGACATTTTCTGTAAAGTTCAACCTTTTCCGCATCATCAACGGTTGCTAATGCTGCTTTATAAGTTTCATCAAATTCTTCATTTTTGTAGTTTGTAAAGTTCTTCGGCGCATCACTCGGATTCTTTTCCAGCCAGCTTCCCGGAGATAAGGTTCCATCAACGGCAACGACTGTCGCTTCAAACTCACGATTTGTGTAAGCTTCTTCAACCCATTTTGAGAATTCATCCAGCTGAATGGTTGCGTTGATGCCAACCTCTTTCAGGCTTTCAACGATGATTTCAGCGGTGCTCTCATGCGGTTTATAGTTATCCGGTACACGGATAACCAAATCAAAACCATCCGGATATCCTGCTTCGGTCAAAAGCTCTTTGGCTTTCTCAACATCTCTTGTATAAACGTTTTCTGTTTCCTCATTATAATATTTGGAGAAAGCAGGAATCATATTCGTTCCGATCAGATGGCTCTTGCCGCCGAAGAGCATTTCATTGATCGCATCCTTATCTACGGCATAGTTCATCGCCTGACGAACACGAACATCCTTAAACGGCTCGAAATCATTATTCAGGAACAAAGCCTGAACATAGTTTACATTACCCTGCAGAATATTAAATCCGCTTGTCAGAGTGGCAACCTGATCATCTGTCAAATACTGCCATACATCCAATGTGCCGGCCTGCAATTCTGTCACTGCTGTATCTGTATCGGCAACAATCTTAAATGTCACTTTATCAAGATACGGCAGTTCCGGATTCCAGTAACCATCGTAAGCTTCAACAACAAGGCTCTGACCCGGTGTGAAGGATACAAATTTAAAAGGACCGGTTCCGATCGGCTGAGTCTCAAAATTAGCTTCATTGCTCTGCGGAAGAACAGCCAGTGTCAGATTTGCAAGAAATTCTGAATTTCCTTCGCTCAAATTAACCTTCACTGTCTTTTCATCAACGATCTCCACACTTTCCAAAATAGAAAATGCGGAGCCTTCACCCTGAATCTCCGCATAACGTTCAATCGAATATTTTACATCTTCCGCGGTGACCGGTGTGCCATCGTGGAATGTGATTCCATCTCTCAATGTGAAAGTATAAACTTTCGCATCTTCTGAAACCTCATACTCGCTTGCAACTGCAGGTATAAGGTCTCCACTCTTATCAGGCTTTACAAGGCCTTCAAAGACATTGAATAAAACTTCCTTAGTTCCTGCGTACACCATTTTGTGTGGGTCAAGACTATCCAGATCCTGGGCAATACCTACGGTAACTTCGCCGCCTTTAACGGCAGTACCTCCGGCTGTGCTTTCGGCTTCTGTGGTCGTTGTTTCCGAAGAGTTCTTACTCTCTGCAGAAGACTCGTCTCCCTTGCCGCCTCCGCAAGCGCAGAGTGCAGCAGTTACTGCAAGTGTCATTACGCCTAAAAGAATCTTTCTTGTTCTTTTCTTCATAATTTTCTCCCTCTCATATAAGTAATTCCTCTCATTATGAAATTGTCACATTCATTCTATACGATTGATAAAAAAAAATCAATGGATTATTGATAAAAAAACAATAAATTATTATACTTATATTATCCGATTTTGGATAAAATTAACAAAGAATCAAAGAAAGGAATGTGAATTATGCTGACAAACACAAACAGCAATCCAAAACGCTCTGAAATAAGCCGGGAAAATACCTGGGATCTGACGCCTTTGTGCGCCGATGAAACCACTTTCTCCGAGGCCCTCTCCCTGGCCGAATCAAACATAGAAAAACTCGCCGCCTTCCGCGGAAAAATCAGTCGGTCCGCTGCAGATCTGCAGGCTTACTTGGAAGAAAAGGACGCACAGCTTTTAGTGGCTGACCGGCTCTACAGCTATGCCTTCCAGTATTCTGATGAAGATACGGCCAATACAGCCGCTCAGGCTATGAAAAGCCGGGCCCTCAGCCTTTATACTGCTCTCTTCTCCGCCATCGCCTGGGAGTCTCCGGAGATTCTCACCCTCACACCGGAAATTCTCGAAAACTGGTTTGCCGAAGAACCGAAACTCGAAAACTACCGTCATTTTCTTGATGACACACTGCGTCAGAAGACTCATACCCTCTCGGCCGGAGAGGAAGAACTGCTCTCTTTAAGCGCCGATATGAGTTACGGTCCCCAAACGATTTTCAATATGTTCAACAATGCGGATCTGCGTTTTCCATCCATTGACAACGGCAGCGGCGAACAGATAGAAATCACTCATGGACGTTTCATTTCCCTGATGGAAAGCCGGAACCGACAGGTCCGCAAAGATGCTTTTATGGCTCTCTATCATACCTACAGCGCCTATAAAAACACTCTGGCCGCGGCCTACAGCGCCAATGTCAAAAAAGAGCTGTTTTATACCCGGGCAAGGAAATATACTTCCACTCTGGAAGCCCATCTAGACAGTTATCATATACCAACCTCCGTGTACACCCGGCTGATCGACACCGTGCATCATTTTCTTCCGTCTATGTACCGCTATGTGGCACTCCGCAAAAAACTTCTCGGCGTTGAAGAACTGCATATGTATGACGTTTACACGCCGATCATTGAATACCATTCACCGGAAATCCCTTTTGAGGAGGCCAAAAATATCGTCCTTAAAGGTCTGGCCCCGCTGGGCGAAGATTATCTGGCACTTTTAAGAAAAGGTTTCAACAACCGCTGGATCGATATTTATGAAAATCAGGGCAAACGGAGCGGCGCTTATTCCACCTGTGTTTACGGCATACATCCTTATGTTTTGCTGAATTATCAGGGCAATCTGGACAATGTCTTCACTCTGGCCCATGAGATGGGACATTCTCTCCATTCCTGCTATACAAATGCCAGTCAAACCTACGTGAATTCCAACTATAATATTTTCGTCGCCGAGATTGCCTCAACCTGCAACGAATATCTTCTCATTTCCTACCTGCTGAAAAAAGCGGAAACACAAGAAGAAAAAGCCTATCTTCTGAATCATCTGATGGACCAGTTCAAAGGAACCCTTTTCCGTCAGACCATGTTTGCCGAATTTGAGAAGATCACCCATGAAAAGGAAGCCGCTGGAGAAGCTTTAACCTGTGATACGCTCTGCGAAATCTATAAAAACTTAAATAAACTCTATTTTGGACCGGATATGGTGATTGATGAGGAAATTGCTATGGAATGGGCGCGGATCCCTCATTTCTACACGCCGTTCTATGTCTATCAGTATGCCACCGGCATGTCCGCAGCCATTGCCTTCGGCAAACGTATTCTCTCCGGCGAGCCCGGAGCTCTCGATGACTATAAGCGCTTCCTCCGCGGCGGCTGTTCCATGGACTGCATCGATTTATTAAAATCCTGCGGCGTGGATATGACCACAACGGAACCGACAACATCCGCCTTAAAAGTCTTTGACTCTTATCTTGGCGAGTTGGAAAAAATGTTCTGATAAATTATCTGAAAATTTATTGAATCTCAAAAAATGTTTGTGAGATTTTCCTAAAAATAAATTTTTTGTAAATTTTCAATTGACTTTCCAGATTTTGAGAATATAATAAAACACATGTTAAGACGAAGGCGTCTTCAGATGAACAGAGCTCATCCGAAGGCGTCTTTTTTTGTGGTTTTGGGTGCAAATACCCTGTGCCGCAGCTTTTTTCAGAAGGAGGGAAAACATATGAAAAAATTGGAAATGGTCATTAAACCGGAAAAGCTTGAAAGCTTAAAAGCAATCCTGGATGATTCTCGGGCCAGTGGTGTCATGATCACCAACATTATGAGTTACGGCAATCAAAAAGGTTACACCCGAATGTATCGCGGAACAACCTACGCTGTCAACCTCTTGCCGAAAGTAAAGGTAGAAACCGTCGTTGCGGATGAGGCGGCGGAAGAAATTATTGCACGGGTCGTTAAGGAGATCACCACCGGCAATTACGGCGACGGCAAAATCTTCATCTATGATGTACTCGATGCGGTTCGAATTCGTACCGGCGAACGCGGTGCAGATGCTCTTTAAATTTTTGACAGAAATATTTTACTTACATTTGCTTTTTAAAGGAGGGTACCCATTATGGAATATAATTTATTAGATATCGTGTGGACAATGATCGCAGCATGCCTCGTCTACTTTATGCAGGCCGGTTTTGCCATGGTAGAAACCGGTTTTACCCGGGCTAAAAATGCCGGAAACATTGTTATGAAAAATATGATGGATTTTGTCATCGGCTCTATCGCCTTTTTCCTCATCGGCTTCGGCTTTATGTTCGGCCAGGGAAACGGCATCATCGGTTTATCCGGTTTCTTTGACCCTTACAGTCTGGAAGCCTCTCTCCAGTCCGGACTCGGCCTGGCGCTCCCAATCGGTGTATTTATGATTTTCCATACCGTATTCTGCGCCACATCGGCTACGATCGTATCCGGCGCTATGGCTGAACGTACAAAATTCTCTGCCTATCTGGCCTACAGCGCATGCATCAGTATTTTTATCTATCCGATCACCGGTCATTGGATCTGGGGCGGCGGCTGGCTGTCTTCCATCGGTTTCCATGATTTTGCCGGTTCCACAGCCGTACATTCTGTCGGCGGATGGTGCGCTCTGATCGGCGCCGCAATCCTCGGGCCTCGTATCGGAAAATATCGTGCAGACGGCAAACCAAATGCCATTCCGGGACATAATCTCCCGCTAGGCGCTTTGGGCACATTTATCCTCTGGTTCTGCTGGTTTGGATTTAACTGCGGCTCCACGACCGCCGCATCTCCGGAACTTGGCAATATCGCCATGACAACAAATCTGGCGGCCGCTGCCTCTACCTTAGTCGCGCTCTTCTTTACATGGGTCCGCTACGGAAAACCGGATATCTCCATGACAATGAACGGCGCTCTGGCCGGTTTAGTCGGCGTCACCGCCGGCTGTGATATCGTATCCAACTACGGCGCTCTGGCTATCGGCGTCATCTGCGGCTTCGCAGTTGTCCTTGTTGTCGAATTTGTTGACCGGGTTCTCAAAATTGACGACCCTGTCGGCGCCACAGGCGTTCACTGGGGCTGTGGTATGATCGGAACGATCCTCACCGGTGTATTCGCAAAATCTTCAGTTCTTGAAGAATACGGTATGAGCCGGATCCAGTTTATCGGCGTTGAAACTCTCGGCGTTGTCGCTGTCGGCGCTTTCACCGTGGTTATGGCCATCATCATCTTCAAAGTTATCGATAAAACCATCGGCCTGCGTGTTTCCGAACAGGAAGAACTGGACGGTCTCGACGGCCATGAACATGGAAGCAGCGCTTACGCGGATTTCCAGATTAAATTGTAATAAATCGAGCAAAATAGAGGGCGTTGCAAAATCATCAAATCCGATGATAGAGCGACGCCCTCGCTCTATCTATGTGCTGTTTTTTTAGCGGGGACAGAGGACTTCCTGGCCTTCCGCTTTCTGCTTGTCCTGCTGCTGCAAATAAAACATCGCTTTTTGGGCCTCGATTTCTGCCCGGAGTTCCTCTTCTGTTGGCAGATATAATTTATACTTGGAAGCAAATAGCTGCTCGTTACCATGAAGCACCGAATATCTCGCAATATCCTCATCCGTGTCCGAACAAAGCACAATACCGATTGTCGGATTATCGCCTTCACTCCGCTTCAGTTCATCATACATGCGGATATACATATCCATCTGTCCGACGTCCTGATGGGTAATCTTCTCCGTTTTCAGGTCAATCAAAACAAAACACTTGAGAATATAATTATAAAAAACGAGATCAATGAAATAATCCTGTTTTTCGGTACGAATATGCTGCTGTCTCGCAACAAAGGCATACCCTTTTCCAAGCTCCATTAGGAATTTCTGCAAATTGGAGAGGATACTTTTCTCAAGGTCGCTTTCGGTAAAATCGGTATTTGAGGAAAGCCCCAGAAATTCTGCAATGACCGGATTTTTAACGAACTCCAGCTTATCGCTCTGATACCCGGCTGTCAATTCCTCCATTTCATGTTTCACAAGTTCTTTCTTCTGGGTCTGAAGCATACGATAATAATACTGCGATGAAACATTTCTCTGTAAGGTGCGAACGCCCCAGGTCTGCTCCAACGCTTCCTTTTCGTACCACGCACGGGCTTCCTTATCTTCTACCTGCAATAATATTCTGTAATGAGACCATGAAAGCAGACTGCCGGATTGTTGCCACGCTGTGGCAACAATCTCCGGAAACATCTTGTAGAATTTAAGGCAACGGTATAGCGTAACTCTGTCATACCCTTTTCCATAGCGGTTTGTCAATTCTTCGGAAAGATTTTTAATCGTTTTCAAACCATACTCAGAACGTGCTTCTCCGCCAAACTCTTCTTCCGCAATACGGTATCCAATCAGCCAGTTTCTCTGAACAAGCGCTGTATTGACCGCCTGATATGCTGCTTTTTGTGAGGACTCGATTATCCCGCACATATCCTTCAATATATCATCGGTTTTAACAAAATTATCCATAACACTATTTTGTCCCGAAACCATCACTCTATTCTCCATCATCTGATTCTCCTTTATTTACATAGAAGGCTTTCATTTGCCTTCGTAATCATCTGCCGGGAGTTTTTTGCCTCTTTCTAATTTTGATTTATAACTTTATTAAACATGTAAATTTCTATTTTTAAAGTACTCCTGAATGTATGCTCGCAGGTTCTTATTCCTATCAACATCTGTTTCATCCCCGGGAATAAAATCATCAAGAAACATGCTCTTATTACTCGGTCCCGGATAAGGTTTAGGATAATGACCTCTATTTGCCCAAGCGACATAATCAGCACCGTTTTCGATTAACAGGTCTAAGATTTTCGCAAGCTGTCTACGCACCTCCTCCTGAACCTCTGAATAAATACCTGTACGTTCAAACAGCAATTCTGCTTTACTGACCGCCCAATTTATCGCATCATATCCATTCGAGGCCAGCTTGTTTACATCCGCACCTTTTTCGATCAACAGTTTTACATAACTAAGTGCAATTTCAGACTCACTGACTCTTTTATAGCAAAGCGATGTAATTGTAGCATTGATGGCATCAAAAAGTACCGGCGCACGCAAGCCCGGGTCATCATCTTCAGCTTCCATAAAATTGACATCTGCTCCATGAGAAATTAAATAATCTGCGATTTCATAGTTCCCGGTTTTCAGTGCAACCTGAAGGGGAGATTGCCCATGGTCTTTTTTGGGTAAAGCTCCAGAGACACAATTAACCAGTTCGGGCTTTTTCTCAATTATCCGCTTTACTTCTTCAAGTTTCCCCTGACGAATTACAGTAAACAGTTTTTTCATTTTCACTTACACCTTTCTTTCATTTAGTGTCTATTTATTTTGCATACCTTCTTTTTGTATAGATCCACAGTGAAATCCGATACGAAACATACATCATAAAAGCGGTAACCAGGATGACCGCAGCATAGACAGCAAGTGAATCAAGCCTAAACAAAAGCATATCTACTCCGGTATTGTGTATGACGCCGTAGATGCCGACTGCCCACAACATTGCCCCGGTGCAGACCTTTCCTTTGAAAAAATACCCGCATGGAACACCGAAGGACAGCACCAGGACGGCATACCATATGCCCGAAATAAAGTAGAACATCGCCTCAGCCAAGGTGATGCTGCTTATCAGCGGCGCGATCATGCACGAGAGAAAGCTGACAAAAGATAACGCGGCAAGGAGAATCCCACAGAACATGTAACGACTCAGAACAATCTCACGGCTTGTCAAGGGCAGGGCGGGTAAATAATCCTTCCAGTCGCTTTCTTCCTCCACTCTGCTCAGTTCTGCGAGGAAACCAACGCCGAAAACAGGTAACAGCATTCCTATGTACATCGCGCTATTTTCAGGAATCAATACGATCACTCCAATAAGAACGATTGCGCAAAGCAATTTATAAAATTTGTTGAACCTCCGATGAAACACTAAAAAATCTTTTGTAATTAAGCCTGTCATTTTTCACCTCTGATATATAAAAGCATCATATCGTCAATAGTTGCCGGATCAATAACACAACCTTTATATTTTCGTGAAACACAATCCCTATCCGCAACTAAAATCTGATATTCATAATCTTGTTTGCGCCATGCAAGAATGTCGTTCTTATCAAACTGGCTGAATAGCTCATAGCCGCAGTGTACAAGGCCGTAATGATAAATCAGATCATCCTTTATTTTATAAAAAAGCAGTTTACCCTCATGCAAAAAAACTATATAATCCGCTATTTTTGATAAATCGCTTGTTATGTGCGAAGAAAACAGGACACTGCTTTCTTCATTTTGTACAAATTCAAGAAGCAGATCCAGCACATCATCACGCATCACAGGGTCGAGCCCACTCGTCGCTTCGTCAACCAAAAGAAGTTTGGATTTGTGGGCGAGGGCAATAGCAAAATTCATCTTTATTTTCATTCCCTTAGAAAAGGAAGAGATCATTTGATCATGCGGAAGATTAAATTTCTTGATAAGCGCCCAATACTGCTCATGATCCCAATTTTTATAAATTTTCTTCATGACAGCTTCAATATCAGCAGCAGTAAACATCAATGGTAAGTTGCATTCATCCTGCACAACGCCGATATCCTGCTTTATTTCTTTCTCATATGCAAGATGGTCTTTACCGAAAACAAAAACTTCCCCGCTATCCTTTTCAATGGCATGAAGAATAAGATTTATTGTCGTGGTTTTTCCTGCGCCATTCTCGCCGATCAAGCCGACAATAGCGCCTTTGGGAATTGAAAATGAAATATTGTCCAGGCAAAACCCGGGATAATTTTTCGTCAGATTCTCTATCTGCAGGATATTTTCCATGTTCAAGCCTCCCCTTCATAAAACATCGTCAGCAATTCAATCATTTTACTAAGCGGTATTCCACTCATTCTTGCTATATCGGCAGCCTGTTGTAGATGCTCCTCAGCCTGCCTCTGCTGCTCCTCCTGAAAAAAATCTTTATTCAAAGCGGATACAAAACTTCCACGCCCCACTGTCGTTTCAATAAACCCATCTCTTTGCAAATCTTCATAAGCTTTTTGAACAGTGATCACACTAACATGGATAGATCTTGCCAAAGAACGCATTGAAGGAATAGGATCACCAGTTTGTAATTTCCCGCTCATGATCATAGCTTTTATCTGAGATGTAATCTGCTCATAGATAGGCTTACCCGCGTTGCTGCTGATTATTATTTCCATCGGAGTTCCTCCTGTATTGTATGTACTTATTGTATAAGTACATTATATTCACATGTCTGATCCTTGTCAATAGACTTTAAAGATTTGAATAAAAAAAGAGACTCCGCTAAGAATCTCTTTTTTCATCGTCTTTCATTACATTTTTACTTCCTGCCAACCATACACCATCACCGCGATACCGGTCACTATCGCTGCGGCGTCAGGCACTCGCCCAAAACCAGTAATAATGTCCCGGCAAAAACGGCAAAATCGCCCACATTATAGACAACGCTGCGGAATTTTTCTGTTCCCACATTAAACCGGATATAATCCGTCACTTTTCCGTATTTAATCCGCTCATAGGCATTGCTTCCCGCACCGCCGAGCATCATGGACAATCCGACCTTCTGAAGAAAATATCCTTTCTTCCCGCCAACCATCATCAATGCCCCGGTCAGGCTTCCCACGCCAAAAATGGTCATTCCTTTCAGCAATTCCGGCTTATCCGCCATTGCGCCAAGCATGGCGCCCTTATTAAAATACTTTGTCAGAATCACCCGATTCCCGGCCAGATTTTTCCGGCTGCGTTCCGCAACATTTTCTTTGACATAATCTTTAATCATTAAATCTCCGCCGCAGATTGCCGCGGCAAATCCCAAACATCCTATCGCCATGCTCCATCAGCCTCCTCATACTTATCATGTACCGTATTATCCGATTTTATAATATAATTTTATTTTATAATGTAATTCCGAGGAAATCAACTGCCATTCCGGCCGCTACACCGATAACATATAAAATTGCTGTAATTTCTAAGTTTTCTTTTAAAGAATCATTTGTCCGATACAAAACGATCAGACCGACACCGGCGCCGACCAGCAGGCCGGACATCATAGCGCCAAGGCTCATAGCGCCATCCAGATATAATTGAGTAATCACCACCGATGCCGCACAATTTGGTATAAGGCCCACAATTCCGGATAGTACAGAGCCGACCAGCGGCTGATTTAATATAATCTCCGTCAGGCTTTCCTCGCCAATCCCGGAAATAACAAAATTTAATACAAAAGAAACAAGAAGAATAAAGAAAAAAATCTGCGCCGTATGTACCAGGGCCGATTTTATGATGCCATCCTCGCAATGACAATGGTCGTGCTCGCACATATGGTGAATGTCCATCTCCTGCTGCGGCTCTTTTTTTACCACTGAAAATACCAAATCCAGAAGAAAACCGGCCGCCATACCGATCAGCACCTTCATCCCAAGCACGGATAAAATTATTTTTATCGGCACCTGCTGAGAAATAAATACAGGAAGCATCTCATCCGATGTTGAAAGGAAAATGGCGATCAATGTGCCCCGGGTGATCACCCGTCCCGCATAGAGACTGGCCGCCGCCGCCGAAAAACCACACTGTGGAAAAATCCCCGCGATGCTTCCGATCAGCGGTCCAAATCTTCCGGAGGCCTGAACAACCCGCCGGGTGCCCGCACTCATCTTATGCTCAATATATTCCATGATAATGTAAGTAACAAATAAAAAAGGTAAAAGGCGGATACCGTCCATCAGCGTATCCAGAATAATATCGTACATAGCAAACCTCATTTCCAGTCTGTCGATAGTAACTTTTTTATATTATCCTATGGATACCGCTTTTGTCAAGTATCCGCCTTCGTTTTGATTATTTTATTTTGTTAAAGCCTGCAAAATCTTATTGCTGCGTTCGATAAATGCGGTCATGGCTGAAGCTTCCAGCGGTTTATGACTGAGAAGCGCCAGATCGTAAAGCTGCTGGCAGATCATATCTGTATATTCGCCTTCCGTATTTTCCAGGACATACTGCACCAGCGTGTTGTTGGCATTCAGAATAAGTGTCTCTCCTTCGCTGCCAAACATACTCATATCCGTCATACCGTACATTTTCATCATATCCTGCATACGACGGCTCTCTTCATTCAGAGTGATCATTGAGGACGTTTCAGCGTTTTTCAGCTTTTCAACCTTCACCTGAATATTATCCCGTCCAAGAGCTTTCTTGAAAACATCCGTCAGAGTTTTCGTGTTCTCCTCCAAAACTTTGCCGTCCTCTTCCGTAACCTCTTCTTTAAAAATATCCGCCAGATCCGTATCAATGCGGTGGAATTTCACATTCTCTTCATCCTGCTCCAGAACACTGATAAACGGCTGATCAATGGCATGTTTCAGAAGTACCGCATCCATTTCCTGCTCTTTAAACATGTTGATATACTGGGCCTGCTGAACTTCATCCGTCACATAAAATACCTGATTCTCATGTTTTTCTTTGGCTGCTTCCAGATAATCCTTCAAGGTCAGATATTTGCCTTCCAGATTCTTATAAAGGATATATTCCTTCATCTTGCCTTTGAATTTTTCATCTTTAATGTAACCATATTTAATAAATGGACTGATATCATCCCAATATTTCTCATAGTTTTCCCTGTCCGTCTTACACATGCCGGAGAGCTTGTCTGCCACCTTCTTGGTGATATAATCCGAAATCTTCTGAACAAATCCATCATTCTGCAGCGCGGAACGGGAAACATTCAGCGGCAGATCCGGGCAGTCAATAACACCCTTTAAGAGCATCAGGAATTCAGGAATGACTTCTTTGATATTGTCTGCGATAAATACCTGATTATTATATAATTTAATGGTTCCCTCAACCGCTTCATATTCCAGATTGAGTTTCGGGAAATATAAAATACCCTTCAGATTAAACGGGTAATCCATATTCAAATGAATCCAGAACAACGGCTCTTTATAATCGTTAAATACCTTGCGGTAGAAAGCCTTGTACTCTTCATCCGTACATTCATTCGGATGCTTTGCCCAAAGCGGATGAATATCATTGATCAGGAATGGACGGCGGTGAATCTTTACCATCTTCTGTTCCGGCGAAATCTCCATGACTTCCTTTGTGCCGTCCTCATTTTCCTTCTCCTCGGTTTTGGCCGGCTCCGTATAATACTCGATCACCTTATCGGTATCAAGAAGCTCTTCCTCTTTTATATTCTGAGTTTCCGGTTCGCCGCCCTCTTTGGAAATATAGATTTCCACCGGCATAAATGCACAGTATTTATCCAATACTTCTCTGGCCCGATATTCATTGGCAAACTCCAGACTATCCTCATTTAAGTACAATGTGATCTCTGTACCCCGGGTTTCCTTATCCCCTTTTGTCATCGCATACTCGGAATCTCCGTCACATTCCCAGTAAACAGGTTCCGCATCCTTTTTATAAGAACGTGTCTGAATGGTTACACGCTCGGCAACCATAAATGCCGAATAGAATCCCAAACCGAAATGACCGATGATCTGATCTTCATTCGTCTTATCCTTATATTTCTCCAGGAAATCCGTTGCACCGGAAAAAGCAATCTGGGTAATATATTCTTTGACTTCATCCGCAGTCATACCGATACCGTTATCCCGCACGATCATCGTCTTATCTTCCGAATTAACAATAATTTCAACCTTCAGCTTTTCATCCTCGGCAATCTCACATTCGCCCATCATTTCCAGCTTTTTCAATTTCGTGATGGCGTCACAGCCATTGGATACTAATTCTCTGACAAATATATCATGGTCCGAATATAACCACTTTTTAATGATTGGAAATAAATTCTCACTGTTGATGGACAAACTTCCCTGTTCCTTTATTGTCTCTGCCATTAAAATCACTCCTTAAAAAATTATAAGCTAAATTTTTATCTGAAACATATTGTAATACCTGTTTGCCCAATTGTCAACAAAAAATTAGCACTCACTTGAAGTGAGTGCTAATTTTTTGTTATATCTGCTCCACCGCAATATGATTTTGTTTAAAATACCGGAAAACCGTTTCATCCCAACATTGCTCCAGTGTTTTATCCAACATAAAGGTCTTATAGGAAACGCCGGAAGTACACACCAGTTTCTGATGCTCATACGTGATATTCATAAACAAACCGCCGATATCCTCCATCGATGCGGAAAGATGGTATTTATCCAGCAGCCACCGGGTATTTTCATCCGAGAGCTGAAATACCAGTTTAAAGCGGACCGGAAGCTTATGCCCTTTAATTAATTGAAATGCAAAGGGCTTGACCTCCGCCCAAAGACAGAGTTCCCTTCCCCCCAGAGCTTCCCATTCCTCTGAATCGAAATAAGGGCGGTTTAAATAACCGCCCAAATGAAATTCTGTGAATGTCTGAATCTCTCCGTCCCTAAGATAAAACTTATCAAACATAGACCCGGTGAGAATTCCTGCCATGAATTTTTTTACATCCAAAATGGCCAGACCAATCATGTCTTACCTCTCCATATTATACATTAATTTTCGCCGTCATTCCGAGAACCTCTTTATTCTCCTCGAGAATCGGCTGAATCACTTCATTCAAAAATTCTGTTACCTGTTCCGGCGCACGGCCAACGAAATTTCTCGGATTCATAATGGACTGCAATTCTTCCATCGTTATTCCGAAAGCCGGGTCTCCGGCAATGCGCTCCAACAAATCGTTCGGCTTTCCATGCTTCTTAACCATATCTCCGGCCTCCATGGAATGGGTACGAATGCGTTCATGGAGTTCCTGACGGTCTCCGCCCCGTTTGACAGCATCCATCATGATATTTTCCGTTGCCATAAACGGCAGTTCACTCATCAGACGCTGCTCGATCACCTTTGGATAGACAACAAGGCCGTCAACCACATTCATATATAAATCCAGCACGCCGTCAATGGCAAGAAAAGCTTCCGGCACGCTGAGACGCTTATTCGCCGAATCATCCAAAGTTCTCTCAAACCACTGGGTGGCCGCTGTGATAGCCGGATTCAGCACATCGATCATCACATATCTTGAAAGGGAAGCGATACGCTCGCTCCGCATCGGATTCCGCTTATAAGCCATGGCTGAGGAACCGATCTGGCTCTTTTCAAAAGGCTCTTCAATCTCTTTCAGATGCTGAAGAAGACGAATATCATTGGAGAACTTATGAGCGCTCTGCGCAATGCCCGCAACAACATTCAGCACACGGGTATCCAGTTTTCTGGAATAGGTCTGACCCGATACCGGATAGCAGGCGTCAAAACCCATCTTCCGGGCAATCCGGCGATCCGCCTCTTTACATTTCTCATGGTCGCCATCAAACAATTCCAAAAAGCTGGCCTGAGTACCGGTAGTTCCTTTGGAGCCAAGCAGCTTTAACTGGGAAATAATATAATCCACATCAGATAAATCCATAACCAGATCATTTAACCAGAGACTGGCCCGTTTGCCGACTGTTGTCGGCTGTGCCGGCTGAAAATGGGTAAATGCCAATGTCGGAAGTTCTTTATAGGTATCTGCGAATTTTGCCAGCTCACTGATCACATTCAAAAGCTTTTTTCGCACCAGATATAAAGCTTCCCGCATGATGATCACATCTGTATTATCGCCCACATAACAGGATGTGGCTCCCAGATGGATGATGCCCTTTGCTGTCGGACACTGCTGGCCGTAAGCGTACACATGAGACATCACATCATGGCGGACTTCCTTTTCTCTGGCCTTTGCCACATCATAATTGATATCATCCTTCGCAGCCTTTAACTCAGCAATCTGTTCTTCCGAAATCGGCAGACCAAGCTCTGCCTCCGTTTCGGCCAACGCAATCCATAATTTTCTCCATGTTTTAAATTTCATATCGGGAGAAAAAATGTACTGCATTTCTTTACTCGCATAACGTTCCGACAACGGACTCTGGTATCTGTCATTCATGGTTTATCCTCCTAAATTCATATTCATCAGCTGCATTTCTTTTCTGCTAAAATTCCATATCTCCGCGGATATCTCTTGTCGGCGGCGCTATCGGATAATCCCCGTTAAAACACGCCTGACAATAATTCAGTCCCTCGACCATCTCACCCATCCGGTTTAAATCCAGATAGCCGAGCGAATCGGCTCCCATCATCCCGCCAATTTCTTCCACCGTATAATGGTTTGCAATGAGCTGGTCTCTATTGGGAATATCTGTTCCAAAATAACACGGGTATTTAAAAGGCGGCGAACTGATCCGTACATGCACCTCCGTCGCCCCTGCATTTTTCAGCATCTGGACAATATTCCCGCTGGTTGTTCCGCGGACGATCGAATCATCAATCATGACGATTCTCTTCCCTTTGACCGCATCCTTTAAAACATTCAATTTGATCTTAACGCTCTGCTCCCGCATACTCTGCTTTGGCTTAATAAAAGTACGGCCCACATAATTATTTTTTACAAAAGCCCGGCCATACGGAATACCCGATTCCAGGGCATATCCCATCGCCGCATCATTTCCCGATTCCGGCACACCGACAACCAGATCCGCCTCCACCGGATGGGTCTGAGCCAGGATCCTCCCGGCCATAATCCTTGAATTAAAAACGCTGACCCCGTCAATCACGCTGTCCGGGCGGGCAAAATAAATATATTCAAAGATACATCTGCCGCATTTACCGGCAGAATTGCAGTATTCGCGATTGGAAGTCAGACCCTCCTCATTGATCACAATAATTTCTCCCGGCTCCACATCCCGGATAAATTCCGCGCCAACCGTGTCAAGAGCACAGGTTTCGGAGGCTACCACCCATGTATCATCGCGCTTGCCGATACACAGCGGTTTAAAGCCGTAAGGGTCTCTGGCCGCGATCAATTTTCTCGGACTCATGACAAGCAGAGAATAAGCTCCTTTAATATGGGGCATCGCCCGGAACACAGCTTCCTCAACGGAACCGCAATGCACCCGTTCCTTTGCCACCAGATAGGCAATAACCTCTGAATCGATGGTCGTCTGAAAAATCGCGCCGTTCTTTTCAAGTTCTTCTCTCAAATCTACCGCATTAACTAAATTCCCGTTATGGGCGATCGCAAGCTGCCCTTTAACATACTTTGTCACCAATGGCTGCGCATTGGCCCGGACACTGCTTCCGGCCGTAGAATAACGGACATGGCCAATGGCAATATCTCCATGGACTTTATCCAGATTTTCCGGGGTAAAGACCTCGTTGACCAGTCCCATATCTTTATAATACCTGATATCTCTGTTTTCGCTGACAGCAATACCGCAGCTTTCCTGCCCCCGGTGCTGCAATGCGAACAAACCGTAATACACCCAGGAAGCGATATCCTCACCCTTTGTGTTATAAGCACCAAAGACACCGCATTCCTCATGAAGTTCCTCTTTAAACTGACAGGAGTCTTTCTGCTTCATCATATTATAATCCCAATCTTCTGTAAACTTCTTCATAGGCTTCTTCTACCCGTCCCAGATCCCTTCTGAAACGGTCCTTATCCAGCTTCTCATGAGTCTCAGAATCCCAGAAACGACATGTATCCGGCGAAATCTCATCTGCAAGGATAATCTCACCCTTATAACGTCCAAACTCTACTTTAAAATCAATTAAATCGATATTCTTTTCTGCAAAATAAGCAACAAGAATCTCGTTAATCTTAAATACTAATTCCGTAATACGGTCAATTTCTTCTCGTGTGGCAGCGCCGATGGCGATTGCGTAATAATCATTGATCATCGGATCTCCCAGTTCATCATTTTTATAGCTGAATTCCAATGTTGGCGCGAGGAGGCGAAATCCTTCTTCAATACCCAATTTCTTTGAAAAGCTTCCGGCAGCCACATTACGCACGATAACTTCCAGCGGAACGATCTCCACCTTTTTAACCGCTGTCTCTCTGTCGCTCAACTCTTCCACAAAATGGGTTGGAATTCCTTTTTCTTCGAGCATCTTAAAAATATGGTTGGTCATTCGGTTGTTCACCACGCCCTTGCCGACGATGGTTCCCTTCTTTTCACCGTTAAATGCTGTTGCGTCATCCTTATAGTCGACGATCAAAACGTCTTCCATATCCGTTGTAAAAACCTTTTTAGCCTTGCCTTCATACAACATTTCCATTTTTTTCATTTGAACCTGACCTCTTCTTTCCATCCATATGTTTTTATCATTTATTATCCGCTTCGGGCACAATACCCGCCCTTATTCTATCGCAATCCATTTTTTAAATCAATAGATTCCCCATTAAAAATACTTATAAAAAACCGCGATATCACTTATAAAGACAAGGCCACATCCAAAATCATCATGATTAAAAATCCGGCCATGCTGCCTATAGTTCCCCTGTGGGAACGTCCGCAGTCATTCGCCTCGGGAATCAATTCCTCAACGACAACATAGATCATAGCCCCCGCCGCAAAGGATAGAAGCCAGGGCATAGCCGGACGGATGAACCCGGAAACAAGAACAACCATCATTCCAAACAACGGCTCCACAGCCGCAGAGAAAACACCGTATAAAAACGCTTTTTTCGACGACATTCCCTCCTGGCGCAGAGGAAGCGACACCGCAGCCCCCTCCGGAAAATTCTGAATCCCGATGCCAAGCGCCAGAGCAAAAGCAGCCGCATATAACTCCGCCTGTTCCATATGCTGTGCTGCCAGAGCAAAGGCCAGGCCTACCGCCATTCCCTCGGGAATATTATGAAGCGTCACCGCAAAAACCAGCAAATTGACCCGGTTCGACTGCTTTGTATATTTTGCAAAAAAACCGTCTACCACCAAAAGGAACAACCCGCCGACAAGAAATCCCAAAGCCGCCGGAACCCACGGCAGGCCGCCGGCGGCCGATGCCTGCTCAATGGCCGGAATGATCAGTGACCACACGGAAGCTGCAATCATAATCCCCGAAGCAAAACCAAGGAAAATCTTCTGCAGTCCCTCATTCACCTGTTTCTGAAACAAAAATACCGTAGCCGCCCCGGAAACCGTCATTAAAAATGCAAATCCGGTTCCCAAAGCCGCCCAACTCAAAGATTGTATCATGGTCTCCCACCTTTTATTTTAAATTTTCCATGAACAGTCAAATTCTGCCTGCTTATATTTATGATATGAAAAATTTAATATCCGGTGAGAAGGTTTTCTGTCAATAAGTCCGAAGAGCCTCTGCTGCCGTCTCGATCTCCTCCATCGTGTTAAAGCTCGAAAAACTAAAACGAACAATTCCCTGGGCCTCCGTTCCAAACCGCCGGTGCATCAACGGCGCACAGTGGCCGCCGGCCCGGGTACATATTCCATACTCCTCAGCCAGCCAGTCGCTGACTTCCGCAGAGTCTTCATCTCCCAGATTCAAAGCCACAATAGGCGCCCGTTCCACAACCGAATAATCCCCATAGAACCGAATACCCGGTATATCCCGCACCCTTTCATAAAAAGCTGCTGCCAGCTTTTCCTCTTTCATCCGCAGCTTATCCACGCCCTCAGCCTGAATAAAATCCAGAGCCGCTTTCAGGCCGGCAATTCCATGGCCGTTTAAAGTTCCGGCTTCCAGCGCCTCCGGCATCCGGAAAGGATGCTTCTTATCAAAGGTACGTATCCCGCTGCCCCCGGTGACCAGAGGTCGTATCTGAATCCCTTTACGCACACACAGGCCCCCGGTTCCCTGAGGACCCATAAGACTTTTATGCCCGGTAAAACATAGAACATCCACAAAATCTTCCTGCATATCAATAGGAAATATTCCTGCAGTCTGGGAGGCATCCACCACCAAAAGAGTCCCGGCCGCTCTGCACCATCCGCCGATTTTTCGAATATCATTCACATTTCCCGTCAAATTTGACGCATGGGTGCAAAATACCGCTTTGGCCCCGGAATGAATCGCCTCGCACATAGAATCCATGTCCAGCCGTCCCAGATCATCCGTCCCGATCATTTCAAGGCAGACGCCCTTTGTTTCCATTTCGTATAAAGGACGCAGTACACTGTTATGTTCCATCACTGTTGTAATAACCCGGTCTCCCGGCACGAGAAGACCTTTGACAGCCATATTGAGACTTTCCGTTGAATTTGCCGTAAAGACGACCTGTTCTGCCCCATCCGCGTGAAAAAAATCCGCCAATGTCTGCCGCGTTTCAAAAATCACCCTTGCCCCGGTCAAAGCAGCCTCGTGAACACCTCGAGTGGAATTTCCCATGGAGGTCAGCGCCCAGCTCACCGCCCTGACCACCTCCGGAGGGCGATAGAAGCTGGTTGCCGCACTATCCAGATAAATCATTTTCTTTCCCCCGTATTATATCTATGGACGAATAATCTGCTTTGCCTGCAGAAGACTCTCCGTAATATCATACATATTAGTGACGCCGCCCACCTGCAGTTTATCCTCCAAATGATAGTGATTCAGACATGTACCGCAGGTTAAAATCTCTACCCCCTGCGCCTCAAGTTCTCTAAAATCCTCCAGCGAATCGGAACCTTCGCAGGAAAGAAATGCTCCGCTGTTGTACATCAGCACTTTCTCGGGAAGCTGTTCCTGATGACTTAATGCATAGACAAAACCCTTCATAAGCAATTTTCCAAGCACCTCATCCCCTGAACCCATCTGATCAGAAGAAAGAACAACAATCAGTCCCTTCGTTTTTCCATCCGGCGCACAGGCGGTAACTTCCGGTTCCGCTTCCACCTGCTCTTTTTGGACAGATTCTGCCTGAGCGATTTCTGCCGTTTCCCGTCCTTTTTCTCCAGCCTCAATAACTACGGAAAATTCTCTCTCGCCCTTCTTTTGGGACACCGATTTTAACTGCTTGTGCTTTGCCATCTTCGTAAGATTCTGCACGGCAATCTCATTATCCACGATCACCTCAATCATCTCTCCCGGTTCGGCATTTTCCAACGCCTGCTTGGCTTCAATAACCGGCATCGGACACTGTTTTCCGCGTTCATCCAATTGTTTCATTTCTTTCCTCTCCTTTTATCCTTCGACAATAATTGTTTTTTCTTCTCTGTCCGTCACATAGCCTACAATATTACACGGCAAACCGAGGCCCTTCAGTTCCTTTAAAGCTGCCTCGCCATCCTCCGGAGGCATGCTCACCAACAAGCCGCCCGATGTCTGCGCGTCAAACAAAATTTCCTCTATTGCAAAGCTACAGTTCACAAACTCTACCTGTTTTTCAACATGATTGCGATTTCTCTGCCCGGCTGCTGACAGATAAAACTCTTCCACATATTCGGGACATTCCGGTATATATGGAATCGCCGAAGCATCGATATGGGCGCTGAACCGATGGGTCAACATTTCGCACAAATGCACCAGAAATCCAAATCCGGTCACATCCGTGCAGCCATGCACCCGATATTTTTTAATAATCTCCGAGGCATATTTGTTCAGAGTAGTCATCGACTTTACAGCCAAATCCATAGCGCCTTCAGAAGCTGCTCCCAAACGATCTGCCGTGCAGACAATCCCTGTTCCCAAAGGCTTTGTCAACAAAAGGACATCCCCGGCCTCACACCGGTTATTTGCAAATATCCTTTCAGGATGAATAACACCGGTGACAGAAAGCCCGTATTTCACATCCGAATCTGCAATCGAGTGGCCTCCGGCCAGAACCCCTCCGGCCTCCCGGACCTTCTCACTGCCGCCCAACAAAATCTGCCCGAGCACATTCAAATCCATAGCCTCGGGAAAACAGACAATATTCAATGCGGTTCTTACTTCGCCGCCCATGGCGTAGACATCACTCAAGGCATTGGCCGCTGCCACCTGTCCAAAAATATAGGGATCATCCACCATCGGCGGAAAAAAATCCAACGTCTGAACAATCGCCAAATCCTCCGTCAATTTATAGACCGCCGCATCATCCGAGCTGTCATAGCCAATGATCAGATTCTCATCCTTTACCTTCGGTATCCGGCTGAGTACCCGGCTTAAAACCGCCGGTCCAAGCTTTGCCGTACAGCCGCCGCCCTTACAAAATACAATCGGTTCCTGCCCCATCAATCACTCCTCCATTCCGCTTTATCTATAGCAAAAATTCATAAACCCCTTCAACTTCAATAGCTTCTCTCGATATCATCTCCTCCAGAGATACTCTCGCATCCGGCAGCGCCGCCCAGGCCATACCGCATCCGGCGGAAATCTGTTTTGGTACCGGGATGAGCCGTCCATCCAGTTCCTCCTGCTTGCAGCACTGCTCCATCCTCAGGGCCTGAACCGTCGACGGAAATGTATATACGACTTTCATCTTCTTATTTCTTGCCATATCCTCATCCCCCGTCAATCTTTTTGACCGTCTTTTCGAAGCGATTTCTTCTCAACAATGCCAAATTTCAGAAATATTGCCCACACATAAGGTCCTCCAAAAACGTTTAACTTTTTTGGACCGGTAATTTCGCCGGGCCGTCCCTGAATCTTCAAAAAGGCTTTTTCAAAGGTTGCCCGGGTAATCGATTTCTTCTTTCTCTCCGCAAACAACTCCCCGCCCTTCACCGTATACGTGAAAGGAAGCCCTTTGACCGTATAAAAAGTTTCTCCCTCACAGGCCTTAATTTTTTCCCACAAACACTCGATAGTTACTGTTTCTTCCATATTAAATGTACCTCAAAAAAATCCCCTGCAGAGTCTGACTTGACTCTAACAGGGGATATAATCTTCTACACCTATTTTACTTCCGGTTCTCCCGATATCCGCAGGCCACATCCGCGCATACCAGTTTTTGCCCTTTAATCAGTAATGCGTTGCCGCACTTTGGACAGTTTTTACCGGAAGGCCTCTGCCATGTCATAAAATCGCACTCCGGATTATTTTCACAACCGTAATATTTACGTCCCTTCTGCGTTTTACGAATAACAATATCCTTACCGCATTTTGGACAGCTCACACCGATTTTTTCAAAATATGTTTTCGTATTTTTACATTCAGGAAAGCCCGGACAGGCCAGGAACTTGCCATGCGGCCCATATTTGATCACCATATGGCGCCCGCACTGATCGCAGACAACATCCGATACTTCATCCTCAATTTTTACCTGTTCCAGTTCCTTTTCCGCAATCTGAACCGCTTCTTCCAGATCCGGATAAAAATTCCGAACGACCGTCTTATAATTTACACAGCCCTCTTCCACTTTATCCAAAAGGAATTCCATATTTGCTGTAAAAGAAACATCAACAATACTCGGAAAAGCATCCTTCATAATCTGATTTACGACTTCTCCAAGCTCCGTTACATAAAGGTTTTTATTTTCCTTCGCCACATAACGGCGGGCAATAATCGTAGTAATCGTCGGCGCATAGGTACTCGGCCTTCCAATTCCCAATTCTTCCAGTGTTTTTACGAGAGATGCCTCCGTAAAATGAGCCGGAGGCTGAGTAAAATGCTGCTTTCCTTCAAAATCATGGAAAGACAGCTTGCTTTCCTCGGTTAATTTCTTTAAAAGCACATTGGACTCTGCCTTATCCTCCGCATGCTTATACACGGAAAGAAATCCCTCAAATTTGATTTTGGAAGCGGTTACCGTAAAAATATAGCCATTACAGTCAATCTTTACATTGGTTGTTCCATAAACGGCATCTGCCATCCGGCTGGCGACAAACCGGCTCCAAATAAGCTGATACAGACGGAACTGATCTCTGGACAGAGATTCCTTAATTTTTGTTGGCGTCAGTTCACTGTTCGATGGGCGGATAGCCTCATGAGCATCCTGAATCTTTCCGGAATTCTTACTGTTCTTCATCTGGCTGACAACATACTCCGGCCCATAAGCTTTATCGATAAACTTACGTACAGCCGCATCCGCTTCCTCAGAGATACGGGTGGAGTCCGTTCGCAGATATGTAATCAAACCAACGGTTCCATTTCCTTTGATATCCACACCTTCGTACAGCTGCTGCGCAATACGCATCGTTTTCTGAGTAGAGAAATTAAGCAGTTTTGAAGCCTCCTGCTGCAGCGTACTCGTTGTAAAGGGCAGCGGCGGTTTCTTTGTTCGCTCACCATTTTTAATATTATAAATCTTATATGGATGTCCCTCCAAATCCGCCATGATCGTATCAAGCTGTTTTTTGGAACGAATCTCCATCTTCTCTTTATCTTTCCCGTAAAACCGGGCTGTCAGCGGTTTTTTCTCGCCCTCAACATTCAAAAGGACATCCAGCGACCAATATTCCTCCGGAATAAAAGAGTCTATTTCCTGCTCCCTGTCACAGATAATCCGAAGGGCCACAGACTGAACACGTCCCGCACTTAATCCTCTCTTCACCTTTGCCCACAACAGAGGACTGATTTTATAACCAACCATACGGTCCAACATACGCCGGGCCTGCTGTGCATCCACCAAATCCATATCAATGTCCCGGGCCTGTTTAATCGAATTTTTTACAGCCGCTTTCGTAATTTCATTAAAAGTAATCCGGTGTATCTGCTTTTTTTCCAGCTTCAATGCCTGGGCCAAATGCCACGAAATCGCCTCACCTTCACGGTCAGGGTCCGTTGCAAGATAAACTTTGTCCGCTTTTTTTACTTCCTTGCGGAGCATGGCAAGAATATCGCCTTTTCCGCGAATAGTTATATATTTTGGTTCAAAATCGTTTTCAATATCAATTCCCAACTGGCTTTTAGGTAAATCACGCACATGTCCATTTGACGCAACTACCTGATAATTCGATCCAAGGAACTTATTAATGGTTTTGGCTTTCGCAGGAGATTCCACAATAACCAAATATTTAGCCATAATACGCCTCCACTATCTCATCTCTATTGTCAAAAACCTGTGAAACACGGCTAAATGTTTCGAATATACAGGTTTTTCCCCATCGGACGTATCCATCCCTTCAACTCAAGATTTACTAAAACCTTCCATGTTTCTGATATCGTCAAACCGCACTGAGCTGAAATGGTATCTACATCTTTTGGGCTTAAACTTAAACTAGCATACACCAATTGTTCTGAATTATCAAGTGAAAGTTTTGTTTTTCCCTGTTCACTTTTCAGGTCATATCCTGAAATACCGTAATCTTCTCCAATATCTTCCGGTTTAAAAACCAGCTTTGCTCCGCTTTGAATGAGGCGATGACACCCCTGACTTAACGGATCATTAAAGCGCCCCGGCAAAGCATAAATATTTTTCCCCTGTTCCAATCCCATCTCCGCCGTAATGAGCGCCCCGCTCCGCTCCCTCGCCTCAATAACCAATATTCCGTCAGAAAGACCGCTTATGATCCGATTACGCATCGGAAATCTCCATGGCTCCGGCTTCACATCCAGTCCATATTCACTCAATATACCTCCCCGAAACTTCATCTCTTCAAACAATCCATAATTTTCTCTCGGATAACAAATATTTAAACCGCATCCGAGAACACCCCATGTCTTTCCTCTGTTTATGCCATTTTCTGTTTCCCTGTTCTCTTCTTCCTGCAGGGCGCCCCTGTGGGCTTCCCCATCTATACCCCTGGCCAGACCGCTGATAACGTCTATACCCATCTCAGAAAGAGCCCCGGCAAAATATCTGGCTGAAGCCAGACCGTATCCGCTGGCCTCCCTGGCTCCCACAATGGCTATTGTCGGCCTTTTTGAATCCGGCAGATTACCATAATAAAACAATCCGGCCGGCGCATCATAAATATGCCTCAGTTTTTCCGGATATTTTTCATCGATCCGCCCCACAAACCGGCCTCCCAGAGTTTCGAGCCGCTGTATATCCTTTTTCAACAGGTTTTCATCCTTTTCCGACGGATCCGCAAGTTTCCGCCGAATGTTCTCTTTCAATCCCTGAATCTCTGCATATTGTACGTTTCTTCCATAATAAATATTCTTTGCCGTCTTAAAATATCCCAATAATTTATTGATGGAACGCACCCCAAGCCAGGGACGGCTGCAAAGCCAGAACCAACATTCTCTCTCTGTCAATCCCATAAGCCGCCTCCGTAGTTTTCATCCGGCAAACGATAACCGACGGCCTCCGCCACATGTTCCATCCGAATATTTAAACTGCCCTCCAGATCACTGATTGTCCGTGCAACCTTTAAAATCTTTTGATAGGTTCTGGCAGACAGATGAAACTTCTCATAAATCCTCCCAAGAAAATCTTGGGTATCACTGTCCAAACAACAATATTCTTCAAGCATCTGTCCCTTCATCTCACTGTTATATTGAATATCACAGCCGGAAAACCGTTCCCTTTGCATCTGATATGCCTGTTTAACCCCTTTATACATCCGGCGGCTGTCCATAGCTGCCTCCCGCGCCTTCATATGCCGGTAATCAACCCGGCGAATATAAACACATAAATCCAGGCGCTCCATTACCGGTCCGCTTATTTTTGACATATACCTTTGTATCTGTACCTGCGTACACCGGCATCGCTTTCTGTCCGGATAGTATCCGCAGGGGCATGGATTTGCGGCAGCCACTACCAATGGTTTTGCCGGAAAACAATAGTCGCCCCGCACCCGATGAATGAAAACCTCTCCCGCCTCTAAAGGCTGCCGCAAAGCCTCAATGGCACTTCTCGAAAACTCGGCAAATTCATCCAAAAATAATATCCCGCCATGGGCCAGACTGATCTCTCCGGGTATCGGGACCGCTCCGCCGCCAATCAATACTTTATCAGAAACCGAGTGATGCGGACTCCGAAAAGGCCGGCAGGTTATCAGACCGCTTCCCGGTTTCAACCGTCCGGCCGCACTGTAAATTTTGGTAGCGATCACCTGTTCATCAAAGGACATCTCCGGCAAAATATAGGGCAGACGCTCAGCCATCATCGTCTTTCCGCTTCCCGGCGGTCCCACCATCAACAAATGATGATGTCCTGCGGCGCAAATCTGCATGCAGCGTTTTGCCGCCTCCTGCCCGCATATCTCCCCAAAATCCAGAGGATATCGTCTGCTCCTGCTGACTTTGTCCCTCTTCCTGTGATATTCCTCAGGTATCTCTTTCTTCCCCTGCAGATGCTGAACTATTTCGGGAAAGGCGGCAGCCCCAAAAACCCGCATTCCCGATACGATTGCCGCCTCCTCCGCATTTTCCGCAGGTACAAAACAATTGCAAAACCCTTCCCTTTTCGCCTGGCTGACCATGGGAAGAATCCCTTTTACCGGCACAAGCCGGCCATTCAATCCCAGCTCGCCAATAAATATGCTGTTTTCAAGATATTCCGGGGATATATGCTCAATACAACTCAGAAGTGCTACGGCCACAGGCAGATCAAAACCTGTTCCGGACTTGCGAAAATCTGCAGGCGCCAGATTGATCAGATAGCGCTTTGGCGGCAATGAAAAACCGGAATTCCGCATCGCCGTACATATCCGCGGGCCGGACTCCCGAACTTCTGCTGAGAGTTCTCCCACAATCTGAAATGTGGGCAGACCGCTGCTCATATCGACCTCCACACGGACAATACGTCCCTCAATGCCTAAACAAAGCGCACTATATACTTTACAGAACATAACTTTCTTCCTTTCTTCCGAAAGGCAATACCTGATTATAATTTACCAACAACTCACCAATTCTTCAACTATAATGTTTCTGCTTTTTTTGACATTTTTCGCCTTTCATTTGACGCCGGCAGGCTTCGCAGATATAATAAAAACAGTAAGTAAAACGCTTTCACTTACATTCACAATGCTAAAACAAAGGAGTTATTCATATGAAAGCAGTAATACAACGGGTCAGCCGCGGAAAGGTGACCATTGATGGCCGGATACACGGTGAGATCGGCCGTGGTTTCGTCGTTCTGCTCGGCGTAGCCAAAGATGATACCGGAGAAGATATGGATTATCTCGTCAAAAAGATTTCAGGACTTCGTGTCTTTGAGGATGAAGGAGGTAAAATGAATCTCGCGTTAAAAGACGTCAACGGCGAACTTTTAATCATCTCCCAGTTTACCCTGTTTGCCAACACAAAAAAAGGCAACCGTCCGAGCTTTATCGATGCCGGTCTGCCGGAGCCTTCCAAAGCCTTTTATCTGGATTTTATCCGGGCTTTCCGCAATCTTGGATTTACAGTCGCCGAAGGAGAATTCGGCGCAGACATGGCCGTCGAACTGGTGAATGACGGGCCGGTAACCATTATTATTGATTCAAAAAATAAATAAAATCATAAACAACGGCGCAGTTGAAAAACTGCGCCGCCCTACATCACTTTATTTCAATATTTTCTTGATCTCATCCATAAAGGTGTTCACGTCTTTAAATTCGCGGTACACCGAAGCAAAACGAACATAAGCCACCGCATCCAGATCTTTCAGACGATTCATAACAATCTCACCGATATCCTGAGCTGGAATCTCCCGCTCTTCCCGATTGAAGATCTCCGTTTCAATCTCATCCACCAACTTATTGATCTGATCCGCCGAAATCGGCCGTTTATGGCAGGAACGGATGATTCCCGAAGCAATCTTCTGCCTGTCATAAGGCTCCCGGTTATTATCCTTTTTAATGACAATTAAAGGAATTGTTTCAACTTTTTCATAGGTCGTAAACCTCTTCTGGCAGGCATTGCATTGTCTGCGCCGACGGATGGAACTTCCATCCTCTGCCGGACGGGAATCAATAACTTTTGAATCTGCCTCTCCGCAAAATGGACACTTCATCTTTTTACCCTCCTCGATAAATTCATTATAATCGAGGAAATAAAGGCGGTCAACAAAAAAATGCCCTTTAAATGGCCTTTTTCCCGAAAAAGACGGATTGATTTTTTTCATTAAATATTCTGAAACGTTTCTAAAATTTTCGCCAGAACAGCCGCGTTCATGCAATATACGGCGGATAGATATTTTTAAAAGTTATTTCACCAAATCCCGAAAGCTGACACGTATTACAAAAGATTTTCTGTTGTAAAAGTCCGACAAAAAGCCATTTAAAATATTATTTTTGATCACCTTTATTTTGAGTTTTTTATCCCTCGCAGCGGCGCATAATCTCTTCCATGCAAACGTCCACCAAAATGATATCCGCACCAATCTGCCGGACGCATTTCCAGCCAATAATATATTCCGTATCCCGCCCGAGAAGGCCGCACCATTTTCCCTGTCCGGGAATGATCAACTGGCAGATGCTGCCCGTATTGCAGTCAAATTCCACGTCTACCACAAATCCGATGCGCTGGCAATCCCGCACATTGATAACTTCCTTCTGGCGAAGTTCACAGATACGCATGCCCCACCTCATAAAATACTTCTTATTCTATGTTATGCACATTATTCTATTGGGTGACATCGGCATAAACAGCTTCAGTAAATGTTTTTAATTCCTCCGGATTTATAATGATCTGCGCTCCGCGAACCCCGGCGCTCACAGCGATCTCATCATAGAGCATGGCTGTCTCATCAATCCATGTCGGATATTTTTTCTTCATGCCGACAGGAGAACAGCCGCCGCGTATATAGCCGGTCAACCCAAGGAGTTCTTTTACATGGGTCATTTCTATTTTTTTATCTCCCGCTGCCTTTGCCGCCTTTTTCAAATCCAGTTCCATAGTCACCGGAATACAGAAAACCATAATTCCCTGTTTATCCCCGCGAACGACAAGGGTTTTAAAAATCTGATCAGCCGGAAGGCTGACCTGCGAAGCCACATGCTCTCCACTCAAGTGTTCCTCATCAAATTCATAGGTCTCTATACGAAAAGAAATGCCCGCCTGCTCTAAAAGCCGCATGGCATTGGTTTTATTAACATCGGCATTTTTCTTCTTTGCCATCTGAAATTCACTCCTTATTTTCCTTTTCCTTGCAATACGGAGTAAATTATACTATAATTTTTCTCAGAATTCCAGTGAGGTGTATAAAAATGCAATTCAGACCATGTATCGATATACATAACGGTAAAGTAAAACAAATCGTCGGCGGAAGCTTAAAAGATTCCGGCAATCAGGCCGAAGAAAATTTTGTTTCAGCCCGGGATGCAGCCTGGTATGCCCGAAAATATCAAAGTGATGGGATCACCGGCGGTCATATCATCCTTTTAAATCCGGAGTCTTCCGAATACTACGCCGCCGATGTGGTGCAGGCTCTTGCCGCCCTTGAAGCCTATCCCGGCGGACTGCAGATCGGCGGCGGCATTCATCCGGGAAATGCCCGGCGTTTTCTGGATGCAGGCGCTTCCCATGTGATCGTCACTTCCTATGTATTTAAAGACGGAAAAATTCATTTTGACCGGTTAAAAGCCCTGTCTGACCTTGTCGGAAGCGAACATCTGGTTCTAGATCTAAGCTGCCGCAAAAGGGATTCGGACTATTATATTGTCACTGACCGGTGGCAGAAATTTACATCCGTCAAAATGAATCTGGAAACTCTGGAAATGCTGTCTCCTTATTGTGATGAGTTTTTAATCCATGCGGTGGATGTGGAAGGCAAGGCTTCCGGCATTGAAAAACCTTTGGCTGAACTTCTCGGCCGTTTCACAGCCCGGCCGGTGACCTACGCCGGCGGAGTCGGTTCTTTTGAGGATCTTCGCCTTTTAAAAACCCTTGGCCGGAATCGGATCAATGTGACGATCGGCAGCGCCCTCGACTTATTTGGCGGCGAAATTCCCTATGAAACCGTCAAATCGCTTGGCTTTGAAAATGAGGTGAAATTATGATCGACTATAAAGATGTCATGCCTATTTCTTTCTTAAAAAAAGAGCCCTTCACCGGCAGCTGGCAGGGCATGAGATATCGGATAGAAAAAACGGAGATTCCCATCTCCGAAAATTCCGATGAAAAGAAGACGGTTCTCGGCGTCTGCATATGGCCTCAGCCCTTCTGCTATGATAAAACCGAAGAATCCGAAAAGACCCGTGAAACCTTTGAATTCACGCCGGAAGGTCTTTCCCAATGTGTCGACTGGCTAAACACAAAATATACGGATGAAAAAAAACGCTGGACCCGGGATTAACTCCCGGTCCGGCATTTCTTTTCAAATGATTCATTATTTCAAAACAGCAACAACAGCCTCTTTGACAATCGCCAAACCTTCTTTTAAAACCTCATCTTCAATGGTCAATGGCGGCATCAATTTCAGCACGCCGTCTTTACGGCCGGCAACTTCGCAGATCAAATGACGGTCAAAGGCTTCGTGAACAGCTTCCAGTGCCAAAGCCGGATTCACTGCTCCGAAATCAATTCCCCACATAAGTCCCATACCCCGATAGGAAAGCCGGGAATCCAAAGGCATAATCTCTTCCTGTATAAATTTCTCCACAATAGCTTCTTTTCTGCGAACCTCTTCATCAAGATGATGTTCAACAAAATAATTGATTCCTGCCGTACCGCCAATAAAGGATAACTGATTTCCCCGGAAAGTTCCGTTATGCTCAGCCGGACGGAAAATATCCAGATCCGGACGGATCAGCAGCAAAGCCATCGGCATGCCAAACCCGCTGATGGATTTGGAAAGGACAACCATATCCGGCTGAATTCCCGCCCGTTCAAAGGAGAAGAATGTACCGGTACGGCCGATGCCGACCTGAATATCATCGCAAACCATAAGAATACCTTTTTCTGTACAAATCTCACGGATTTCCTTCAACCATTCGATACTTGCCACGTTAATGCCGCCCTCTGCCTGAAGCGTCTCAAGGAAAATTGCCGCCGGTTTTTCGATACCTGAATGGTCATCTTCAAGTATCCATCTTAAATAGGCGATTGAATCCAGTGTGCCGTCATATGGCGCAAATGTCACATTTGTCAGAGGCAGGCTGGCGCCTTCCCGGCTTGTTTTATCCGTCGTCATCGCCAGACTTCCCAGGGTCATTCCATGGAATGCGCCTGAAAAAGCAATGACATTCGTGCGGCCCGTATTCTTTCTGGCCAGTTTGAGGGCTGCTTCATTGGCATTTGTTCCCGTTGGTCCGCAGCACATCACTTTATAATTCAAATTTCTCGGCCTGAGAATCTTTTCCTCAAACGTCTGAAGGAATTCTTCTTTAGCGGCTGTATACATGTCAAGAGCATTGATAATATTATCTTCACCCAAATATTCCATAATTTTTGCCTTGATTTCCGGATTGTTATGGCCATAATTCATCGAACCGGCCACAGCAAGAAAATCAATATATCTCTCGCCCTCTACGCTAAAAAGCTCTGCATTTTTCGCTTTATTAAATTCGACAGGGTATTTTCTGCAATATGAACGTACTTGAGATTCTGTTTTTTCAAAAACTTCAAACATTATTTCTTATTTCCTCCAATTTTTCACCAGTATATTTCAAATCATTCACGTTTTATTATACCCTTTCTTTTAGCGAAGTCAACAACAAAGCGTTTTTTCATCACGAAACAACCAGCTATTGCTGAAGATAATTTCTCATGCTTTTCAATGCATTTTTTTCAATTCTCGATATCTGAGCCTGTGATATGGAGAGTTCCGAAGCCACCTCCATCTGGGTTTTTCCCTGATAGAAACGCATTTCTATAATCTTCCGTTCTCTGTCCCCAAGTTTATGAATAGCCTCCTGCAGAGCAATGTTTTCAACCCAGGCTGCCTCTGTATTTTTCGGATCCCGAACCTGATCCATAATGCACAGCTTATCCCCACCCTCCGTATATACCGGTTCATATAAGGATACGGGGCTCTGAATCGCATCCATTGCAAAAACAATATCCTCTTTGCTGATGCCGATTTCGCCGGCCACTTCCATTACCGAAGGTTCCCGATTATTCTTTTTTATAAATGCCTCCCGGGCATAGATTGCTTTATAGGCCGTATCCCTAAGCGAACGACTCACCCGGATGCTGTTATTATCCCGAAGATAGCGGCGGATCTCGCCGATAATCATTGGTACGGCATAGGTTGAAAATTTTACGCCCTGACTTAAATCAAAGTTATCGATCGCTTTCATCAGTCCAATGCAGCCGACCTGAAACAAATCATCCGGATTTTCATTACTGTTTGAAAAGCGTTTAATAACACTGAGTACCAGTCGGAGATTTCCCTTGATGTATTCTTCCTTTGCCTCCATATCTCCCGCTTTAATACGCAGGAACAAAGCTTCCTTCTCCTCTTCTTTAAGGAGAGGAAGCTTTGACGTATTAACACCGCATATTTCAACCTTACCCTGAGCCATAATAAGAATCCTCCTTACCACACTTGCTTGTCAATCTAAGTACAGTAAAGATTTTTCACATTATGATTTTTTATTATACGGTTTTCCCAAAAATAAAAAAATTATTGGGGCTTGACAAAAAAGAGCAATCAACTCATTCGGCTGATTTCTTTTTTCAAACGGTTCATAATTTTCTTCTCCAAACGGGATATATAGGATTGGGAAATGCCAAGCAGATCCGCCACCTCCTTCTGTGTCCGCTCATATCCGTCCTTCGTATTCAATCCAAAACGCAGCTTAATGATCGTCTGCTCTCTCGGCGAAAGTTTGTCAATCGCTTTGTTTAAAAGCATCCGGTCCACTTCCCCCTCAATTCCTTTGTAAATAACATCTTCTTCCGTCCCAAGAATGTCCGACAGCAGCAATTCATTTCCGTCCCAATCCACATTCAAAGGCTCGTCGATCGATACCTCCATCCGGGTCTTATTATTTCTCCGCAAATACATTAATATTTCATTTTCAATACAGCGCGACGCATAAGTCGCCAGCTTAATATTTTTCTCAGGATTAAAGGAATTAATTGCTTTTATCAGTCCGATCGTCCCTATAGATATCAAATCTTCCACGCCAATACCGGTATTGTCAAATTTTCTCGCAATATAAACAACCAGTCTCAGGTTATGTTCGATCAATACCGCCCGGCCATCCTTTTCCCTCTCTGTTCCAAGCATCCCTATCGCTTCAGCTTCAGCTTCATTTTCCAACGGCACCGGCAATACGTCTGCGCCTCCGATATATAAAATATCACCACCGCTCTGACGAATCACTTTCTGAGGATTCCGACGCGCTGCGTATCGGAATTTTCCCGGTAATGCTGCACTACATATCATAATCTGCTCCTTCCGCACACATTACTTTTTCAGAATATCCGGATGCACAATGGCACTATATTCCCCACTTTTACTGATTTTTCCGGGATAAATGCCAATAATACACCCACTCTGCTCATATTTTCGTCCCTGATTTTGAAAAATCAGCTTATCTGCCGTAATACCAAACAACACTCCATCCTTCTTTCCGATGGAATGATATGGAATTGCCCGAATTCCCGGAATACTTTTTCCGTTTTTCAGGCAGGTTTTTAAATGCTCATATTCCACCAGACAGACCGGTTTCCCGGTCAAAGGCTCATACAAACAATTTCCCGTATCCAAAAGCGCTTTGATCATCACGGTACATCCATTCAGATGTATCTGTAGATTTCCGCTGCATTTTTTTAATCCATATTCTTCTGTAAAATGGGTGTGGTAGAAAATGATTGGGCACAAACTTCCAATGAGAAAGAAGCACCCGCATAAAAGAATCTGCTGGTGAACAGATTTTATCGGATGAGAATGTGAGAAAGAAAACCTTATTCTATTTGACAAGCGGTTGATAACGGGTCCAAATCACCTCCTGAAAATGATTGAGATTATTATAACTCAAAACCGGAAAATATTTTGTCAAACGGTTGTCCTGTTTCCATAAAATGTTTCCACCGTTTTCTACAAAACATGATATTAAAAAAGTTATTTGAGAAAAACCAACTTATTTTCCCAAATAACTCTTCATGTTCTTTATACAATTCTGTAACTATATTTTAAATTTTTTTATTTCATCCGCTGTCAGCTCAACCAGCTTTTTCCCCTTTCGCCTTGCATAACGAGAAAGTTCCAATAAATTAACGTGACAAGACGGCGCATTTTCATACGGATCTGGTGTTTCATAATATCTTTTTTGTCTGACCTTTCCATCTATGAATCTAGGTTTCATTCCACTCATAATGATACACCTCCAATAAAGCTTTAGCCTGAATCTCATCAATAAAAAACTGATATTGATGCAGCATCCCCAAATATTCTGCATGAAATACTTCTATGTAATGGGACAACAATTCTTTATTTGCAGCAAATCCATGAACAGCTCCTTCATATCCCCATTGTTTCGATTTATCTGCCGCAATGGCAAAAAGATGCCCGCCAACACCTGTATATTTTTTCTTCCCATACTCATAACTATTATTTTGCGGTGCGGCACAGGCCCAGTGCATATAAGCTGCGTTAGAACTTTTATCATTTCGGATACCTACCAGTCCCTGTATCTCATCGCTGCCCTTTAATGCCAACGCATATACCTCGACAGTTTCAGGTATTTTATCCCAATTAATATGCCATCCATTTACCTTCTGAAATTTTTTTAAACATTTTCGGCTTTCTATTTTGAAAACAACAGTATCCTTTTCTTCTCCTGTCTCAGTATCCCTCAAACATGAAACTATTCCATCTATCCAAATATCAATACAGCCTTGTTCTATAGTATTCAAATGATTACCTCTTAATTATACCAAAAATAATATTTTTTTCATAGTCCTATTAACACTATGACATATTTCTTTTATTTTATCACTTCAAAAATACCGCAATTTTCGATAAATATTTTAATTTTACATGATAACCGGATAGGGGAAGGTTCCCTTCCCTATCCGCCGCGATATCGCGGTCAGCTCACAGCGATAGCTGTCCGTTGTCCGGAGGGTGTCTGCCCGTGCAAGCACGGCAGCCGCCCTCCGAGCTTATCACGCAAAAAAACCTTCCAAAATCATCTCTGAATTTTGGAAGGTTTTTCCCTGAATATTATTTCTTCTGTAAGAAGCTCGGAATCTGGATAGTGCTTGTTCCAACGGTAGCTTCACTCTTCGTTATCGGTGTTCTCGGAGTCGGAGCCGCTGTCTTGAAGGAAGATGCGCCGCTGTTAAATGCTGGACGTTCATTGGCTTTCTTCATGAAAGTAGATGTCTGTCCGGCACTTTCCTGCGCCTCAAGCCCTGTTGCAATAACCGTGATGGAACATGTATCCGGTGTGCTTTCATCATACATCGCACCGAAGATGATGTTTGCGGATTCACCGGCAAGCTCTTCAACATACATTGCTGCTTCATTCGCTTCAATAAGGCCGATATCACCGGAAATGTTGATGACGATATCTGTAGCGCCCTCAATCGTTGTTTCCAGCAATGGGCTGGTTGTTGCCTGCTTAACGGCATCCAAAGCCTTGTCATCACCATGGCCTTCGCCGATACCGATATGGGCGATACCCTTATCCTTCATAACTGTCTGAATATCAGCAAAGTCAAGGTTGATCAAACCAGGAACATTGATCAGATCCGTGATACCCTGAACACCCTGCTGCAATACTTCGTCAGCTTTCTTCAAAGCTTCCGGCATGGATGTACGGCGATCTACGATCTCAAGTAATTTATCATTTGGAATGATGATCAATGTATCTACATTTTCTTTCAGATTTTCGATACCCATATTGGCATTGACCATTCTCTGTTTTGCTTCAAAACGGAAAGGTTTCGTTACAACGCCAACTGTCAGACATCCGAGACTTTTTGCAATTCCCGCGACAACCGGAGCTGCGCCTGTACCTGTGCCGCCTCCCATACCGCAGGTAACAAATACCATGTCTGCACCTTTGATCAATTCTGTCAGTTCATCAACACTTTCTTCTGCGGCCTTTGCCCCAACTTCTGGTTTTGCTCCGGCACCAAGTCCTTTTGTCAGCTTTTCACCAATCTGAACAAGCTGATTTGCTTTACACAACTGTAAAGCCTGTCTATCTGTATTTACGCCAATGAATTCCACACCGACAATATTTTCTTCAATCATACGGTTTACTGCATTGTTTCCGGCGCCGCCAACACCGATAACAAGTATTTTAGCTGCTGCATCCATTTCATTTGTTTTTATCTCAAGCAAGGTAGTTCCTCCTTTTAATATTAATATCTTTTTTTCTCAATTTGCACTATCATATTATATAATATAGTTTTTCGTAAAAATAATCAACCGTTTCTTTTAATTTTCTTTTGTAAAAATGATAGAATTTTTTGTCGAATCATAGTTCTCCAGATGTAATATTCCACGAATTTGCTCCGTTTCCTGCATATTGAGGAGTTCCGGCAGTAAATTCGCCAATTCTGCGATTTTTCCTTCCAGCAGAACCGGTGCGCCCATGCCTACCCGAATACCCTCATTTATATAGATTGTAAAGTATCCATCTTCTCCAATCGCTATCTCTTCCGGGACAATTTCGTAATCCGCAAGCAATCGACACAATTCCATCATACCTTTATAGGCCGTCCTGTTTTCTATAGATACGTCCTGGCCGATTTCCATGTTTTCGGCTTCAACGCCGGTGATCAAAGGCACCGTATCCCGTTTTTCGGACAGCGACTCCTGAATCACACCGTTATCATCAAAATAAAAGTAGGTTTTCCCTTCTTTCAGACATCCAAGTATTCCTGTCTCACCGACTTCAATACAAATCATATTCCGGTTTTCCATTTTCACCTGAATGTCCTCTATAAAAGGAACATCCTCCACTCTATATCGAAAATATCTCAGATAACAGATCAATGTGTTCGGAGCATCTTCAGGAAAGCCGATAAGTGTCTTTATTTCATCGGCGGTGTAATTCTTATTGCCAATGACCCGGACTTCATCCAGTCGAAAGCCATAAATCACCACGCCCACTGTCACCGCCAGAACTACCAATATACCGGCAATAATTTTCAGTCCCCGATGACTTTTTTGAACAGGCCTGCTGTCCTCTTCATCCCAGACGGCTTCCCCATCTTCATCTTCTTCTTCATATTCTTCAAATTCCTGCTCTAAATCTTCTAATGTTTCAAATTCCTCAAACTCTTCATCCTGATAATAATTCTTATCCACGGTATATCCACCTATTTTCCAATAAACTCAACCCTCACGGGCATCCCTGCTATGTCTTATTTCTGCGCCAAGCTGTGTCAAATCTTTGCATATATCCTGATAACCACGCTCTACAAAGATGGAGTTTTCGACGATAGTATCACCCTCTGCCATCAGACCCGCAATCACAAGCGCCGCTCCGCCACGCAGGTCTCTCGCAGATACATGGCAGCCCTTCAATTTCCTGACGCCGCGAATTACAGCTCTGTTATTTTTTATTTGTATATCCGCCCCCATCTTCTGAAGTTCCCCGGCCGTTCGAAAACGATTTTCAAAAATATGCTCGTAAATAACACTTTCGCCCCGCGCCGTGGCAAGTACCGCCATCAGCTGAGACTGCATATCCGTAGGAAACCCCGGAAATGGCTGGGTATGAATATCCTCAACCGCAAAAAGCCTTCGGACCGATTTCAGGCGGACTCCCTTTTCCGTCATCCGAACCTCACAGCCCATAGCTTCACACAAGTGCAGCAGGCAGTGCATATGCTGTTCTGCCACATTTAAAAGTTCTATTTCACCGCCGGTCCCGGCAACAGCCAGTAAATATGTCCCGGCAACAATCCGGTCACTCATGACCCTGTACTCTGTATGGTGCAATGAACATTTTCCCAGGATACCGATTCTGTCTGTACCGGCCCCATAAATGCTCACACCCATCGCCGAAAGGAATCCGGCCAGATCGGATACCTCCGGCTCCTTCGCCGCATTCTGTATCCATGTGATCCCCTCCGCCATAGCGCCGGCCATCATCAGATTCTCTGTGGCACCCACACTCGGATAAGGAAGCACGATCCGTGCTCCCGAAAGTCCTTCGGTTTCACAGCGAATGGCCCCATCCACCTCTTCAATATGTACTCCCATCTGCTCCAGCGCTTTCAGATGGATATCCACCGGCCGCGCCCCGATCGTACAGCCACCGGGATAATCCAATGTCATATGACGGCATCGTCCCAATGCCGCTCCCAGAAGCAGGATTGAAGAACGCATCTTTCCGATACATTCCCGGGAAATATTCTCCAAACATATCTCCGACGCATCAATCTGAAGCATGTCGTCCTGATAAACGACCCCGCAGCCGATACTTCGAAGAATTTTTATCATGTATCTTACATCCAGAATATCCGGGCATCCCCGGATAACTGTCACACCCTGGTATAAAAGTGATGCCGCAATAATCGGCAGTGCGGCATTTTTTGAACCGTGCACATGAAGCTGACCGTTCAACGGCCGACCGCCGGATATGAGATAGGATGACACAGCAATTACCTCCGAACATAGACTATAACATATTCTATGCGGAAATATTTCAAATGTTCCTGTTATCGCTGAAATCGAATCCCCCGCGATACGCTTAGAACCAATCCGATCTCACACAGGAGAAAAGTGACCGATGTGCCGCCGTAACTGATAAAAGGCAAAGGGATCCCCGTATTCGGCAATGTATTGGTCACAACGCCGATGTTGATGATCACCTGCAGGCCGATCTGGGCCATAACGCCGACAACAATGAGAGCGCCATATAAATCCGACGCATTATTTGCAATAATCATACACCGCCAGAGTAATAAGATAAATAACAAAATAATGGCAACAGCGCCAAACAATCCTAATTCTTCGCAGATAATCGAGAAGATCATATCATTATGGGCCTCCGGAACATAGGACAATTTCTGAATACTTCGTCCGAGCCCTTTTCCAAAAACGCCGCCGGAACCAATGGCATAAAGAGCCTGGCGGGTCTGATAGGCATTATCCGAAGTCTCCACATGCAGCCAGGCCTCAATTCTGTCCAGCCGATAGGCCGCCACCCGCAAAAATACAAGCATAACGCCAACCCCGGCGCCGACAACGCCGAAAAATATTTTATATTGATTGCTTGCAACAAAAATAATGATAAAAGCAATTCCCAACATAATAATTCCCGTGCTCAGGTTTGACACCGTAACAAGAAGAACCATCGGCAGGACCAACGCAAAGCATTTGACAACGCCGCGCCAGTTTTTCAGCTGTTTCACTCCCTGGCTCGCCACATGGGCCAGAAAGATAATTAATACGGCTTTGGCAATCTCCGAGGGCTGAAACCGTAATGGACCGATCTCGATCCACCGCCGCTGCCCATGGCTGGCCGCCCCATAAATAAGAACAATGCCCAGGAGTACATTCATCACGATATAGGCCATAAATGTAAACCGTTTCCAGAAATGATAGGGAATCCGGCTGATCACTGTCATCCCCGCCATGCCTCCGACAGCAAACAGGCACTGCCGTTTCAGATAAAAAAAGGAATCTCCGTTATTGACGATCTGCGAATTATATGCGCTGGTACTATAAATCATTACAAGTCCAAAGCAAACCAGAAAGATAACGATGAACAACAGGCTATAGTCAAAATATTTTTCTGTCTTCACCCGGGTTTGCTCTTTTTTTTCAATTGCTGCTGCTTCCCGCGCCATGTTCATCACCTCTACTTTTTAAGCTTCAATCTGCCAGTTTATGGACGAACTCTTTAAACATCCGTCCCCTCTCTTCATAACTCTTAAACATATCCCAACTTGCGCAGGCCGGCGAGAGAAGAACCGCATCCCCGCTCTCAGCCTTCCGGGAACAGACTTTAACCGCCTCTTCCAGACTTTCCGTCATAATAATATTTTCAAATCCATGACGGCGGGCACATTCGGCAATTTTGTTTGCCGTTTCCCCGAGAAGTACAAGATAACGTACTTTACCGTCAAAAGCATCGATCCATTCATCATAAGCGCTCTGCTTATCATAGCCTCCGCCGATCAACAGCGTCGGGCGCACCATCGCCTGAATCGCTTTGATAGCCGCATCCGGATTTGTTCCCTTCGAATCATTATAATAGGAAACGCCTTTCTTCTCTGTCACATACTCAATTCTGTGCTCAACGCCCATAAATGTTGTAATTGTCTCCCGGATCTTTTCTATCGGCACACCGACACAGCGGGCCATAGCCACGGCAGCCATGATGTTTTCCATGTTATGAAGGCCGAGGATCTTCAAGCCGCTGGCACTGCAGATGACCTCCAATTCGCCGTCCTTTGCATAGTAAATTTTCTTATCATGAAAATAATAGCCATCTTCCAAAACCTGTGTACTGGAAAAATAAATCACCTGCGGCACTGCCGATTCCCCGATCGCCCGTGTCAGCGGATCATCATAATTGAGAATCACAAAATCTTCCGCCGTCTGATTTTTCATGACATTTTTCTTCGCACTGACATAGCCCTCCATCGTATGATGACGGTTCAGATGATCCGGCGTCAAATTTAAAATAGCGCTGACTCTCGGATGAAATTCATCCACCGTCTCCAGCTGGAAACTGGATGTCTCCGCCACCACATAGCCGTTTTCTGTTGTATCCATCGCCACACCTGCATAGGAAGTTCCTATATTTCCGACAACATGAACTTCACTGTAGTAATTTTTTAATATCTCTCCCACCAATGTTGTTGTGGTCGTCTTGCCGTTTGTCCCCGTGATCGCCAGCACGGTCCCTCTCGCAAACTGATCCGCCAGTTCAAGCTCACCCCAGATCAAAACGCCCGCATTGCGCATACGATTTACAAAATCCACATCTGTCGGGACTCCCGGACTTAAAACGGCAATATCCAAAGTGGAGATAATATCGTCGCCCAATTCTCCGATAATGATTTTTATATCCTTTTTTTCAGGAAGCTTTTCCTGAATTTCCTCCACGGTCAATTTTATATTTCCATCATAAAGAATCACCCGGGCATCCGTCTTCATGAGCAGCCCGACTGCTCCCATTCCGCTGATCCCCGTACCTGCAACAAGTACCGTCTTATTTTTTAAATCCATATGTATTTCCCTCCCGTTTATCCCGATTTTTTAAATTAAAGCGCTAAAAATCCAATCAGACATAAAATGGCCGTCACAATCGAAAAAACAGCAACAACCTTTGTTTCCGGCCATCCGCTCAATTCGAAATGGTGATGAATCGGCGCCATCTTAAAGAAGCGTTTGCCGCCTGTCTTTTTAAAATAGACAACCTGAATCATCACAGAGATAACTTCAATCAGATAGATCAAGCCAAAAATGACGATAAACAACTGCATATTCATCATACTGGCCGTTGCGGCCACAAAGCCGCCCAACGCCAAAGACCCCGTATCTCCCATGAAGACTCTCGCCGGATAAACATTAAATAATAAAAATCCCAGAAGGCTGCCTGCAACCGCCGCAGTCACCGGTGACAAACCGCTGCCTGTTCCCGCAGCAACCACTGTCAAAAACACTGCAACCAATACGGTGACACTGGAAAGCAGTCCATCCAATCCATCCGTAAAATTCGTTCCATTGACCGTTCCCAAAAATACGATAAACATAAAAATAATAAACAGCCACCACGGCAAATGGATATATGATCCGTTTGTAAATCCGCCGGTAAAGGGAATAAGAATGCCCGTACCCGCATCCGTAAAATTCATTAAATAATAAATAAATACACCCGTGACAACAAACTGTCCCGCCATCTTCTGCAAAGGCGTCAGTCCGAGATTTCTTTTCTTAACAACTTTAATATAATCATCCATAAATCCAATGATCCCAAATCCCAGGGTAGAGAAAGCCACAGGGATGATCGCCGGATAAGCTTTCATATAGAACAGTGATGTGATGATCACACTGATAATAAAGATCACACCGCCCATCGTGGGAGTTCCGGATTTTTTCTGATGGGCTTTCGGCCCTTCATCCCGGATAAACTGTCCGAATTTTAATTTGTGAAGAAAAGGAATGACCACCGGGCACAACAGTGCGCTGATGGCAAAAGCAATAATTGCTGGTAACACAATTGTATATTTCATAATTACACCTCTCGTTGAATTCTTTCGTATTCTGTCCAAATTAAAAATTATAATACCTTACCTTTGCCTTGTAAAGTATTTCAGGACAAATCATCCCCTGTTTCCTCCTGCGTTTCTTCCTGTTTATCCTCTGGAAACAGATAAGGCAGCACCATTTCATAAATCTCACTCATCACCGGCGCCGCAATTGTTCCTCCGTAATAGGTTCCCACCGGCTCGTCAATTAAAATAATACCGATGATCTCCGGATTTTCCACCGGAGAAAAGCCGATAAAAGAGGCAATATACTTCCCCGAACCCCTCGGCAGTTTTTGGGAGGTCGCTGTTTTCCCGCCCACTTCATAACCGGTCACCTGGCCGTTTTTCCCGGTTCCTTCAGATACGACCAAACCGAGTAATTCCTTCATCGTTTCTGAAGTTTCTTCACTGATAGCTCCGCTTTTGACCGGATAGTCGAAAACATTCTGTGTGTTTCCCTCGGAATCCGTCGTATACATTCCGAAATGGGGCGTCACCAGGTTTCCTCCGTTGATCACGGCGCTCACAGCCCTCAAAAGCTGCAGAGGCGTGATCTGAAAGGACTGTCCGAAGGATATGGTTGCCAATTCCACGGCGCCCACATTTTCTATCTTATGCATGATCGAGGTGGCTTCACCCGGAAGATCCACCCCCGTTTTTTCAAACAGGCCCAGTTTTTCAAAATATTCATACAGGCCCTCGATCCCCACCCGGGCTCCCACATCCATAAATACCGGATTGCAGGAATTCATAAATCCCTCGGTAAAGGTCTCGCTTCCATGCCCGCCTGTTTTATGGCACCGTATTTTCCGGTCTGCCACCACCCGGAATCCGGGACACGAAAATGTATCATTCAGGGTCACCACATTTTTTTCCAAAGCCGATGTGGCTGTGATGATTTTAAATGTGGAACCGGGTTCATATGTATCATTAATGCAGCCGTTGCGCCACATCTGATTCAGCAGATCCTGAGTATTTGCGGATTCATCCCCCGCGATCGACTCAATTAAGGTAAACGGCTCATTCAGATTGAATTCCGGCACATTTACCATCGCATAAATTTCCCCATTCTGGGGATTCATAAGAATAACCGAAACACTTTTTGCCTGTTTCTGTTTCATCACTTTCTCAGCCACCTGAGTCACATAGGATTGAATATTATAATCCAGACTCAGATGAAGGCTTTCGCCCATGACCGGCTCTACTCTGGTCTCAGCGCTGTTCTCCACTTCGATCCCGCGGACATCTGTCACTGTCAGAATACGTCCCTCATCGCCCTGCAGATAATCATCGTACATGACTTCCAAGCCAATGATTCCCTGATTATCCCCACCGGTAAATCCGATGGTTTTCGCCGCCAGAGCATCAAATGGATAGTATCTGGAATAATCCTCATCCACCATAACGCCGTCCAGCTTATAGCTTCGAATTAAATCTCCGGTTTCTTTTGGCACATTTGAACGGATTTTTTCGATAGAAGAAACTTTTTCCACCCGCTTGCGGACTTTCTCCTCATCCAGCTCCAGGGTTTCGGACAACACCTGAATCACCTGCTCCGGATCGGTTATCTGATTATGTATGACAGAAATTGTGCACACCGACTGGTTTGTTGCCAGGGCTACGCCGTTTCTGTCATAGATAATGCCCCGCTCCGCTTTAATCACCCGTTCCCTTTCATGCAGATCATCTGCCCGCTCTTTATAATATTGGGAACGATTGACCATAATGTACCACATCCGGGCAAGAAGCACTGCCAGCAAAAATATCAGCATCAGCAAGACGACCAAAGTCTTCCTGCGTTGATAGTTTTTTGTCGTCTCCATGAACAATGAAACCTTCCCACAGACATTTGGTATACTATATTAATATTACTCTGTATTTATACCATTTTGTTCCATATATTCCGCCAGATCATCCCAGTAGTATTCTCCGGTAATATCATCATAGCCATCACCGTCTTCATCAACCCACTGGCTCACAAAGCTCTCCAAATCTGAGGTTGAACTGCTGCCTTCTCCAGCCTGTCCGCCCTCCGTATCCTCACTGTCTTCCGGCGTATCGTCCGCATTTGTCTCCTGAACAGCGCCCCACTGATAATTGCCGGCATCGCCGCCGTTTCCCGCGGCCGCCTCGCCGTTTTCAGGAAATACCTGAAGGTAAGGAAGAATCTCCCGCAGAATATCGCCGGCCATTTTTGTCGGCGCTCCACTGTCCTCCTGATTATCCTCAAGCTCATCAATGACAACATATACAACAACTCTCGGATTTTCCACCGGGGCAAATCCGATAAAGGATACAACATATTTTCCACTGCCACGCGGAACTTTCTCCGCCGTACCTGTTTTACCGCCAATCGTATAACCGTCGACTCTGGCCGCCGTACCTGTCGTATTCGGACCGTCATCCGCAACTGTCTGGTGCATGGCTTCTTTCAGCCAATCACAGGTTTCCTCGGAAAGAGTGTTTCGCACAAGCACTTTTTCAAAAGATTTTACAACCTGCCCGTTTTCCGTTGTGATCTCACGGACAACATGGGGCTGGTAATAATGACCGCCGTTGAGGATTGAAGAAAAGGCCGCAACCATTTGAACCATTGTCAGGTTAAAGCCCTGCCCAAAAGCACTGGTCGCCAACTCAAAACTTCCCATTGTCGATTCATCAAAAACCAGATTCTCCGCGCTGGCCTCTCCCGGAAGGTCAATTCCGGTGACCTGCCCAAAGCCGTACAACCGATGGTATTTAACCATATCCTCCGATCCGATACGGCTTCCGATCTGCATCAGGGCATCGTTGCAGGACCACATGATCGCCTCCTGCAATGTTGTTGTTCCATGCCCATATACGTTATGGCACTGGATATGCTGCATACCCACGCCGTCAAAAAGGTCCTCACCGCCATCGCAGTTAAAACTGTCACTGACAGACACCTTGCTCTCATCCAACGCCGCTCCGATCGTCAGCGGCTTTATAGTCGACCCTGCTTCAAACGTATCACTGACACAGAAATTACGCCACACGTCATATAATATCTCTGTCTCTTCCGTATCGCTGAAGTCTTTTATCTCCTCTTCGGTGTAATAAGCTGTCAAATCTCTCGGCGAATTCGGGTTAAATGTCGGATAATCCGCCATCGCCAGAATCTCCCCGTTATTCGGGTCCGCCACAATAACACCTGTATGCTTACTTCCCCGCTCCTGGGCAAGCTGAGTTACATATTTCTCTACGATCCGCTGAATATTCAGATCAATGGTAGACACTAAATTATATCCATTGACCGCAGCCACCGTCGTCCGCTCGAAATCCGAATCTTCCGACAGATATCCGTATTCTCTCCCGTTGGTTCCATTGAGCATATCATTATAATAGCCCTCCAGTCCCCAGGTTCCCTGATTACCGCCGATTGTAAAACCAATTAAGGATGCTGCCAGTGAATCATAAGGATACTGTCGTAGATATTCCTCCTCAAACCATATACCCTTGATATAGGCGCTCTCCTCCTGATCCTTCTCATCCTCTGAATTCATAAAATCCTGATAGGCTTTCACTGTATCATAATCCAGTTTTTTCGCCAGCACCACATAACGGCTGTCCGGACTGTCATCCAGCACCTCGTACACCTTCGATTCATCAATGCCAAAATAATCCTCAATCGCTTCCGCCGTCGGCTCCTCACAATCCCCATTGGAATTCAATACCACATAGGGGTCAAGCACCAGATTATATACCTTTTCACTGGTTGCCAGCACAGTTCCGTTTCTGTCCCGGATGTCGCCCCGTTTAAAAGGAATACTTTTACTGTCATAATCCATCTGCGCCATAACGATTCGCGCATAAGTATCACTGTTCGATAAATTAATATATAAAAGACGCCCGATCAAAACACAGATAAAGAAAAGAATTATCAAAAAAATGAGCAGTAATTTTTTTCGATTACTGTTGCCAAACTTCTTTTCCTTTTTTTTTCGCTTTCTTCTTATAGGCCGTTCCGGAAATTGATATTGCTTTGCCAAGATGCCACACCACCTATCTATCTAAGGAAAAGCCCCCAGTAAGCTGAGGGCTTTCATATTCAGTCATCCGATGGGATTTGTCGATATTGTTTGACATAATCCTGATTCTCATTGGAATAATAATGGATCTGCCCTTCCGTAATCGCTGTCATACCAAATTCATTGACAGCCCGCTGATATACTTCCGACAAATCAACCGCACTGTTAATACGTTCTTCCATAGCCACATTTTCATTTGTAATAGTGCTCAGCTCCGATTTCAACTCGGCCACCTTTTCACTTGTCTGAAGTATCTCATTTTGGAGACTCAGATAAAAAACACACGCAGCCACTGTAACCGCCACTGAAAAAATCAAAAACACCGTGTAAGTCAAATTCAACCTCAGCGCCCGCTCCTGATTTTTCCGCGCTATCTCCTGATTTCTGCGTTTTTCAGCCCGGCGGCGGCGTTCCTCGGCCGTCCTCCGCCGTTGTTCATAGGCTTTTCTCTCCGGTTCCGCCTCCAGCTTTCGAACGGTGTTGCCTTCGATATAATAATTCGTCTGCCGCATTTGCTGTCTTCTTTTTCTGTTGTCCGGCATGATCACCGCTCCTTTCCCGAATTTCAGGGCATTTTAGTCCCATTATTTTGTCCCATTATTTTAGCCCCATTATAGATATCTGCGTTCAAAAACACGCAGTTTTGCGCTTTTCGCCCTCGGATTGATCTCCAACTCTTCCTCTGACGGAAGTATCGGTTTCCGCGTGATCACTTTGCCCATCGATTTTTTCCCACAGACACAAGCAGGAAAACTCGGCGGACATTCACACGGATTCTCACATTTCCGAAAAATATTCTTTACAATTCTGTCCTCCAGAGAATGGAAAGTAATGATGCAGATTCTCCCGCCGTCATCCAATAATTCCACCATTTCTTTCAGATGCCCCCGGAGCACTTCCAGTTCCTGATTTAATTCAATGCGGATCGCCTGAAAGGTCCGTTTGGCCGGATGTCCGCCGACAGCCCGGAACTTCATGGGAATCGCTGCCCTAATAATCTCTGTCAGCTCATCCGTTGTCTCCACCGGTTTTTCCTGTCTGGCACGGACAATATGTTTTGCAATATTTTTTGCAAATTTATCTTCACCGTAATCACGAATGATCCGATATAATTCCATCTCGCTGTAGCCGTTAATGATATCCCTGGCCGTTTTTTCCTGACGCTGGTCCATCCGCATATCCAGAGGCGCATTTTCCCGATAGCTGAATCCCCGTTCTGCCGTGTCCAGCTGATACGAGGAAACACCCAAGTCCAAAACGATGCCGTTTACCCCGGAAACTCCGAGAGACTGCAGCACCTGCTTCATATCACTATAATTGCTCCGCACAATTGTAACTTTATCACCAAAGGGTCTCAACCGTTCTCCCGCCGCCTCGATGGCCGCCGCATCCTGGTCAATTCCGATAAAACGTCCTTTTTCGCTGAGCCGGCTGCACACATGAAAGGCATGTCCTCCGCCTCCAAGTGTCCCATCCACATAGATCCCATCCGGCTGAATATTTAAATTATTGATTGTTTCTTCCAGCAAAACAGATTGGTGCTTAAATTCCACTTCAACTACCTCTTTCTTTTGCTGCCGCCTACAGAGAGATTCCTATATCCTCCATATGCTGGGCGATATCATCCATATCGTCCACATCCACATCGTTAATCTCTTCCCATTTATCTTTGCTCCAAATCTCAATACGATTTGAAACACCAACTAACACAGCTTCTTTCTCAAGCTTTGCAAATTCTCTTAAGTTGGCCGGAATTAAAATACGGCCCTGCTTGTCAATCTCACATTCCGAAGCTCCGGCCAGGAAAAACCGGCTGAACTTACGGGCATCCTTATTAGTCATCGGGAGTTCATGAATCTTACTTGTAAAACTATCCCATTCTTCTTTAGGGTACACGGAGAGACAGCCATCCAGCCCCTTCGTCAAAAAGAATCTTTCACCAAGAGATTCTCTAAGCTTCGAAGGAACGATCAGCCTGCCTTTAGCATCTAACGTATGATTATATTCACCAATAAACATACCGACCACCTGTCTCTCACTTTTGGCTCCTAAAAAAACCAATTTCCACCACTTTGTTTCACTTTCCACCACTTGTAGTTTTATTCTATATTATTTGGTTTGAGATAGCAATACCAATTTATGTTTTTTCAAAAAAAATTCATTCTTTTTTAATACATTAACGAATGTATAGTTTTTTATTACAAAATATGTTAAAATGGGTAAGAATATGAAAAGAAAGCGGCCAAAGACGGTCGCTTTGATATAAGAAAGGACGTATGAACATGAAATTAGGAATTGTCGGTCTCCCGAATGTGGGTAAGAGCACCCTCTTCAATTCATTAACAAAGGCTGGCGCTGAATCTGCCAACTATCCATTCTGCACGATTGACCCAAATGTGGGTATTGTTTCCGTGCCTGACCACCGGCTGGATGTTCTTGCGGAGCTCTATGATTCTGCGAAAATTGTTCCGGCTGTCATTGAATTCGTTGATATTGCCGGATTAGTCAAAGGTGCCTCCAAGGGCGAAGGTCTCGGCAATCAGTTTCTCTCTAATATCCGAGAAGTCGATGCTATTGTACATGTGGTACGCTGTTTTGAAAATGATAATATTGTTCATGTGGACGGAAGTATTAATCCACTACGAGATATCGAAACTATCAATCTGGAACTGATCTTCTCCGACATTGAGATCATGGAACGCCGCTATGCCAAAGTCAGCAAAGTGGCCCGCAACGACAAAGCTATGGCAAAAGAAGCCGAACTTGTAAAACGTATTATCGCTCATCTGGAAGACGGCAAAATGGCCCGCTCCCTTGAGATTGACGATGAAGAAGAACTGGCTCTCATACAAAGCTTCAATCTTCTCACATATAAGCCGGTGATCTACGCCGCCAATGTTTCCGAAGATGATCTGGCCGATGACGCCGCCGGCAATGATTTTGTTGCCTCTGTCCGGGAGTATGCCGCTTCCGAAGGTTCCGAGGTTTTTGTTATCTGCGCCCAGATTGAACAGGAGATTGCCGAATTGGATGATGATGAAAAGAAAATGTTTCTTGAAGATTTGGGGCTGGCCGAATCCGGCCTCGAAAAATTGATCAAAGCCAGCTACCGTCTGCTCGGCCTGATCAGTTATCTGACCGCCGGTCCAACCGAATCCCGCGCGTGGACCATCAAAAAAGGAACCAAGGCCCCTCAGGCCGCCGGAAAAATCCACTCGGATTTTGAGCGCGGATTTATCAAAGCCGAAGTTGTCAGCTATGATGATCTGATGGCCTGCGGTACTTATAACGCCGCCAAAGAAAAAGGGCTTGTGCGAATGGAAGGCAAAGAATACGTGGTTAAAGACGGCGATGTCGTTCTCTTCCGGTTTAATGTTTAAAAAAATTTATAAATAATCACAAAATGAAAAAGCTCTATGTATTTGAGAAATCATTCACATAGAGTTTTTTCATTTACAGCAATATGCTGATTGATGTTTTCAGCGTTCCACCAAAATGAACAGCCGTCACCGCAGATAGCCATAAAAAGAAAATAAAAATCATCCTCTGTAACATTTCGCGGACATTTGCCTGTTATACTATTTACAAAAAGGAAAGAAAGTGAGGACATGAAGCAGATTTTAATTATTGAAGATGACCGTTTTTTGAATAAGATGTTAGCCTATAACCTGACCGCAGACGGTTACAGCGTGACCTCTGCTTTAAATGCCAGAACTGCCGCCGAAGCTCTGCGCCAGCGAGAATTTGATTTAGTGCTGCTGGACATTAACCTGCCGGACGGCAACGGGTATGACCTATGCAGGCTCATTAAGCCGGAACAGCCGGACACTATTGTGATTTTCCTGACCGCAAACGATCAGGAGAGCGACCAGATACGGGGCTATGAGGCGGGCGCGGTAGATTACATCACAAAGCCCTTTGTGATTGGAGCCTTGCAGCGGAAAATCAAAGCCATGTTCGCCATGCTGGAACACCACAAACCGGCCAAAGACATTTACGATGACGGGCGGCTGTTTTTAGACTTTTCCGAACAGGCCGCAGCCTTAAATGGCAAGCCCCTGACTTTATCTCCGATGGAATTTAAGATGTTAAACCTGTTCCGTAAAAATCCCCGGCAAGTGCTGACCCGTGGACTGCTTTTAGAAAAGCTATGGGATATAGACGAGAAGTTTGTGGACGA
>NZ_DBGCTU010000006.1:0-97500 GCF_048388605.1 Frisingicoccus sp. | reverse complement strand
AAAAAACTTACATATACAAGTCTTCTAATGTAAATTTAATTACATCCTTGTCATTCAGTTCTTCGAACCAGTCCGTATATCCATTCAAAGAAAAAAACAGATATTTTTTCAACCGATATTTGCCAGAAAGTATCGCTCCCCTCCGAACAAGGGTTTCATACACATTTTTATTCATTTTTTCATTTTTAAATTTACATTCCCCTATAAGCAGACTCTTATCAATATCGGAGATTGCAACTACATCAATATCTGCCGACTGTTGTATCCTCTTTCCATTTTCTGCAAGAAAGTTCTCTGTTCCCCACCAAGTTCCCGTTTCAGTAATAAAACTATCAAATTTTCCATCAACACCCTGTTCTAATGTAAAATATCTGCACATTTCCTCAAAAACACTTCCCATAAATGAATGAAGCTGTCCCTTTACAATTTTTTCATAATATATATCACCATGCCCCAACTCAATTACACTACATGCCTTTGGAATAAACTCATACCAAAACTTGAACATATTATCTTTTAAAACATATTGCGTTTTCTTCTTATTTTTTTCTTCTGTGATGCATTTTTTCTTTTCTACCAATCCAACACTAATCAATTTCTCCAGCGAATACAGAACCGTAGAACCGCTCTCTCTTACTTTCTGCGTAATTGCATTTACTGTATTTACACCAGCAGCAATCTGCTCTATTATATTGTTTACCAAAGTAATGTCAGAAAATTCCTGAGTCAAAAGATTTCTGGTTTCATCATATAAATATCCGTCAGGATGAAAAAATAGTTTTTTTATATTTTCATCAAGACTCTTCTCAGGATTAATCAACGATAAATATTTTGCCACTCCGCCTGTGACACCATAGCAGATAGCCTTTTCTTCGTAAGAATAATCAGGTACAAATAATGCGGAGTCTTTATAATTAAATGCTTCCAGCTTAATCTGCGAATTTCTTCTTCCAAACAAAGGGCTTTTCTCACTTAAAACTTCATTTTCCATAAAGCTTAAAGCAGAGCCACACAATATGAGCATAAGATTCTTACCCATCCATTTGCTGTCAATATATTTTTGAAGAATTGATAATAAAGCTTCATCCTTTTCTGCCCAGTAAGGAAATTCATCGATCACAAGTACAAGCTTCTCTTCCCCTAACCGATTACTTATAAAATCAAGCACATCTTCTATCTCAGGAAATGTCACATTCTCCAAATTCGGTTCCAGCACAGATATTACCTGCTTTGCAAACAACTCTGTATTTCGATTTTTACCAACTTTTGTTGCTGTATAAAAAATCGCATTTTTATTTTGAATAAACTTTGCAATCAATGTTGATTTGCCAATTCGCCGCCTTCCATAGATGACAGACATACTAAAACCGCTCTCCGCATACAAATCTTCTAATGATTTCAGTTCTTTTTTTCTCCCTATAAACACCTTTTTACCTTCTTTTTTGTTCAATTTAATTTTATTAAAATTGTTTTTAATAAAATCCAGTTGAGTAAATAATATCATGATTCACATTCATAATCAAGCAAATAAAATAGGACTCCCCTTTGGATTTTTATTCTGCACGGGAGTCCTGCCGGTTACGGCATCTTTATCAGCGTATTATTAAAAAAGCATTTTACCCATATTTGTCAGCGTGGACAATAAGTAATTATGATCATAGAGAAAACTCAGCAAAGGATTTTCATTAATCTGGGCGCTTATCATTTGCCCCGGGCCTGTCCAGGCAAATACCGTAATCGCAATACAGAGTATCCATAAAATAATCAGTCCGTGTACCGCCCCGCAGAGAATACCGCCAAGTACATTCATACCATGCAGCACCGGAAGTTTGGCAATCAGATCCAATCCCGCCTCTATTATTTTTAATATGGTAAATGCAACAATAAAAACGATTAAAAATGAAACCGAATTCAGCACAAGGCAGGCCATATAGGATGCCACATACTGATTAAACTGCTGTACGCCCAAAGCTTCATAAATCTGATTATTGTTATTTTCAATCAACGCATCTTTTAAAGACTGAGGCAGCGGGTAATTATTGATCGTATCTATCTGCTGCGAAACCTTTTCAGCCTGCGCCTCGCTATGAGCATCTAATTTCACCTGGATCTGATTCGCAACCCCTGTATAAATCGGCGTGCGCTGGAGCACTTTGCCAAGATAAGGCCCCGCCTGAACAGCTATAAAAAGGGCTATCGCTACCGAAAATGCCGCAAAGAATGTTTTGATCAGGCCGCGGATCCCTCCGACAATCACTGCCAACAGAAATATGACCGCCGCCACAATAAGAACATAATTTATACTCATAAACTCCAATACCGCCTTTCTATTTTAATCGAATTGTCTGCACGCTTTGAACGTCGATCAAAACATATTCCCCGGAATCTATCCCCGGAAGGACACTTTCGATATTATGCTCAAAAACATATTGGAATTTTTTATGTCCCCGATATGTGTATATTTCACATTCCTGATCATTATAAAAAATAATATCGCTGTTTGAAGCAGATACCGACTTATAATCAAAGTCAAAGGTAAATGAAGCTGCCCTGCCCCCTGAAAATCGGTAAACCTGCACCGCATATTTATCTACAGTCTTTCCTTCTTTGGCTTCTTCCATATTTTTTGTGATAATACCTATATTTTTATCTGTGACAAAAATGCTCTTAGCTTCCGTCCCAAATGTATAATTGAACTTTTCTGACACCGTGTCCTTAAACTGATAGGTATGAAATCCGTTGGCGCCGCAGGCAAGGACCGTATGATCCCCCACAAATTCCAACCTCGGAAAAAGTTCCTCATAATCAAAGCTTCCCGCCGGTTCTCCGCTGGCCTCCGCATTGGCAAAATTATAGAAAACCAATCGAGAACTGACTTTTCCGTCGCTGAAAACAACATAACTCACCACCAGATGGGTGCCGTCCTCAGACAACGCTAATGTCAGCGGATATCCCGTTGTGTTAATGGATGCCTTCACACCGGCCAGGATCTCACCCTGTTTGCTGTAAAGATTAATCTGATTTGCATCATTATCCGAAAGTACGACGGCAATCACGCCCTGACGGCTTACCCGAATATCCTGCACCGGTTTTTCCAGAGCAATACGCCCCTCCAATCCGGTTCCATTAAATATGTAGACGCTATTGGCCCCCACATCGCCAATAGCCATATAATCGCCGCAGGCACTCATTTTCGGCGCCGCCATGCCAAACACCTGGTCCCATAGGACTTCACCGCTGTTGTTTGTAAAAGAAATGCCGTCCTTGCTGTAACAGACAACACCGTCTTCCCGAAAATAGTAATTTGCAGACGTATCAGTCTTTCGCTCCATAGAATCCACTACTTCGTAATTATGATACGTCCGCAAGAAAAACCAGAACACGCAGCCCAATAGTATAACTGCGGCAGCCGCGCCGACGGCAACCGTTTTTTTATTCGCCCCGATCCAATATCGCACCCGCTCAAGCCGATATCTGAACCCCTTCCGGGTATCTTCCGCATCAGATGCTTCGCATGGGCGCGCTTCGTCAGGCTCCGCGCGATAAGGTATACCCATTCGGGCATCCCGTATATCAGATGCTTCGCATGGACGCGCTTCGTCAGGCTCCGCGCGATAAGGTATATTATCCCATATTTTTTTCCAATAAGTACGTAATTTTTTCATTCCAAATTTATTATTTTACCTCCGTAAGAGACAGTATAACGCATTTTCAAAAAAATAGCACTACTTTTTTACGGCAGCTCCAAAACCATGCCCTCATAAATGACATCCGGGTCCTCAATATCATTGATCTCACAAATGGTGTCCACATAGTCCCGATCATTATAAAGACTCAGAGAAATGTTGGCCAGAGTATCCCCTTTTCGGACGGTATATCTCTTTGTTGCCGTCACATTTGTCGCCTTTGCCGACTCAGAAGACGTCTCGTCTTCGCTCATATTTTCCTCCAAAACATTTTCTGTTCCTGTTTCCGGAGTATTCGCCTGACTTTCTAAATCATTTGTCCGGCTTTCCTCTGTTCCTGATGTTTTATTATTCGCAGCCACAGCGCCTTCAACGACTTTGATTTTCACAGTCTCATCCGTCACATTGCCGCTGACCGCTTTAGTCCGGCCCGGCATATAAAACCGATTCACTAATGTCACGCCGAGGATCACAATGGCCGCAGCCGCAGCTACAGTTCCCGCCACAGTCCTGCCCCAATGTTTATTGCCCACCGTCTTTTGCTTTTCTGTCCTCCGCCGCAGATTTGTTGTTTTTTTCAGATTCGCGGCTTCGAGAAGTTCTTCGCTGCCACGCCCTTTTCGGTTCTCTACCATGTAATTCTGCATATCCTCATTGCGCTCATAATAAATATAATATCCCTGCTGGCGCACCAGCCTTCCGCCCTCATAAAGGAAAAAGGCGTCTTCCCTGTCCAAAGGGTCCATCAGGAACAGGGTTTTCTCCCTTCCCGGAAACTGATCGACATGGATTTTTGTTATTTTCTCATTGACGCCCAGGGATTTTCCCGGCCGGGTCAAAAACCATCCCACAATTTCACAATCATGAAAATATTTCCGCATTGTTCCATAGATATCTTCCCACAAATCCGTGCAAAAAGATACCTGGTCTTCCTCAACCTTTGCCGATGGGATTCCGATAGCCCCGTGAATAAATGTCAGACGCACATCATCCTGTTTTGTGTGGAAGCCTAAAAGTACCGCAGCACTCTGGCGATTGGGATATTCCGATGCCAACTGATTCATATAGGTCACCACATAATCTTCCACATAAATCTTCTTTTTCTCCTCCGGCAAACCGATCTGCCGGATATTCTTCGGTAACTTAAGCTTTTCCTGACTGTTTAACTGACTCATCACTTCAACCATTACCTCACCTTCCCTGAATCGCTCTTCGGAACATAGACAGAGTATCATATTCCGGGTAATTTATCTGGCGAAAGCTGTCATGTTAAATTTACAAATTTTCTTTCTGCTTCGAGTCAAATCGATTAAAATTTCCCCCGACAAAAAAATATCCGTCTGTATTTTACATACAAACAGAATAAAATGGCATATACTTGTACAGACTCAGGGAAAAAAGGAGTTTTCATAATGTATTGGATTCACCCGGATTCCCCGGATGCTTCTCAGTCTCTATCATATTGTTTATCTTCTATGCTCAAACGTTACAACAGAAAAAAACGGCCGCTCATATTTGTCTGCATCGGCACTCCGTCAATCCTCGGCGACTGTCTGGGCCCTGTTATCGGCTCGATATTGTCTGAGGCATTTTCCCCCGATGCCGGATATGCGACAGAAATTTACGGCACGCTGGATGCCCCCGTCCACGCCCTCAATTTTCGAAACACATTCCGAAAAATCAAAAAACGGCATCAGGAGCCATTTATCATAGCCATTGATGCCGCTCTGGGCAATGCTTCCCAATCCGGTTATATTCTTTTAAAGAAAGGGCCTCTCTGCCCCGGAAAAGGTGTCGGCAAAAAGCTTCCTCCCATCGGACATTTACAGATTGCCGGTATATTTCAGGACATTTTTGCCCCGGCCGCCGGCTTTGAAATGGCCCGTTTCAGCCGCTGTATCAGCCAGGGAATCCTAAAGCTCCACCCTGCCCTCCAGCGCCCGCAGCAACGTAACCTCATCGATATACTCAAGGTCCCCGCCGACGGGAACGCCGCTGGCGATCCGGCTCACCTTAATACCGGTAGGCTTAATTAGTTTACTGATGTACATGGCTGTTGTCTCCCCCTCCAGACTGGAGTTTGTGGCAATAATAACTTCGTCCACATCTCCCTGAAGGCGGAGCATCAGCTCCTTGAGCCGGATATCACTCGGCCCGATCCCAAGCATCGGCGAAATCGCGCCATGGAGCACATGGTAAACGCCCTCATACTTGCCCGTCTTTTCATAAGCAGCCAAATCTCTCGGCGTCTCCACCACCATGATCACCTTTTTATTTCGCTTCTCATTGCGGCAGATCGGACACAACTCACTGTCCGTCAGATTGTAGCACTGGCTGCAGTACCGGATATTTTCTCTCGCATCCACAATAGCCGACGCCAAACCGGCCGCCTGCTCTTTCGGCATGTTAATGATATGAAACGCCAGTCTCTGGGCCGATTTCGAGCCGATCCCCGGCAATTTTGATAATTCCTCAATCAGACGTGTGATCTGACTGCTGTAGTATGCCATTAAAATCCAAAACCTCCAAATCCGCCAAGTCCTCCGGTGACTTTCGCCATGGATGCCTGAGATATTTCATCGATTTTTCTCAACGCTTCATTTGTCGCAGCGACGATCAGATCCTCCAGCATCTCGATATCATCCGGGTCAACGACTTCTTCCTCAATTTTCACAGAAAGGATTTCTTTTTTTCCGGAAACCTTTACGGTAACTGCTCCGCCGCCGGCTGTCGCTTCAGCTTCCGTTTCCTCCAAAGCCTTCGTAGCTTCCTCCATCTGTTTCTGCATTTTCTGTGCCTGTTTCATTAAATTATTCATATTTCCCGGCATACCGCCCGGAAATCCGCCTCTTTTTGCCATTTTATACTCCTCCTTCTATAATCTATCTTTACGCTGAAAACCTAATCCCGGTCCTCATCAATAAATTCTACATGTTCCAAATGGATTTTATTCGGATTTATGAACAGCGCTTCTTCCGCCCTGCCATTCTCCAGGAGTCTGGATATAATATGAACTTCCTTGCCTATATGTTCACTGACGGCCTTTTCCACAGAAGTCCGATGCCCCTCCGCATCGAAATAACTCTTTTTCATGTCATCATGGAAACCTAAAATAATCTGATTATCCGCTCCCGCGCTCACCAGCGCATCCTTAAGCATCATCATCGTACTCATTTCCAGTTCGCTGATAATTTTGCCCCACTGGGCCACAACGGCTTCCACGTCCTCCGCCTGGGCCGGCGACAGGCTTTGAGGAACCGGTTCTTCCGCTGTTTTCTCCGTCTCCGCGGCCGTCCGCACCGGTGCCGCAGCCACACCGCGCTCCATCATATCTTCCAACACAGCCAGCCGGTTTAAAACAGACTCAAAATTATTTTCCATCTGCGGCTTACAAAGCTTGACAACAGCCAGTTCGATCAATACCCGTTTTTGCGTCGAATACCGAAGCTGATTTGTCAATTCCGAGAAAATACGGATATAACGCATTAATACAGCCTGCTTTATCCGGGCAGCTTCTTCTTTTAAGGCTGCCAGATTCTCCGATGACATGTCAAGCACATCCTCCAGCTGATCCGAGCTCTGCACCAGCATAAGATTTCTCAAATACCAGGTAAAGTCCGTCACAAACTGTCCGAGTTCCCGCCCCTGGATCACAATATCTTCAATCAGCTTCAACGCTCCCGCCACATCCTGATCCATCACACATCGCAGCAGCCGGCTGAAAACACCGGTATCCACCGCACCGAGAATATCCAGCACATGCTCATAGGTCAATCGTTCATTCAGATAAAAAGCTACGCACCGGTCCAAAAGGCTCAGGGCATCACGCATCGAACCATCCGCTGCCTTTGCGATATAGCGCAGTGCCTTATCTTCCACATCCAGTTCTTCCTTTTGCGCAAGCTCGGCCAGCCGGGCCGTGATCGTATCCACCGTGATTCTCCGAAAATCATATCGCTGACACCTGGAAAGGACAGTCACCGGAATCTTATGAGCTTCCGTTGTCGCCAAAATGAAGATCACATATTCCGGCGGTTCCTCCAGAGTCTTCAGCAATGCATTAAAAGCCCCGGGAGAAAGCATATGCACCTCATCGATGATATAAACTTTATAGCGTCCTTCCGTCGGAGAATACTCCACTTCATCCCGGATCTCGCGGATATTATCCACACCGTTGTTGGACGCCGCATCGATCTCGATCACATTCATAGATGACTGATTTTGAATCGCCCTGCACATGTCACATTCACCGCAGGGACTTCCGTCCACCGGATGCTGACAGTTTACCGCTTTGGCAAATATTTTTGCCACCGTTGTTTTTCCCGTTCCCCTGGTGCCGCAAAATAAATAGGCATGTCCGATACGCCCGAGACGTATCTGATTTTTTAACGTCGTAACAATATGCTCCTGCCCTTTAACGTCCTCAAAATTCTGAGGCCGCCACTTCCGATAAAGCGCCTGATAGGACATTTCTCCCACTCCCCGTTCTATTCATCTCCGAAACAGATGCCCATATCCTTCGCCTCGCGGATTGCATCTCCCGTCGGATTCACATATTTCAGTTTACCGGCCACTTCACTGAGAGGCACATTGACCACCTCAAAGCCATCAAAAGCGACCATCCGGCCATATTTTCTCTCCAGAATAAGCCGGCCGGCCGATGCTCCCAACCTTGAAGAAATAAAACGGTCATATGGATCCGGGCTTCCGCCTCTCTGGGTATGCCCCGGAACAGTAATACGGACTTCCCGTCCGATAGCCTCCTCAATCTGGGCTCCGATCTCATAAGAAATAGACGGGTAAGGACTTCCGGCTTTCTTTTTATTATATTCCTTTTTGCTGAGCTGCGCATCCTCCTTCGAAATCGCTCCCTCAGCAACGGCAAGAATAGAAAACCGTTTTCCCGCCTTATGACGGCGCTCAATGGCCGCCAAAACACAATTCAGATCATAAGGTATCTCAGGCAGAAGAATAATGTCCGCACCGCCGGCCACACCGGCATGCAGTGTCAGCCAGCCGACTTTATGCCCCATAACCTCCACAATAAAAACCCTGCCGTGGGAAGCCGCTGTCGTATGAATACAGTCGATCGCATTTGTCGCAATATCCGCCGCGCTCTGAAATCCAAAGGTCATATCTGTTCCATAAATATCATTGTCAATCGTTTTTGGAAGCGAAACAACATTCATGCCTTCTTCCTGCAGGAGATTGGCTGTTTTCTGAGAGCCGTTCCCGCCCAGGACAACCAGACATTCAAGCCCCAGTTCCCGATAAGTTTTTTTCATGGCTGCCACTTTATCAACGCCGTCGGCCTCTATAACTCGCATCTTTTTAAACGGCTGACGCGAGGAACCTAAAATTGTTCCGCCCATCGTCAATATTCCTGAAAAATCCGATGGCCGCATCACCCGATAATCATTCTGCATCAACCCGCGGTAGCCATCCATAAATCCAAGGATTTCCACATCATCCAGTTTATTATAAAGAACCTTTGCGACGCCGCGCATGGTCGCATTCAGCGCCTGACAGTCACCGCCGCTCGTCAGCATACCAATTCTTCTCATAGCCTTTTCGCTTCCTTTCTGTTAAGCCCGTTTTCCCATTTTCCGGCAAAACACACTTCTTATGATAAATGATACATGAAATAAATGCAATATCCTTCCGAAAAAGAAAAGCTCCCGCTATTCAAACGAGAACTTTTATGTGTTTAAAATCCGTGCATCCTGCTTCGAATCACTCCCACAGACGTTACCTGTACAGTTAACTCCGCCCAGGCACCCTCACGGCACACAGAAGGTCCCGCTTAGTGCTGCTCCATTCCTGACCTGACACGGTTCACGGGTTTCTGTTGCGTAAGACCCAGGCTTCAACGCCACTTATACAGGGCAGCTCCACAGGATATGACCCTCAGACAGGATATCACCCCTGCTGTAGCGGATTGCAGGTACAAGGCACCGCTATCTCCCCGGCTGCACGGAAAAGTTATAACATTGTCGTATCAACCAGTATATCTTGTTTTCATTTTTCTGTCAAGAACTGGTCTTTCGCCTTTTTTTGAGCCTTTTTCAGTTTTCGAAGTTCTTTAAAAAAGCTGCTGAGCATCTCGGAGCACTCCGCGCCGAGAACTCCCGTTTCCAGAGTCACCTGATGGTTAAAGCCTTCCGTCTGCAGCACATTCAAAACCGAACCGGCACATCCCGCTTTCGGATTCATGGAACCGATGACAACTCTGGGAATTCTCGCCTGCACAATGGCCCCGGCACACATCGGACAGGGTTCCAGAGTCACATACATGGTGCAGCCTTCAAGCCTCCAGTCGCCGATGACCCTGCTGGCCTTATTCATGGCAATGATCTCCGCATGAGCCAGCGTATTTTTTTTCAGGTTTCTCTTATTATAGCCCCTGGCAATAATTTTATCCTCATAGACAATGACGCATCCGATCGGCACCTCTTCAATGGCTGCCGCCTTCTTTGCCTGCTTCATGGCCTCTTTCATGTATTTCTCATCCTGCGTCATAAATTATTCCCCATCCTGCCGCACATTATCTGATAAATATTTTCCTTTATAGGTTTTGGACTGCAGCCGCCCGGAATGAATTCCCCAGGCAATACCAAGGCCGACTCCGATCAAAACAGCCGATAAAAGCTGTGAAACCCGCACGCCCGGAATCAAATACAGGCTGTCCGCGCGAAGTCCTTCAATGAAACACCGTATTGCTCCGTAACCGCACAGATAGAGTACTGTCATCCAGCCATCCTTTTTCACTCTTTTAGCGACGATCATCATAACAATGAAAAGTATAAGATTTGATACACTCTCATAAAAGAAAGTTGCCTGATGCCACTCCTGCAGTTCGTCAATAAAAACGCCGTACGGGAAAAACTGTAATTTCGGATTGGTAATTACATTTCCAAAGGCTTCCTGGTTGACAAAATTTCCCCAGCGGCCGATGATCTGCCCCAGCAAAAGACTCGGCATGGCAAAATCCATCAGTTTAAGAAGGGGAAATTTCTGAATCCTGCAGAAAACAATCGCCGTAACGACTCCGCCGATCACACCGCCGTAAATTGCCAGGCCGCCGCCCCGGATGTTAAAAATCTGAGTTAAATCCTGACTGTAATATTCCCATTCAAAAACCACATAATAAATGCGGGCACAGATAATAGCGATCGGCACCGCAAATAAAACAAAATCAATAATCAGATCGGCTTTATACCCTGCTTTCTGCGCTCTCCAGGCGGCGATGCAGGTGGCCAGAATCATTCCGCAGCCGATGATCACCCCATACCAGGCGATATTAAAACCTTCGATGCCGAACAAATTGTGTATGATAAATCTGTCCATTGTTTCGACCTCCAATCTTTAAAATCTGCTTAGTGAGTATATTACTACACTTTTTTCAATAATTCAAATTTAATTTCATTGTACACGTTTTCGTTTTATGCTAGAATAAGAGGGTAAGATTTAAAATTCGAAGAGGGTATGCGCATGGAAATCAAAGGACTTGCAAAAACAACTTTATTAGACTATCCCGGACACGTGGCTGCCACATTATTTGTCGGCAACTGTCAGTTCAAATGCCCTTTCTGTCACAATGGTTCTCTCGTCACAAAAGCAGCGCAGCTTCCGAATATTCCTTTGGAAGAAATTTATACTTTTCTCGAGAAACGCAGAGGGGTGCTGGACGGCATATGTGTTACGGGCGGTGAACCGACATTCCAGCCGGATTTAAGAGAACTGCTCTATGATATTAAAAGCATGGGATATCTCGTTAAACTGGATACTAACGGCTATGACCCGATTCAGCTTGACCATCTGTTTAATGAAGGCCTTGTCGACTATGTCGCCATGGATATTAAAAACAGTCAGGAAAAATATGCCAAAACGGCCGGTTTGGCTAATCTGGATCTGACCCGCATTAAACTGTCTGTCGATCTGATCCGCGACAGCGGTCTGGATTACGAGTTCCGCACGACTGTTGTCCGCGAGCTTCACTCCATCGATGACATGTATCAGATCGCCCGTTGGCTGGAAGGCTCGATGGCTTACTATCTCCAGTCCTATGTGGCTTCGGAGGACGTCATCATGCCGATCTTCTCCAGTTATTCCAAAGAAGAGCTGACAGCAATGCAGGCATTAATGCAAACCTATATTCCCCAGGTATTTCTTCGGGGGATCGACTAATAAACAAAAAGGCGGGAACAATTCATCACAAATTGCTTCCGTCTTTTTTATTCGTTATCCTTTTCTTTTATCTCCGATCTCCCATATAAAACAGCGCTATGGTTCCCGGCCCGGAATGGGCGCCGATCGTCGGACTTACCGGGTTGATCAAAAAGTTTTCAATGCCAAATCTCTCTCTGACAAGCCCGGCCACATATTCCGCATCCTCAAGGGCATCGCCGTGGCTGATAAACACAATGTCATTTTTATCACGATAGCTGCCGATGGTCCGCTCCATATTATCCACAAGGGCCGTCAAAGATTTCTTCCGTCCCCGGACTTTGCCAATCGGAATTAATTTTCCTTCATCACTCACATGAAGGATCGGTTTAACGTGAATCAGGGTTCCTGCAACAGCCGTCAATTTTGAAACTCTTCCGCCCCGATAAAGATGATTTAAATCATCCACCGTAAACTGATGGCAAAAATGCAGTTTATTTTCCTCAACCCAGGCAGCGGTCTCATCAATCGTTTTTCCCTCATCTCGAAGCTGTACCGCCTTATAGACGATCAGACCCTGCCCCAGAGAGGCAGACAAAGTATCAATAACGATAACTTTATTTTCCGTATATTGCTCATTTAACTCCCTCGCCACAATCGCCGCATTATTATAACTGCTGCTTAATTCCGAAGAAAATGCCAGATGCAGAATATCTCTGCCCTCTTTTAAATATCTCTCAAACATAGCCTGAAGCTCTTCCGGATTGGCAGCCATGGTTGTCGGCATTTCACCGGCCCGCATCCTGTCGTAAAATTCTTTCACTTCAAGTTCAACTTCCTTGCCATAAGCAGTGCCATTCATATTATAATAGAGTGTAACCAAATCAAGCCCATTTTCTTTGATATAACTCTCCGGCAAGTCACAGCATGTATCGGTGGTTATCATAAAACCTAAATCACCCATTGTCTCGTTCCTCCAGTTTCTTTGCCTATAGTCAGGCTCATTTTACCACAAGAAAATCTGCATCGCAATATCTTTTCCGACCAATTCATCTATTCAGGTCACTGCTGCAGGCTATAAAATACCATATCCACCGTACAGATCAATATATCCCTGTCATCCCGGATTTCCACCAGAAAAGTTCTGATCTTCCGGCCGATTTTTTTCGGTTTTGCCTCCGCAACCAGGTATTTCGGATAAAAGGCCGCATTCAAAAACTGTATATTACTGTTTACCGTGGTGCAGATACCGCCCAGAGATGAAGCCGCAATACCGCAGACCGCATCTGCCAGCGTAAACAGACAGCCCCCGTGAACTGTTCCTATCGGATTCATATGATTCGGACAAATGTCCAGCCGGGCCCTGCAGGTTCCTTCGCTCCGCTCCAGCAAATGAACACCGATATATTTTCCAAAATCATGACTGTTCAGCATGACTCCCGTCACACAGGCAACGGACATTCCGGCCTTCTCCGGAATAATATTCAAATTAAAGAACTCCTGCTTATCGGCCTGAATAATGACTGCGCTTCCGGCCTCACACACCAGTTTTTCATCACTGCACATCAGGGAAAATTCCCCGTCAAATCCAAAAAACGCCATCACACAGCCGCCCATAGCCTCTCCGGCGCGCATTTTCTTTTCCTTTTCAAGAGGCATTTTCCGAATAAATCCACGAACTCCGCCCGACATAAACATATTAAATACCCGGCCCTCGCCCATCAATTCCACCTGTTCTTCCTCTTCACAGGAAAAAGTCTGACCCGTCTCAAATGCCCGTTTCCCAAGCTTACTGTTCAGCACCTCCGTCCGGCCCTCCAACAACACATGATAGCTGGATACCCGGTCACTGCCAAAATGAATCTTTTCATCTTTTGCCATCCGGTTTAATGAAAAACCGATTTTAAAATTCTCATCTCCCGGAACTGTATTCTCCGGATAGGAAAAAATCAACGATTCTCCCACTCCGTTTAATAAAATTTTCGTAATTCTCATTTTTATCACATCCCACACTATTATATCTGTTAATTCATAAAAAAACAATGGCAGGACTGGTCATTTTATTTTTTTGTGATATACTAAATTAATGACATTTTTCTGAAAGGCAGGTGGTTTTTATGAAACATCATATAGAAAGTTTTCTCGACGTTCCCGGGCCCAAGCCCTCTGATTTTGTAAAAACTGCATACCGAAAAGGAGAATGGCAATGTTTAATAAGATTAATGAATTATTAGAAAACAAGCTGTACATGGAAGCCCGCCAGGAAATCGCCGAGATGAATCCGGTGGATATCGCCGCGCTGATCGAAGAATTTCCTGAAAATGAGCGGACCAAAATTTTTCGACTGCTTCCAAAGTCTCTGGCAGCCGACGTATTTTCCTATCTTCCCATCGAACTCGAGCAGGATATTATCATCGCCCTGTCCGACAGGGAAGCAGGACATATTCTGGACAATCTGAATGCCGATGACGCGGCGGACCTGATTGATGAAATGCCTGCCAATGTGGTAAAAAAGCTCCTGGCCAATGCTGACCCGGAAACACGCCGTGATATCAATCATCTTCTCCAGTACCCGGATGACTCTGCCGGAAGTATTATGACCGTGGAATTTATGGATTTAAAGGAATCCTACACGGTGGAGCAGTCTCTCCGGAAAATCCGCATGGAAGGTATTGATAAAGAAACCATCAATACCTGTTATATCCTGAATCCGCACCGCCGTCTGCTCGGCGCTATTTCCCTGCGCCGTCTGCTCTTGAGCGACCCGGTGGAAAAGATGATTAATATTATGGAGGACCATGTCATATCTGTCAGCACACAAACTGATCAGGAGGAAGTCGCTCAGCTTTTCCAGAAATACGATTTCACCTCCATCCCTGTTGTCGACAGCGAAAACCGCCTTGTCGGCATCATCACGGTCGATGATATCGTGGACATCCTGCAGCAGGAAGCGACAGAAGATATTGAAAAAATGGCGGCTATCACGCCGACAGATAAACCCTATATGAAAACCGGCGTGTTGGAAACATGGAAGAAACGTATTCCATGGCTTTTGATTTTAATGATATCCGCCACCTTTACCGGCCGGATCATCTCCCACTATGAAGCGGCTCTGGCTTCCTACGTGGTTTTGACCGCATTTATTCCGATGCTTATGGACACCGGCGGTAATGCCGGAAGTCAGGCGTCCGTATCCATTATCCGTGGGCTTTCTCTGAATGAGATAGACTATTCCGATACGCTGAAAATCCTGTTGAAAGAACTCTGTGTCGGCATTTTGATCGGGGTCACTCTGGCCGCGGCCAATTTTGTAAAACTGCTTATTATTGACCGGGTATCCGTCACCATTGCAATGGTCGTCTGCTTTACCCTGATCGTCACCGTTATATTTGCCAAGCTGGTCGGCTGCTCGCTGCCGGTTTTGGCCAAACGTCTCGGCTTTGACCCGGCGGTTATGGCCAGCCCGTTTATCACAACCATCGTCGACGCATTATCGCTGATGATGTACTTTAAAATTGCCGGTGTGATCCTTCATATCTGACACCCGCATATTTTTTATTACTATCGATGAAAGAAGGCCTTTTTATGTCTGTTATTATCGACCCTACAGTCTATGACGGCGCGCCGTCGGATACCTCCGGGCGGCAGGAACGGGAGTTGAGAACCTATCGGCTTCTGGAACAATTAAATATTCCTTTCCGCCGGCTGGACCATGCCCCGGCCATGACTATGGAGGACTGCGACGGTGTCGACACTCTTTTGAATATCGAACACTGTAAAAATCTTTTTTTGCGCAACACTCAAAAAACAGAATTTTACCTGCTTCTTCTGCCCCATCACAAAAAATTCCGCACGGCTGTCCTCTCCAAACAGATCGGCACGGCACGGCTGTCTTTTGCTGAGGAGGAATTTATGGTAAAATACCTGGATATCCATCCCGGTTCTGTCAGTATCCTGGGGCTGATGAACGATAAAGAACACCGGGTTCATCTGCTTATCGACCGGGAGGCCCTGACCCGTGAATATATGGGCTGTCACCCGTGTGTCAACACCTCCAGCCTGCAGATAAAAACCTCGGATATCTATGAGAAATTTCTAAAATATACCGGGCATGAACCGACCTTCGTGACACTCTGAGATATTCGTCACAGCCATACAGTATAGAGCAAGAGGCGGAACCCCTCCACAGGGCGTCCCGCCTCTTGTGCTCCCAGCTACTTCTTACTTAACCTTCAAATATTTTCTTTGCCAATTCCTTATAATGATTCTTTACTATTTCATACTCCAGGGAATCAGAAATCAACTTAAGTGTTGTCTCTTCATAATCTTCTTTATAAAATTCCTCATCGCAAATCCGTTGTACCAACTCTAAAATATTAACATCCAGCGGTGCCGCCGGCGCAATTTCCCTTCCCATCTCAATTCGATGAGATCGAACTTCTTTTAAAAGATTTATAAATTCTTCATCAACCTCTACATAATCAGCAAGCTTGTAAATATCATATAAATGTCTCGCATTTCTATGAGCCTTTCCTTGCAGATAGTAATCACAAAGAGCAAAAATCTTGTCTATCAACGTTCGATTCAATGACTGTACCCTCATAGGAAACGGTTGTAAATCATAAGCCGAAATAAGTACCTTTTCATCAGCTCCAAGCGCATCCAATATATAGTTTCCCAGCTTTCTTTCCTCTGTAGGAAATGCATAAGACATTAAAGACGTTTCCAATTTAACATATGGCGGAATCGCATTGATTACCCGGTCGCCTGCCACCGGCTCATAATAAAAATCATAGTGATTCAGGTTTTTATCACTTTCAACAGAGTCAAAGTTACGAATAACAAGCCCCAGTTCATCAGCTATAGGCTTAAGTATTTTATATTTTAATTTTTTTCTTCTTGCCTCTCCCAAATGTTCCGAAAATGTAATATCAATATCCTCAGAAAATCGATCAATTACATTAAAGGCTTTAGAAAGGGACGTTCCACCCTTGAACACAATCGGATAGTCTATCTGAGAAAGCTTCTTTAAGATTAAAGTAACATAATAGTCTTTCTCTACAATGTCCTCGCTGACCTCTAATTTCTGTGAAGTCAATAAAATCACATCTCGAAACAACTCTTTGTTTTCTTTATGCAAGTACATGATCCAACTCCAGTTCGTAATAATATTTAAACGTAACTATAGGATATTTTCTAATATAAAGATCCACATCACTTCTTCTTATCCCGTGAACTGATATATATTCGGCAAACCTCTCCCGTGCCTCTTCGTAGGAGTAGTCTAAATACGCATCCAAATTTTTCAGCAATTCAAGCATCTGCAACACATATACATTCTCTTTGGTTATAGGCGCAACGGGTTGCCGCACATAAAATCTTCTGTTGCCAATTCTGACCTCTCTGCCCGAAGAATTGGTGTTATTACTTACAATCTCAACCACTCTGGGCACCTGTGTGGTAATTCCAAGCTGATTTGCAAACGAATTTCCACCGTAAAACCCATCTATATTGTCCCCTTTAGAAATGAAACGATATCTTGCCACCAAATCCGCATTAGGCCCAATGATAGAATTTAATAAAGTTTTCTTGGGAATAAAATATACTCCTGTATCATATTTCTGCAACAATCCTTTATCGCACAGCTTCTTCAGCTGCTGACTCAAAGCAGACTTTGTAATTTCCCCTCTTTCCAAATCCGAAAAGAAAATAGGTTCTGCTTCTTTATAATGTTCTTCTATATAGTTGTATAGCATTGCCGACTCCCCTTTCTAAATATTTTAGTTTATATATATCTATTTTGTTAAGTTCATTATATTCATTGATAATTTCTATGTCAATGATATTCTTTCGCATATTTCTGGTTTTATCCACACCTTCATTTTAACGAATTTATCCAACATCTTTTTTATAACTTTTCCATAGCTTCTTTTAAAATAGCATCGACATCATTTCCCCAGATATCCAGGCCTTCCGCTTTGTGCATCTCCATTTCACCAATCCCAAACATGGCGCACAATTCTTTCAGATAAAGCTCCAATGAATTTGGGGAAGCCAGATAACCGCCGGCGGTTGTTATATAAATCAGTTTTTTTGCTTTGCACAGCGCCATCGGAGCTCCGTCGCTTCCATATCCAAAGGTAATCCCATTCACACACACATGTTCAAGATATACCTTCAGCATCGACGGAAAACTGCAGTCCCAATAGGGTGCGCCAATTAATATTTCATCCGCATCCGCAAAATCTTTTGCCCAATCATACCGGGATGATGAAAAATCACCGACAGATATATCTGCATCTCTCTGCCGCAGCATTGTCTCGTTGACCGGTGTCAGCAGACTGTCCTTCAAAGAAACCTCTGTCACCGTTTCTTTCTCCCAATGCCGTTTCATATATTCCCGGCACAGCTGAAGCGTTCTCGACTCCTCGCGCACACAGGCATTAATAAATAGTGTTTTCATTCCATATTCCTCCTTATCAGCCGCACGGCCCTTTCAAAATCGTCTTTATGCACATAGATGATATATTCCTGCATCTTCTCCGGATTCATCCCCATACTTCCCATTCTTGCCCGGTCAATGCCACCTTTTAAACAGCTTTTCACCCTATATTCCAACTTATTTTCCGCCAGAATATTCTGAATCCGATTCAGTTCCTCCAGCGAAAATGTCACTGTTAATTCCTCACGATTAAAAATTGTCAACACATCAACCACCCCTTCTGCTTACAGTATACCATCCGGGACTGGATTAAGGAATAATTTTTTGGAATTTTAAAAATATATGTTGACGCCCGATATATATCGTGATACGATATATTTAAAGATGATATATCGTCACTCGACATAATGCATTTTGATACAGGAGGATTCAAATGCCAGGAAAAAATGAACCGCTGACTGAAAGTTATTTTTATATTCTGCTCTGTCTTTATCATGGGCCGCTCCACGGATACGGCATTATGCAGAAAACGGCCGAACTTTCGCAGGGATATGTAAAAATCGGTTCCGGCACCATGTACGGCGCCACGGACAATATGATGAAAAAGGGATGGATTCGTGAAACCTTCAGCGATCATCCGGAGGACAAGCGGAAACGTCTTTATGAATTGACGGATTCCGGCCGGGAAGCCTTAAAACAGGAAATAAGACGGCTGAAATATCTGGTGAAGATTTCAAATGAAGTTATCGGGGAGGAAAATTGATATGAAAGATACAATCACAAGTCACAAATTTTACGCTGTATGGGAATATAAGCGGGAGGAAGAGGATTTAAATGAAGCCTCCAAAAACGGACTTCAATTAGTCAAGGGCGGCTGTTTTCACTCAACATTCCGGCGTGATGACAGTGTCCGCTATATCTATCAACTGGATTTTTGCCCAAAGATTCCGGACAAAAACCGCTATATTGAATGTTTTGAGGATGCCGGATGGGAATATGTCAACTCCACGTTTAACGGCTGGCACTACTTCCGCCGTCCATATACGCCGGAACTTTCCCCGGAAGATGTAAAAATTTATACAGATAAAGATTCTCTATACATGATGGAGAACCGCTGGTGCGCCATACTCCGCGCCTGTTCCATACTCACGCTGATCTCAGGGCTTTTTATGCTCTGCTATGCCGCTTACTCTTATGCCGCGGGCCGTCCTCAAGGGTATATTTTTATACTGGAAGCCGCCGTGTTGCTGCTCATCTCAGTTACCTTCCATCTGGCCATAAAAAACGTAAAACGGATCCGGGCGGGCGAACAGGCCGGCTTTGTCCCATCTGCGCAGATTCTCTTTCCGCTGGCAATGATTCTGGTCATCTTCTGCCTGATCCTCACATCATTTTATTAATTCAGGCCGAAATCTCATCGAGCTTTGCACTGTGCCCGGCAACAACCTTTTTAATCAGCGAAACATCTCTTTGAAGCGATTCTATCTGATTTGTTGCCGCCGCATAGCGCTGAGCCGCCGGCATATAATTTTCTGCAAGAATATGAATATTCGGTTTCACATCCTGCTCTATGTCAATCTTTATGGCCTGAATATCCTTTTTCAAAGGCTCCAGCTTCGCGTCTAAAATATTGGACATTTCTAACAGTAATTCATGTTCTGTCATATGTATCACCCCTTGTATTATCTGCTTTAAGACTATTATAACTTCTGCAAAATATAAAATCCATCTTTTTCGTTCGACAAAAACAATACCTCATCGTGCGAAGCCTGACGAAGCACGCCCATGCGAAGCATCTGACATACGGGATGCCCGAAAGGGTGCAATCTAACGCAAATCCTACAAGTTTCTTAATTCCTTTCCCCAAACCTTGGTTTCCATTTTCCCTCGTGATAAAATAAAATCACTTGTCAAAACAAAGTGGGTGAATATATGTATACAATAGCTATTGTCGATGATGATTGTTATATAGGAAATATGCTGGAAGAGGTTTTGAAGAAAGCCGGATACTCTGTCCTGCGTGCCTATTCGGGCACGGAAGCTCTTCTTCTGTTTGAGCAGCGGCAGCCGGACCTGATTCTCCTCGACCTCATGCTGCCGGGACTTTCCGGCGAAGAAATTCTGGGGAAAATCCGGGATATTCCTGTCATTGTCATCAGCGCTAAGGTGGACGTTGAAAATAAAGTCAATGTTCTTCTCAGCGGCGCCGCGGATTATCTCACAAAGCCTTTTGAAATTGATGAACTTCTTGCTCGGATCACGGTTCAGCTCCGCAGCCGGCCCATGACCGAAGGCGGCCGGCTTCTGCGCTTTAAAGAGCTTACGCTTGATGAGACAAGTCACCGTGTTTCTGTGGAATCCACAGATGTTCATTTAACAAAAACAGAATTTGCCATTTTGAAGCTTCTCATGCACAACCCAAGGCAGGTCATCACGAAATCTGTCATGCTGGAACGCATCAGTGCGGATACGCCGGACTGCATGGAAAGTTCTTTAAAAGTCCATATCAGTAATCTTCGCAAAAAGCTCCGGGATGTCAGCGGCAAAGACTATATTGAGGCGGTCTGGGGAATCGGTTTTAAACTGAAAGAGGACAATGTCTAATCTTTACCCTTTCTTTACCTTTTCCTTTACCGCGCTCTTAACCTCCCGTATTTACAATGTCCTTAGCAAATATAAGGAGGCTATTATATGGAATATGTATTGACAACGCAGGCTCTTTCAAAACATTACGGCCATTTTAAAGCGTTGGATCATTTAACAATGAAGGTTCCAAAGGGGGCCATTTATGGATTTATCGGAAAAAACGGCGCAGGAAAGACAACCCTGATCCGCCTGATCTGCGGGCTTCAATCCCCGACTTCCGGCGAATATACGCTCTACGGCAGAAAAAACGAGGACATTCATCTTCACGATTCCCGCCGCCGCATGGGCGCGGTTGTGGAAACACCATCGATTTATCTGAATATGAGCGCCATAGATAACTTAAAGCACCAGTATATGATTCTTGGCAAACCATCCCTCGAGGGCATTGATGAACTGCTCGCCCTGGTCGGCCTTGCCCATGTCGGCCGGAAAAAAGCAAAAAATTTCTCTCTCGGCATGCGACAGCGCCTCGGCATCGCCATTGCCCTGGCCGGCGACCCGGATTTCCTCGTTTTGGACGAGCCGGTCAACGGGCTGGATCCCCAGGGAATTGTCGAGATCCGTGAACTGATTCTGAAGCTGAACCGGGAACATCAGATGACCTTTTTGATATCCAGCCATATATTGGATGAGCTGTCCAAATTGGCAACCCACTACGGATTTATCGATAAAGGCCATATTGTCCGGGAGATCAGCGCTGAAGATCTCGAAGCCGCCTGCCGCAAATGTATGCACATTGAAGTGACCGATATTCAGGCGCTGATCCGTATTCTGGATAAAGAAAAAATGGACTATGCCATTATTTCCGATACAGAAGCCGACATTTACGGCCATGTAGATATCACCGATATGACTCTGAAGCTTGCCGGGGAAAACTGCAACGTCATCAGCATCAACGAAAAAGATGAAAGTCTGGAGAGTTATTATATACGTCTGATCGGAGGTGAAGAGCATGCGTAAATTACTTCATTCGAATTTTATCCGGTTAAGAAACAGCCTGTCTCTCGGCTTCTCCTTAGCCTTTTTCCTTCTTTGGAACGGCATCATGCTGTTTTCTTCCTACGATGTCATGCTTAAGCTGGAGAGCGACATGCCTCTGGACAGTGTCATCTTTGCCTTTTTATTTATCATCGGCATTGTGATGTCTGTCCTCATCAGCCTATTTATAGGCACCGATTACAGCGATGGGACAATCCGCAACAAAATCATCATCGGGCAAAGCCGGAACAGCATCTATGCGGCCAATTTGGTCACCTGCGCCTTTATGGGGCTCCTGCTCTTCCTCTGGGGACTTGCCGTCAATCTTGCCGTTGGAATACCGTTGTTCGGCATGCCCCAAATGCCGGCAAATACCTTTGGGCTGCTGTTTTTAGACAGTCTGCTGGTCATCATTGCCTATGCCTCAATTTTTAATGTCATCGGCATGCTCTGCTCAAATAAAGCCCACTCGGTGATGATCTGTATTCTGGCAGCCTTTGTTCTGCTTTTTATAGCCATTTTCATCTATTCTGAGCTTGCCCAGCCGGAAATGTACGAAGCCGTATCCATAACAAATGGAGAGAGCAGCCTTGAAATGATGGCCAATCCAAATTATATTTCGGGCATAAAACGGGAAATTTACCAGTTTTTCATGGACTTCCTGCCTTCAGGCCAGTGTTCGCAGATTGGGAACCTGGAAGTTCCCCATCCGTTCCGCATGGGGATCTATTCTCTGTTGATCATTATTGTATCCAATATTCTCGGAATCTTCTGTTTCCGAAAAAAGGATCTCAAATAAAGGAGTTTCTATGGTTCCATTACTTTGCATTTTGTGTACACTGTCAACAACCGGTCTTCTCCTGTGCCTGTGGAAAATTTTTTCCATGCGTCAGGCTGCGGACCGGATTCGCTCCCAGTTTGCCGACCGGCTGAAAGAGGACACAAACGTTGGCATCGGCATTTCTGCCTCAGATAAAAAAATGCGGCTGCTGGCCGCCGATATTGACCGTCAGCTGAAAATACTCCGCAGAGAGCATATTCGCTGCACTCTGGGAGATTTCGAATTAAAAAATGCGGTTTCCGGTATCTCCCACGATCTTCGGACACCTCTGACCGCCATCTGCGGCTATATGGAGCTGTTGACCCGGGAAGAGGTTTCCGATACCGTCCGCGAATATCTGTCCGTGATCGATGGGCGAATCCAAACCTTAAAGGATCTGACAGAAGAGCTCTTCCGCTACTCTGTCATTGTTTCCGTGGATAAATATGAGCAGCGGGAAAACCTCTCTCTGACACGGGCCCTGGAAGAATGTCTTGCCGGTTACTATGGAACCTTCAAAAAAGCCGGCATCGAGCCGAAGATTGAGCTGCCGGAAAAAGAGGTCTTCCGCTGTCTGAATCCGGCCGCCTTATCGCGGATATTGTCGAATATCGTCAGCAATGCGGCCAAATACAGCGACGGCGACTTTTCCGTACAAATGGATGTCGATGGAACACTGCATTTTATCAACCATGCCCCCGGACTGGATGAAATTCAGGCCGGTCACCTATTCGACCGGTTTTACACCGTATCCAGCGGCAGCCACTCCACCGGGCTCGGCCTCTCCATAGCAAAAACCCTGACGGAAGCCATGGGCGGCCGCATCGATGCCTGCTGCCATGACAGCTTCCTGATCATCACCCTCGCCTTCCCGGAATAATCAAACTTTAATAAAGAAATCCTGCCTCAGAAAGCGTTTCAAGCTTTCCGGGCAGGATTTTTAAATTAAAGTTCTACAGCTATTTTTTTCAGATGCCAGATATCTCTGACATATTCTTCAATGGTTCTATCCGAAGTGAACTTTCCGGAATTGGCCGTATTCAGCATCGCCATCTTTGCCCAACGGGCTTTATCCTGATAAGCTTTATTGACCCGCTCACGCGCTTCCGCATAGGAACGGAAATCTTTCAGAATGAAATACTGATCCGCCCGGCCATAGGATGGTGCCAGGAAGGAATTATAAATTTCCCTGAACATTTCCCGGTCGCCATGGCTGAAAGTTCCATCCACCAGCTGATCAAGAATTCTGTGGATATCCGGGTCATTGCGGTAAATCCCTTCCGGATGATAACCGCCGTTCGCCTCATAAGCCATGACCTCCTCGGAGGACATACCGAAAATAAAGGCGTTTTCCTCGCCAACTTCCTCAACGATCTCCACATTGGCGCCATCCATTGTACCCAGGGTCACCGCACCGTTCAGCATGAACTTCATATTGCCGGTGCCGGAAGCCTCCTTGCTGGCCGTGGAAATCTGCTCAGAAACATCGCTGGCCGCAAAAATGATCTCCGCATTGGAAACCCGGTAGTTTTCAATAAATACAACCTTGATCCGCCCGCGGATATCCGGATCATTATCGACCACATCCGCAACCGAGTTGATTAATTTAATCGTTTCTTTGGCACGCCGATATCCGGCGGCTGCCTTTGCTCCGAAAATAAATGTCGTTGGATAGAAATCCATCTCCGGATTTGCTTTCATCTGATTATAAAGATATATCACATGCAGAATATTCAACAACTGGCGCTTATATTCATGCAGACGTTTGACCTGTACATCAAAAATGGAATGTGGGTCCACATCGATATGATTGTGCTCTTTAATATATTTTGCCAGACGGAGTTTATTTTGATATTTAATCTCCATAAATTCCTGCTGAGCTTTCGGATCATCGGCATATGCCTCCAGTCCCCTGATCAGCGGAAGATCCGTGATCCAGGCATCTGTTCCGATTTTTTCTGTCACCCAGGAAGCCAACAGCGGATTGCCGTGAAGAAGGAAGCGCCGCTGAGTGATACCATTGGTCTTATTATTAAATTTTTCCGGCATCATTTCATAGAAATCTCTCAATTCCCGTTTTTTGAGAATCTCCGTATGCAGACGGGCTACACCGTTGACGGAGAAACCGGCAACAATCGCCATATTTGCCATGCGGACCTGGCCCTCATAGAGGATCGCCATGCTCCGAATCTTATTATACTGATTCGGATAACGCTCTTCCACCTCAATAAGGAACCGGCGATTGATCTCCTGTACAATCTGATAAATTCTCGGAAGCAGACGCATAAATAAATCAACCGGCCATTTTTCCAAAGCTTCCGCCATAATGGTGTGATTGGTATAAGCGCAGCACTTTGTTGTGATCTCCCAGGCTTCATCCCATTCCATGCCTTCTTCATCGAGAAGAATACGCATCAATTCGGGTACGGTTACCGTCGGATGAGTATCGTTCAGCTGAAAGCAGACCTTCTCCGGAAGCTTATGCAGATCGGAATGACATTCTTTATACTTTTTGATCGCCTGCTGAACACTGGCAGATACAAAGAAATACTGCTGTTTAAGACGCAGCTCTTTTCCGCTGTAATGATTATCATTCGGATAAAGCACATCGACAATATTCTTTGCCAGGTTCTCCTGCTCCACCGCATGAAGATAGTCGCCTTTATCAAAGGAAGCCAGATTAAATTCCTGAATCGGCTGGGCGTCCCAGATCCGGAGCGCATTGACCACATTATTATTGTAGCCGACGACCGGGATATCATATGGAACCGCATGGACTGCCTGATATCCGTCATGGATAAAACGGTTTCTCTGGCGCTGGGCATCCCATTCAATCCGAACATAGCCGCCGAACTTAACCGTCTGAGTATATTCAGGCCGTTTAATTTCAAACGGATTGCCGTTTTCCAGCCAGTTATCCGGCACTTCAACCTGATAGCCGTCATGAATTTCCTGCTTAAACATACCGTATTTATAACGGATGCCGCAGCCATACACCGGATAATTCAGGGTGGACAGGGACTCAATAAAGCAAGCTGCCAAACGTCCCAGGCCGCCATTGCCGAGAGCCGCATCCGGCTCCTGATCTTCTAAAACATTGATATCCAATCCGAGTTCCTCAAGGACATTCGCCACGTCTTCATAACAGCACAAGTTAATGAGGTTGTTTCCGAGAGCCCTCCCCATCAAAAATTCCATGGATAAATAATAAACATATTTTGCATCCTGTTCCTTAAAAGCTTTCTGCGTTGCAAGCCAGCGGTCAACGATCAAATCCTTTACCTCAAAGGCCACCGCCTGAAAAATTTCCTGCTGACTCGCCGTATCCAGGGTCTTCCGGAACAAAACTTTTAAATTATCTAATACATTCTTCTTAAAAACTTCTTTATCAAAGCCGATTGCTGCCGGGGTCTTTACCACTGTTCCTGTATTTGTTTCCAATAAGATTCCCTCCATTATTCTGTATTCTCAGGCTTTCTTAACACCAAGTGTCACTGTCTCACCGTTAATATTCCATTCTTTGACATAACCGTCAACAGTTCCGAAGATCACTTCTTCCGCAAGAACATCCTTTTTCACACTTTCAGCATTCTTTTCCGTAACGGCTCTCAATTTATCATTGCCTTCCATAGAGAGAACAATGTGATCCGTCACTTCAAAATCCGCTTCCTTACGCATTGTCTGAATCTTGGAAATGATCTCGCGCACAAAGCCTTCCTCGATCAGTTCTTCCGTTAACTGGGTATCCAGAACAACCGTGACATTTTTATCTGTCACAGAAACATAACCTTCTGTCTGGGCGGAATCGATCAGCAGATCCTCCTCCAAAAGGGCTACCTCCTGGCCGTTCACATCAAATGTAAGCTGTCCGTTTTCCTTAAGCTCCGCCATCGCCTTGTTGCCGTCGACACTGCTCAGATACTGTTTGATGCCTCCGAGGAGTTTTCCGTATTTCGGGCCAACAGTACGCAGCTGCGGTTTGAATGTATAGGATGTAAATGCACTCACATCCTCAGCAAAAGCCATCTTCTTTACATTCAGCTCATCTTCCACGATTTCCTGATAAAATTCCGGAAGCTCAAAATCCGCTTTCACGTACATCTGTCCGATCGGCTGACGGTTTTTAATGTTTGCCGAATTCCGGCAGGCACGACCGGCCACAACGATCTGAAGTACCAAATCCATATTCGCTTCCAATTCATGGTCTATAAAGGCTTCGTTTTCCTCCGGGAAATCACACAGATGAATACTCTCCGGAGCCGTCTGATCGATGCTGCGAACCAGATTCTGATAAATATCCTCTGTCATAAACGGAATCATCGGAGCGGCAACCTTAGCCACGGTCACAAGGGCTGTATACAATGTCATATAGGCATTGATCTTATCCTGCGGCATGCCCTTTGCCCAGAAACGCTCACGGCTGCGGCGAACATACCAGTTACTCATGTCATCCACAAATTCCTGAAGAGCACGGCCTGCATCCGGAATCCGATAATTTCCAAGGTCGTCATCCACTTCTTTGATCAATGTATTTAATTTGGACAACAGCCATTTATCCATAACGGATAATTTTTCATATTCCAATGTATATTTTGTGGCATCAAATTCATCAATATTCGCATAAAGGACAAAAAATGCGTACGTATTCCACAATGTGCCCATAAATTTACGCTGTCCTTCCACAACGGCCTTTCCGTGGAATCGATTTGGCAGCCATGGAGCCGAATTTACATAGAAATACCAGCGGATCGCATCAGCGCCATAGGTCTCCAGCGCTTCAAACGGGTCGACTGCATTTCCTTTGGATTTACTCATCTTCTGGCCGTTTTCATCCTGAACATGGCCGAGAACGATAACATTTTTATATGGCGCTTCGTTAAACAAAAGAGTGGAGATCGCCAGCAGGGAATAGAACCAACCCCTTGTCTGATCCACCGCTTCCGAAATAAAATCCGCCGGGAACTGGGCTTTAAACACATCTTCGTTTTCAAACGGATAATGATGCTGCGCAAACGGCATGGAGCCGGAATCAAACCAGCAGTCAATAACCTCCGGCACACGTTTCATCGGTTTGCCGCACTTCGGACATGTGATAGTGATCTCATCAATATACGGGCGATGGAACTCCACAGTCTTGGCAGCCTCATTACCGCTCATCTCATATAATTCCTGACGGCTTCCGATGGAATGTTGATGACCACATTCGCACTCCCAGATATTTAACGGTGTTCCCCAATAACGGTTACGGCTGATGCCCCAATCCTGAACATTTTCAATCCAGTCGCCGAAACGGCCTTTTCCGATACTTTCAGGAATCCAGTTGATCGTATTATTATTGCGGATCAGATCATCTCTGACCGCAGTCATCTTGATAAACCAGGATTCTCTCGCATAATAGATCAGCGGCGTATCACAGCGCCAGCAATGCGGATAACTGTGTTCAAACTTCGGCGCGTCAAAGAGAAGACCCCGTTTTTCCAAATCCTCCAAAACCAGCGGATCGGCTTTCTTTACAAACTTTCCTGCAAACGGTGTGTCCTCGGTCATATTCCCTTTAGAGTCAACGAGCTGTACAAACGGCATGTCATACTTTCGGCCTACCCGGGCATCGTCCTCACCAAAAGCCGGAGCCTGATGAACAACGCCGGTACCGTCTGTCAGCGTAACATATTCGTCACACAATACATAAAATGCTTTTTTGTGCTGTTTCTCGGCAATCTTTGCCGCCGCCTCATAGAGCGGTTCATATTCTTTATATTCAAGCTCTTTTCCCTTGAAGGTCGCAAGAACCTCGTAAGCCGGAGCTTCTTCGGTTTTCAGCCGGCCGAGCACGGTATCCAGCAATGCTTCCGCCATATAATAGGTATAACCGTCAGCCGCTTTAACTTTTGCGTAGCTTTCATCCGCATTGACGCAAAGCGCCACGTTGGACGGCAATGTCCACGGTGTAGTCGTCCATGCCAGAATATAAGCATCCTCGCCGACAACCTTAAAACGAACAATAGCGGAACGTTCCTTTACATCCTTATAGCCCTGAGCAACCTCCTGAGCCGACAACGGCGTGCCGCAGCGCGGGCAGTAAGGAACGACCTTAAAGCCTTTATATAACAGGCCTTTTTCCCAAATCTGTTTCAATGCCCACCATTCGGACTCAATATAATCATCATGATAAGTCACATATGGATGATCCATATCCGCCCAAAAACCAACGGTACCGGAAAAGTCCTCCCACATGCCTTTATATTTCCATACACTCTCTTTACACTTGTCAATAAAAGGAACCAAACCATATTCTTCAATCTGTTCCTTCCCATCCAGGCCGAGCATTCTTTCCACTTCCAGCTCTACCGGCAGTCCATGGGTATCCCATCCGGCCTTTCTCGGCACCTGATAGCCTTTCATCGTCTTATAACGCGGAATCATATCCTTGATCACACGGGTCAGCACATGGCCGATGTGGGGTTTCCCATTAGCCGTCGGCGGTCCATCATAAAATGTATATTCCGGAGCATCTTTCCGGGATTCAATACTCTTCTTGAAAATGTCATTTTCCTGCCAGAATTTTTCTACGTTTTTTTCTCTTTCCACAAAATTCATATTCGTAGAAACTTTTTCGTACACTATAATTCCTCCTTTTATATAAAAAATAAACTTCCATCCGCAAAGGATGAAAGTCCTGAAAAAACTATCATTATACCACCTATGCAGAGACATACCATCATATGCCCTCCCGGTAACGGCGGGATGCCGTCTCCCCTATGGTCCTTTCAGACTTTCAGTTCACAACTCCGGAGTGATTTTCGACTTTATATTACTGATATCCGGCTTCCACCATCCCGGACTCTCTGGGAAACTTCTTATAAAGCTACTGTCTCCATCTTCGTTTTTCGCAATCTTAATCATATTATATATTTTTTCCACTGTCAACTCTTCAATTTCAATTCCTTAGATTTTCTTTCGTAATTCTTAATTTTTTTCTTTTGACATCATTTTTCACTGACAACCCCGGATATATGTTATACTATTAGCATATGCACACATTTTTTATTGGAGGAAAAAAATATGACTAAAAAGAAAAAGATTATATTTATATCTGCCGGGGCAGCGGCTGTTCTGGTTCTTCTGATCATTATCTGGTTTTTCATTTTCAGAAAATCTTCATCTGCCGCCGACGGTGCCGTTGCCTATACAGCCCCGGTATCCATGCTGACCACCTCTGCGACAGGCATGGTAAACCGTTATGCCGGTGTCGTGGAGCCTCAGAAAACCGTAAAAATTCAAAAAGCCTCTGATAAAAATGTCAAGGAGGTTTTTGTTAAGGAGGGCGATACGGTCACCAAAGGTGCCCCGCTCTTCGCCTATGATACGGATGAAATTCAAATGAAATTGAGCGAAGCTGAATTAGAGCTGGAACGAATCAGCACAGAGATCTCCACACTCTATAATCAAATAGAAACTCTCCAGGCTGAAAAAGAAAAGGCCCCTGAAAGCGAAGTGTTTTCTTACACCACTCAGATATTGACAGCCCAGAATGATGTCAAACGCGCCGAATACAACCAGAAAAGCAAAGGCGTTGAAATTGAACAGATCCGTAAATCTCTGGAAAATGCGACTGTCACCAGTGAGATCGACGGCATTGTAAAATCTATCAATGACGGTTCGGAGATGTCTTATGGATATGAAACAGATAATTCCTATATGACGATTCTTTCCAATAATGAATATCGGATCAAAGGAACCATCAATGAACAAAATATGTATGCCATCAGCGTCGGGCAGGAAATGCTCGTTCATTCCAGAATTGATGAGGACCTCGTATGGCGGGGCACGGTCACCGAGGTGGATACTGAAAATCCGGTAAGCAATCAGAATAACATGTACTACTCCGGAAGTGACACGAACACCACTTCCTCCTCCTATAATTTCTATGTGGAATTATCCGATGAGGCGGTCCTCATGCTTGGGCAGCATGTATTTATGGAGCCGGATATCGGCCAGAATGAAACAAAAGAAGGACTGTGGCTGTCCGCCTATTATCTTGTTTTTGACGGCAATGACGCCTATGTGTGGGTCTGCGGCAAAAATGACAAGCTGGAAAAGCGCAGGATCACCACCGGTCAGCATGATGAAACAATGGATGAGTATGAAATCACTTCAGGGCTCACACTGGAAGATGCCATCGCCTTTCCGGATGACACATTAACCGAGGGTATGCCTTGCATCAATGCCGCTGCCGAGGGCGACGCCGGTATGAGCGGTACGGATATGGGCGGCGCGGATATGAACGCGGCCGGCGGTATGGAGGAAATAGTTGAATGATACTTGAATTAGAACATATTTATAAAGATTATATGCAGGGAAAAATGGCTGTCCATATCCTGAAGGATATTTCTCTTTCCGTTGAAAAAGGCGAATATCTGGCAATTATGGGCCCTTCCGGTTCGGGCAAAACAACCCTCATGAATATCATCGGCTGCCTTGACAGGCCCACGTCCGGCGCCTATCATTTAAACGGACAGGATGTCCTGGCCTATTCGGATAACGAACTTTCGGACACCCGGCTTTATAATATCGGCTTCGTATTTCAGAGCTTCCATCTGCTGCCGAAACAGACTGCTCTGGAAAATGTCTATCTTCCGTTGATTTATGCCGGCATCCCAAAAAAAGAACGTATTCAGCGGGCTACTGAAGCTCTGGAACGAGTCGGCCTCGGAGACCGCCTTGATTTTAAGCCGACACAGCTCTCCGGCGGCCAGCAGCAGAGAGTTGCCATCGCCAGGGCGATCGTCAATTATCCGACGATTCTTCTGGCCGACGAGCCGACCGGCGCCCTGGACAGCACTTCCGGCGAACAGGTCATGGAGCTTTTTCAAAAGCTGAACGATGAAGGCATTACGATTATTATGATCACTCACGATGCGGATATCGCCGCCCACGCCAAACGCCAGGCAATTATCCGTGATGGTATTCTCACCGGAAAGGAGGCCCCAACTCATGAAAAAGCCACTGATAATAACGATTAGTCTGGCCGCTGCCGTTGCCGTTGTGACGGTCAGTATCGGCGGATATCACATTTATAAAAGCGCCAATACCCGTGTTGAAGTCAGTCCGGTTTCCTCCATCTACGCGCCGATCTGGGAAGATAATTCATCCTACGGCATTGTAACGACTGATTTAACGCAGGATGTTTATATTAAAGAAGATCAGGTCATTCAGGAGATTCTTGTGGCCGAAGGAGATACAGTTTCCGTCGGAACACCTTTAATGACTATAGACAACACACTGGCAAATCTTGATCTGGAAATGCAGGCCCTCGCCATCGACAATATTGACCTCCAGATTCAGTCGGCCAATCGGGACATTCATTTTCTTGAAACCGCCGCTGTCGGCTATGATGTACCTGGCGGTATGGAGAGTATGGATATGCCCGACGGCATGGACGGCATGGATGTACCGGAAGTTTCCATGAAAGCCGGCAGCCACCGGCTTCTCTCGTCACCGGGCACAGCCATGGCGGACCCGGACGCCATTGTTTACCGGCTGGACCGCCAGACCGTTTTATTCATAAAGGATGGCACCAAAAACATTTATACGGTAAAATGTGCGCCGGAAACCGTCATCACACCGGATTTTCTCTATCGGATCAAAGGTTTGGACACTGACACGGGCCGAAAAATCGGAGAACCTTTAGTTGTATTTTTGCAGATCCCGTCCATCGGAAAACGTATTTATCTCGACGGATATAATTTCGATATCCCGGAAGATTTTTATGAAATGACCTTGGATGAATTCATGTATAAATATAACACTCAGATTTCCGATATCCATTCCGACAGTGAAAATGAAGTGAATCCCTATGACGGTATTACCGCCGAGGAAAAGGAGCGCCAGTTAAAAGAAAAGAAAAATCAATTGACAACTTTGAATATCGACCGAAAAGAAGCTGTTCTCAAATACGAAAAAATGCGCAAAGAAATCGCCGAGGGAACAATTTTGAGTACAGTCAACGGACAGATTAAAACCGTCGGCGACCCGGCTGCAGCCATCGACAGCGGCACACCGTTTATCTCTGTTACAAGCCAGGATGGTTTCTATCTGAAAGGCACGGTAAATGAACTGAAGCGCGAAGAGCTCACCATCGGCCAGCATATTTCCGTCACCAACATGGAAACAGGAATGATGGCCGAAGCGGAAATCACTTCGATCTCCGACTACCCCGTATCCGACAATGCGTCCTCCTATGGGACAAATCCGAACACTTCAAACTACCCTTTTACTGCTTTTTTGAGTGAAACCAGCGGTTTTAAAAACAATCAGTCCGTCAGCATTAATTTATCTTCCAATGAAGACAGCTCCGACAAGCTCTATATTCCAAAGGCCTATGTTCGGGAAGAAAACGGCGAAAACTTTGTTTTTATTGCTGACGAGCAGGGCCGTCTCAAGAGGCAGGTCGTTGAGACCGGGGCCATCATGTACGGCTATTATCAGGAAATCAAAAGCGGGCTTTCCATCGAAGATTTAATTGCATTTCCATATGGGAAAGATGTAAAAGAAGGGGTTAAAACAGAGGAATCGGAAACTCCTTCCTACTACTAAAGGAGGGCTTCAATATGCTTGAAAATATAAGACTTTCCATCCAGGGTATCTGGTCCCATAAGATGCGGTCCTTCCTTACAATGCTTGGTATTATCATCGGCATCGCCGCGATCATTTCCATCGTTTCGACCATCAAGGGCACCAACGAACAGATTAAACAAAATCTGGTCGGCGCCGGGAATAATACGGTTGAAGTGAAATTATATCAAAACGATTGGGAGTATGAGCCCGCCTATAACGGGCTTCCTCAGGGTGTCCCTGTGATCACCGAAGAAATCCGGGAAAACATTCTGGATGTGGAGGGTGTGGAAAATGCCTCCCTCTATCTAAGCAGAAATTACGCTGAAGGTATCTACTACCATAATACCTCCCTGAATGGCGGAAAAATATACGGTATCGATGATCAGTATTTTTCCACCTGCGGATATCAAATGCAAAAGGGGCGGGGGTTTGTCTCCGATGACTATAAAAACTTCCGTAAAGTGGCCATTTTAGATTCGGCGGCTTATGACTCCCTCTTCGGCGGCAATGATCCGATTGATCAAACTATCGAAATTCAGGGGGAACCCTTTACCGTCATTGGCATTTGCGAAAAATCCAATACCTTCAAACCGGTCATTAATTCCATTGAAGATTATTACAATTATATGGCCTCCAGCAGCGACGGCGGCATCATTTTTATTCCCGACGCCGACTGGCCGATTGTTTACAATTATGATGAACCTCAGAATCTCATTATCCGGGCCTCCAGCACCGATGAAATGAGCAATGCCGGCCGTAAATGTGCTGATCTCCTGAATTCCTGTGTGACCTCCACAGATACAAAATATAAGGCCTCCGATCTTCTGGAACAGGCCAAAAATCTCCAGGAATTGAGTGCGGCCACAAATCAGCAGTTAATATGGATCGCGAGTATTTCCCTTCTCGTCGGCGGCATCGGCGTCATGAATATTATGCTCGTATCCGTCACTGAACGCACCCGCGAAATCGGACTCAAAAAAGCGATCGGCGCCAGAAAACGACGGATTCTCGCCCAGTTTCTGACCGAGGCTGCCGTATTGACCAGCCTCGGCGGTATCATCGGCGTTGTGGCCGGTATCGTCATGGCCCAGGTGATCTCAAAAGTTTCACAAACGCCATCAGCCATCAGCATACCCGCCATTATATTCTCAGTGATCTTCTCAATGGCTATCGGTATCCTTTTCGGCCTGCTGCCATCCATAAAAGCGGCAAACCTCAATCCGATCGATGCATTGCGGCATGAGTAAAGGTATCCGGGCTATGTCCCTTGGAAAGCTTGAAACGCTTTCTGCGGGACATAGCCCGGATTTTTTTATCGCTATTTTGAAAAATTTGTCGATAGATTGTGAGTGACTATTACTCCGGATATGTTAAAATTTTACTTAGAACAACCGTGTTGCAGGGTGGTATGGCCTCATTCTACATAGGATGGGGGTGATGCTATTGAAACATTTTGATTTTAAGGATCTGATACCTTATCGCGCGGAGCTTGACGAAGCGCGCCCATGCGTAGCATCTGACATACGGGATACCCGAATGGGTATGGCTTTTGGCATGTTTCTTCTGGCATTACTTACATTTGTCTTTACATTTTGTAAGTAATTTTACATAGCAAAACCGCCCTTGTACTTTGCCGAGTAAGGGCGGTTTTGAAACCAAACTAACGAGGCCAACCACTTTTGTGGGCGGTTGTTCTCTTTGTTTTACTATATCATATTTATTGACATTCCGCAATATATCACTGCTTTTTCAAACAGCTTTTAAACCTCTTTTTTCTCCTCTATTCCTGATTTTTAACCCCTTTTAAGCAAAAATTTGTCGACGGATTGTGAGTGACTATTGCTCCGGATATGTTAAAATTTTACTTAGAACAACCGTGTTGCAGGGTGGTATGGCCTCATTCTACATAGGATGGGGGTGATGCTATTGAAACATTTTGACTTTAAAGATTTAATGACTTTTGGCATGTTCCTTTTGGCATTACTGACATTCATTTATATGATTTGTCACTAATATTTTCGCATAAGAAAACCACCCTCTGAACTTTTGCCCAAGCGAATGAGGATGGTATTCTTATCACCTTATTTACGAGGTCAACCACTTTTGTGGGCGGTTGTTCTCTTTGTTTTACTATATCACATTGGGCTCTTTTCCGCAAGGCCTCAATGTGTATCGATAATCTCTAATTAAAATAGCTTGCAATGATCTGCCAGATCTCAGGGCCGCTTTCCCAGCCGATGCTCCAGCTGGCAACGCCTGCCAAATCGTATTCCTGAATCATCTCCAAACGGCTTCGAAGGGATGTCTGGTCTTCCAGCCAGATCTGATAACGTCGTCCATCAACCTCTGATGTATATTCGCCGTAATTCTGGCCTGTATTTTCATCATAAACCGGTGTCACGCCGTGGCTTTCCAGATATCCGGCGGCCTCCGTCATTCCGGCATTAAAGGATTCCACCACGCCGTTGGCATCCGTTGCCCACACGCGGGTATACAATGGAATCGCATTGATGACCTTCTCCTTTGGCACCATAGCAAGCATATCTTCAATTCCCTGGCGAACAAAATTCATTGAGGCAACTGAGCCTGCGACATCGGAACCGGTATGATGTTCATCATAGCCCATGATAATGATATAATCGGCAAAAATGCCTTCTTCCTTATGGTTATAATGTCTCCAATACATCGGCGTATAGTTATCTATAGAGAAAACAATCTGTTTCTCGCGGCACAATGCGGAGAGTTCCCGGACAAACTGAATATAATTATCAGCCCCGGATTCGCCGATCATTTCAAAATCCAGATTAATACCATCCAGATGATATTCATCGATCCATCCGGACAGCTGGTTCAGCACATGCTGGCGCTTTGACCGGGAGGATAAAATCTCATTCGTCATCTCTCCGTCAAAATTCGTGAATTCATTACTGAACATGGCCCAGACCTCAACCCCGGCGGCATGGGCTGTATTGACGTAGTCCGCACTTCCGAGAGTCACCATATCTCCCTCTGTATTTGCGAAATAAAACCAACGCGGACTGATCGTATTAATGCCCGGCACTTCCGTCAATATCTGTCCCAGTTCTTCATTGGCGGCTTCGCTGTAGACACCATGCCATGCCAGATTAATTTTATAATTTTTAGAAATACCGGTAAATACGGGTTCTGCAAATTCCGGCTCTTCCAGAGCTGTCATTAGCGGTGTATCCAGATCTTCATTTTCTACCCATCCGTTATAACCGTCCTCTGTGACAACCTGAGCCCATTCATCTCCGGCGCCGTCGTCCAGCACATAAAGTTTTTCTCCCCGTTCCAAATCTCTGAAAACCGGGCTTTTGATACCGCCCTGATACCGGATAACCGCTTTCTTCCCGGTGACAGTCGTCATATAGGCATCATCCCAATTTGTCCGGGTGACAACCCGATTCGGGGCTGTGAACACAGCGCTGTCCATCTTCGTATTTTCTTTTATAAAGTCCAAAGAAATATAAAGCATTCCATTCCGGTTGATAACCACCGGGATACTGCTCGCCGCACTGGTCATCCCCACCGTATATGTGGTGGAATCCGGCATATACTGGGCCATTCCCTCCGGTGTTGCATATAAAACGCAGTTTTCATCCTCTTCCCAGTAGATTCTGGAATTATAATACTTATTCGCCGTATTCACATCCATATAAACATTTCCGGCGCCGTCGTCAATAGCCTTTGCTTCCAGCATGGTATTATTCAATGTTATTGTATACTCGCCATCAGAAACACCATAGGTACTATTGTAATCTACCAGGTCTTTCTCCGAACGGAAATCGTCAACTATGCCGCAGCCGCCAAGAATACATAGGATACATACAGAAATAAATAACATTTCCATAATTCTTCTTATCTTATTCATGTGCTTCAACCTAACCTTCCTTTTTGGTTTTTATGTTTCGTGGATAAACAATCTGCCTGCCACAAAACAGCCGAGCATGGCAAGTACCCCAATTGCATAATAAAGGATATCCGCCTCCCGGTGTGTATTGTAAGTCAAAAGAACTCTATCCGAAATATTGTAGGTTTCAATATACGTCTCCGCTGTCATACTTTCACTGTCCGCCGCCTTTTCCAGCACGGATGTATCCTCGGATACCTGGGCCACAAATTCCATGTCCTCCAGATCCGGCATTGCCTGGGAGAGACCTGCGTCGTCCATTTTCGCCGGGATTTCCACGAACCAGGACTCTTGTCCGATCGTCCCTATATAATAGTATCCGCTGATTTCTTCTTTTGTATCCACCGTATAAAACCCTGTAAATTTTAAATCCATATGATTTACCCGGATATAATCACCTTTTCCCTCCGGCCGCCAGGATACCTCTTCCTCTGAGGCATCAACCGACGGGATCATCAATGGATTTCTCCAAAAAAGCAATCCGCATATTATGGCAAGGCCGCATATAATTCCGATGCCATAAAAAATCCGACCCACCATCGAATTCCTTTTCTGCGGATAACTCTCCATCTTTTGTTTTTCCATATTGATAGACTCCTATGCAGATTATATTTACGATTATACTACATTGGAGCCTATCAGGCAAATGTAAATGGAAATCTTACCCACTTTTAAGGAGATGCAGGCCCAAAATATGTAATGATATCCCACATTTGACATATAATAAGACTAGCTAAGTATAATTATGCCAGGCATTTTTGGTTTCAAAGATTCACATAATGGGAAAGTAAAGATTTTTGAAATGAATTAGAAGTCAGGCACATTACCCTAGAAATCTTATATTATTTATTATATCAAATGAAAAATTAAGCGGCAATCCAAATGCTTCGACAAAAATTTTATAAAATTTAATATTTTAATCTCTTTACAGTTTCTGCTGCTATGGGTATACTGTAGGTAACCTCAATCCTACATTAAAGGAGTGATTTCTATGAAGATTGAGAGACTTAATGAAAATCAGATTCGCTGTACGCTGAACAAAGAAGATTTAGTAAATCGTGAGATCAAGCTGAGCGAGCTTGCTTACGGTTCTGATAAAGCAAAGCGGTTGTTTCGTGATATGATGATTCAGGCTTCCACCGAAGTTGGTTTCGAGGCAAATGATATCCCGCTTGTCATTGAAGCTATTCCTGTTTCCAGTGAATGTATTGTGCTCATCGTCACAAAGGTGGAGGATCCGGAAGAATTGGATACCCGTTTTTCCAAATTCTCCCCGACAAATATTTCTCTGGATGATGAAGACCCGGAAGAAGAATCCTCTGATAATGAAGCCGGTTACCGCAGTGCGGCAGACATCCTGGACTTATTCAAAAAAATCAGCGAAGAACTCATTGTCAAAGAGATTTCTTCCAATGAATCGCAGATACCTCTGCCTTCCGGTTCCAAGCCGCAAAACCTCCGGTCCCCTGGAAATCTGAATATGACCAAAATTTTCTGTTTCCACCGGCTGGATGATGTATGCCGCTATGCAGATGCTATCCACCCGAAATATCACAGCGCAAATACCTTATATAAAAATCCTTCAACCGGCGATTTTTATCTGATACTTACAAAAGGGAAAGCATCTCCGCAGCTATTCAATAAGATCTGCAATATTGCCATTGAGTACGGCGATTATGTGCCTGCAAGCGACGCATCTGTGGCTTATTATAACGAACATTATAAAATTATCCTTAAAAACAGAGCTATTCAAAAGCTGGCGAATCTGTAAGCAAAACTGTCAACAAAAAAACAGCGGGGAACATATCTCACCGCTGTTTTTTTCATGTCTATGGAATCTTATTTATTATTCTTTTCAAGGAAATTATTAATTTCTGCAACTAAAGCTGCCGGGTCAATGCCATGAACCATTGCCGCTTCTGCGATGGTCTCTCCCTGAGAAGACGGACAACCCAGACAATGCATACCGATGCTCATCAAAATAGGCGCTACACCTGCATCGATTCTTAATAAATCGCCAATCATAGTATCTTTTGTTACCTGTGCCATTTCAAAGCCCTCCTTCTTAAATTTTGGTTATTGCCTATTATAATACATTATTCACCGCTTTGCAAGTCCTCAATCATTCAGGACAATTTTCCAAATATTCTCAATTATATCCGCTAAATGATAAATTATATCATTGAAACGCCATGTTATGCTTGTCTAACCAGGGGCTTTTGTATTACAATAAGGTCGTACAACTTAACAGTACTATTAGATTTATTTTCATACTTATAAGGAGGTAACTATCATGGCATATGTAATTTCTTCTGATTGTGTTTCCTGTGGTGCTTGCGCTGGCGAATGTCCAGTAGGCGCTATCGTTGAAGGCGATGGAAAATACGAAATCAAAGCTGATGACTGTATCGATTGCGGTACTTGCGCAGGTACATGTCCTACAGGTGCTATTTCTCAGGAAGACTAATTCTAAAAGAATAGAAGATAAGGTGCTTCGGTTCTCCGCAGGCACCTTATTTTTATGCTCGTGACTAAAAAACAGCTTTCTGAAAAAAGACGCTTTTCCGGCCATTTCTGACCTTTCAAGCGTCTTTTCTCTTTCTCCCTAAAACAGCCGTTTCATCTTCGAAACAGGCTGAAATGTCTTTTATTCATTTTCGTTGGCGTATACGGGGGAAGCTTGGCTGCTGCCGCCTCCTGATAACCCCTCTGGCGTCCCCGAATTGCTTCATCCAGCTTTCTGAACCGTGCCTCTTCTCTCTGCTCCCTCTCCTGCTCCAGGACGTCCATTTCCCTCAAAAGACGCTCTGCCACCTGTGATGCGATCGATTCCTCCAGTTTGAGATTATTTGCCTGAAGCGCCTGAGAAACAATGCCATCCATTATGTATTTAAAATGGCTCATTTTCTCAGCCGGACTGACGCTGACAACCTCAGGGGCCTCAACACGTTCTGCCTTAACGAACTCAGCTACCGCTGTACTCTTCACGGCCTCTTTCTCCGGTTTCCGGGCTTTTTCCTCGATCTGCGGATTCTTCTCCTCAGGCTTTTTCGCCTTCTCCTCAGATTTTTTCATGGTTTCTTCAGCCTTTCTCTGTTTTTCCTCAGACTTTTTCACTTTTTCCTCAGGCTCCGCAAAATTTTGCCGTACATTATTCAGAGAAATAATATTTGTGCCTTTGTTTTCTTCAAACATAATCTCAAGAACATCTTTTATCGCCTTCAACTGAAATCCCCTGTCTTTTAACGCCCGTATCTGGCAAAACATATCGATCTCTCGCTGTGTATAATAACGATGGCCCATTTCATTCCTTGGTATTTCTAATGCAAGCTCGTCCTCCCAGTACCGAAGTACATGAGATTCAACCTTAACCATCTTCGCTGCATCTGATATTGTGTATCGCATTTCTTCCATAGAATACCTCCACTTAACCTTCTCGTTATCTGACAATCAAATTATAGCAAACCCCCAAAATATTTCAATTTTTCGCCCTAACAACTTGTCGACATACCCTCTTCGAAAAATAAAAAAACCGGTCACAATATTCGTGACCGGCTGGATATACGCCGAAATCTGCGTTATTTTATTTCTTTGACTTATTGGCAAACTTCGTATAATTCGGAAGCCAGACCAGTTCCACCGTGCCGATCGGGCCGTTACGCTGTTTGGCAATAATAATTTCGGATATATTTTTCTTATCCGTGTCTTTATTATAGTAATCATCACGGTAAATAAACATCACCACATCCGCATCCTGCTCAATTGCTCCGGACTCACGCAGATCCGACAAAATCGGCCGGTGATCCGGCCGGGTCTCACAGGCCCGCGACAACTGGGACAGGGCGATCACCGGCGCATTGATCTCTCTGGCCAAAGCCTTTAAAGAACGGGAAATGTCAGAAATCTCCTGCTGCCTTGAATCGGTCCGCTTACTGCCGCCGCTCATAAGCTGCAGATAATCAATGATCACCAACCCCAAATTATTTTCAAGCTTGAACTTCCGGCATTTAGAGCGCAGCTCTGAAATGGAAATACCGGGGGTATCATCAATGATCAGCGGCGCCTTACTGATATCTCCGGCGCTCTCAATAAGCTTTTCCCAATCATTGGCGCTCAGATTTCCGGTACGTATCAACTGGGAATCCACTTTGGATTCCATCGAGAGAAGACGATTGACCAACTGGTCCTTCGACATCTCCAGGCTGAATATGACGGTCGGCACTTTATTTTTCACCGCAATATACTGGGCCAGATTTAAGACAAAGGCCGTCTTTCCCATAGATGGACGGGCAGCGACAAGAATTAAGTCCGACGGCTGAAAGCCTGAAGTCTTATAATCCAAATCATAAAACCCGGTAGCTAAACCGGTGACTGTTCCCTTATGTTTGGCGGCCATCTCAATCTTATCAATGACGCTCAAAACCACATCCCGTATCGGCACAAAGTCATCCGTGCTTTTTTTCTGAAGCAATCCGAAAATTTTCTTTTCTGTGTCCTCCAGAATCTGATCCAGGGATTCTTTTCCGAGATAACAGGTGTTTGCAATCTCTTCATTGGTTTTTATCATGCGGCGCAAAAGAGCCTTTTCCGCCACAGTCTTCGCATAATAGCCGACATTGGCCGAGATCGGCACATCGTTTAAAATGCCGCTGATAAATTCGACGCTGGTCAATTCGGGCGGAACATCCTTATTCTTCAGCCGTTCCTGAAGCGTCACCAAATCCACCGGCTTATCTTCCCCGTACAGCTCCGTCATCACATCAAAAAGAATTCCATACTGTCTCTGATAAAAATCATCGCTCCCTATGATTTCCGAAGCAGTCGCAATGGCGTCCGCATCCATAAGCATGGCGCCGATAACCGCCCGTTCCGCCTCATCGCTATGCGGCAATATTCTCTTGATCAATGCTTCATCCATCGCCATATCAGGCCTCCACAACCTTCACTTTCAATTCTGCCGTTACCTTCGGATGAACCTTATACGGCACGATCACCGTTCCAACCATCCGAATCGGCTCCTGCAGATTTAACTTCTTCTTATCAATATCCAGATTCAACTGGGCCTTTGCTGCCGCTGCGATCTCCTTTGTGGAAACGGAGCCGAATACGCGTCCGCCCTCGCCGGTTTTAATCGATACCGTGACAACCTTTTCTTTTAATTCCTCAGCAAATGCCTTTGCCGCTTCCAGTTGTTCCTTTGCGACCTTCTCTTCATTTGCCTTTTTGAGCTTCAGATCATTCATATTTTTGGCCGTAGCTTCCAGGCCGAGCTTTTTCTTTAAAATAAAGTTTCTCGCATATCCTTCATTGATCTCTACAAGTTCGCCCTTCTTTCCGAGGCTCTTTACATCTTCCAATAAAATAACCTTCATCTATATCGCTCCTTCTTTCCGCATATTCGCTATCGTCCGCTTCACGAGCTCCATTCCCTGGGCCTCAGACATATTCTGGAGCTGCGCGCCGGCAATAGTGCTGTGACCGCCACCGCCGATCCGCTCCATAACAAGCTGGACGTTGATTCCATCCTCGCCCTCCATCGACCGGGCGCTGACATAAACAGTCTCCTTCACACGGGTAAAGACAAAGGACGCCTTAATTCCCGTAATGTTCAAAAGCTCATTCGCCACCTGGGCCCCGACGATCGTCGGACTTTCCAGCCCCTCCGCCGGACAGGTCGCATAAGCCATATCATTTTCCATCTCCGCATGACGCACCGCTTCTGCGCGGGCCCTGTATATCTCCATACTGTCCCTGAAGGCCAGATGGACACGGGTAATATCCGCGCCGCTTTTCTTCAAAAAGGCAGCGGCTTCAAAGGTTCGCACCCCTGTCTTACTGGAGAAATTATTTGTATCGATCATCAGACCGGCAAACATGGCGTCCGCCTCGATCGGGCGAAGCTTAACGCCATCCGTAATATACTGCAGGATCTCCGCAACCATTTCACAGGCTGACGAGGCATAAGGCTCGATATAGGACAACACAGGGCTCTCAATCGACTCGCTGCTCTGCCTGTGGTGATCCAGGATAACCACTGTTTTTGTCCGATTCAAAAGTTCGGGCCCTTCCGTATAGGACGGCCGGTTCACATCCACCACAACAAGGGCTGTTTCCATATTCATGATCGCGGCGGCCTCACTGCTGCGCAGGAACATATCCGGCTCATAATCCGGATTATTTTTAAACTTATTGATGATCGGCCGCACCGAGGTCGTAATCTCGTTAATAACGATATGGGCCGGTTTATTCAGGGACTTCGCCGCCCGGTACACTCCGATCGCCGAACCGAAAGAATCCACATCGCCGATCTTATGCCCCATAATGATCACCTGGTCTTTTCCAAGAATAATCTGCTTCAGGGCATGAGCCTTAACGCGGGCCTTAACACTGGTTCCCTTTTCCACCTGTTTCGTCTTACCGCCATAATAAGAAATCTTATCCCCTGCCTTGACAACCGCCTGGTCGCCGCCCCGGCCCAGGGCCAGATCAATGGCATTCTGCGCCCATGTATAGGATTGTCCATAGGAAATCGCATTCATGCCGACGCCGATACACATGGTTACGGCCATTTCATTTCCAATATTGATCTCCCGGACTTCATCCAAAATAGAAAAACGGCTGGACTGGATCGCCGCCATATGTTTATGATTCACCACAAAGGAATATCTGTCCTTTTCCACCTTTGTGATGATGGCGTCATAGGACTGCATGTATTTGGTGATCTTTCGCTCGATCAAAGCTGCGAGAAGTGAACGGCGCACTTCCTCTGTGCTGTTCATAGCCTCCTCAAAATTATCAATAAAAATGATACCGGCGACAAGCTTCTGCTCCTGATTTTCCCGGATATAACGGCGGATATCCGTTTCATCAAACATAAACATGGCAATCAGAAGATTTTCCGGATGGTTAAAGCCTACCAAATCATTATGCTCGGCGAAATCCTCCACATGCATCCGGCAAAATTCTGTCCGATATACCCGGTCCTCATGAACAATCTCCAGAAAACATTTTTCTTCCATTTCCTGAATTTTCTGAAGATCCAAAGACGGAAATATACTTTGAATATTCTTTCGGACGGCCAGATTGCCGATTACCCGGGTCAACGCTTCATTTTCCCACATCAGTTTCCCGGTGCTGTCAAGAACGCCATACGGTACTTCCAGCTCATGAAGCAGTTTTTTCTGGACCTGGCCATACTGAAGTCCGAAATTTATCAATTCCTCCGTGATCGCCGGCTTTGAATAGAAGGATACAACGATGGAAAACACAAGATGAACTAAAAAAAATACGCCCATCAACGCGCCGGCTTTATGATCTATCACCGTAACTCCGAGCGTCATAAGTCCAACGATGATATTCAATATAATCGGCCATCTCAGGTACCACTTCAAACGCCCTTTGATTTCCATATCATTTTTCATTATCTTACCTCTTTTTTTCTGAACATTTCAATACAGATAAAAACAACTTATCCTATATTATAGCATTTTACGAAGTTCTGGTAAACACTTTTCTCTATTTCAAAATAAGTGAATCTATAGTATAATAAGGTCACTTAGAAATACAATGGAAGGAAGGTGACCTGATATGAGTCGAGTTTGTATATTTTTTGCCCCTGGTTTGGAGGAAATCGAAGGTTTAACCGTTGTTGATCTGATGCGCCGTGCCGATATTCCTGTCCGCATTGTTTCTATCAGCGATACGCCGGAAGTGACCGGCGCCCACGGTATCCGCATTACCGCCGACTGCTGTTTTGACGATATGGATTTCTCAGACACAGAGATGCTTGTTCTGCCGGGCGGCGCTCCCGGAACCTGTAATCTGAATGCCTGTGAACCTCTCAAAGCCTTATTAAAGGATTTTTACGAAAAAGGCAAATATATTGGCGCTATCTGCGCTGCGCCGATGGTTCTTGGCCATCTGGGCTTTCTGAAGGGCCGGAAGGCAACCTGCTATCCGGGCTTCGAAAAAGATCTGATCGGAGCCGACCATGTAACGGATGACGCAGTCGTTGACGGAAATATTATCACAAGCCGCGGTCTCGGCACCGCCATCGAATTCGCCGCTGCCCTGATCTGCCTGCTGACCGATGCTGCCACGGCAGAAAATATAAAACAATCCGTAATGTACACAAAGGAGAAATAATAATGTCAGACAGAATTACAAAAGCACTGGAAAATCACGATAAAAACTATAACTGCTGCCAGTCCGTTGCCTGCGCTTTCTGCGACCTGGTAGGAGTTGATGAGGAAACCATGTTTAAAGCCGGAGAAGCCTTCGGTCTCGGCATGGGAGGTATGCACGGCACCTGCGGCGCTATCGCCGGAGCAGTCCTTCTGGCCGGTTTCAAAAACAGCACCGCCAATCTGGCGGCCCCGAACTCAAAAGCCGACACCTACAAGCTGTCCGCCGCCATCGTTAAAGAATTTCAGGAGAAAAACGGCGCCATCGCCTGCTGCGACTTAAAGGGCGTCGGAACAGGCAAAGTTCTTCGCTCCTGCCCGGGCTGTATTGAGGACGCGGCGCGAATTGCCGAAGAAATTCTTGAATTAAAATAATGGAAAACCTGTCTAAAAAGAGAGGAAAGTCATTTCGCATTTCGTTAAGACTTTACCTCTCTTTTTGCATTAAACAATATGTATGAACCCATCCGCCTCATCATAAACCAGCTTTGTCCCATAAGGCTCACTATAAGCCGTCATATTGGCAGCAATGGTCCGCGCCACCTCCGGCGCCGCGATTTCAGGAAGTCCCCTGTCCAGCGGTCGTTCAGCCGCCATTCGGAGATCGATCGGCAGCAATGCAAAGGAAATTCCGTCCTCTGTTTTATCAATCTGCAGAAGACAGTTTTCAGAAAACCGCCGTTCCGCATTAAATCCGATAAAATTCCCGTCTTTATCTTTTGCCCGATTCGAATGAAGATCCGACGGCCGGCTGTTCACATCATAGCCATAGCTCTCATACATTTCCGGAGCAATGATCGACTCTCCGGCTTCGAATTCCATAAGCAGGCTCCCCAGATTGTAGAAAATCGGCCGTCCATGATAGATTTCCACTCCGCGCAGGAAATGAGCGCCGTGGCCCACAACCACATCGGCCCCCGCATCAATGGCATCCCGGGCAATTTTTTCAATAAATTCCGGCGGCCTGGAAGCATACCAGTTTTCATTCAACCCTTCATGCGTATGCAGGCTGAAAATTGTCAAATCCGAGCGTTTCGAAGCATCCGTGATACTTTTTAGAATCTCTGCCGCATCCTGCGCATTGGCATAAGTGCGTACATAAGCCTTTTCACCCCGTTCAATCTGAAGGCAGCCTTCAAATAGGGAGCCGAATCGGAACGAATCATTCCCCTGGGGCGGATAAGTTTCCACCCGGCACCCCTCATCCATGCTTTCCCTCGTACCGAGAGCAACGTCAATCTGATGAAGCTGTTCAAACATATCATCCGGAAGGACATAAGCCCGTCCCCACCGCAGCGGATTAGAGCCCGGGCGCGCGGCCACCCCGGCGCCGTCATCGCTGGCGGCAAAGGCTTCAGAGCGGGTCGATGAAGTCGCTACAATGCCCACACGGCCATCCGCCGTGTCAAGGAATTTCGGCAGACGGGCCTCTTTCAGATTCCGGCCGACACCGCAGGGTATAAGATGCCGCTTTTCAGCGGCATTCATCGTATCCAGCACGCCCTGCCAGCCGTAATCTCCCGTATGATTATTCACAAAGCCGACCATTTCAATATTTAAATCTGCGAATTCATCCAATGTGGCCGGACGAACGGAGGTCATATAACCGCGTCCGCAGGCCGGCGGCGTCTCCGGCTCCGGCGTACAAAATTCCGCATTTGTAAAGGCTCCATCAGCCTCCCGGAACCAGTTTACCAGTTTTTTATCCAAACGTTTTACAAGATTGCGGCTTGAAAAGAGCGAGTCCCCGCACACAATAAAACGCATAACCATTTCCTCCCTTTAATTTTCAGTGTGAAAGCATATTTTTGAGAAATTGTTTCGTCTTCTCCTCTTTTGTATGCTCAAAAATATCCGATGGCGTACCAATTTCCATAATATTTCCATCGGCAAAAAAGGCCACCCGGTCCGATACTTCCCTGGCAAATGCCATCTCATGGGTAACGATGATCATCGTGAGGCCCTGCTCAGCAATCGATCGAATAACATCCAGAACGCCCCCGACCATCTCAGGGTCCAGGGCCGAAGTCGGCTCATCCAAAAGCATCACTTTGGGTTCAATAGCCAAAGCTCTGGCAATCCCCACACGCTGCTGCTGTCCTCCTGACAACTGATGAGGATAATAATTCAACCGGTCCGACAAGCCCACCCGTTCCAACTGGGCTTCAGCAATGGCCCTGGCCTCCGCCCGGCTCTTTCCCTGAACAACCGTAAGGGCCTCCATAACATTTTCCAAAGCTGTCCGATGGCGGAACAGATTATAAGACTGGAACACCATCGCCGTATTCCGGCAAAGGGCCAAAATATCCTTTTTTTCCGCTTTTTTTGTATCTACGCGAATATCATCTAATGTAATGATTCCCGAATCCGCCGGTTCCAAAAAGTTAATTGTGCGCAGGAATGTGGATTTGCCGCTTCCGCTGGCGCCGATAATTGAAACGACCTCTCCGGTATCCACAGTCAGGTCCACACCCTGCAGCACATGATTTTTTCCAAAGGACTTATCAATACCCTCAAGGCTTATCATTATCATCCACCTTCCTTTCCATGATATTAAATTTCTTTTCCAGCTTGTGAATGCCAAATTCAATCACAATACATAAAACCCAGTACAGCAGCGCCAAACCGATGTAGGATTCAAAAAATCGCATATTTCTTCCGGCAATAACTTTCGTCTTACCCGTCATCTCCATCACGCCGATAGTAAAGGCCAGGGATGTTGATTTTATAAGACTGATCAGGCTGTTTCCCAGATTAGGGATGGCGACGATCATCGCCTGAGGCAAAATGACACGTCGCATCGTCTGACCGCCGGTCATACCAATCGAATGGGCGGCTTCAATGTCTTTTTTATCCACCGAGAGGATAGCGGCCCGAATCGCCTCAGCCATATAAGCTGCTTCATTTAATGAAAATGCCACAAAAACAAACACCATACTCGGTATCTTATTAATGCTGAAGGAAGTCCCAAACTCATAATTCAGCATATTTAACACCATAGGTATTCCATAGTAAGACAAGAAAATCTGAACCAGAAGCGGCGTGCCCCGCACAAAGGAAATATAAAGTGTCGCAATCTGGGACAGTACCGCCCACTTTTTTATACGAAAAAGGGCGAGCAAAAAACCGATCAGCAAACCGACGATTGCCGCAACGACCGCAATCTCGATGGTTATCGGTATCGCGGAGATCAATTCCCGCATCGCACTGCCAATGGCCGAAGGTTTAAAAATATTTTCCATAATATATCACCTGTTAAAAAAATCCCTGCTGAAGCCATTCAGGTCTTTCAGCAGGGATGGGTCATCAATCTACCGGGACATAGTCATCACCAAAGTAAGTTACACTCAAAGCTGAAAGTGTACCATCAGCTTTAATCTCTTCCAGTGCTTTATCAAATTCCGCCTGTAAATCCGTCTCACTCTTGCTGAACAAAATCCATGCTTCCGGAATCTCAATTTCATCCGCATTAGGGATTTCGTATACGTTGAATTCATAACCGTATTCCGCATTTACATTTGTGACATAGGTCTGATTATAAATGCAGGCGTCATAACGACCGTTATGAAGGTCGATCAATGCCTCACTCGCATCTGCATCCGTATACTGAATACTAATCGGGTTGTCCGAATTCTGCTCATTATAGCTCTCCATAAACAGTGCATTGGCACGGCCGGAACCTGCAGGAACACGTTTGCCGCCAAGGTCTTCAATCGTCTGAATCTCCGTATTGTCCGGAGCTGTGATCAATACGATCTTATTTTTAAAATACGGCTTTGTGCTGAAAAGATATTTCTCCTCCCTTTCCGGTTTCTTGGAAATGTTGCCCACAATCAGATCGTAACGATCAGAATCCAGTCCCGCAAACATGGATTCAAATTCCGTAACTTCATACTCCAATGTATAACCTAACCGTTTTGCCATCTCATTCAGCATATCGATCTCATATCCGGCCAGGGTTCCATCTTCCTCCACATAATTGTATGGCTTTGGTGTGCCGGCCACGCCGACAACTAATGTTTTTCCCTCCGCCGCTTCACTCTGAGCTTCCGTCTCAGAAGTTTCAGAAGTTCCGGCAGTAGAAGCGCTGCTCTGCTCTTTTCCTCCGCAGGCTGTCAATGATAAAGCCAGCATTGTTGCTGATACAAGTCCCGCAACCGCTTTTTTTACTATTTTTTTCATATTCCCCGTTTCCTCACTTTCATTCAATAACTGTGCACTTATTATACGCTTTCGTGCCACAATTTGTCAACACCACACCACTTCAACGCAGCAAATTTTCTGTCAAACAAAAGGGCCCGGCCATTGAAATCTATCATTCTCAATCAGCCAGACCATTTTAAACAACATTTTATTTGATTGTCATCCATATAATAGTAAATATACTTATTTATTGACGTCCTTGCCCTTCGTAGATTTGTGAGCAGCATCCCGAATACTGACATTTTGTCCGCCCTTGACCTTTGAAGCACTGTTCAATTTAGCCTGCTTCTTTCCGTTTCCGGATACGGATTGGGAATTTCTGTTCTTCTTACCGCCTTTCATCTGAGCCTCCCGCTCTTTCTCCCTTTTCTTTTCGGCACGTTTTTTAAAATCGAGATAAACGCAATACAAAACAACGGCTGCGCTGAAAACACACATATAAAACTGTTCAGTGCTCTGCTGATATCCGAAATAAACCATCACGCAGGCACATACGGCAATAAGAATGTACACAATAATAAACATGTCAAACTCTCCTGTCTCTTTATAAAATTGGGGGACATTGCATCGCAATGACCCCCAATCAGTATAATCTAGTTTCTTCCAGCCGTCAATCCTTTACTAATCGTATATTTACTGGAGTACAGATACCAGTCCAAGATTCATAACGATAAAGGATACAACAATTACTACGATACAATATGCAATACATGGTACGAAGTTCTTGCGAATGATCTTACCTTCGTTACCGATTGTACCTGTTGTCGCACAAGCGGATACAACGTTGTTAACGCAAACCATATTACCAATGGCACCACCATTATTCTGAAGAGCAACGATAAGAACCTGAGGCAGAGCAACCATTGTAGCTGTCTCAAACTGCAGACCGGAGAACAATGTATTAGATACAGTGTTTGAACCGGACATGAAAGCACCGAGAACACCGATCAGCGGAGCAATGATGATATATGCGCCTCTGAAGATGGAGCCAAGACCGTCGGCCATCATGGTCAACATGGAACCGAGTCCTTTTTCTGCGCCGTCCATCAAATATGTAACTGTAACAGCATCATTTGCAGAGTTACGGAAAATATAAACCATGGCAACACCAAACAGAAGAGCGATGGCAGCTCCCTTAACCTGATTCAGGGAATCCATCCATGCTGTCTTAACAGCTTCGCCGCTCATCTTATGCAGGCCAATTGTAATAATAGCTACAATAATGAAAATAACACCTGGGCACCAGAGAATCGCCCAACTCCAGTTAATGATCGGAAGAGTAATCTTAAATGATTTCATAGCGCCAGCCCAGCTATCCGGCTGTAATGTGGACCATACACGGGTGATAACCAATGCACCACCAATAAGGAAGTATGGAAGCCATGCTTTAATCAGAGGCATATCGGACTGTTTCGGTTCAGGAACTTCTGTAACTGCCTGCCAGCTCTGATCCCATTTATCTTTCTCATCAAATGTCCAGATCTCCTTCGGCATAAGGAAGCCGCTCTTGGAGGTTGCCAGAACCACGAACAATGTAACAACCGCAGCAACAAGAGATACAAGCTCAGGGCCGATAAATCTTGCGATGCAGAGGTAAACAACGTCAAATACTACTGCAACGAATACAATAAATGGAAATACTTCAAAAGCTTTGGAAACTTTTCTGTGTTCTGCATCCTTACCAAAAGTAGTAACAAGAATGATAATACCGATGGTAATGATAAAGAAAGCACCAACAGCCATGTTCAATGCGGAGAAGAATGTCAGATCAGATAAGAATTCTTCTGCACTGTGTCCAAGATTCGTAACAGACTCAGAAACAACGGCAAAAGCCGAGTTTGTAGGAGTACCTACAGCGCCATAACATACAGGTACGGAGTTGTAGATCAAAGCAACGATCGCAGCAGCCAGCGGCGGGAATCCAACGCTGATCAACAGCGGTGCTGCCAGAGCAGCCGGTGTACCGAAACCAGCGGCGCCCTCGATAAATGCTCCAAAAATGAAGCCGATGATAATCGCCTGAATACGGGCATCCGGAGAAATACCGGTGAACATACGGTTGATCGCTGCCATAGCGCCCGAAGCAGACAAGGTGTTCATGATCAAAATCGCACCAAAAATGATAACCAATACGGCAAAGGCTTCAAGGAAACCGATAACCGTCTGAGTTACGGCCGCTGTCAGACTCATCTTCCAAACAGCAATACCGATAATAAAAGCCAGTGCCCATGCCAACGGAAGCGCCCGCTTTGCAGGCCAGTTGAAACCAACCATCAGCACGACAGTAACAATAATAGGAATAAAAGCAATTATAGCATACATAAAACATCCTCCTTTAAATCCCTTTTTTAATCCCCTATATTAATAAGTTACTCTTCACACCGTTAATAATATTACAATCCTTTCTATTCGTCAATAGTTTTTTAGATATTTTGTATATATTTTTTTGACAGCTCGTCTATCTTTTTGTCTAATCTGCATTATTATCGAGGATTTTTGAGGATTTTTTCACATTCTCGTTTGGTTTTTTATATGCTATTTTCATAATTATTTTTGTCTATTTTAGTGCAATATGCATGGTTTTGAACTGGTTCTACCAAAAAAAATACCAATTGGTTTGACCAATTTTTAGTTTTTTTAATATTGGTCAAACCATTATAAACTATATATTGTTTTGAAATTAACAATCTCGATTCTTTTTCTTCCGTTATATCTCATTTATGATAACCTTTTTCTATGCCTCCAGGTAATATGTATGATGTAAAAAAGTTATCATTTTTATCGTCTCTCATATCAAAAAAGACGTACCGCCCAAGCGATACGCCTTTCCTAATGGATACACCAAATTATTTAATAGTAACTTTAGCGCCTTCAGCTTCGAATTTAGCTTTGATCTCTTCAGCTTCTTCTTTGCTTGCGCCTTCTTTAACAACCTTCGGAGCGTTGTCAACAGCTTCTTTAGCTTCTTTTAAGCCAAGACCTGTGATCTCACGAACAACTTTGATGACTTTAACTTTGTTAGGACCGATTTCTGTTAATTCAACATCAAATTCTGTCTTTTCTTCTTCTGCTGCTTCACCGGCACCTGCTGCTGCAACAACAACGCCTGCTGCTGCGGATACACCAAATTCTTCTTCACAAGCTTTTACTAATTCATTTAACTCTAAAACGGATAATTCTTTGATAGCTTCAATAAATTCAGCTGTAGTTAATTTTGCCATTATAATTTACCTCCAATTTAAAATAATTAAGCTGCAGTTTCGTCTTTTTCTGCAATCTGTTTAATAACACGAGCAAAGTTTGCAACAGGAGCCTGAATACTTCCAAGCAGTCTTCCGAGAAGAACTTCTCTGGACGGAATTGTCGCAATAACTTTAATCATTTCCTCATCGTAGTATTCGCCAGCCACGATACCTGCTTTAAGTTCAAGCTTCGGCATCTTCTTGCCGGATTCAAATAATAATCTGGCCGGTGCTGTTGCATCTTCCGTGCTTACAGCAATTGCTGTCGGGCCTTCAAGAACATCTGAGATTTTTTCCCATTCTGTTCCTTCTACGGCACGTCTGATCAAAGTGTTCTTATAAACCTTGTAAGTTACGCCGGCTTCTCTTAATGTTTTACGAAGCTGTGTATCTTCCTCAACTGTAAGACCACGATAATCTACAGCAACTAATGCCTCTGCATCTTTAAGTAATGCAGCGATCTCATCTACGATAGGCTGTTTTAATTCAACTTTTGCCACGTTGGTGCACCTCCTTGTAGAATTTAAAGTGTACCGCCATTGAAAAAACCTCTCTATCCACAGACAGAGAGGTTCTATAAACTATTTTAATACTATCCGATAAATCAGATAAAATAGTCTCCCTCGGCAGGCGTTTATAACTTACACCATTACGGTACCTGCTGTCTCTGGCAGCATTCGTTTTAGAATTGTATCACAATTTAAAGTGGTTGTCAATCAAAAACCAGCAATTATGCTAACTTAACGGTATTCAATTTGATACCAGGGCCCATAGTGGAAGAAACAACAACGCTCTTCAGATACTGACCTTTTGCAGCGGCCGGTTTTGCCTTAATGATTGCTCCGATTAATGTATGGAAGTTGTCCGCTAACTGTTCTTCTGTGAAAGAAGCTTTTCCGATTGGCACATGAATAATGTTGGATTTATCCAGTCTGTATTCAATTTTACCAGCTTTAATATCGTTGATCGCTTTTGTTACATCCATAGTAACTGTACCCGCTTTTGGGTTTGGCATTAAGCCCTTAGGTCCAAGGATACGTCCCAAACGACCTACGATACCCATCATATCCGGTGTGGCAACAACAACGTCGAAATCCAGCCATCCTTCCTTCTGGATTCTCGGAACGAGTTCATCGCCGCCTACAAAATCTGCGCCTGCTGCTTCTGCCTCAGCAACCTTGTCACCTTTGGCAAATACAAGCACACGAACTGTTTTACCTGTTCCATGCGGCAATACAACAGCGCCACGAACCTGCTGATCCGCATGACGGCCGTCAACGCCCAGACGGATATGGGCTTCAATTGTTTCATCAAATTTTGCACTTGCTGTTTTCTTTAAAATACTTACTGCTTCATCAACATCATAAAGATTTGTACGGTCTACTAATTTTGCAGACTCTACATATCTCTTACCTTTTTTCATGATTAAAAATCCTCCTTGTGGTATTATCGGGAGCTACCCTCCCACTGCTTAAAAATTAATCTGCTACTTTGATTCCCATGCTGCGTGCTGTACCGGCAATCATGCTCATAGCAGCTTCAAGGCTGCCCGCATTTAAATCCGGCATCTTCATTTCAGCGATCTTCTGAATTTCTTCTTTGGAAATCGTAGCAACTTTTGTCTTATTCGGCACTGCAGAACCGGACTGAATCTTGCAGGCTTTCTTTAACAGAACTGCTGCCGGAGGAGTCTTTGTTATGAAGCTGAAACTCCGGTCATTATAAACTGTAATGACAACAGGGATGATCAAATCGCCCTTGTCTGCAGTTCTTGCATTGAACTCTTTTGTAAACTGTACGATATTAACACCGTGCTGACCTAATGCAGGACCAACCGGTGGTGCTGGTGTTGCCTTTCCAGCAGGAATCTGTAATTTAATATATCCTGTGACTTTCTTTGCCATAATAGCATACCTCCTGAATATTGTGGTAATTTCGGGAATCTCCCTCCCACGGCCCGCTCACACATGCAGGCTCTTTTGTTTTACATTTTTCGAATATCTAAGACGCTGATTTCCACCGACGTCTCGCGGCCGAACATCTCAACTCCAATGGTTACCGTCTGTTTTGCCTGGTTAATACCGCGGATAATACCGACGGTCTCCTCCCATGCACCGGAAACCACACGCACTGCATCGCCGATTTCATAATCGATCTGAACTTTTTCGCTGCTGATGCCCAGAGGCGCCATCTCAGCCTCCGTCAGAGGAACAGGTTTGGACTCCGGACCGACAAATCCGGTAACACCCCGTGTGTTACGTACAACATACCAGGTTTCATCGTTCATAATCATATGGAGCAACACATAACCCGGGAAGAGTTTTTTCTGAACGCTCTTTTTCTGACCGTTTTTCACTTCCATAACGTTCTGCATCGGCACCTGAACATCCAAAATCTGGTCCTCCAGATGTAAATTCTGAATGGATTTCTCGATGTTGGCCTTCACTTTGTTTTCATAGCCTGAATAGGTATGTACCACATACCATTTTGCTTCTGCCATAACTTCACCTTTCCTACAGCGAAATAAGGAAATCGACCCCGTAACGGAGAACGATGTCAAGTAATGCGATTGCTAAGCCCAATAAAACAGAGACAACGACAACGGCGGTCGTTTCTTTACGGACTGTTCCCTGGTCCGGCCAGATGACCTTCCGGAATTCGGCTTTGATCTGGCTGAGCTTTCCAGGCTTGTTTGCTTTTTCTATATCGCCCATAGTATTCACTCCCTGCCAATCGCTAATTACTTTGTTTCCTTGTGCATTGTGTGTTTTTTACAGAATCTGCAGTATTTCTTTGTTTCCATTCTGTCCGGATGAGCTTTCTTCTCTTTTGTCAGATTATAATTACGCTGCTTACATTCTGTACATGCCAATGTGATTCTAACGCGCACAACTTCCACCTCCACTTATATTTTTTATAATGGTCTTTAATTTTAGGCATAAAAAAAAGACCGCTTCCATAGCCCATTCATTATATAACAAATCTACAGGGGTCGTCAACTCTATTTTAAAATTTTCTCTATTTTACCCGGTAAACAGCCTGTAAATCCGGCAAAATCCGGTTTATCCGCTGCCATAACCGATGCACAGCGTCAGAAAATCCACCTCTTCCACACCATTTTTCTTCAAAATTCCCGCGCAGGCCTCCATTGTGCTGCCGGTCGTATAAATGTCATCAATAAGCATCACTCGCCGCAGATTTTCCGGCAAATGTCGTATCTCCATGGATTTTGACAGATTATGTCGACGCTCCTGGCCGGAAACTGCCTTCTGAGGCTCCGTCCACCGTTTTCTGTAAAGTATATCCGTATTAACTTCTATTTTCATCCGTCTGCCGATGGCTTTTGCCAATAATTCCGCCTGATTAAAGCCCCGAATCCGCTTTTTCCTCGCATGCAGCGGAACAGGTATGAGAAGCTGCGGATTTTTGCTTTGAATCCAACGCCCCCATTTTTGTACGGCGGCCCCGGCATAGAAATCCGTATAGCCTTTCATCCCTTTGTACTTATAATCCAGTACGGATTTCTGGATATCGCCGCTGTACAGCCAGACGGCCCGCCCCTGGTCAAAGCTCTTCCTGTGCCGGTGGCGGCTGCGCAGGCAATCCATGCACAATTCCCGCGTCTCTCCGGCCTCCGGCGTCAATGGCTTGCCGCAGCGCTTGCACAACGGTTCCTGCACCCAGGATAATTTTTTATAACAGTTCGAATGAACCGGTCCCTCTCTCAAAGATAAAATCTCCCCGCACAGAGGACAGCGTGGCGGATAGATCAGATCTAAAACATTCATAAAATGCTCCCTCTTTTCAGGGCAGCGTCGGTTCAGATTTCCGGCGCCGCTCACCAGCATTATTTACTTAAATCAGCTTACATACAAGGTTTTTTCTTTTTTAATTTAAGCTATTTTAAATATCTATTTAATACTGTAATGCATATTCCCTTTTCGACACTCCGACCGGTATCAGCGCTTCTTCTTTTTTATTTTAATCTACACAGTTTGAAGTGTCACCCGTGGAATGATAATGATGCACATTGCTGTAAAAAACAATGTTCTCATAAGAATTCCCGGAATATACATAGACACTGTTTCGGGTTCGATAATCATGCCCCCAGGACACGGTAGTCATAGGATCTTCATACTCAGCATGCCACTTATATGCGGTATGTGATGAAGAATCCACATTCGTCCAACTATTACCGTCCAATCTCTGGAGATAAGTATAGGTGATGATTTTCGTTGTTATATCCTGATATCCAGTCACTGCACAATTCGTTGTCGCCGCACCGCTGGTACTCAGAGTCAGCGCCGCATAAACACTATTTGTGTAACTCCACCGTGAGGTTTTCTCATAACCAGGCACCACTTCGTTCGAATAATCATTATTGTCCACCGTCTCCTCCGCATGGACATTTATTGAAAAAGCAAACATAAACATCAGCACCAACATCAACATTATATTTTTCACGTACTTTTTAGATAACATCTTTAGTCCTCCGCTGGTTCTACCGATGCCGCCACCTGTTTAAATATATCCGTATTTTGGTATCCTGCCAATTCAAATACATATCCATCTCTCTGCCATTGAAGATGATATTGATTATTTTTAATATATATCATCCCTGCATAATCTCCCAAAGCAATTTCTTCATAAGATATATTTTCTGTATCATAGCCTGCCCAGAAATCGAGTGTCATTTGCTGATAACTATATTCATTTTGATCTGCATCAGCATAATATATTCTTAAAAGTTTACTTTGCAATATCCTCTCGCTGACCTCATACCCATCCAGCACCACTGACGGCTCATAGACAGTTTTGATCTCTTCAGGGAAATCTGTTGCCTGATTTTCGCCATACAAAATCTCTTCATCCACGGATGCGCTGCTAAAGAGGGATTGCACCTGCATCACAAGGATGCGGATAGGCTCGGGCATAGCGTCTGCGCGAACAGCACCGAGGCCGACAGCGACTGCCAAAAAAATCACGGCAGCAGCCGCTGCAGCAGGAATACGGAAACGGCGTTTTGGCTTGGTTATGGATTCTATCTCATTCCTATCGAAAGCCGTTTGCAGCATCTTTTTTTTGCGCGCTTCATAGCCCTGTGAAAAAATGCGAGGGTTTTCTTCACCATCGGAAATCTCGTCTGCATTTTCTTCAAGAAACCGGTCTACCGCCTTTACAACTAAGCTTTCCCGCATCAGGTCAAAATCTTCCTGACAACCACCTTCCTCACATTCGTTTTTTCCGGGAGATTTGGTGTCAATGATTTTCTGTTCCCCATCTTCACCGGTCGGAGCCATAGATTCTGATGAAATGCCAACGATATTGTCCGACTCTTTTGGAGCCGAAGCATTATTCTTGTTCAATTTCGAGAGCCCATCACCGGATTTTTCCTTTCCCGCCATCAACACCAGCCCTCCTTTCTTTTGTAAATTACCGGTGTCCCTCGATTGGCTCTCATCATCTATATCCGTTCTCAGAGGCCACTTTGTGACACACTTTTTGTAATTTTTACATTTTTGTACATTTAGTATGAAATTTCGACACAAAATTAGTCAAAATTTCTATAACTATTTCACTCGATGATTTTCTCGATTCTCAATTTATATTCCATTAACCTTAAAAGATATTCTGGCATTTTTCGATTGCCCCGTTCCCAGTCCTGGACTGTCCGGTATGGAATTTGAAAATAAGCCGAAAATTCTTTCCAGTTCATTCCCGATGCTTCTTTGATCTGAATCAACCTCTCTTTAGAATCCATATCTTCCTCCTGATACGCATTGCGTTTTTATTATTATACCTCTCCTTTATGAATTCCACAATACAAAATTGATATGCACCACTTTGTCGATAAATAATCCGGTTTCGACGGCTCACTTCGACAGGTTTTTCAGACGAATTATGTTAATCTTTCATTGTAAGATAAAAGAAACCATGATACAATGAAGGAGGAAAAGTATTGAAGAACAGAAGAAATGAAAAGCCTGTACGCAAGCCGTTGAAAAAGCTGACACTGCTCGACCGTTTCCTTTTTGATACGGCCATGAGCGATCCGGAAATCTGCCGGAATATCCTTTCGATCATCTTTGGAGAAAAAGAAATACCGCCGATCCGGATTGGCATTGCTGAGAAGACGGAGGAGCCCTATTACGATTCCAGGGCGGTGCGGATGGATCTGCTGGCCGTCGGTGAAAATGAAGTCATCTATGACGCAGAGGCCCAGAAGGAGAATAAGGGAAAACGCTTCCTTCTCAGGCGCAGCCGCCTGTACCAGTCAGCTATCGATGTGAATCTTATGGAACCGGGAGAATTCGACTTTGGAAATATGAACGACGTCTACGTGATCTTCATTGCGCCCTTTGATTTATTTGGGAAAGACAAGTATCGTTATACATTCCGCATGACCTGCGATGAAGCCCCGGAAATGACGCTGGACGACGGCGCCGTCCGAATTTTCTTGAACACTCATGGAAAGAATGATGATGAAGTGCCTCCGGGCCTTGTCGAATTTCTCCACTATGTGGAAAATCCGGAACAGCAGGAAAAGGAGATTCAGGATGAGCGTGTACGGAAGCTTTCAGGCCAGATTGAAATGTTGAAAGACAGTCAGGAAGTAGGTGTAAAGTATATGCGGTTGTGGGAAGAACTGGAAGAGGCACGCCAGGAAGGCCATCACGATGGTTTTTCAGAAGGCCGTGAATCCGGCTTAAAAGAGGGCCATGCTTTTGGTCTGACGGAGGGCCAAAAAGTCGGCAGGGAAGCGGAGCGACTGGAATCTATACAGAAATTAATGAAAACCCTGAATCTGACAGCAGAACAGGCGATGGACGCCCTGCAGATACCGATAGATGAGCGAGAAAAATACCGCCTTTAGTTATGGTGCGCAAACGCGCCCGCCAGACATTATATATGAAATTCAAAAAAAGACCTCTTCGCAAAACTCAAAGTTTTTAATAAAACTGAATTTTGCAAAGAGGTCTTTTTTTTCAGGAGTTAAAATTCCTATCCGTCCATAACTCCTCAAGGGTTTTAATAACCATCTTCCGAATATTCAAATGTTTCATAATCTTCATCATCCAGATAACCGCCATGCTCCCAATAGAAATCATCATACTCATCATCACTGGCATGCTGGTTTACATAATAATCCTCATCTTCCTCTGAACTCTCACTATACATTTCATAGGCCTCCTGAAGATCTGTCACTCGCGGTTCAGAAATAACCTCACCTTTCATAAGTTTTTCAATCACTTCCTGAACGGCTTCAATCGAATCATCATCCAAAACCTCTACCGCCAACGGTGAACCCGCATAGGACGCGCAGTATTCCTCGGAAGAAACGCCGTAAACATTGCTGGAAACAATATTCCAATCCGCCCCGTCATTTAACTGCATTTTTACCAGGCTGGCCAACTGCTGAGACGTGAAGTTGGTATTCATTTTGCCTTCCAGGCTGGAAAGAAGGCCGGTATACCCGGTAAGGAATGCCGGTGATTTTATTTTTTCGAGAAGAGCCGCGATAACCTTCTGCTGATTCTTCGCCCGCTGATAATCTCCGCCGGCTGCGTTCATACGTTCTCTGGCAAAGGCAAGGGCATAAGTACCATTGAGATGATTCATTCCTTTATCGTACTCATAATACAGCCATGTATCCGTCTTCTCATCATACTGTTTATAATAAGTGGAGAAAGCATACTCCGATTCCACATCAATACCGCCGAGAGCATCGACCATCATGATCAGCGATGTAAAATTAATCTGCACATAATAGCTGATATCCACATCAAAAATTTCTTCCATGGAAGCAATCGAATACTGAATTCCATACATGCCCGCATGGGTCAGCTTATCCCTTTCGCCGTTGGTAATTCCCGGGATCTCGACCCAGGCATCCCGCGGCACGCTGACAAGCAGCACCTGCTTTGTCGTCGGATTTACGCAGGCCATAATGTTGACATCGCTTCGGCTTGTCTGCTCCAACTCGCCGTAAACGTCCATACCGCTGAGGAACACGATAAACGGTTCTTTCGTTATCGGAAGATCCGGGACATCCTCCATGAAGACTTCCGTCTCCACGTCAAAGTTATCAATGATCCGTACTTTTTCCAAAAATCCCGGATTATTTTCTTCAATCAGTTCATCCAGACTCTTATTGTAGATCATCGCGTCTGCTTTTCCGCTGTACAGCGCCTCAATCTGCTCAGAATAGGTACTATATTCCACCGTTTCTATTTCCGATCCCAGATTGCTGTTGATCTGATCGATCGCCAGATCGACTTTGGCGCGGTCCTTACCCTCCATAATTGCAAATTTATAATCTTTAGCATCTGCCAGCGACTGAGCCGGGTCATCCGCAAGCACCGCAATAACGATTTTATCTGTCTGATAGGTCTTTACCTTTGTCACACTGCCCAGAGTATACATGGTCTTTCCCACATAGACACTGCCAAAGAGCATAATCAATATAACGATAATCGATATGATCTTGCCGGCCCAGTGGGCGTGTTTGCGAAATTGGAGCAAAAAGCAGATAACCGCCAACACGATTAAAATGACACTGGCGGCAATGAAATATTTTGTCGGCAGAACATCCAGTTTTAAAATAAGCCCCATAAATATAATGGATAAAACGAACTGAAGGACAGCCAGGATCTTTCCGCCCAAATGCCGGTTTTTCCGTCGTGTTTCCGCATTTTTCCGCAGTCTTGCCTCCCGCTGCCGATAGCGCTCTTCCGCTGCCGCTTCGTCCAATGACTCTGCATTGCGATGGGAATATACCGGTTTCCGCGATTCATAAACTTCTTCGTTATAATCCTCTTCCTCGCTGTCCGATTCATCAAAAAGCTCTGAGCCGTTTGCCGGAATCTGAGGCCTGTGACGCCGCTGAACGATCCCGGCGTCAAACTCCAGATCCCCGCGTTTTTTCTCTGAGGGACTCTCTTCCGGTGTATGCTCTATGGTTTCTGATGAATCAGAGGCCGCCGTATCCATCAATTTTTCAAAATCCTCAAATGTGCTTTTCCTCTGCATATTTCTATCCCTTCTAAATTTCTCCAAAATATTATACATGACACAAAAAGGCCTGACAATGGTAAAAACATACGGAATTTACAAATTTTCTGTGTTCAATTCCCCATTTTCGGCCATGATCTGAGCAATTTTATAGTCGGCCGCCGTTGTGATCTTCATGTTTGAGACCTCTCCGGCCACGATATGTACCGGCACCTGCCGAACAGTACATATTTTGCAGGCATCCGTTAAAATACTTTTTTCTTCCGAAGTTAAGCCCAGATAAAGCCGTTTCAGCAGATCCATCCGAAAGCTCTGAGGCGTCTGACTTTGATATAAATACTTTCTTTCCGGAATATCGGTTATAAACTTTCCATCCCGCGAAAAAATAATTGTGTCCACCGCCGGAATCGCCGTATCCACCGCGTCATACCGCACAACAGCTTCCACGTGCTCCCTGATCAGCCGCTGGGTCACAAAAGGACGCACGCCATCCTGAGTAATAATATAATGGGTTTCTTCATTTCCGAAATCCGCTTCGATCTGCCGGATCACATTCATGATCGTCTCATTGCGCTCGGCGCCGCCCGGAATCAGGTGGATCCGATGCTGTTCCCGCCCAGGGACGTACTGTTTAACAAGCTCTGCCATATATTCTACCCATTCCGGATGAATTCCCATATAAATATGCTCCAGTTCAGAACACTTTAAAAAAGCGCTTAAAGTATGCATGATAATCGGCCGGTCCGCCAGCTTCAAAAACTGTTTCGGCATATCCGCACCCAGCCGGGCGCCCACGCCGCCGGCCACAATCACCCCAAAAATCATCGCTGCCGCCTCACATTTTACCGGAATACGGCGATCACCGTATCCACCATTATTTTTATTTCATGAATAAAACTATATTCACGAAGGCTCTGCAGATTGTATTCCATTTTTTCAGGCAAAACCACATGAATATAGGCATCGTCCACATCATCCACCCCAGCCAGTAATTTCTCTTCATCCTTATACCGGATGGAAACCTCCGAGGTCACTCCCGCCGGCAGGAGCAGCGTTGCCGTCATTTCATCCGTATACTCCCGGACATATTTCACAACCTCCGGCCGTGTTCCCACAAAGCTCATATCGCCCAGCAAAATATTGATCAGCTGAGGCAGTTCATCCAGCCGATACTGCCGCATGATCGCCCCCAAACGGGTGATCCGGGCATCACCGCCGGCCGTCACCTGACTTCCCATCTTATCCGCATGATTTACCATCGTGCGGAATTTAAAAATCCGGAACTGCCGTCCATACTGGGTCACCCGAATCTGGCGAAAAAAAGCCGGTCCCGGCGAATCCAGCCGGACTGCCACAGCAAGCACCGCAAACACCGGTGCCAACACTGCCAAAAGCAGTGCTGAAAGGCTGATATCCATACACCGCTTCAAAAAAAGACTTACCTTCTTTTTCTGCAATCGTTCATAATAAGGCCGGACCGCATCATTCTGCATGCGTTTCGGCAAATTTTCCCATTTTCTCAACATAAATCTGTCCATACTTTCTTAAAAGTTTCTGCCACGTAAGCCGCCTGTTCATCCGTCAGACATGTATGAAGGGGCAATGTCAATTCGTTTTCAAACATATGAAACGCATTCGGATAATCTTTAATATCAAAACCTATATTTTTATAGGCAGACAAAAGGGGCAGCGGTTTATAATGAACATTTGTCGCCACGCCTTCCTCTGCCATCGCCGTAATAAATCGATTCGTAAACTTCCGGTCCTTTCCGGTCAGCCTCACAAGATAGAGGTGACCGCTGGATACATTGATGTCGTCAAAATGTTTCAGACGGGTCACCGGCAATTCATCCAGAGCCCTGTCATATGTTTCAATAATATTCCGCCGGCGCTGCAATATCTCCCGGTAACGCTTTAACTGGGCCAGCCCGATCGATGCCATGATATCGGTCATATTGCATTTGTAATAAGGCGCAATAATATCATATTCCCAGGCGCCAAGCTGAGTTTTTGCCAATGCATCCTTTGACTGTCCGTGAAGAGACAGCAGCATATATTTTTTATATAAATCCTCATTGTCAATGCCCGGAATATCTCTCCAGGTCACGGCGCCGCCCTCCGCCGTTGTCAGATTTTTCACGGCATGAAAAGAAAAGCAGGTAAAATCCGCGATTTCACCGCACATCTTTCCCCGGCGCATAGCGCCCAGAGCATGAGCGGCATCGGCCATCAATATAACCCGCCCGATCTTCTCCTGAATTTCATTCGATGGATGAAACAGGGGTTTTTTATTTTCCACAATCTGAAAAAGACGGTCGTAATCACAGACTACGCCGCCCAGTTCTACCGGGATGATCACCTTCGTCCGCTCCGTTACCGCCGCTTCCAGCCGGTCATAATCCATCTGAAAGGAATCCTCCGCCGTATCCACCAGCACAAGCTTCGCTCCAACATGACATACAACACTGGCTGTCGCCGTATAGGTATAGGCGCTGGTAATGACTTCATCCCCGGGACCCACTCCAAGAATACGAAGGGTCGTCTCCATACAGGCCGTTGCTGAATTTAAACATACAGCCCGGCTTGTCCGGCAGAAATCCGCAATCTTGTTTTCAAACAGCTTTGTTTTAGGGCCGGTGGTGATCCATCCGCTCTTTAATGTATCCACGACTTCTCTAATCTCTTCCTCGCCGATATCCGGCGGTGAAAATGGAATGTTCATCAAGTCTCATCTCTTTTCAATGTTTTACTCTGGCGGAAAGGCTCATACTGACTGACTTCCGAGTCCCCGATCGGCACCATCCGCCTCGATCTCAAGGCATCCCTCTTCTTATCTTCCGGGCGGATATGATAGGTCGGCACGATTTTTGATACCATTTCCTTCATCTTGTCCGTCTCATCATAAGCATAGGTATAAAGTTTCTCCAGATTCTGAAGAAATTCATCTTCATCAAATTCGATTGGTTTCCCAATATATATCATTTTATTGGCCGTCTGCTGCAGCCCCTCTTCATTCATCAAAAGCTCTTCATACAGCTTTTCTCCCGGCCTGAGGCCCGTATATTCAATCTCTATATCCTCGCCGACCGTATAACCGGAAAGCCGGATCAGATTTCGCGCCAGATCATCAATCCGAACCTGTTCACCCATGTCCAGCACAAAAATCTCGCCGCCCTTCGCTGTGGCTCCCGCCTCCAAAACAAGGCTCACAGCCTCCGGAATCGTCATAAAATACCGCACCACATCCGGATGAGTGACAGTCACCGGTCCTCCGGCTTCAATCTGCTTTTTAAACAGCGGAATAACACTGCCGTTGCTGCCCAGCACATTGCCGAAACGAACGGCGACAAAATCTGTCTCCGAACGTTTATTAAAGGACTGTACGATCATTTCACACATGCGTTTACTTGCGCCCATGATATTTGTCGGATTGACCGCCTTATCCGTGGAGATCAATACAAACCGCTTTGCCCCGTACCTGTCGGCCGCCGTAGCCACCTTATAAGTACCGAATACGTTATTTTTGATTGCCTCATTGGGGCTGTCCTCCATCAGCGGTACATGCTTATGGGCCGCCGCATGGTAGACGATATCCGGCCGGTATTCTTCAAAAATTGAATTGACACGATTTGTATTGCGCACTGATCCGATCAGCACGATCAGATCCAGATATGGATACTGGCGTTTTAATTCCTGCTGAATATCATAAGCATTGTTTTCATAAATATCCAGAATGATCAGGCGACGCGGATGATTTGCCGCGATCTGCCGGCACAACTCGCTTCCGATGGAACCGCCGCCGCCAGTGACAAGCACACATTTTTTCGAAACATAACTCATGATCGACTGGACATCCACATCCACCGTTTCCCTTCCGAGAAGATCCTCAATCTGAACATTTCGGATCATGGACAGATCCAGATCACCGGTGACAAACTGATAGACGCCCGGCAAGATCTTTAAATCACAATCCGTATCCTTACAGATATCCACGATTTCTTTCGTCGTCTTTTTACCGATACTCGGCATGGCAATAATGATCTCATTGATATCATATTTTTCCACGGATTCCAGAATCTTATCCCTGCCGCCGACAACCTTTACTCCGTGGATATAGTTATTCTGCTTATGCTTGTCATCATCAATAAAACATTTGATCCGGGCATCCAGATAATTGCTCATGACAAGCTCTTTCATAACCATATTTCCGGCTTCTCCGGCGCCGATGATCATGGTATTCCGGGCATGCCGTCCATGGTTTCGGCTCTCTATCAAAGTTCGTATAATGATCGACGAATATCGTGTGATGCAGACGCAGGCCAGCAAGCAGATAAAATAAATCGCAAAGAAGCTTCGCGGCACCGCATTATAAGTGAAATAACTGTAGATGATCGTAAAAACGGTGGAAGCCGCCACCGCGGCAACGATTCCGACAAGTTCTCTGGAGTTGGCAAAACGCCAAAGCGTATGATAAAGCTTTGCTCCCCAGAAAATAAGCAGTGTTGCCGCGATAAAAGCCGGGACCATCCGCTCTACGGCAGTGACATAGGGCCCCGGTATATGACTTACATCCATTTCAAAACGCATGAGCAGGCCCAGAAATGAACAGAGGACCACGCTCAATGCGTCTACGATGATTAAAAAGATCTTATTAATTAACGATTGTTTTTCTTTTTTTAAGGAATCCATCGCTCAATCCCTTTCCCCGCAGCCTGAATTAATTTATCATGCCTGCGGCAATTTCCTCCTGAGTAAGCGTCTCACCATTCTTAATCCGATTGATGTAGTCCGCGGCTGTACTTACACTGTTTTCATCCGGAAGCATAACATAAAGAATCTGATCACCGGAAGAATAGCAAGTATAATCCGTATCATTTCCCGTGCCCACAACTCTGGAGGAAAGTATATTCCAGCTATCGCCGTCATTTAACTGCATACGCACCAAACTGGAAATCTGCTGCTGACTCAGGGATGTCTCAAAGCTGTCGGACAAGCTCTCCATAATACCCATATAACCGGTCAAAATAGCCGGTGACAGACATTTATTAATAATCGCTTTCAGCACGATCTGCTGATTCATAACGCGGTCATTATCACCATTCGGCAAATTATAACGTTCTCTGGCAAAGGCCAGTGCGGAAGAACCGTCCACGCCATAGTTCATGCCCTGAACAAAATATTCACCGCTGATGGTGGTAAACTCATAAACCGAATCCAGATCCACACCGCCAAGGGCATTGACCATATCTCTCAATGTGGTGAAGTTTACTTTTGCATAGTAATCCACATCAACACCAAACAACTGGGATAAAGTGTCCATAGAGCACTGAGGTCCATACAGTCCGGCATGGGTCAGCTTATCTCTCGAATCACCGGAAATACCCGGAAGCTGCACATAATAATCTCTAGGAATTGAGGTCATCAATACCTGATTTGTATTCGGATTTACCGTCACAAGCATATTGACATCGCTTCGACTTGTCGTCGCAATGCTGCCCTCCGTATCAATACCGCTGATAAATACGGTAAACGGTGTTTTTGTGACATCGGTCTTATCGCCGGATACGGTTTCTACTTTTGTCTTAATCTCGATATTGCTCAATTCACGCACATCCGTAGCAAAATTCGGGAACTTCTCTGTCAGTGAGGAATCGTAGGCCGTATTATAAATAATCGCCTGAACATTTCCATCATACAAATCCTGAACCATCATATACGGGTCGTCATAATTATAATAAGCCAGACTCTGTCCGACTTCCTCAGAAGCCTCCACGATCGCCTGTTCCACCTTATCGCTTCCGCCGATCACCTGGGCGCCGAACTCATATCCCGCCGCATCCTGCAGCGTCTGGGCCGCATCATTGCTCAATACGGCAAAGGCAATCCGGTCTACCTTATAATCATTACTCGTAATGCTGAACAGTGTCGCATTTGTCCGGATCAGATAGACATTGGCGAAGGTTAAAAGAATAAGCATCAAAACACAGTCCACCTTGCCGATAATATGGGCACTCCGCGTAAACTGGGAACCGAGTGCAAAGGCATCCAGAAACATCAAAATACCAAAAATAATCGCCAGATATTTCATCGGCAATATGTTGATCATCAAAAGTACGACAACGAAAATAACCGACAAAATGATCTGCAGTATCGCAAGGATTTTTCCAATGGTATGCCGGTTTCTCTTTTTTCTTTTCCGTATGTTTTTAGTATTTCCCATAATTCACCTCTGTATAATTTTTTTTAAAATCATCCATTATATCCCACTTATTATAGTACATGAGTCCCCAAAAAGCAACGCAAAACCATATTTATCACACTTTTGACACATATTTGCGGATTTATGTAAATAAAAAAACATCCCCGATACCGGATTAGGGCGGCCGGTACCGGAGATGCATGCATTATATAAGTTGGGAGGCTTATATAAGTTTTACAATACTTTTTATTTAATTTTTAGGGCAAGCAGTAATTAACGCCTTTTTATTTCGGCGGCATACATGTAGCAACACCTGCGGTTACAACTTCACCTTTCTGATTTGTAACCTCCTGTTTTACTTTTACAATATAGAAGTCTTTCTTTTCTTTGTACTGAATATCGATGACTTCACAATGCGCGGTGATCACATCCCCCGGATATACCGGTTTCATGAAAGTTACTTCCTGGCCCATATGAATGGTGCCAAGGCCCGGAAGCTGCATTCCAAGAACAGCGCCGCAAAGGCTCAGGCTGATAACGCCATGGGCAATACATCTTCCGAACTGGGTCGTTGCCGCATAGTCTTCATCAAAGTGCATTGGATTTGTATCCGTGGATACTTTTCCAAAATACTCGATATCCTCTTTTGTGATTGTTTTTGTTCTGCTGGCTGTCATGCCTACTTTCAATTCAGCGCCTGTAAATCTTTTAATTTCTTCAGCCATACTCGTTTCCTCCTCTCATACTTCTTCATTATTAAACCCGTTTCCCTCTATAGTTGAATCCCATTTCCCTTTTAAAACTTAAAAACTATTTTCTGAGAATAGCTCCGCTGATAACGATGCGCTGTACTTCATTTGTTCCTTCACCGATTTCCATCAGCTTGTTGTCACGAAGCAGACGCTCAACATTGTATTCCTTGCTGTAGCCGTTTCCGCCTAATACCTGGATCGCATCGAGACAGATTGTCGTTGTATGGGATGCGGCAAATAATTTAGCTTCTGCAGCCTGTACGGAGCAGCGAACGCCGCTGGCTTTCATTTCAGCTACATCATAGAGCATCAATTTCATAGCTTCGATGTACATAGCCATATCTGCGATCTTAAATGCGATAGCCTGATGTTTTGCGATCGGTTTGCCAAATGCAACTCTCTCCAGAGCATAGTTTTTAGCGATATCCAAAGCGTGTTCAGCGATACCTGTGGAGATTGCCGTACAGCTTACACGGCCGCCGTCAAGACCTTCCATAGCGAACTTGAAGCCCATGCCTTCTTTGTCAAGCAAAGCATCTGCAGGAAGTTTCATATCATCAAAGGTCATACCATGTGTATCGGAACTTCTCATACCGAGTTTGTCTTCTTCCGCATCGATGATGAGACCCGGTGTGCCCTTATCAACGATAAATGCGGAAATGCCGTTAGCGCCTTTTTCAGGATCTGTTACTGCCATAACTACATAGTAATCTGCAATACCGGAGTTTGTGATCCATGCTTTGCTGCCGTTGATCACATAGCTGCCGTCAGCCTGTTTTTTAGCTTTTGTTCTCAGGCCTGCCGCATCGGAACCTGCGCCCGGCTCGGTCAGACAGAAAGCAAAAAGTTTACCTTCAGCAACGCCGGTTAAATATTTCTGTTTCTGAGCTTCGCTGCCGTGTTTTAAAATCATATCTGTACATACCCAGCTGATCTCCATGGCCATCGCAAAACCTGCATCGCCTTTTGCCAACTCATGTGTGATGATCGCACATTCAACATCGCCGAGACCTGCGCCGCCATACTCTTCCGGAATCGGTGTCGCCTGAAGGCCTGTTTCAATATACTTTTCATAAAGTTCTTTGCACCAGCCGTTCTGGTCCATTTCACGTCCTCTTGGTTCTACCTCTTTTTTTGTAAAATCGCGAACCATAGACTGAATATCCAGCTGTTCCTCTGTAAATTTGTAACCCATGTGTTTATCCTCCTTCTCACTTGTTTTATTTTTCACAATTAATTATATCTTTTATTTCTCTCAAAGAGAAATATTAAAATCGCATATGATTTATCTGTTAAGAGCATAAATTGTATTGTGTTTAAGCGTTCAATTTCTGAATTTCTTTAATCAATTCAGGAATCACGGCAAATAAATCCCCAACAATACCGTAATCAGCCACATCAAAGATCGGAGCTTCTTCATCTTTATTAATGGCTACAATACAATCGGAACCGGTGATTCCGGCCGCATGCTGAATAGCGCCGGAGATACCGCAGGCGATATATAATTTCGGTGACACGGTCTTTCCTGTCTGGCCGACCTGATGTGCGTGAGGTATCCATCCCGCATCTACAACCGCGCGGGAAGCGCCCACTGTCGCATTCAATGTATCTGCCAGCTTCCGAATGATCTCAAAGCCTTCCGGAGAACCCACCCCGCGGCCGCCGGCCACGATGATCTCTGCTTCTTCCAGATTTACAGCCTCTGCAACCTCTTTGATCCGCTCTAATAACTTTGTACGGATCTTTTCCGGCGCAATGTGAATATCTTCGCAGATCATTGTTCCGATCCTTCCGGTGGTCGGTTCCGGCTTCTTAAAGATTCCCGGCCGGACCGTTCCGAGCTGCGGACGATTATCCGGGCAGAGGATCATGGCCATCAAATTTCCGCCGAAGGCCGGACGGGTCCAGATCATGTTTCCCGTTTCCTCATCATAATCCAGCATCGTACAATCCGCCGTCAGGCCCGTATTCAGGTCACAGGCCATCTTCGGTCCGAGATCACGGCCATTATTTGTAGCGCCGATCAAAATGGTTGCCGGTTTATATTTATCCACTAATGTCTTCATGGCATAACCGTAAGCATCCGTTGAATAGTTAAAATATTCCTCACCCTCAACAAGGATCACTTCATCTGCGCCATAATCAATTGTTTTTTCCGCAACATCCTTCACGTTTCCGCCGATGACTACAGCCACAAGTTTTCCGCCCATTTTATCGGCCAGAGTACGCCCCGGCGATAAAAGCTCATATCCAACAGACTTTGCGGCATTTTCCTCAGTTTCTACAAACACCCAAAGATTTTTATATTCTTCAAACTGCATAACCTTAACCTCCTTACAGCACTTTTGCGTCTGCCAGCATGCCGACAACCTTCGCTGCGGATACCGCCGGTTCCTCTCCGGCAATTTTCACGCAGGTTTTATTTCTCACCGGTGTGAAGGTTTTCTTTACTTTTGTCGGGGAACCCTTCAGGCCGCACCGGCTCAGATCGAGATTCGGGATATCCTGCGCGGTAATGATCTGAATCGGTTTTTTCCTTGCTGCCATCTTATTTTTAAGTGTTGGGAATCTTGGGTCAAAAGCCGTTTTAACCACCGTAACCACTGCCGGTTTGCGGACAGAAATGATATCATATCCCTGGTCGCTTTCCCGCTTAACAATAATATCATCGCCATGAACGCTGACTTCCGAAGCATAAGTTACCTGGGCCAGTCCCATATGAGCGGCAATTTCCGGTCCAACCTGTCCCGTATCACCGTCAATGGCCTGTTTGCCGCTGAAAATCAGATCAAATTTTCCTTCCTTTTCCTCAATGGCCTCGATCGTGCTGGCCAAAATGTAACTGGTTGCCAGCGTATCGGAACCGCCAAAAACCCGGTCGCTGCAAAGATATGCTTTATCGGCTCCGACAGCCAGACACTCGGTCAAAGCTTCTTTTGCCTGCATCGGTCCCATAGACAATACTGTGATCTCCGTATCCGGCGTAACATCCTTAATCCGGGCTGCCACCTCCAAAGCACAGGCGTCAAACGGATTCACTATACTCGGCACGCCTGCCCGAATGAGGGTATTGGTTACCGGGTCAATCTTGATTTCGGTCGTATCCGGCACCTGCTTCACACATACTAAGATTTTCATGATATACCTCCTATCTGTTAAATGTTTGACTAAAGTATATCCATTGCGGCTCAAAAAGAGAAATATTAAAATTGCATACCTTTTATCTGTTCAGCGCATAAATTTGTTCCTCTGAAAATACAAAAATCGCCGTCTGCATCTGAAGCGGCGGCGATTCCTGGTTACTTATAGGATTTAACCAAATGCTTTATTAAATTTTTTACACTGGCAGAAACCTTTGTCCCTTTTTTTGTGATAGCTACTACAGTCCACTTCGCCAGTTCCCCGCGCAGGGGCACGGCCGCCACGCCTTTCCCAACATAAGGCGTAATCGGCCTCGGCAGAATCGAAATTCCCTGGGCCAGCGAAACAAGTGCAGCGATATAGTCCCAACTCGGACTGCAATGGATAATATTCGGCTCAAATCCGGCCGTATGACACATTTCCAGCACATTGGTGAAAAGCTGATATGTAGAATCCAGCAAAATAAATTTTTCTTCCTTCAGTTCTTCAATACCCACGTTTTTCCGTCCGGCCAACGGATGGTTCTCCGGGACCATAACCGCCAGCCTGTCGGCAATAATTTCTTTCACGTCAAAATGCCTCTCGTCCACCGGCCTTATGACTAATCCCACATCGAGCATGCCCTCCAATATCTCCTTCTGTATCAAATGGCTGCCTTCCACAGTAAAATAGAGTTTTACCTCCGGATACTGTTTGTTAAAAACCGGCATAAACAGAGGCGCCATAACAGTATTCAATACCGAAGGAATACCCAACCGTATTTCTCCCACATCATTCGCACTATATCCCTGCAAATACTTCTGAAGCTCTTCGAATTCTTTTACGACTCTCTCACCCCTCTCCATGAGCTTCCTTCCGGCCGGTGTCAGCTTAAAACTCCGGGTTGTCCGGTTGATCAGCTGAACATTGTATTCGTCCTCAATACATTGAACCGTCCGACTCAGAGAAGACTGGGAAACCCGGATCTTCTCTGCCGCCTGAGAAAAACTTTTTTCCCTGGCAATACACACAAAATAATACAACTGCCTATACTCCATATGTTTTCCCCCTTTGTGTCAAAAAACATCTCCTGTAACCCCTTATATCATCCCATATGGTGTACTTTTAATTTAAGTATGTCGAATCGTTTTTTATTTGTCAATCAAAGTTTTTTTCCTCTTTTTCCCAAACCTTCGTCTTTTGATGTCTGAAAATTTAATATCTTATCTCCATTTTATCCGCATATTTCCTCGTTTTTTCTTATTTTTCAGCATTTCTATTTATATCGCATCGGCATAAATCTCATGCATTTTTGGTATTTCTCTTTCCAATAGGGCCAAAGTTATAATGAAATCACAATGGTTTGTTAAAGGATTAACTTTTACGAAGGAGGTTTTTGAAATGAACAAAGTTGTTACTATGGAACAGGCTGTAGCCATGATCAAACCGGGGGATTTTATTATCAATAGTGGTTTCCTTACTTCCGCAACACCGGATGCTCTGATCCAGGCTGTCGCAGATTCTTTCGAAGCTACCGGCGTGCCAAATAATCTGACGGTTATGTTCGGCGCCGGACAGGGAAACAGAAAAGGCGGCCAGCAGGAACGTTGGGCGAAAGAAGGCCTGATCAAACGCTGGATCGGCGGCCATTACGGATTCTCCCCGAAGGCTGTTGAAATGATCGCCAACAATCAGGTGGAAGCCTACAATCTGCCGCAGGGCGTCATCATTGAAATGTATCGCGCCATGGGCCAGAACCGCAAAGGTTATATCACCAATGTCGGTTTGGAAACTTATGTAGACCCGCGTCTTGAAGGCGGAAAATTAAATTCCCGCACAACCGAAGATATCGTTAAGGTTGTTGAGATCGAAGGCGACGAATATTTGTATTATCTGCTTCCGGATGTAGACATCGCACTCATCCGTGTAACGACCGCAGATACCAACGGAAACTGTACGATTGAAGATGAAATTCTTCCGTTGGATATTTTAAGCGCAGCAATGGCTGCCAAAGGCAAAGGCGGAAAGGTTATCGTTCAGGCGAAAAATATCGTAGCCCCTGAGACAATCCCATCCCGCAAAGTTGCCGTTCCGGGCATCTTCGTTGACGCTATCGTTGTGCCTGAAAATCCGGAAGAAACCCATCAGCAGACGACAGATTATTATATGAATCCGGCTTTAACCGGTTCCTTTAAAATTCCTGTCAGCGCTGTTGAACCAATGAAATTCGACACGAAAGCACTGATCGGCAGACGCTGCGCTATGGAACTTGTGCCAAACGCTGTTGTCAATCTCGGTGTCGGTATTCCTGAAAAAGTTGCCGCGGTTGCCGGTGAAGAAGGTCTGGCTGACCAGTTAATCCTTACCACAGAGTCCGGCATGATCGGCGGTATTCCAAGCGGCGGCGGTTCCTTCGGCGCCGGTGTCAACGGTTGGGCAGAGCTTCCGGAAGTCAGCCAGTTTGACTTCTATGACGGCGGCGGTCTGGATGTCACCTTCCTCGGTCTGGCTCAGGCAGACACGGACGGTAATGTCAACGTCAGCAAATTCGGTCCGGGCGTTACCGGCTGCGGCGGATTTATCAATATCTCTCAGAACACAAAGAACTGCATTTTCTGCGGTACATTTACCGCCGGCGGTTTGAAGACAGCCTGCGAAGACGGAAAACTGATCATTGTTCAGGAAGGTAAGAGCAAGAAATTCGTACCGGCCGTTCAGCAGATCACTTTCTCCGGCAATTATGCCCGCAGAAATAAAATGAACGTTAAGTTCATCACCGAAAGAGCTGTTCTCGAGCTTCTTCCGGAAGGCCTGACGATCACTGAGATTGCTCCGGGCATCGACCTGCAGACACAGGTTCTCGATCAGATGGAATTTACACCGCTTATCGCTAAGGACCTGAAAACAATGGATTCCAGAATATTCATTGACGCTCCGATGGGCATCAAAGATGAAATTCTGAGCAAGGTCAAATAATCAAACGTACATACAGGAGGGCGAATTTATGAGTTTATTAGGTATTGTTTTAGGATTGGCTCTTTTAATCTTCCTTGCTTTTAAGGGACAATCCATTCTCTGGGTAGCTCCAATCTGTGCTGCAGTTGTAGCGCTTTTCGGAATGATTGAAGACCCTACAATTAATGTATTGACAATGTGGACAGACAACTACATGGCAGGTATGGCCAACTTCACCATGAGCTGGTTTCCGGCATTCATGTTGGGCGCTATCTTCGGAAAATTGATGGAAGCCACCGGCGCCGCGAAATCCGTTGGTCTGCTGATCACACGTTTTATCGGCGCAAAGCAGGCTATCCTGGCGGTTGTTATCGCCTGTGCGGCGCTGACCTACGGCGGTGTGTCTCTGTTTGTTGTTGTTTTCGCAATTTATCCGCTGGCTGTTGCCGTATACCGTGAAGCGGATATTCCAAACAAGCTGATCCCGGGGCCGATCGCATTGGGAGCATTTTCATTCTCCATGTCCGGCATTCCTGGTTCTCCTCAGATTCAGAATATCATTCCGACAAAATACTACGGTACAACCGCGATGGCTGCTCCGATCATGGCACTGGCTGCCGGCGCTGTTATGGCCGTTGGCGGCGTTCTCTGGATGAAATATCGTGAGCGCAAGCTGAAAGCTCAGGGCCTTCATTTCACCGAGCCTACCAATCTGGAGACCTTCGATGAAACAAAGCTTCCAAATCCGCTGGTTTCTCTGATTCCATTGATTTCCGTTCCGATCACATTGAATGTTTTCAAGATGGAATTAGTGGCATCACTGCTGATCGCCGTTATCCTGACAGCCATTTTGAACTACAAGAGTTTCCATCTCTTCTCGAAATGTCTCAATGACGGTGCTGCCGGCGGACTTGTATCCATCGGTAATACGGCAGCCGCCAATGGTTTCGGCGCTGTTGTTAAAGCCGTTCCCGGTTTTGCCACACTGACACAGTTCGTTTTCGGTATCAAGGGAAGTCCTCTGATCTCCGAAGCTATCGCCACTTCACTTCTGGCCGGCGCTACCGGTTCCGGATCCGGCGGTATCACGATCGCGCTGGAAGCCCTTGGTCCAAAATATATGGAACTGGCTCAGAGCGATCCGAACCTCAGCCCGGAAGCTCTTCACCGAGTTGCTTCCATCGCCTGCGGCGGTTTGGACACCTTGCCTCATAACGGCGCTGTTATCACCTTGCTGAGTGTCTGCGGTCTGACTCATAAAGATTCTTACATCGATATCTTTATGACCTGTACAGCGCTTCCGACACTTGCCGTGATCGTTGCCATCATTCTGGGCAGCCTGGGTATTTGCTGATAACCTGATACAAAAACATCCCCGGGGGAATTCAATTCTTAAAACTGAGATTCCCTCCGGGGATATTTTTTGTGTATCATTCCCACTGAGGATATTTTTATTCATAAGCCTTTGGAAGATTCCATTTAAAAATGGTCGCCAGCATACGCAGCCCGAATACAACAGCGATACCGATAAAGGCCGCCGCCATATCGTCGATCCGCCACACAAGCTGATAATAAACCACTCCGCCAAGTATCGACGCTACCGCGTAAATCCGTTTTCTCAGAACAAAAGGAATCTCTCCGATCATCAAATCTCTGAGAACGCCGCCGCCAATGCCCGTCACCATGGCCAGAAAAACGACAAAAAAGCCATTTTCCGTATATCCCATGCTCATGGCCACTTTAGCCCCTGTGATCGTAAACGCCCCGAGTCCCGCGGCGTCAAACACATTATTCACGGCATTGACGACTTCCACATGATGCTGATAATATTCCCTGAACATCCGGGCGATCAAAAATACGATAAGGGCGGTCGCTGCGGCAATCGCCATATAACGATAATTTGAAAAGGCCGAGGGCGGTATTTTCCCAACCAGTATATCGCGAATAATACCTCCGGCCAAAGCCGTCGTTGCTCCCAGAAAAATAACGCCAAACAAATCCACCCGCTTCTCCAGCGCAGCCATTGCTCCGGCGACGGCAAAAGAAATGGTTCCGGCTACTTCCAGAGCAGCAAAAAATATTTCTCCAAACGCCATTACTCTATGCCTTTCTCCTTCACCCATTCACTGATCCGCCGATAATTCGGAACATCCACATGATAAGCCTCGCCAAGCCGTACCATCTCATGAACAAGGCCATCGACCTCGGATCTGCCTCCGGCCGCCACATCCCTCTGCATGGATGTCGTTGCATCCGGCGTCAGTCCGTCCAAAATATTCCCCGCATTTTCAGCCAGATCCACATCAAAAGTAATGCCCATAGCCTGTCCGACGGCTTCCACTTCATGCACCAGATTAAAAAACATCTGCCGTTTTTCTCCGTCCTCCATAAAATCCGCGGCCACGCCGTCATAATAAAGTCCGGCGGCCCCCATCGGCGAAACAAAAGAGAACTTCTGCAGCGCATCTCTGCGGATCTCCCTCGTCAAATGGGCCTCGATCCCGGCCTTATTCAGCGTCTGCTCAATCGCCTGCAGCCGTTCTTCCAGCTGTCCCGCAGCCTTGTCAGATTTCCCGGAATCCTCTCCGGCCTCAACATCTCCGGCTGCCTCCGCAGGCTCCCTCAGTCCGAAAAACATTCGAAAGATCGGCGTCGGCTGATGAATAATTCCCGGTTCCTCAATCATCGAAAAAATATAAACGCAGCCATCCGTGACCGTACATTCAAGCTCCGGCTGGATCTTTTCGCCGGTTCCATACACATTTAAAATCGGAATAACGATCGTATCCTTTCCGACAATCGGCTTCAAAAAGTCCACAGCCTCAGCCAACGAATAATATTTGACACAGATAAAAACCACATCCGGCACTTCATTATACTCCGCCATCGTGCAGGCCTTCACCGGTTTTACCTGAAAATCTCCAATCCGGGCCGATCTTACCCGAAGGCCATTCTCACGCATCGCCGCCAAATGCCTGCCCCGGGCAATAAATGTGACGTCCTCTCCAAGCTTTGCCAGATATCCGCCGATACATCCCCCTGTGCCTCCGGCACCAACAACCAGAAATTTCATACCCTTTCTCCCCTTTGCTTAATATTAATAACTGAATTAATTTCATTATATAATACAAATTTTTTTCTGAAAACATATTTCTTTATTTTTAATTTTGTTATACAATAAATTTACCCGCCATCGGCACCTCTATGATGTCCGATTTAGAACTGAAGATTCGGGAAGTCCTGCTGCAGGCACGAATTTCCAAAGCATACAAAGGATACCCGTTTCTCGAATATGCTATTCTTCTTGTGATTGAAAATGAATCCCGCCTTTGCCGCATTTATAATGAAGTGTACGTGAAAGTCGCTGAGCATTATGGGGTCTCGCCGACATCGGTTGAGAAAAATCTCCGAACACTCCGCGACGCCTTCTGGCAAAATTGCGGCTATGAATACTTTAAAGAACAATGCGGCATTATTCTTTACAATCGCCCTTTTCCAAGAGAGATCATCGAGATTTTTGCGGAAGAGGTAGAAAAGAAAATGCGAGAGGAAAACTGCTGAAAATAAGGCTTGCATTCACATTTGGATGCAAGCCTTAAATATCCTTATATTCTGTTATTCCAGGGGCCCTTCCATTTTTTCATCCAGCATATCCCAAAGCACCAATTCCTGTTTTGCCTTCAGAATTCTGGTCACCGATTCGTTGATCCTATCCTCAGAAATCGTCCCATCATATACCGCGTTCAGCACGCTGTAATAGGCTGTCTGGAAATCATACGGACAGAACAATACATCACAGCCGGCCTGAATCGCCGCAATCGAAGCATAACCCGTACCATAATTGTATGCGATCTCATCCTTATTTAACGCATCGGTCATAATGATTCCCTTATATCCGATCAGCTTTCGAAGTGTCTCATAAACCATCTGCCCCGATAGGGATGCCGGAGTATAATCCCCCGTTATCCCCGGAACTGCTGTGTGTCCAACCATTATAAATTCATTTTTTTGGCGCGACGCCTGATCAAATGGATAAAGCTCATTGGCCAGCAGATCCTCTATTGTCCGCTCAGTTTCAAAATCACCGTAGCCCGGGAAATATTTCGTCATTCCGAAAACACCGTATCTATGGAATCCATTCAGCTCACTCTGGGCCTTTTCCGAGCCCACGGACACATCCGGGGCCACATTCAGATTAATGCCCAATTCAGCCAGATACCGGCCGATCGTCTCGCCCACATCCTTTGCCTGCTGCTCTGTCTGTATATCGCCTGCATTTTCAGTCCTCGGAACACCCATCTCCGGGTTCGCAGCCAAAACGCTGCCGTCACCGCTCTCTTCGATCATACATTCGAAAAGAGGCATGCCCATACGTTCCTGCATATATTGCTGACTGCCTGAAATCAATGCGGAAAACTGTTCTCTGTTTTCAATATTATCCGAATCATAAACCAATCCGCCGACCGGATACCGTTCAAGACTCCATTTCAGCGTATCATCTGCCTCCGTCATCTGCCATGTCCCGGAAACCTCCTCCGGAGAAACAATAAACATCTGAGCAACCTTTTCCTCCAAAGTCATACTCTCAAGCTTCTGCTCATACCACTTTTTAGGACCGTCCTCCTCCTTCGGCGCCTTGGCCTCTTCAACCTTCTCTTCATCAACCTCCGCCGTAAAATAATCCATCAGCTCGGACTTACTGCTCACGCCCACTTTCATTTCTTCCATTCCGTAAGTTTCAAGCAGCGTCGGCTCATCAGAGAAGAGATTGGTTCCAAGCCCCAATCGGTTGCCCTGAATCTTAACGCCAATGCTGGCCAACGTTGTCGGGAACATATCAAAAGTTGTGAAATCTCTTCGGTTAGCGGGATCCGCCACTTCAACTGCCGGATTAATAATGGTCGTATAGACCCGGCGCACATAGTCCTCATCAACATCTTCACAGAAATCCCCATCCATCGTGTGATGGTCGCCCGAAATAACAATCGTTGTATTTTCATAAAAATCCTGCTGCTGAATCCAATGAACAAACTCAGTCACCTGCCGGCTGGAGCAGGCCATGACATTGCCATATTGATTATCACCAAACTCATCGCCGCATAAATCGCAGACGAAGCCGTCCTCAAAATGGGTATCCACCGTCAGCATTGTCAAATTGAAAGGCTCTTCCTGCGAAGACAAATCTTCCAGCTCTTCCTTCGCATATTCGAACAACAGGGAATCCCTGTAGCCCCACCATTCATAATAGCCCTTCGGCAGTCTTCCCGAATCACCGGCATAAATCAAGTCATGAATCGTAAAATTGCCGTGATCCGTGAACAACAGGCGGCGGCCACCAAAAGTTGCATCCGATCCGATCAAAAACATCTGATTATAACCGGCCTCTTCCAATATATCCCCGGTCGTTATAACATTTGGCATAAACGTTTCCTGAGTATTCATTGAATTGCGTTCAATCGAAATTGTCAACGGCAGACCGGAAGACTGGGCAAAAAGCGCCGCCACTGTCCATGTCGTGGACGGCATATCATAACCGCCGTTTAAAGCGCTGTCCGAACCCGAAAAATCTTCATTTTCCTGGGCCAGCGTTGTCAATTCAGGAATAAAATTCACATCAAAGGCGCCGCCATTTTCCTTATCCGCATAGGTCACTTCCATCGATTCAAGGAAAATGTAGATCAGATTTCTCTTCTTTTCCGGGAATTCCATCTGAATACTGGATGGGGAGATATAATTGCCATCAATAAAGCCTGTATCCTTATCCTTATTTTCCAGATATTCCGTCATCTCCAGCTCATCCCAGCCATGCTTCAACGCGCCAGCCGCCGCCGCCAACGACGCAATGATCACCAACGGCATAACAAGCCAGAACAGCTTCTTCTTCCGAAATAAAATAAATAATCCGATCACCGCCGCCAGACACAAGATCATAACAGGAACACAGGATTTTACCGCATCCATAATGATATCCGTGTTTGTTCCTTCCATTGGCGCATTCAACTGATAAATCAACTCATCCGCCTTCAGATTTGCCCAGGTCCTTAAAACCCAGAACACCAAGCTAACAATGAGTCCCGCCAAAATTGCAATAATGGCAGTAAAAACACACATTATATATCTGCCAATACCAACCTTTTTCATACCAGACAACCAACCTCTTTTTATCTTTTATGGTTAACCAAATGTTAACCACATGTAAAATCCGATATGATTATATCAAAACATTTAGGAGAATGCAAGAAGGAAGCTTATTCTAAAAAAATCCATTTTTTTATAAGCTTCCTACCACAAATACACACTCTATAAAATCAAATTTAAATACCGTTTTAACATTTATTGACTATATCATTATAAATATGGTCTTAATTTTTCAATTAGTTCATACACCTTTGTACCCGGTGCAGAATTTGCCGGAGATCTTTCAGCGTTTGTTTCATCCAGCTTTTTGGCGTACCGAATTGCCTGATCCATGTATGGCCTGAGAATATCATACATATCCTCCCGTCCCTTGGAATATTCGCCTTTCTCAATACTCTGCAGCCAATCGGTCAATTTGGGCCAATATTCCTTTCGATGGATATCCGAGTGGAAATAGCTGAAATGCAGGAGAAACCATAGCTCTATACACTGGTTTGACCACACCGCATGGTACTGTGTTTCATCCGTTGTGTTCTGAACACATAACTCTGCCGTACGATTAATGTGATCCGCCGGAAAATCGTCCGTATCATAAACCACCCAAACATGCTTATATCCGTTCGGGCTCTCGCTCGCCCGATTTTTGGCTTTTTCAAACAAGCTGAGTGTATTATCCCCTTCACCATAAATGTCAAGCTGAATTTTTTCTCGATATTGCTGATTAACAATATCCTTTATCGTTTGAAAATACTGCGGCTCTGTATTTGTCCCTTCCGTAACAATTAAATGGTACTCCGGCTGGATTTTGATTTTTCTATCAAGACGTTTTTTCATCCATCCTTTATTCAAGTCGCTTTTCTTTGGAGGCTTTAAACTCATGTCCAATCGCCCCCTGAAAGCATATTCGTCAGATATGGATCCGCTCCGTATCTGCCTTCCATATATTGCTTATCAAATGCGGCTGTACTATTTACGCGCTCGTTATCCTCTCGGCGAATCTCATACAGAGAATAAATCTCACTCTCGTGGTTTGAATTCTCTGCTGCAAACCAGATCTCATCCCGACGAAATACCGTGTTCCGCATGGTCGTCATATCGTGGGAAGTAAACAAAAGCTGCGCACCCCTGGTATTCAGCTTTGGATTCTTAAACAAAGAAATCACATAACGGAGCAGTTTCGGATGTAGTTTCGCATCCAGTTCATCAATGATTACCAGACGGCCTTCCTGCAAGGCAAGCAGCAGAACTGGCAATGCCGCAATCAGCTTCTTAGTGCCATCCGATTCATCCGAGTATTTTAACTCGTAAACTTTTCCGTTCACAGTTCTCTGTGTATAAAGCTGCTTTTCTTCATCATCAAACCGGTAACCTGAAAGGTCGATTCCCATATCATTTAAAGCCTGGATAATCCGGTTTTTAACAGAATCATTTTGTGAAAACATAATCATATGATTCACAGCCGGATTAGCGTAATTCCGAATAATACAGGATTCAAACCATCTTTGTACTTCAGCAATCACAGGGATATTATAATTAATCGCCAAAAATGACAAGTAAGGCATCTTAGGGTTAACAGACGTATTAATGCTTGCCTTGCTTATGCTTGGTCCCAATTCAATTTTAGAATATTCTCTCTCGAAGACTGTACCGCTACGTCTGCCTCCAATCGCCCTCCAATACAAGGATTCAGAAACAATTTCTTCATTTAACAAAGCCAAATAATAACGGTATTCATTCTTACCCTGACAAAAAAAAATTTCAAATTCCGTGGGCTGTTCTCTGGATGTTTCATCCAACAAAAAAGGCTCATAATTGACTCTTTGCTGAATAATGATGCTTTCGCGTGTCTTCTCCAAATCATAAATTGGCTTTACAACTATAGAAATCAGACAGGAGAGGGCCCGAAGAAGATTTGATTTTCCACCTCCATTTGGCCCATAAACAACACCGACTGGAAGCAAATACGCTCCTTTTATTTCCTTGTTCTCTTTTGTTTTCACTTTACATGTCAGCAAAGACTCCACAAATTCAGGAATAGCAGCAGCCTGAAAATCAAAAACCGTTTCTCCCTTATAGGACTTAAAATTCTGAAACAAAAACTGACAAAGCATAGCCTTCCTCCTTTCCATCCAATTTCATTATAGGAATTATGGCCATCAAAGTCAAGTTTTATTCAGGTTTTCAAAAATTATTTTTTTTAAATTCAATTTATAATCCGGATTTTTATTTATAGAAACACTCTGATTGGATGCCATCTCGTTCAATCAGGCAAATGAGACAAAAGATCAACATAACTACTCAAATGTAAACATTCTGTAATTCGCAGAGGATTCATCGTCATGGGCTCCCACCATAAATTGGGCATAGGCAATGATCACCGTATCATGCCCATTTTCAAGTATATAGTTTCTTAAATTAAAAGAAGAATCATAATTGCGAAGAATCAGGCTGTCAACCTCATGAACCCCCAATGAAATAAATGGTTCCGTCACCTGTTCATAGGAATCACCCAAAACGAGTACTTTTCCGTCCGGAATATTGTTATTTATACAGTTAATTTGAGAGTAGGCATAATGCCAGCTTATATTCTCATAAACGTCATTTTCTGTATTATAAACGCCTTCATTTATAAAATTATCAAAAGTCCCATCATAGCAGCCTTCATCCGTCTTAAATGTATAGTTTGTATTGAAATTTGGTTTAATCTCCGTATAATCATCAAGTCCGACATAGGACTGGGCCACTTTCCTTCCCTGCTCACCCAACCAACATTCATGCCAATCCGTGAATGCATAATTTGACTCATCATATAATAGTGGATTTATGTTATATCCACAATAGGCATTTAAGCCCTCCGCAATTTTCCCCGCTGCCCATAAACCGGCCCTGGTTGTCCAGTGGTGATCCGTTCTATAAAATAAATCCGATATATTTATACCATCTTCTTCTAGACACTCCCTCAGATCAACCACATTAACTCCTTCATTTCTAATCCGGCTCAAAAACAAATCCGTGTTTCTGTTGCTATAGGTTTCAATTCCAAACTCATTTCTAAACAGGCTGTCATCAATATACTTTGTAGGCTCATTCACATACAATAATTTTATTCCATTCGCATCAAGGAATTGTTTAAAAGCCATTGTCTGTTCATATTCATAATCTGTTGATGTTTTCTGGGATGCCGACACGATATATAAATCATCTGTAATATACATTCCCATATCACTATAAAATCCCTGCATATGTAACTTCTTTGCCATATAGCCATTAACATTAATTAAATCTCTTTGATTAAACAGCTCCGATGAAAACTCTGCCTCAATTCCGTCTATAGTTAACAATCCTTCTTCTAAGGCTTTTGCATCTTGTTGCAAATATTGAGACAAACTCTGAATCTGTAGATATGCCCCATTTCTTATAAAGCCTATAAATAAAACTGCCACAAAAAATATCGCAAGAAATTTTTTTAAAGAATTTTCCATAATCCCTCTTTCACCTCCTAGAAATTAGCATAGGCAAAAGGATTATTCTGTCCTGAAACAACAAATGACATTCCCCATACAAATAAAAGTACCGTCAGAATTCCAATAACAATTTCATATGTATACTTCGCCCACTTTTTCTTTTCTAACTTCTCATCAATCCATGGAACTATAGGAACGCACAAAATAATCGCTGCCAAAATAAAAGCAAAATAATCCTTAATAAGAAACATGGTCCTTAAATCGGCAAGACCGTTTATTGTTGGAATAAACATTCTCTTTAAAAATCTAAGCCCCGTCATTAAATCACTTGCCCTGAAAATAACCCATTGACAATTGATAAATATGAGCGTCAAAATTCTATATATGCTCTTACACGCCTTTGTCCTTAGCTTATCCGGAAGTCCTGTTGCTTTTTCAAAAGCAATCAAAATAAAATAACCTACTCCCCAAAAGACGAAATTCCAAGCGGAGCCATGCCATATTCCGGTTAGGATCCACACAATAAATAAATTAAAATATACTCTTATTCTTTTTGGGGATCTGGCGCCGCCTAATGGAATATAGATATAATCTCTGAACCACTGACTCAATGAAATATGCCATCTGCGCCAGAACTTTGACACAGATTCTGTCATATATGGATACTTAAAGTTTTCCATACATCTGTAGCCAAACATTTCCGAAATTCCAATGGCCATATCCGAATAACCGGCAAAATCATAAAACAATTGTAAAGAATAGCATATTGAGCCTAACCATGCATATGCGCTGGAAAAATTATCAAAAGAGTTCGAAAAAACTTCCGTCGTAATATTCGCTAATATATTAGCCAATAGTACCTTTTTATTAAATCCAATGAGGAACCGGAATACACCGTCAGAAAAAAGATTTCCCCGTTCTTCCTTCTTCACACAAAAACTGTTGCTGTATCTGGTCAGAGGGCCTGACTGTATTTGTGCAAAAAAAGATAGATATAGAGCATCATGTAAAACCGGGACATTTGTCAGATCAATCTTTTGAGTATATATATCTGCCAAAAATGATATTGCCTTAAAAGTAAAAAATGATATCCCAAGAGGGAGCAATAAATTTCTGAGTTCAAACTCAGAGCCAAAAATATTATTTACAGTCGAAATTGCAAAATCAGCATATTTATAATATCCAAGAACACCTACATTCACCAATATTCCGAATATCAGCAAACACTTTTTTATTCCTTTATGCTCCTCTTTATAAATGCCTCTTCCTATTGCAACAGTAATGAATACTACCGTAGTAAATATGAAAAAATACTTCAATGACCCCAAAGCATAAAAGAGCAGACTTAAAGCCAACAAAACATACTCTTTTACCTCATCATTTGCAATATAATACACCGCAAGCGATAAAGGCAAAAAGCAAAAAAGAAACAACATGCTTGTTATTGCCATTTTTTATAATTCCCTCCATCTTTTATGTAATATTGGAAATAACATGTAAAATCCGAATATAGTCATATCAACACATTTTAATTACTGACACCCTTTTCGGCCCATTTTCATACCATATTTAGCAAATTGAGTAAGTACAGCTAAATCATCATATCCATATGCATCTCTAACATCTTCATATCTCTTAACATAGTAATTGTAATCATACACATCTGAATAATCAACACCATCTAATTCGGTAAGATAATCCTGCATTTCAGAACATCCTGTAGCTATTCTCCCTTCAATATATCCATGTTCTGCATAATGCTTATAATATAACTTCAAATCATTTCCAAACACTCGACGCAAATCTTGATATTGATATATGTATGAAACAACATCAAAATTTTCATTTGCCTGGCGTCCTTCACTCATTCCATATTCCACAAAATGTCTAAAGGCCGCTTCTTCATCATCACTATAGGCTTCCTCTATATCTTTATAATGATGAATATAGTATTCGAAATTATAAACCGGTGAATAATCTATCCCCTCATACACGACAGTATCGCCATCCACCTCTATATCAATCCTCGGATTCGTCTCTAAACCTTTCTTGATTTTGTAAAACATTACTCCGCCAATCAGACAAATCATGAGTACTAAAACAAAGGATACTTTTACTTTTTTTCTGCTTGATTCTTTTGCTACAGTTTCTACCCTACTTAACTGCTTGTATTGCCCCAATAATATCACTTCTTGTTCATTGTTGTGTGCCATAAAGATACTAAAAACAAGCTGTAGTACAAAAAGGATACCCCCAAGCAAACTCACCAGCATACCTTCTTTTAAATATGGAATTGTATATACTGCCTCAATCTTATAATCCCCTGGATTCAATTTCACACCTATAAATCCATAGTTTGTATTAATAATATCCTGTTGATTACTATTAGCACACACCGTCCATCCCTGCTGGTCTGGAATTGCCAACATTAAAAGACCTGACTGCGATACTTTTATATTCCCTTCAATATGGCCACTAGCCGTTTCAGTAAAAGTGCCAATTTCTGCCTTCCTGGCCTCCTCTGAGCTAAAAACTTCACCTTCTCCTTCAACAATTGCCATATCTAAAACAAAGGTCTTCCTATCCTCCTCCAGCATCGCCTCGCACTCATCCTTAGAAATCGTTTGTTCGTACCAACGGGCAATAGATTCCGCATACTTGTTTTTGTAAATGTAAATCCCATCCACTGTATCTACATATTCAAATTCATCATAATTCCTCGGACCTCTTGATAAATAATATTTCACATTTAGCATCTGCAACGGAATAATATCAGTTTTATTTTTAAAACTAAACGCCCTAAAAGCAGCCAAATAATTTGCACTGCTATACAGATGATTATAAAAATCTGCTACATTTCTATTTACTGTACTGTTGTAATCTGTTACAGAACCATAGCCTTCCAGTACAGGATCTCCGTACTTTGTAAAGTCTATATAATTTTTTTCCACACGATACACCGACTTATCATTTTGTTTCAAATAATCTAAAGCTGCCAATGTACTATTTACCTTCATGTCATAGCCATTTTCCTGCAAAAAATCCGCTTTAGTTACGCAATTTCTTTGATTATTTGTAATATAATTATCCATTATCGTCGTCACCAAAAACAGGCCAAGTAACACGAAGAATGCTAACTCTCTATGAATTTTATTTCTAACAATATAAATAAGCGTTCCTGCAAAAATCAAAACCAAAATGCCATAAACAATACTATAACTCTTCACCTCTCCTGAAGCTTTAAAAAATGAATACATTAAAATAAAAATACTAACAGATATTCCACAAATCACTCCGCAAATACTAATTCTAGCCTTCTCTATACACTCGCTCCACACAATCCCTGTCATCAGTGCAAACATTGGAATTATAACAAACATATATCGTCCCTGAGGATAAGCAAATCCATTAAATGCCATAGAAATTCCTCTATTGAACATAAAAAATATGCATACGCATACACAAAAAATATAATAAACTGATTTATTGTATTCTTTACTTATATTCCTGATAATCCACGCTATAAACTGGGTAAAAATCATAAAAATAAATACTGTATAAAACACCGTGGGCATTTCATAATAATTCCCCCATCCCGGCAATGCATTTCCGTCTATATACAGTAAATTGTTTGATATTAACCGACTAACTGTCTGACCTATATGATTCAACGGCGATATAGAAAGAAAATATTCCAAAAATCGGCTAACTAAAGAAGAGCCTGAATTTAACCTTGAAGAACTATTAAACAAATAGGCTGCTGATGGCAATAAAATAACGCCAGACAACATAATTCCCGACACAACCGCAATCAAAATGCTTACTGACATTTTTATACGTCCCAGCCATGTCATTGCATCGCCGGGGTAAAAAATTCTCACAATAAAATACATGCCGCAAAACATTAAAATCATGTATGCCATATAATAACTGTATATCATAGAGAACATGACAGAAACAGAAAGGAATGCCTTCCACTTATGCTGACGCTTCCTGATACTACTTTCAAGGAAAAACAATATCAACACTAAATAAACACTTCCAGTTCCCATAATATAATGTTGTCCCCATAACATTAAATAGCCGTTAAACGCATATAAATATGCGCCCAAACATGCTGCCACCTCGGAGATGTTAAATAATTTTAAATATATTCTACACAAATATGCAGATGCTAAAATTTTAGCAATCTGCATAATAACCAACATATATTTAACTGTTTCAATGCCTGCAATAAGACCTGGTATAATAACAATAAGGCCAAATGGATCCAGTGTCTGCGAAACATTATTAATCATACTTGTCCCTAATGCATGCTGGCTATTCCAAACACCAAATGTTCCATCTTTAATCCTCGAAATCAAGCTTATATAAAAGGGATAGTACTGATTTAATGTATCACTTCCAACATCATTGAACATAAAAAATTTATTACCACAAAGGAAATCTCCAAAAATAAAAACAATAGAAAATATAAGAGCTAAGCTAAAGGCCCCTAATACTACCTTTCTATCTTTCAACTTTGCTCCTTCTATCATTACCCTCAAACCTTTCTTCTTCATTTAGAATCTGGCGTACAACATACAGCGGCCTTTGTTTTGTCTGCATAAAAATATTTCCTACATATATCCCAACCAGGCCAATAACCATAATGATAATCCCGCCAATAAGACAATTCGTGGCTATAATACTTGTCCATCCCGTTGCCACATCTCCAAAAAAGTAATTGACAACCAGAAAAATAATAACCAGAAAGGAAAAACAAGTCATTAAAAATCCCAATCCGACTGTAAATTTCAACAACTTATCCGACTGTGATGTTAAAATTTCTCCAGCCATTTTAAAACGCTTTTTCATATCATACGAGGATTTTCCTTCTTTTCTCTGATTGTGTTCGACATCAATCACTGTTTGTCTAAACCCAAGCCATTTTACATAAATAACAAACGCACGGTGTAATTCCCGCATTTTACAATAATTTTCAATAACAATCCTTTTACTAATGCTAAAATTACAAACGGCCGGATCATAATCTCCATCTGAAGCAAAAGAATAAATCTTATAAAATATTTTGGACACTAAAACTTTCAAAAAAGAATCCTGCCTGTTTTTACGCCGGGCAAAAACAACATCATAACCTTCCTGGGCTTTATTATATAAATTAATAATCTCCTCCGGGCGATCCTGAAGATCACAATCCATAACAACAACCCAATCCCCTGAAGAATAATCCAATCCTGCAGTAATTGCTTTAATCTGTCCAAAATTTCTGGATAATTCAATTCCCTTTACTCTGACATCCTTTTGACAAATCTGCCGGATGACTTCCCAGGAATTCTGAGGACACGCATCATTCACAAGAATAATTTCAAAACTTTTCGTTATCTTCGATACCGACTTCACAAGTCGCTCATACAATTCCCAAAGGGCCGCCTTACACCCATATACCGGAATAACCACCGAAATGTCCATAAATGCTTCCTCCTAAATGTAAAATATAAAAATCCCCAGCAAAATCAAAAGATTCCCCAAAACTTTTCTTTTGGTAATGGGTTCTTTAAAAAACAAATAACTTAGAAACATAATCAAAATATATCCCAGCGACTCAATCACAGGTCCATTTTTATAAGCAATTCCCCGATATGCCAAAATTGTCAGGATTGTCGAACCTACCATCATTCCATAGCCTATGATTACATACGGGTTCAAATATTCCTTAATAAAATTATCATACTTTTTTCCCGCACTCTTCTTAAGCAATATCTGTGAAAAAGAGGCAACAAGTACAGAAAGAAACATACATGCCCAATAAATCATCCTAATCCTCCTTATTCACAATCATAGTGCCAATGAGCACCACAACAACACCGAGAATATTTTTTATAGTAACATGCTCAGAAAAAAACAAACCGGCCCAAAGCATTGACCACAACAACGCAACACTCCGATTGGCATAAGCCACGGACAAATCCACTCTTTTAATAATCTGCTGCCATAAAATGGCGTAAATACCTAAGATAACTATCTCGGCGCCATAGCACAAAATAAAGCCCGGTGAAAGAAATGCATGCTGCGAGGCAAATTTAGCTGCCACCCCTGACATTGTATAGACGATAACAATCACCTGCAAAAAAAACAATATCAAAAACTTACTTCCCTTTTTTTCTTTCATCGCTCTAATATTTCCTTTACTTCATTATAAGTTTGAGCAGTAAAAATATAATATCCAAATCTTGTTGAACTATCTACAACTTCATGCTCACCTATATCTTCTATTTCACTCACATAATAAATAGATTCCGGTTTTTTCTCTTTGAGTTCTTCAAAAACATCTAAATCTTTCTGGGAAAAAACGAAACGAATGGCAGCATATGCCGGAGTACGCTCCTGCTCAAATTTGGGCGATTTTCCTGCAGCAACATCAATCACCATTTTGACAAAGTCATATCCTGTGGATAAATATACCAAATGCGAGCCAATACAGTCGCCTCCCATCCTGGAGCCAATCTCTATGACCCGAATATTCCCTTTATCATCCATCTTAAATTCCGCATGGGATGCGCCATAACGCACTTTCAACGCATCCAATGCGCGATGTATCTCTTTTTCAATCTTATTATATACTTCCCGATTTATATTTGCCGGTTCCGCATGCCCTGTCTCTATAAAGTGCGGTGCTCCTGTCGTATATTTTCTGGTTACCGCCAGTGTATGATGAATCCCCTCATAGGATATACTCTCGCAGCTATACTCTTCACCATCAATATATTCTTCAATGATAGCACTTTTTTCAAAGGAATCTTTTACGGCAGCTCTTACCGCAGTCCTTAATTCATCAATACTGCTGATTTTTGTAATTCCCCGGCTTCCGGAACGGTCCGTGGGCTTGACAATCAATGGAAAACTCAAATTCGAGATTGCTTTCTCATAATCATCCCCTTCAACCACTTTTACAAAGCCCGGTGTCGGTATCCCATGCTTCTTCAAAGCCTCACGCATTGCATATTTATTGGTTGATATATAAATACTCTCCGCACTATTGCATGGCATCCCTAATTTTTCAGCCAGGTACCGCACTGTAATATTGGCCAAATCCGATGCAATTGTAACAACTGCCTCGGGCTCTATCTCTTTACATTTTTCTAATATTTCCTCTTTTTCGATAATGCTGATAGGATAAAAATAATCTGCTGTCCGTTCTCCTATAGAGCCATCCTGCCATGCAAACACATGGGTCTCATACCCCATCTCTTTTGCCTTTAGAATCAAAGGATTCTGAAAGGAATTTGCGCCAATAATAACTATCTTTTTCATACTAACCTACTTCTCTTTTTTCCTGCTTAAAATAAAACTATCCCATCTTCCGCTTTCCAGTTCTTTTTTATAGTCAATCATCATATCCTTATACGATATATACTCTGGAGAAAATCCAAAATCCCTTTTCGCTTTCGTCATATCAAATAAAAATGACGGCGTATTATTCGGTTTCTCTGGACGATATACAATGCCCGAATCCTTCCCTTCCCCAAAAACTTCAATTACAGTTCGAACCTGCTCCTCAAGAGTTACTTCTGTTCCTGAGGTCATATTATAGAGCCCCCTGGTCTTATCACTTTTCAAAGCCAATTCAAATGCTCTGGCCACATCCTTTACGTAAATAATATCTCTCGAAATCTCCGGATCGCCCCAAATCTCAATATCCTCTCCCGAAGATGCCTTTTCTATAAATGTCTGAATACCTGTTTTATAGTATTTCCCATTCACATATATTTCTGAATGAGGTCCAACCCCGTATACCGGCGGCAGCCTGAAAGAAGCACATTGCATACCATGCTGCTGATTGTAATATTCCATGACATCATTGGCTGCATTTTTTGATATAACATACACTGCATGATCTCCGGTATATTTAAAATTTCTTGGTTCATCTTCAGTCAGCGCTACACCTTTTTTCCATGAATTAATAACGTCCGCATAACTACAGGTCGAAATCACTTTCTGAATGCCATTTTTCCTGCAATATTCCAAAACATTAATTGTGCCAATTACATTAATACGCATATAATCTGCCGCATTTTCATCTTTAGAAATATCCACCGGCGTATTTGCCGGAAGAAGCCCTGCCAGCAAAATGACACCTTCAACATTTTCTGTTGGTAAAACAGCAAAGTCCTCTGCCCTGGAAATGTCAAGAACCTCTGTCTTTGCTCCCTTTCCCCTCAAACTATCAAGCATCACTTTGTTTCTGCCTGTTGCAAGCACATCATATCCTTTACTCAAAAAATGTTCCACCGTATACATTCCTATAAATCCTGTGGCCCCAATAATAACAATCATAAAGTATCTCCTCTAATTTAAATCACTATTTATAAAATTCGTGTACCTTATCAATAATATATTCAACGCTGTCTTCTCCCAGTGTATAATACATCGGAAGCCTTAATATCCGTTCACTCTCTTTTGTTGTAAACTTATCTTCTCCGGAAAATACTCCATACTTCATTCCGGCCGGAGCTGAATGCAATGGAATATAATGGAATACCGCCTGAATATCATTTCTTTTTAGAAACTCAATCAATTTCGTTCTTTCCTCTAAGTCTCTTGCTTTCAAATAAAACATATGTCCATTATGAACACAGCCCTCCGGAACAAACGGGAGATTTATTTTTCCCTTTTCTTCCAAATCCTGAAGACCTTCTTTATACATATTCCATATTTTTAAACGCTTATCATTAATCTTATCCGCAACCTCTAACTGAGCATACAGATAAGCCGCATTTAAATCACTTGGCAAATAAGACGAACCCCTATCCACCCATGTATACTTGTCAATCTGCCCTCTGAAAAACTTGCTCCTGTTCGTTCCCTTTTCCCGAATAATCTCTGCACTCTCAATATCTTTTTCATTTTGAATCAGAAGGGCTCCGCCTTCACCCATACTATAGTTTTTTGTTTCATGAAAACTATAACATCCAAAATCACCAATCGCTCCTAAGGATTGCCCCTTATAGCTGGACATCACTCCCTGCGCTGCATCTTCAATAACACACAAATGATGCTGCCGTGCAATGTCCATAATTTTATCCATTTCACACGCCACACCTGCATAATGAACCGGTACAATTGCCTTTGTCCTATCTGTGATTGCATTCTCTATCAATAATTCATCAATATTCATCGTATCTGGACGTATGTCCACAAAAACAACCTTAGCGCCCCGTAATACGAAAGCATCTGCCGTGGAAACAAATGTATACGAAGGCATAATAACCTCATCACCTTCTTTAATATCCGCCAGCAACGCTGCCAGTTCCGTTGCATGAGTACAAGAAGTTGTCAATAATGCCTTCTTTATGCCTGTTTTTGTCTCAAGCCATTGATTACATTTTTTAGTATATTCTCCATCCCCACATATTTTTTTGTTTCTTATTGCATTTTGTATATATGCCAAGCATGATTCTACATATGGCGGTTCATTAAAATTAATCATAACAACGCTCCCCAAACACTAATATTCAAAGCTTTACGTCTTCCAACTCAACTTCTATTACCATAATAATACTATGGGATTTGAACGAAACATCCAAATCCCATAACTTATAATAGCTCAGCTTAAAACTACAACTATAATAATTCCTTTAATGGCATCCATAGCGTTCACACATATAATGTATTGTCGGATCTGTTGGATCCCATGTATGCCATGATGGAACCGGGGTAAATGAAGGCTTATCAATTGGGCCACCAGACTCATACGGAGTAATATATATTTGAGTTCCCAATGAGCAGTTATCATATATCCATTTAGCATCTCCAGCCTGTAAACGTATACAACCTAAAGATTGAGTCGTGCCTAAATAATTATACATTAAATCCGTATATAATGTTGTTGGATCAGCCACCCGATATGGTACTGAATGGAATAAATAATCACCTGAAATCTGGGTACACCATTGAGCTTTAGAACCGCCAACCATCGTTAACCACCTAAATTTATTCGGCGAATAGTACGTGCCTGTTGGCGTACCATTGCCGCAGGACGTAATCATTGCCTTCACCGGCACTGTATAATTACCATATTCGTCTTTTGCAAAAACAATAAGATAATTCGACCATTTATAAACTTTAATATAAAATGGACCTGTGACAAGTCTGGAAACATCTGTATCAATTTCACCATCTGAATTAATATAACGTTTATACCCATCAATCCAACGCCATGTATTTTCCCATTTTTCTTCGATATTAAATGTAGTCTCTGTCACAAATTGGGTTTCACCCGAGGTTATATACATATGGCAGACATATTCTCCGGCCACCTTGTGACGTTTGCTATGAACATCTGCGCTCCATGTACCATCCGGGTTTTTCTTTGCCGAGTACCATACCAAATCATCTGAGCCCTCTTGCACACTCCATGCAGCAAAATCCATTTTTGTAACATCATCGCTTACGCCATACAGCCTGATTCTTGCTGAGCGAGAATCTATCCGTTCAGACACAGCTTTATACCCTAATTGTATATTTATTTTATCCTCTTTAATAAATTGCTTCTCGCCACTCGGCAATTCTGCATATGAATGAATTGTATAATCTCCCGAATGCCACTTATGCCTAAGAGCATCTACAGTTGCTTTATACTCTCCATTTTCCTGTCGCTCGGCCTTATACCAATAAATATCGCTTTGATCCGCACTACACCATACCGGGACCCACACACACTTAATTCCATCTGTTGGTCTACTGGTTAATACCTTCACATCAAACGTACCGTTTTTCTGATTAATGTTTGATACCTCGATAGTTTCTTCCGGTAAGCTATCAACTTCAAACGTCATATCCTTAAGAAAACTCATTCCGCCATTTCTATCCTTAATGTACGCATGCGCAATATATGTTCCAGTATCCTTATGGTTATACAATAATACATCTAATGCATAGCCTGTTCCGTCTTTATTAGCCGTATACCAATGCAAATCATCTTGACCGTTTTTTTTGCTCCAAACAGCAAAAAGCACCCTATCCTCTATTCCCTGTGTAATCACAGAATTAAGCGTCAATTTGACCGAATAGTCCTTCCCTGTACTACTATCATAAAACTCTCCTGCACTCAATTTCAAAGAACATTTAGCTGAATTAATAAAATTCAATTTATTTTTTTTATCCAAAATATAAGAATGAATTGTATAATCGCCAATATGGTACTGATGATTTTTCACATTAACCTGAACTGTGTATCTGCCATCACTTTTTCTTTCCGCTTCGTACCATTTAATATCACTTTGATCTGCTTTACACCATACCGGAACATACACCTTTGATATATTATCCAAAGATTCGGCCAAATATAAATTTACATTAAATGTTCCTGAATTATTATTAATATCCGTAATCGTCAATTCAGATACACTAGGTATTTTACTAATGTTGAATGTCAAGCCTTTCAAAAAATGCATGCCTCCATTTTTGTCCTCCATATAAGCATGCGCATAATACAAACCCGTACTTGCATGATTATGTAATAATATATCTGCTGAATAATTTGCAGCATCGCCAGAAGCTTCATACCAATAAAGATCATCCTGACCGTTTTTCGCACTCCAAACAGCGAAATATATTTTTTTATCTATTCCTTGAGTAACCACCGAATTTAATGTTAATTTTCTAATATATTCTTGTTCCGTATTGCACACTGAAAATTTATCGGCGCCAACTTCTACATTCGTTTGTGTACTGCCGACAATTTTTTGACTTCCATCCTTATTTTCAACATACGCATGTATCAAATACCGCCCTGTGTGATATTGATGATTTTTTATATCTACTTCTACAAAATATTTACCATCCGATTGTCTCGTTGCCTCGTACCAGCGAATATCACTCTGATCCTTTTTACACCATACCGGGACATATACTTTTGATATAGCACTTTCAGGGTAATTTAAATACACAGCTACATTAAATGTTCCTCTTGAATTATCAGAACCGCTCACTTCGATTGATGCCTCTTTAGGAAGACTATCGACATTAAAAGTCGTCGATTTCAAAAAATACATATTATCATTTTCATCTTTAATATACGTATGAATGTCATATACTCCAGAATCCTTATGATTATAAAACCATACATCTGCCGCATACCCATCCCCGTCTTTTTGAGCTTCATACCAAACAAGATCATCCTGTCCATCTTCTCGACTCCATACTGCAAAATAAACAGACTTCTCTACCCCCTGTGTATTTACATTATCAAGCTTCACCCGCATAGAGTAACCACTATTCTGAAGATTTGTTATAAAATCTCCGGCACTTAATTCAGCCTTAAAACTTGTGGAGCCAACAACAGTTTTTTCGCCACTCTGTGACTCTAAATATATATGAGTTATATAATTTCCCAGATGATTCCGATGATTCTTCAAGTCGATATTGGCAATATAACTACCATCTGACTGTTTCTCAGCTACATACCAACATATATCTCCTTGATTTGGCTCAGACCATGTTGGTGCATAAACTTTATTTACATCAGTCTCTTCAATTCCAGAAATTCGAATCGCATATTTGCCATTACCACTTTCTGTCACAGATACACTCTTTTCTATAGACTGCCTACTAGCATATACCTGTATATTTTCCGAGCTATCCCGAATAACTTCGGTTGATGGCTCTGTTTCCGCTTCTGTCTCGGTTAAAGCCACCGTATCTCCTGAATCATTCATAACTTCATCCGTTTCTTTTGAAGATTCCTCTTCATTGGATTCGCCCTCAACCAGGGTTTCTGATTCATTAATATTATCATCTGCAAATGCCGGTTCGGCTATTAAAGTCGTATACGGTAAATCATGGGTACCGTTGATTTTATAGGCCGCCATTGCTGGCGACCAAATAACCATATTTATTTTACCCGGCATATTTCCGGCAGCTTTGCAGACCACGGCAGAAGTTC
>NZ_DBGCTU010000005.1:0-1494 GCF_048388605.1 Frisingicoccus sp. | reverse complement strand
ATACCCTGGGGGCTGGTCTGTACCGCTTTCCTGCTGTTGCCCGCGCTGTTCTTAGTGCCGGTGGCGGGAAAGAAGCGGGATTGATATGGCATAGTTAAGTTTACTGACGAGCGGGAGATTACTTCCGCTCGTCTTCATTTAGTAGCGCAAAATTTGAGGACTCTTTATTTCCTTATTCGGTATAGCGGAGGCGGCTGTCAATTCGACATAATTTTCTTGTGATACTTTACCGTACATGAGCATTGGCTCCGGGATTGTCGTTGCCGTAACCCTCCATTAAGTTAATGGCACCCCAAATGCCAAGACCTGCGCCAAGCGCGATAACCAAAGTCTGCAATACACCAACTGCGCTGTTAAAGAAATCCATATAAACCTCGCTTTCTGCCGTTGTGCGGCTCAAAAAATGTTATGGAAAATGAAAAATGCCGCCGTTATTCTTCGGCGGCTGCGTCCTCGTCGGACAAATCTATTTCGTATATGTCAAAGGCTTCATCGGGCTTTACGATTGCCGGACGGGTAGACATATACCGTTCCACGTCAAAAGCGTTTCTTTTGTCGAAGTCGGAAAGGTATTTGTAGTTCGGGTGTTTCGTGATGTCGTATTTGTCGCTTAAAAAGGGACGCACACCGCGTAGCTGCAAAATACATTTCCCACCGTCCATAACTGCTATTTCGTCCTGTGTCATCAGCTCCTTTCCTAATTTTTGATAATTCAGTCCATGAGAAACCTGCGTGCCGCGATTTTCGGAAGTGTTGAAACTGTCGATTGTTTCCCGTCCCAAGTTATCCGAAATCTCTTTTGCATTTTTCCCACGTCCTCCCAAAAACAAGGTGCTGTCGGCATTATCAAGTATGATTTCTGCCGCGTCCCTGTAAATGGCTTTTAGCTGGCTCTGCGATTGCAGAATGATAGAAGCGGACATTTCCCTACTGCGGATTGTAGCAATCAATTTATCGAAGCGGGGTATCTGTCCGATGTTCGCAAACTCGTCAAGCAAAAAGCGGACGTGAACAGGCAATTTGCCGTTGTATTCGTCGTCTGCTTTATCACAAAGCAAGTTGAAAAGCTGTGATTGCAAAATAGCGATAACAAAATTAAAAGTGTCGTCGGTATCGCTCATTATGAGGAAAAGCGCGGTTTTCCGGTCGCCCAATGTGTCAAGTTCCAATTCATCATAGGACATGAGTTCCCGGAGTTCCTCTATATCAAAAGGGGCAAGCCGCGCACCGCAAGAAATAAGGATTGACTTTGCCGTTTTGCCAGAGACGAAAAGTCAAGGACTTTTTCATCAAATCCAAAAAGAAGTCACATTTTGCGGACTTCCTCACGGAGCAGACGCTTGATTTTGTCCTCCATTGTCTCTTTTGCGGTCTGGCTGAAATGCACACGGACGATATAGGTTGTCTTGCCGATCTGCTTTCTGACAGTCGGGCAAGTGGCGGTGTTGGTTGCGGTATTGTTCATTCAAAATCCTCCTGTAAATGAAAAATGCC
>NZ_DBGCTU010000004.1:0-10389 GCF_048388605.1 Frisingicoccus sp. | reverse complement strand
GCCGGGATACGGATGAGCTGATCGCCATCGGTATTGTCGGGCTGGTGAAGGCGGTGAATACCTTTAAGTCCGATAAGGGGAGCCGTCTGGGGACGTATGCGGCGCGGTGTATTGATAATGAACTTCTGATGATGCTTCGGACAGAGAGGAAGCTGAATCGGGAAATATCCTTATATGAACCTATCGGCACGGATAAAGAGGGCAATGAGATCAGTTTTATCGATGTGGTGGAGGATACATCGGAAAATGTGGTCGATGGCCTGATGCTTTCGGAGCGGATCCAGAAAATGTATATTGCCATCGATGAGGTATTAACGGACAGAGAAAGGGAAATCATATATAAGAGATACGGGCTGGGAGGCTGTAAAGAGGTGACTCAGAGAGAAATCGGAAAGACGATGGGCATATCGAGAAGCTATGTCAGCCGCATTGAGAAAAAGGCGTTGGAAAAACTGCGGCGGCGTATGGCAGATTTTGGTATAATGTGGTAAGATGTCATTGATGAGAGAGGAGGGTGTGAATGATACATATATATTGCGGCGACGGCAAAGGAAAAACGACAGCGGGTATGGGACTGTGCCTGAGGGCGGCCGGGGCCGGAAAAAGAGTTTTGATCTATCAGTTTTTAAAAGGCAACACCTCCTCTGAACGGAAGATTCTGGAGCAGATTCCGGGAATTGAGCTGATGCGGGGCCCGGATGAAATGAAATTTATTTTTCGGATGACGCCGGAAGAAAAAGAGACGGTGAAACGCAGTTATGCCGAAATGATTGAGGGCCTGATACGGAAACTTGAAACAGGACAGTTATCCGCCGAGGTTATTTTCCTGGATGAAGTGCTGTATGCGGTGAGCCGGGGGATAGTGGAGGAAACCGGCCTGCTGGCGCTTTTGAGGGCCGGAGCGGACAGAGAGTGGATCCTGACCGGAAGGTATAAGGGCGGGCTGCTTTTCGAGGCGGCAGATTATATATCCGAGATACATAAGAAAAAGCATCCTTTTGACAATGGCATAGGGGCCAGGAAAGGAATCGAATATTAGCGGGAGGAAAAAATGCTGAATCAGATTGAATTTGTAAAGCCGGGGAATATTGAAGCGCGCAGCATGGAGATCATCGCCGGGGAACTTGGAGAGACTCATTGGAAGGAGCCGGAATTTTCTGTGGTCCGCCGCTGTATTCATACGTCTGCCGATTTTGATTATAATGTGAATCTGAAATTTTCAGAGGAAGCCTGTAAAAAAGGAATTCAGGCGCTGCGCAGCGGGGCGGATATTGTCACGGATACACGGATGGCTATGTCGGGCATTAATAAACGGCGGCTGGCCGAATACGGCGGGCAGGTGCATTGCTTTATTGATGATGAAACAGTAATTAAAGAAGCGAAGGCGCGGGGGATCACCCGTTCGGCCATATGTATGGAGCGGGGAGCAGCGATAAAAAAACCGGTTATTTTTGCCATCGGAAATGCGCCGACTGCACTGATCCGGCTGTACGAGCTTGTGGAGAGCGGCGCGGTTTGGCCGGAGCTGGTGATTGGCGTGCCTGTGGGATTTGTCAATGTGGTGGAGTCCAAGGAGCTGTTTATGCGGACAAGTGTTCCCTGGATCATCGCGGCGGGCAGAAAGGGCGGCAGCAATATTGCGGCGGCCATATGCAACGCCTTGTTATACTATAAAGATGAAGTGGAGTTTTAGACATGGAACGGATTATATTGATGGTGCTCCGGCTGCTTTACAAGGTGCCGGGATGGTGGATGAAAGTCTGTCGTTATGGGAAGGATGAAAACTTTGAAAAATATGATGAGGAACAGCGGTATGCCCTTCTTCAGGAGGTGACGACCCGGGCAAACCGGGCCGGCCGGGTGACAGTGGAATGTTATGGCCGGGAAAATCTTCCGAAGGAGAATGGCTATATTCTGTTTCCAAATCATCAGGGACTTTTTGATACGCTGCTTTTCTTTGAGACCCATGGGCGTTTTTTATCCTTTGTCATGAAAAAAGAAGTTGCCAATGTAATTCTTGTGAAGCAGATTGGACGGATGCTCCGCGCAAAGGCCATGGACCGTTCGGATGTCCGGCAGTCGATGACGGTGATCAAAGAGGTTTCTGAGGAGGTAAAAAAAGGAAGAAATTATATTATTTTTCCGGAAGGAACGCGGAGCCGGGAGGGCAATAAGCTGCTGAATTTTAAAGGCGGGGCTTTTAAGAGCGCCGTTTATGCGAAATGTCCGATCGTGCCGGTGGCGATTATTGATTCCTACAAGGCTTTTGATATGCATTCCATTAAGAAAATGACAGCTCAGATTCATTATCTGGAACCGCTGACCTATGAGCAGTATAAAGGAATGAAGACGGTGGAGATCGCGGCCATCGTTAAAAGCCGGATTGAGGCGGAGATTGAGCGGTATGCACCGGAGAAGATTGAAACAGGTATAAATTGAATTGACTTTATCATTGCAAGATGTTAATATATAAGTATCAATTTCAAATTTTACAGTGTTAAAGGATGGGGTTTACTATGAATAAGAAAATACGTACTTCGGCGGTGGAGACGCTGTTTGAAGCGATCATTCAGCTAAAATCGGTGGATGAGTGTTTTGACTTCTTTGAGGATTTGGCGACGATCAATGAAATTCTTTCTCTGTCCCAGAGATTTGAGGTAGCCAGAATGCTTCGTCAGCATAAAACCTATCTTGAAATAGCAGAGAAAACAGGTGCATCGACAGCAACAATCAGCCGTGTCAACCGTTCTCTCAATTATGGAAATGATGGGTATGATATGGTGATTCAGCGTATTCAGGAGAAGAAAGAATAATTAAAAAAGCACTTGTTTCTCTGGGGGAGAGAGACAGGTGCTTTTTTCAATAGCTACTTTTTCTTTTTGGGATCAGACTCATTATTAAGGAAATCAGATGCGTCGATCAGCTTTTCAATCAATTGCTTTTTCATATATACATCATAGGAAAGCAGGGAGATGACAGATAATAATTGGAGATATCCCTGTTCATCTTCGGGACAATCGGTAAATATTTTCTGCGCATCTTCAAACAGACGGCGGATGTCTTCGACGACCCGTTTTGACTGCTCCGGCTCCCGATCCATAATATGGCTGTAGAGCCAGGTCATATCTCTGCCATTTTCATTTTTAAAATATTGCTCAGTCATCGGGGTCAACAGCTTTTGGATATCATTGATGGAGAGAATGTTTTTAAAGTAATAGATGAAAAGCAGAAGCAGCATATGATCTTTCGAATATTTTTTCTTTTCCGGCGGCGGAAGAAGATGGTTCTTTGCATAATTGTTGATCATCGTTTTAGTGAGGATCTTATCTTCCGGGTAACGCTTGGAATGTTCCAGATATTTATCCATAAATGTGGTGACCTGGTCCATATAAAGGTCGATATTCGGCAGCTCTGAGGCTGAAACCGGCGAATTGTTTTCGATATATTGAATAAAATCATCTAAAATTTCCTGAATCGTAGGATAACCATCCATAAAATACACACTCCTTTGCTATGTTTTATTATATCGAATTTACGAAAAAAGTCAATTAAAACACAATATATAGTTTTTAAAACCACATGGAAAATGGAGGAATAACATGTACGAATATTACAGAGACAGGTATGAAGAAAATTATGAACAGAATTCGGGACTGAGCGCCAGAACGGCGAACAGGATTTTATGTATTACGACGGTGGTAATGATCGGTGTTCAATATTTAATGGTTTTTTTGGGAATCTATGATACGCTGCCGCTGGTTCTCGGCACCCAGCTGTCTGTTTTGCTGATCCCTATAATCGGCACGGTGATTTCCGGGGCGGATATCAAAGAGACCTTCAGGATTCGCCGGGTCAGGCCTAAAACGGTGCTTTTTGCCTTTTTAGTTATCCTCTGTTCCTATCCGATCGTGGCGCTGCTGAATCTGATATCCATGTTTTTTGTGGAAAATGCGGTGGCGGGGACGGCAGTAGAGCTTTATAATCATGGTTTCATTGTTTCTATGCTGGTGATGGCTTTGTGCCCGGCCATCGGGGAAGAATTTTTAATGCGCGGTGTGATTTATCGGAGCTATCGGAAAAAGTCACCGGTGCTGGCCTTGATTTTATCAGCAGTGATTTTTGGTCTGCTTCATATGAATTTTAATCAGATGCCCTATGCCATTTATCTCGGTGTGATTATGGTATTGATGATGGAGGCCTCCGATTCTATTGTGACGCCGATGCTGATGCACTTTTTTATGAATGGTATTTCAACTTTGTCCGGATTTTTTTCAGAGGATACGCTGGAGGATATGTCCGGGGCCGCTTATAATGCGGAAACGGTGCTTGGCACCGGCGATGAAATGAAGTTTGCGCTGATGTCGGTAGGAATTTTGGCGATCATTATGGTGCCGTTGGTCATATTGATCATTAAAGCCACATTTCGTGTGAATGGGCGCAGACTTTCGGATGCCTTTGCAAAGGATGAGCCGGTTTACAGCCGTTATGCCCTTCCGGAGGTGAATGATGAGGAAAACATTCTGGATGTTTGGCTGGTGATCGCTATAGTGGTAATGGTCATCATTATAGCTATGAATACGTTTATATGATAATGCAAATAGATTTGTGCCGTGAGACACAGAGAGGAGAATATTTTGAAAAGTCAGGTTGTTTTGCTGAAATGCGATACGTACGACAGGGAAAAAATATATGAAGAACTTTTATGGGGTATCGGGCAGCTCGGGGGTATCGGACGGTTTGTCCGCCCGGAGGAAAAGATACTTTTAAAGCCCAATCTTCTGCGGAAGGCGGAGGCGGACAGCGCAATTGTGACCCATCCGGCGGTTGTGGCAGCTATGGCAAAGATATTAAAAGAGGCGGGATTCATCCATGTTTCTTATGGGGATTCGGCAGGCGTAGGACCTATGGACAAAATTGCGGGGGCCTGCGGTCTGGCGGCGGCCATGGAAGAACTGGAAATTCCCATGGCCGATTTTAACGAATGTGTCCATGTGAACTATCCGGAGGGAAAGATGGCAAAACAGTTTCATCTGGCAAAGGCCGTGACAGAAACGGATGCCCTCATTAATATATGTAAAATGAAAACCCATCAGCTGGAGCGGATGACAGGGGCCGTTAAAAATATGTATGGCTGTATCCAGGGACTTCACAAGGCAAAGGGACATACAAAGTTTTCAAATGCGGAAAGCTTTGCCCGGATGCTGGTTGACTTGAATCGTTGTATACGCCCTCGTCTTTATATTATGGACGGCATTACTGCGATGGAAGGAAATGGTCCGGCATCGGGAACCCCGGTTCATATGGGAGTTATACTGATAGCCGCTGACCCGGTAGCTCTGGACAGTGTCTGCTGCGGATTGATGAACCTTGCGCCGGAATTGGTGCCGACCAATGTGCAGGGGGAAAAGATGGGCCTGGGTGTCTGGCAGGAAAAAAATATCGATGTGATAACAAGGGAAGGATCATTGACTATCTCTCAGGCGCAGGAGCGCTTTGGAAAGAAAGATTATGATGTGAACCGGGGGAGAGAAGTGCGGCGGATCTGGCGGCAGATTCGTTGGATTTCCCGTCATTTTCAGCGAAAACCCTATATTGTGGAAAGTAAATGTATCCGTTGCGGTATCTGCGTGGAGGCCTGTCCGGTGGAAGGCAAGGCCATTCATCTTCATCGGCCTGCGGCCCCGGTTTATGATTATAAAAAGTGTATTGCCTGTTTCTGCTGCCAGGAAATGTGTCCGAAGAAGGCCATTCGGGTGAAATGAAACGGATTTGCTGAAGAAAGCCGAGAAAAATAAAGGAACGCATAAGAACTGACCCGAATACTATGTATTAGACTTGATGGGAGGTTTATTATGCGAAAAAAAAGTTTGATTATTGGATTTGTTTTGGCCATGCTGGCCATGGCGGTGACAGGATGTGGAAAATCTGCCTCCGGGCTTCAGACAGTGCGGCTTCAGGAGGTGGCCCATTCAATCTTTTATGCCCCGATGTATGTGGCGTTGGAAGAGGGCTATTTTGAGGAAGAGGGCCTGAATGTGGAACTGACAAATGGAAATGGCGCTGATAAGGTTATGACGGCAATGATCGCCGGGGAGGCGGATATCGGTTTTATGGGGCCGGAAGCGACGATTTATGTCTATAACGAAGGCAACTCTGATTATGCCGTCAATTTTGCCCAGTTGACTCAGAGAGCAGGTAATTTCCTCGTAAGCCGTTCAAACGATCAAAATTTTTCGTGGGCGGATTTAAAGGGAAAAACCGTCATTGGAGGTCGGGCAGGTGTCTGCCGCTGAATAATGTAAATTTACATATAATCGCAGTATAACAGAAAAATAGATAGGGGAGGGGATATCGCTTGATCAAAAAAATGCGATATCCCCTTAGCATTAGGATATATAGGCTTAAAAAATTAAGTGTTATTTGGTTTTAAGAAAGAATTTAAGGATGTGATCGCCAACACAAACAACTTCGTCCCTTTGATTGACAACGGTCAATCTTCCGATGGTTTTTTTGGTTTCATGGTTTACATCGGTTAATTCGTAGGATACGTTTAATGTATCACCGAATAATACAGGCTTGATGAAACGAACGTGCTCATATCCTGCGGAGAGGTAGCTGATGCCGGCTTCTTCCATTTCCTGGAATTTAGCATCCAGAAGTACGGTTTCAGCGGCGCTTGCGATAGATAATGTCAGCATACCATGAGCAACGCGCTGTCCGATATCTGTTGTTTTCATATACTGATCATTTAAATGGGCGCGGTTCATATCGCCGGAAATGCCTGCGAAGCTGTAAACATCTGCTTCACTGACAGTCTTAGAAAAATGAGTTGTAAATCCTACTTCATAAGGTACTTTGAAATCGTTCATAATAAATCTCCTTTACTTAATTAAAATGTTATTAGGTTGGGACTAATCAGTTACCCTAATATACAGCAAAATTCGTGCCAAATTTTTTGAAGTAAAGGACTGTTATTAATAATCGTAATAAATAAAACATGCGGCAAATGAAAGAGTGTTCGTTTGTCGCATGTTTTATTATTCTAATGTTTCCGGATTTAGGTTATGGCGTTTTAAAATGCGATAAAGCCTTGAACGGGGAATCTTCAGTTGGTTGGCAGCCTGAGATATGTTATAATTGGTCTTTTTCAGGGTCTCAAGAACAATATCCCGTTCCAAATAAGCCAGCATGGCGTCGAGGCTGTTATTTTCGGCTGAGCTTTTAGCTTTTGTGTTTACGTGCCCTCGTATGATCTGGGATGGTATATCATGGAGTTCAATCGTATTTGAATCGGACATATAGTAAATTCTTTCAATAATGTTGGATAATTCGCGGATGTTTCCCGGCCAGTCATAATCAAGGAGTACATTTTCTGCCGATGTTGATAGTGTTTTTGTAATTCCCTGTGTGCGGCACAATCTATCCAAAAAATGATGGATCAATATCGGAATATCGCTTTTTCTGTCACGCAGCGGCGGCACGTTAATATTCAAGATGTTGAGGCGGTAATATAGATCTTCACGAAATTGGCCATCCTGCACCATTTGTTCGAGGTTTCGGTTTGTTGCGGTGATGACCCGCACATCAATTGGAATCGGTGCATTGCCTCCGACGCGGGTGATTTCTTTTTCCTGAAGTACACGAAGTAATTTGGCCTGTACAAATAAAGGAAGTTCGCCGATTTCATCAAGAAATAATGTGCCATGATTAGCCGCTTCAAATTTACCCATGGAACCATTGCGTTTGGCGCCTGTAAATGAGCCGCCCATATAGCCGAAAAGCTCAGATTCTAAAAGATTTTCGGGAATGGCAGCGCAGTTAACACATATTAAAGGATAGGCATTCCGATGACTGTATTGATGAATAGAGTGGGCGACGAGTTCTTTGCCGGAACCGCTTTCACCGGTAATAAGGACTGTGGAAGGGCTTTCCGCAAGCTTATAGATCGTGTTTTTCATATCTTTAATTGGCTGACTTTCGCCAAGAATACTGTCGATTGAATACTTTGCCCCTTTAAGATTGGTTAATTCTTTTTTATACTGTTCAAGGTCGTGCTGCAATTGTTTGTTTTGCAGAGTCAGAGAAAAGAGATCATACATATTCTGAAAAACAACAATTCCAAAACAGGCTACGGCCTCTCCGTTTTCAATTACCGGAATTAAATTACATACGGCTTCCAGATCACGGGAATAGGAGTCTACATATTTATGATAGACGCCAAACAGAGGCTTCTTTGTTCTTAAAACCATCGGAAGACGGCTGTTGCTTATGAACTGACGCACGTTTTTTCCGAGAAAATTTATATTATTCACATGCAGATAAGATTTATAGGCATCATTTAGAAAAATAATATTTTCCTGTTTATCAATAATGATCATAGGAATAGGGAGTGTTTGAAAAATAGTTTTTACAACTTCCAGGTCAGAGAAACTTACATTGGTGCTGGATAAACGATTTTGTGATTTCATATGAACGACTCCCTTCTATATATTAGTGATAAGTTTATATTTTTATTATAAAGTAATTTATATCAAAAACAAATAATAACTTATGGAAAAAATGTTAATAATAACTTTCAGATTAACAATAAAAAAGTTAAAAATTTGGCAAAATAAATGTAGCAAAACAGGACATATGTCCTGTTTTGCTACATTTATTTGACGTGTAAGCGTAAAAAAGTAAAATAATTAGCCAAATAATTGACGATGTTTTCCTTAAAATAGTTAGAAAATAAAATTGGCACATTTTTTGCGATATATTGATGATGAATGGAAGTTTAATTCCAGGATTGTCTTAGGTAAGACAAAAGAGGGCTTTATAATGGCATTTACATAGTGGGGGCTAATCAGAGATGCTGTTATAAATTAATCTCGGGCAACAACAAAATTAAACAAAAAACTAAGGAGGGTATGTTATGTCCAGTATTGCATTATCCGGTATCGGAATTTTATTGTCACTGGTTGTAATGACTATTTTTGCTTTCAAGGGGATCAGCACAGTTATCTGTGGCTGTGTGGCGGCTTTAATTACAATTGTATTAAGCGGACTGCCGGTACTTGAAACAATGTCTGCAAATTATATTCCAGGGGTGGCTTCTTTCTTTATTTCTTATTTCCTGATTTTCTTATTAAGCAGTATCATGGGTAAGATTTATGAACAGACAGGTGCTGCAAAGGCTGTTGGAGAAAAGCTTGCAAAGACTTTTGGACCAAAGATGGCTATGGCAGCGGTCGTTGTTTCCACAGCAATCTTAATTTATGGAGGTATCACATCATTTGTAGTTATTTTCGCTATCTTTCCGATTGCGTTAGTTCTCTTCGAAGAAGCGGATATTCCTACAAGGTTGATCCCGGGCGCAGCCACATTGGGACTTTGGAGTTTTGCGATGACGGGCCCGTTTTCAACTCAGATCCAAAATATTATTCCTATGAATTACCTGGGAACAAGCTCTACAGCAGCTTTGGGACCTGGAGGCCTGACGGCAATTTTATGTTTTGGTATCGGCGTTATCTACTTAATGTGGGAAGAAAAGAAAGCAAAAAAACGGGGTGAACATTTTGTTTTTCCGGCACATGTTGAAAAACTGGAAGATACAAAGGAAAAACCAAATTGGTTTATTGCCTTAATTCCTATTTTATTTGTAATTATTTCTTTCAATGCTTTCCAGTTAAATATTGTATATGCCTTATTAATTACGGATATTATGGCAATCATATTGTTCTTCAAATATTTTCCGGACAGAAACTTTATGAGAGCTATCAATGAGGGCGCTGCAGGCGCTGTTACCGTTATTATTAATACGGCAGCGATCGTTGGATTCGGATCTGTTGTAAAAATGACACCGTTCTATACCTTTGCGGTAGATGCCATTGTAAATTTACAGATGAATCCATATGTACTCAGTTTTGTATCGACGAATGTTTTTGCAGGATTGATGGGTTCTTCCTCGGGGTCTCTTGGATTGTTCTATGAATCCCTGGGCGATTTAATGCTTAAATATGGTCAGGCGGGATATAATCTGGAATTTATTCACAGATTGAGTTCTGTTGGATGCGCAGGCTTGGATTCTCTTCCATATTGCGGAGCGATCATTTCTGTATTGAACGTATGCGGTGTTACTCATAAAGAAGGATATTTCCCTATTTTTATTAACTGCACGGTAATTCCTATTTTAGTCGGAGCTTTGGTATTATTACCACTTTGTATGCTGTTAGGATAATTTTTGAACATTGTAATTTGTTTATATTTATAGAATAGAGAGGATTTTGATGATGAAAATTGTTGTATGTGTAAAGCAGGTTCCGGATACAACAGAAGTCCGTTTGGACCCTGTGACAAACACTTTGATTCGTGACGGCGTTCCAAGTATCATTAACCCGGATGATAAAG
>NZ_DBGCTU010000003.1:0-84627 GCF_048388605.1 Frisingicoccus sp. | reverse complement strand
CTTTATCATCCGGGTTAATGATACTTGGAACGCCGTCACGAATCAAAGTGTTTGTCACAGGGTCCAAACGGACTTCTGTTGTATCCGGAACCTGCTTTACACATACAACAATTTTCATCTTTCCATTTCCTTTCTTATCTTCATTTTTTATTTAAAGTTTGCCGGTCTTTTCTCAAGGAAAGCCGTCATACCTTCTCGCTGATCTGCCGTTGTAAATGCCACTGCAAAAAGAGCTGCTTCATGTTCAATACCCTTTTTCAGTTCCATTTCCATACCTTCGTTCATTGCTCTCTTACCTAAAGCAACCGCTGACATACTGTTCTTACAAATCTGAGCTGCCAGTTCCTCAGCCTTTGCCACCGGGTTTTCAGGAACAACATAGTTCACAAGGCCGATCTCTTTAGCTTCTGCCGCATGAATCTTGCGTGCTGTAGCAAGCATTTCTTTTGCCATGCCTGTTCCAACCAGTCTCGGCAGTCTCTGTGTACCGGCAAATCCAGGGAATACACCCAATGTAACTTCCGGAATACCGATCTGAGATTTCTCGGAAGCTACACGGATATCACAGGCCAAAGCCAGTTCACATCCGCCACCCAGAGCAAAACCATCGATTGCTGCGATAACGATTTTTGGTAAATCCTGAATTTTGTTGTAAGTTGTCTGACCCAAGCGAGCATAATCATAAGCTTCCTCCGCGGTCATCATCTGCATTGCCGAGATGTCTGCACCGGCCACAAATGCTCTTCCGCCGGCACCTGTAATAATAATCACCTTTGCATTTTCGTCTTCTGCTGCCACATCCAATGCCTTCGATAATTCAGTTAAAGCCTGAACGTTTAATGCGTTTAATGCCTTTGGCCGATTAATCGTGATATAACAGATATTGTCTTTCACCTCATAAATAATTGTTTCAAAATTCATTTTTTTACCCCTTTCTTAAAATTTTATTTCTCTGATATGTGATACCTTTTATAATTGCAATTTAGATGCCAATTTTTTCACAAACTTTTTTTTGAAAATAAAAAAAAACGAGAAAACCTTGATTAAATCAATGTTTTCTCGTTTTATTTTTATTTTTTTCACTCTTTTTTTTAAAATTTTTCGTGCTGCTATTTTTTTAACAAATGTAATAACATGTTACATTTTTTCCGAAAAACCTTCATGTTCCGCGTGTAACGTTTTATTACATCTGTAACAAAATGATACACTCTATTTTTCCAATTCTTCCGGTGAAATTTTTTCCATGATCCGATATAACCTCGGACGTGAAATTTTTAGAGTATTTGCCGTTTTTGTTACATTATTGTCCAGCCTCTTCAGAGTATCGATAACCAAATACTTTTCCAATTCCTCTATCATAGAGTCCATGCCCTCAAACTCCATTTTCGTTGGAGTAACCCTCTCGGCATATCTTATATGCCTCGGAATTTGAAATGCAGTGATCTCATCGCTGTCAGACATATAATATAATTTAGTTATGATATTATTTAACTCACGAATATTCCCCGGCCAGCTATACTTTTGTAATAAATCCAAAGCATCCGCGGATAATCTTTTCTTCATGCCATTCTCTACCTGCAGTTCATTTAAGGTCTTTTCCAGAAGCAGGGGTATATCCTCCATATGCTCTCTTAATGAAGGCGCTTTAATATTTAATATATTCAAACGATAATATAAATCCTGCCTGAAAGTCCCTTCCTGCACCATTCGCAGAAGATTTCGATTTGTTGCCGCCACGATACGGACATCAACCGGTATCGTCTCACTGCCGCCGACGCGGGTAATCTCCCTCTCCTGAAGAACTCGCAATAGCTTTGACTGCATAAAAAGCGGCAATTCGCCAATCTCATCCAGGAACAAAGTTCCTCCCTCGGCCAACTCAAATTTTCCCTTTTTCCCGGTTTTTGAGGCGCCGGAAAAGCTCCCGCCAACATAGCCGAAAAATTCGCTTTCAAAAAGATTTTCCGGTATAGCTGCACAATTCACACGCACAAACATCCGGTCATGCCGTTCACTGCAATGGTGAATTGAATGGGCGATCAGCTCTTTGCCGACACCGCTCTCACCCGTGATCAGAATCGTCTGCTTCAATCTGGCCACTTTAACGATCTGCTCTTTTAAATTCTTAATGGCCGGACTTGTACCAATAATGCTGTCCAATGAATATTTCGAGCTTTGCTGCTCAACAAACTGGTTTTTATAGTAAGCCAGTTCATCATTAATCTTCTGATTTTTCTCAGCCAGAGCCATTAAATCCTCAATACTGGTAAATAGCAGCAGACCAAAAACCGCCAATGTCTTCCCATTCTCCACGATTGGGATACGGTGTACGATAATCTCCTGACCTTTTATTTTACCCGCAACATACTTATGACGGTCAGCATATTCTGCTTTTTGTGTTTTTAACACCAACGGTGTCCTTGAATTCGGAATGACTTCATAAACATGATGTCCTATAACGTCTTGCGGGTCTACCCCAAGAAATTCCCCATAAGTTTTATTCATAAAAAGAATATGTTCATCCGCTCCCACCAAAAGTACAGGCATAGGCAGTGTTTCCAGCACCTTTTTATAAATACTTAAATCTTCTTTTCTGTCACTCATCAAATCTCCCCCTTCATATCATCACATATCAGAGAGATTATCATTTTCAATAGAATTCCCAGTATTTACTTTTTTATTCCGGAATATCCCCTACCCCATTTAAAATAATCCTCGGACAATACGGATATGTTTCCGCCTCTTCTCTCGTAGTCACGCCGGAAAGCACAAGGCAGGTATCCAGTCCCGTTTCAATTCCCGCGATAATATCCGTATCCATGCGGTCGCCGATGATCGCCGCCTCCTGAGAGTGAACGCCCAGAAGCTGAAGCCCGGTGCGCATCATCAGTGGATTTGGTTTTCCGACAAAATAAGCCTGTTTTCCGGTCGTCATCTCAATCGGTGAAACCAGTGCCCGGCAGGCCGGAACAATGCCCTGCTCCGTCGGCCCGGTCAGATCCGTATTCGTTCCCACCAGCTTTGCGCCATTCTGAACATGATGCACTGCCTGGCAAATGCTTTCATAATTATAATTGTTTGTCTCGCCGATGATCACATAATCCGGGTTGATCGAATTATTTGTAATTCCGGCTTCGCTGAGTGCCAAAAATAATCCCGGATCGCCAATCACATAGGCCGAACAATTCGGTTTCTGAGAGCTGACGAACTTCGCCGTTGCCAGGGCGCTTGTATAAAAATGCTTCTCATCCACATCCAGCCCCATGCGGCCCAGTTTCTGTTGTAATTCCTTCGGTGTCTTGCCGCTGGCGTTGGTGAGAAAGAGAAAGTTTTTATTCTCTTTATAAAGCCACTCGACAAATTCCTTTGCTCCCGGCAAAAGTCTGTCTCCATGGTAAATAACGCCATCCATATCACAGATATATCCCGCCTTATTTCGAAAATCCTTCATATCTAATTCCTTTCTGATTTTTCTGTACAAAAAGATTTTAACATTATTCCAAAAATAAATGAAGCTTTTTTACAAAAAACTAACAGGCAGGGCAACTTTATATGCCCTGCCCGAATCCATTCGTTTAAGCCGGTACCTTTTCCGCTTCCACATATTCCGCTATATTGACCGCATGATCAGAAATCCGTTCCAGATTGCTCAGAATATCCAGGAAAACGATACCCGTATTTGCTGAACACAGCCCCTTTGAAAGACGGTCCATATGATTATGACGCATATCTTCTTCCATACTGTCCACATCGTCCTCCAGCATATATACCCGTTTGGCATCCATAATAGATTCCCGGCTTCTGGAACTGATAGCCAGCTCCACAGCCTTTAAAACCACATCTTCAATATCCCTCAAGTCCTCAACCGCATCATTTGAAAGCTGAATATGCCCCTGCACAAGTCCCTCTGCCAATTCCGCAATATTATCGCAGTGATCACCGATGCGCTCCAGATCGCCGACAGTAAAGAGCAGATGGCTGACTGTCTGAATCTCCTTTTCTGTCAGAGATTCATGGCTTAAATGCACCAGATATTCCGTCAGATCCTTTTCGAAAATATCCAGCGTCTTTTCCAGCATATTTGACCGCCGAATCTTTTCCTCACTGACATCAAACACACTGCCCATAGATGTCTCCACGTGTTCTTTGGCCAGCTCTCCCATACGGATCACCTGTTCCGCCGCACTCTGAATGGCAAAGGACGGTGAACTTAAAATACGAATGTCCAAATGAGGCCGCTCAAGCATCGTCTCATCCCCGGAAACCGCAGATATTTCCGCAGCCGCCAGGCGTTCCGGCCTTTCCCGGATGATCCGCCCGGAAAGGGTTACCAGCTGTTTCGCAAACGGGAACAAAAGCAATGTATTCGTTATATTGAATACTGTATGGAAAACAGAAATGCCTACGCTGCTTACCCTGCCGCCCGCAAAAGCCGGATTCACTGTAAATACAATAAACATTAAAATACCAAAAACAACTGCTCCGATGACATTAAATAAAAGATGGATAACAGCCGCCCGCTTCGCTGTACGGTTGGCCCCCGCACTGGACAACAGCGCCGTCACGCAGGTACCGATATTTTGTCCCAGAGTAATATAGATCGCCGAATTCCAGGATACAACGCCGTTGAGGGCCAATGTCTGAAGAATACCGACGGATGCCGACGAACTCTGGATGATTGCTGTTACCGCCGCGCCGGTTAAAATGCCAAGCACCGGATTCTTCCCGAGTACCTGAAAGGCCGTCGCAAAAATCGGCGCATCCTTATATGGTGTGATGGATGCGGACATGAAGCTGAGCCCTATAAAAAGAACGCCGAAACCGACAAGAATCTCCCCAACCTGCCGTAATCGCTCTTTACTCGAAAATAAAACAATAAACGCGCCCACTCCGATCAAAAGGGGGGCAAAAAATTCCGGTTTGAGCATCTCGCCCCATTCACTCATAGATACGACCCACGCTGTGATCGTCGTACCGATATTGGCACCCATGATCACTCCGACAGCCTGAGTCAGACTGATGATCCCGGCATTAACAAAACCGACAACCATGACTGTCGTCGCCGACGAACTCTGAATCACCGCCGTCACCAGCGCGCCCACTAAAACACCCAGTATCCGATGATTCGTCAAAATACCCAACAACTGCTTCATTTTGCCGCCGGCCGACTTTTGAAGTCCGTCCGCCATCACGTGCATGCCATATAAAAACATACCGAGTCCGCCAACGAACTTAAACAGCATTTCAATATCCGCGATAGACATGTTATCTCTCCTCCTCTAATGTCCTTCCATTGAACCGCCTGCTTTACGATATTCGGTTTCAAAATTCTGGTCATAGAGTTTCGACAACTCATACTCACTGCCAAGAAAATCTCCGACAACCACAAGGGCTGTTTTCCTGATTCCTGCCGCTTTTACCTTATCCGCGATTGTCTCCAATGTCCCATAAACGATTCGTTCATCCGGCCAGCTCGCTTTATAAACAACTGCCACCGGTGTATCTTTCTCGTAGGACTCGCTCAATAATTGAACCAAAACTTCGATTTTACCTACACTTAAAAATATTATCATGGTGGCATGGTGTTTTGCAAGGCTAAGAATTTTTTCCTTTTCCGGCACAGGCGTACGGCCCTCAAGCCGGCTTAAAATCACGGTTTGCGATACCCCTGGGAGGGTATATTCCTTTTTCATGCTGGCCGCTGCGGCCAAAAACGAACTGACTCCCGGAACAACCTCATAGGAGATTCCAAGAGCATCCAACGCGTCCATCTGTTCCCGGATCGCCCCGTAGATCGACGGATCCCCCGTGTGTACCCGCGCAACGGACTGGCCCTTTTCCTCCGCCGCCTTCATCACCTGTATAACCTCAGGCAAAGTCATATAGGCGCTGTTATAGACAACAGCGTTTTCCTTTCGGTCATCCAAAACTTTTTTATTCACCAGAGATCCGGCATATATGATCACATCCGCCGAATCAATCAGCTTTTTCCCTTTGATCGTCAGCAATTCCGGGTCGCCCGGCCCGGCGCCGATAAAATGAACCATCACATCCCGCCTTTCTTGATGATCAATGTTGTAAAATAACCATAGCTCCTATCCTCCGCAGGCGGACCGATATATTCATCTGCCATCCCGATATTGCTGAGGACCACCGTTTTATCTGATAAATCCTGTTCCCGAAGCAGCTTGCAGATCTGTTCCATCGAACTTCCCGCCTTCATCACTACAAGATTATCACACATTTTTAAGGCTTCTCTCAGAGGTTCCATTCCTTTTAATGAGGAGAGTACCATCATATTTTCATTACCTTCCACAAGGCTTATCTGCGCCAGGGCGGCGCCGCCGGAAAAGGCGGAAATTCCCGGAATAATTTCCGTTTCATAACCTTCTTCCCGAATATACTTAAAGGCCTGATGGTAAGTGCTGTAGACAGAAATATCTCCCAAAACAATCATCGCTACATTTTTATTCATATCCAATTGCTCTCTGATCTGTCCGGCCGCCCGCTTCCGGCACTCGGCCCGCTTTGCCTCAGAATGTTCCATTTTAAAAATCACCGGCAGAATCTTTTTATCTCTTAATTCTACCACCGGGCGTATAATGGACAGCGCCGTGCTTTCCTCTCCCGCATCTTTCACCGGGACAGCAATCACATCCGCCGATTCCAATATTTCCTTCGCCTTTATCGTCAATAATTTTGAGTCCCCCGGCCCGACGCCCACGCCATATAATTTTCCAGCCATCATCTGCTCCTATATGTTATTTATCTTTATTTTGTAAAATATACAACCAGGATGTCCCATCCTTTGTCATCGGTATTCTCCGAATCCGTTTCAGCCATAGATTTTCAGCCAGCTTTTTTTCCATAAGCCTTCCATCCTCGCTGTAAACCGCCATTATTCCCTGAGAAGCCAACAGTTCTCTCCCTCTCGTAAATAAAAGCTCATAACAATATTCCGTCGAATCCTTTCCGCGAAAATTTGCCGTCCGTGGCATATCGGTCAATATCTCATCAAACTTGTATTCATGCCTGAAATCATTAAAATTCCGATGGATCAGATGGATATCCAGTCCGGCCCGCCGGCTGTTTTCCCATGCGGCCTGAATCGCCTGTTCGGAAATATCCAGCCCGTAAATACTTTTATAAGGCGCCGCCAGAGCTCTCTCAATAAGCAAAGTACCTGTCCCGCAAAATGAATCCAGGATATTTGCCGTCGGCCGAAAGTATGGTTTCATATAATGCATGATCAGCGCCGCCTTTGACGGCTGCATCGATGTGGAAGCCGCGTACTTTCGATAAGAAAAACGTTTATCCGGCATCGATGTCAGTTTCAGGAAAACCCGGCTTCCCTTTGTTCCCGCCAGGATCACCCGGATTTCAACCTCATAAAATGAAGACTCATTGATCAGCATACCATCACTGTTTGCTTCCAGATATATAGACAAATCCTTTGCCAGTTGATTCTTTATCGCAACATCCTTCGTTCCCCGCACATCCACGCGAAATAAAAAGGGATGTTTCTCCAGATGCCGTTCACGAATATAGGATATGAGTCCCTTTTGTAAGATCTGTTTTCCTATGACTTTTCCGTCAGAGGAAGGAATCAAAGTCGGATAAAAATCAAATAAAAGGGCCTGATATGTCCGTATGTCACGCACATTTTTCAGATTTTTCGTCGTCACCAGGCACCCTCCCGGCATAACCCGCCCCTGCGTCTGCGGAATACACTCCGCCTGTTTTAAGACAGTTTCCTCATGTCCCCGGGGAACAATGAGCAGCAGCCGGTTCTCCATCGCTTCACCGCAAAACGTATGCTGTTTTGGCGGTTCCGCCTTCCATATCAGCTTTTGAAGCTGTTTGATCTCTTCGGCGGAATGTTTCGTCCGCTCCTGCGCCCCTAAGGTTTTCCACCGTTCCTTCAATTCCGGAAGATAAACTTTATATTCAAATTCACCGAGGGCCGCCAGATAATCACTTTTTAAAAACTGAGTTTCTTCTGCCTGATAATGCTGAAAAAGGACATCCAACAGGGTTGGATCTCCGACTCTCCCGAGAAGTTTCACCGCATTTTTGCGAACTTTCGCGTCCTCATGCTCCAAAAGCCCGATAAAATAATCCTCATGCTCATAATATTCATCCAGAAATTCATCCAAAACCGATTCCTCCCGGACAGACTGGTTTAAGCGGATCATATTTTCCCGGACATTATTCCCACTATATATATCTGCACATAATTTTTTTATCATCAATATTCTCCCTCGTGTTTTTCCCCTTCATTCCATGTCTCCGCAGTGATCAGAGTTACCGGATGACCGCCTTCCATCAAATGATAACTGCCCACCGGCCTGGCTGTTTCAATGCGAACAGTCACAATCTCCCTGCGCCGCAGGCCCCTCACAGAATCCACCAGACTGTAAGCCTCCGTCATTGTTTCCAAAGTCACGCAGGCGATCAGTATCTGGATGCCAGCTCCATACCGGCATATTTTTTCAAGAATTGCTGACAGGGCTCTCCCTGCGCCGCCGATAAAAACATGGGTCGGCCGTTCAAGTCCCTCGAAAACCTCCGGCGCCGTTCCTTCGATAATATCCATATTGGATATTCCAAAATGCGCCCTGTTTTGATATAAAATCTTAAGAGCCTCCGGATTTTTCTCAATAGAGATCACTTTTCCCGCCGGGCACTGCCTTGCGCACTCTATAGAAACAGAACCGGTCCCGGCACCCACATCCCAGACAACCGAATTCGCCGAAAGTCCCATTTTTCCGAGGACTACCCATCGGACTTCCTCCCGTGTCATCGGCGTACCGTTCCTCAAAAATGCACTGTCACGCAGCAACGATACCCCGTCACAAACCGGGCCACCACATGTGTTTTCATTGGCCCCGGACCGTTCCGCCGGGGCTGCCGCTTCAGGATTTTTGATCATTACCAGGCTCAGCGCCGGATATTTCTCCAGAAAAACGGCCTTCGGACCTCCGGATACGATCACCTCATCGGGATAAGATATCCGGCTTCCCGCCGCCATATCCACCGATGTCAGTCCGGCCTTTATAAGTTCTCTGGCCATCCGGTCCGGCGTCCGCTCATTATCACATAATATAAAAAGTTTGGGCGAACGGGAAACCTCTTTCACCAGCATCTCCCCCGTCATATTCCGACCGTGGGCGCTGAGAATCTTCGCGTCCTCCATAGATTCGCCAAGTCTGGCCGCAAAGGCCTGAATCGAGCCGATGCCGGGAATAATTTCAACCTGTGCATCCGGAAATGTTCTCCGAACCAGCCGGAAAAGGCTGTACATCAGCGGGTCCCCGGAGACAAGTATCCCTGCGCTCAAAGAATCCGGCTGTTTTTTCAGCCACTCCAGCCGTTCCATCATCCGGCCCATTTCAAAAATATGTGTTTCATCCGCTTCCAGTCCGAATGTCTGAAGCAGACGTTTATCTCCGATAATAAGACTGCTTTCTGCCACAGCCTTCCGGGCCATCGGAAGAATATACGCTTTATCTCCCGGCCCTCCGCCGATAATCCGAATATGTTTCACCCTGTTATAGCCTCCGTATTCCGGCTTTTTCCCAAAAGCCCTCCTGATTCATCCAGAAAAACCACGGCCGCATCGCCCGTGCCGCCCATTCGCAGCCGGCATTTTTCTGCAGCCCTGTCACTGATTGCATCCCATATATATTCCATACCATGGTTTCTTAAAATCTGCACAACTTCCGTAACCGTCCGACATTCATAAAGCTGCCGAATGAGCTGCTGCTCCGCGCCTGCCAGTGCGGCAAAAGTGCAGATCGTTTCCATACGCCCATCCGCCACATGGCTGTGGGTATTCATAATATCCGCGGCAAGTTTTACAAGCTTTCCCGCAAAACCGCCGATCAAAATCTTTTTCACCTTCAACCGGGCAGCTTCATCCAGCATCAGCCCGGCATAGTTGCTCATTTGAACAAATTCCATTCGGGACATATCTTTTTTTTGCCGGGTCAGCCATTCCCGCATCCGGCGTTCCCCTGTTTCTCCCAAAACAAAGCAAATATATTCCGGCTCCGCTGCCGCAGCCACAGAAAGGCAGGTTTTTAAAGATTCCACCACCGCCGACTCACTCATCGGCCGCACAATACCGCTTGTCCCGAGAATGGACAAGCCGCCTTCAATCCCGATTCTCGGATTAAATGTCCGGGCCGCCAGCGCCTCCCCTCCGGGAATCGATATCTCCACCTCAGCCCCCGTATCGCCGACGCAGCGCCGGATCTCCTCTTCAATCATCTTCCGGGGCACCGGATTGATAGCCGCTTCGCCCACCGGAAGCTTCAATCCCGGCCTTGTCACACGGCCGATGCCTTCTCCGGCCTTAAAAAGGATATCTCTCGTTTCCTCCAAAAGTCTTACCCGCGCAATAACCTCACATCCATCCGTCACATCCGGGTCATCGCCCGCATCCTTGATCACGCCGCAGGCAGGAAATTCCTCCGGCACAACAGAAAGGCACAGCGTCTTTCCCGCCGGCGTATCCACACAGATGTTTTCCGGGCATTGTCCCGAAATCTGCCATTGAACCGATGCCCGGGCCGCCGCCGCCGCGCAGGTGCCCGTGGTAACTCCCTCCCTTAAATGACCGGGTAACTTTATATCCGATGAATTGATATTGGATTTTTTCATAACCGCTTTCCTCTCTACCGTCACATAATTATACTCAAAAAAAGGCCATCCCGGGGATAGCCTTCTTCTGATAATCACGTTATGACAATACTGCAAATTCTGATACTAACGATTTAAAAAATTAAATGTATGATATTAGAAAAGGCACATTGGTACGAACACTTGATTATAATTTGGTTACATTTGTTGCCTGCGGACCTTTTGAACCTTCAACAACATCAAATTCAACTTCCTGGCCTTCATCAATTGTCTTGAAACCATTCATGTTGAGTCCTGAATAATGTAAGAACACATCATTACCTGTCTCGTCACTGATAAAGCCGTAGCCCTTCTGGCTGTTAAACCATTTCACTGTACCTTTCATAATTAAATCCTCCAAATATCTACTGTACCCCTAATGGTATTCAGTACACCTAGAATAGCATAGTCGTCTTTCAGTGTCAAACATAAATTGTCGACACACTGTGAAATTTTTTTTACACTTTATATGAAAATCTTATGGTATATCTGTGAAAATTGTATTATGATAATAACAGTATGAAACCTTAACAAGACATTGGAGGTGTCTATGAAACATTTAATTAATCCATTAGATTTTTCTGTTGAAGAGACCGAAGAACTCCTTCTTCTGGCCGAGGACATTGCGAAAGACCGCAGCCGCTACAGTGATGTGTGCCACGGCAAAAAACTGGCAACACTTTTTTATGAACCAAGCACCCGCACCCGTCTGAGTTTTGAAGCTGCCATGCTCAATCTGGGCGGAAATGTTTTAGGCTTTGCCAGCGGCGGTGACAGTTCCGCAGCCAAAGGCGAGAGCGTTGCCGACACGATTCGTGTTGTTTCCTGTTATGCGGACATTGTTGCCATGCGGCATCCAAAAGAAGGTGCTGCCCTCGTTGCGGCAACCCATGCGACTGTCCCGGTGATCAATGCCGGTGACGGCGGACATCAGCATCCAACCCAGACATTAACAGATCTTTTGACCATTCATTCTCTGAAAGGCCGTCTGGACAATTTAACGATCGGACTGTGCGGCGACCTGAAATTCGGACGTACCGTTCATTCTCTGATTAGCGCTCTCGGACGTTATCCGGGAATCAAATTTGTACTGATCTCGCCGGAAGAATTAAAGATACCGTCCTATATCCGCAAAGAAGTCCTGCAAAAAAACGATATTGCCTTTAAAGAAACCGAAGATTTGGAATCGGTAATGCCGGAACTGGATATTCTTTATATGACCCGTGTTCAAAGAGAACGTTTCTTTAATGAGGAAGATTATATCCGTTTGAAGGATAAATACATTCTGGATATGAATAAGATGGCTCTCGCCCGGGAAGATATGCTTGTTCTTCATCCATTGCCACGTGTCAACGAAATTTCTGTAGAAGTGGATAATGACCCTCGGGCCGTCTACTTCAAACAGGCTCAATTCGGCGTTTATGTCCGAATGGCATTAATCATGAAACTTCTGGGGGTAGAATTATGTTAAATATCAGCGGTATTGACGAGGGTTATGTGATTGATCATATCCGTGCCGGAAAAAGCATGGATATCTATAAATATTTGAAACTGGATAAGCTGGACTGCCAGGTAGCCATTATAAAAAACGCTTCCAGCAATAAGATGGGCAAAAAAGATATCATCAAAGTTCAGGGAGACATGAATCTGAATCTGGATATCCTCGGTTTTGTCGATGATCAGATTACCGTAAACATTATCAAAGGCGGCAAAATTGTGGACAAGCAGAAACCAAAGCTGCCTCAGACGATCACCAATGTCATCCGATGCAAAAATCCACGGTGCATCTCCACAGTTGAACAGGAATTGCCTCAGATCTTCAAATTGACGGATGCTGAGACTCGGACTTATCGCTGTATTTACTGCGATGAAAAATTCGATTCAAAATAAGCACAATTCAAACAGGCGGATTTATCTCTCCGGATAAGTTCCGCCTGCTTTACCTCTTGTAATACATTTTCTTATTTTTCCAACAATCTTAAATATTTTTCCCACTCTTCCTCTGGCACCTTTAGCGCCTTCATGGCCTTTTCCGCCGTTAAGTCCATCGTTTCCATAAGATTTTTGATGGATGTCAAAATACCATCCGTTAATCCAGCCTGACATCCTTCGGCTCGGGCCTCGCTCTTCTCTTCCAATTCTCGCATAAACTTCATACCTATCGCCTCACTCTGCCTCACCTTACAGACTCGTTCATGAATACGTCGGATACGCACACTGCCTGTCTCCAATACCATTTCATCTGTACTGTTCTCCATATAATGGAGAAAATCTACCAATTCTGATGAAACCTCGTCTTTATTTGTTCCCCGGGTATTCAAAAAAATTCGTGTCGCACCATCTCGAAGCAAAAGCGCCGGATGCTCCCTGCACACTGCTTCGAAAGTATAACAATATTTTCCGAGGTCAAAAATGTCATAATTCGTAATCACAATAATAAAAGAATCTTTCAACAGATTATAGTTATTTTCTCCCGATTCCAAAAGTGAGCCATCCATCAGTGACTGGTAATACCTGCTCCGTTTTCTCAAATCACTTCGATATGTACCCTGTGCTTCAATATCATAAACAATACCTTCCTCTGACACTGAAAACACATCCATTCGAATTGATTTTGCCAATGGTGATATCCGGTATTCTTTTTCAGTTTGACTTCCGGATATAAGCTGAATATCCTGCCCTAAAATAATGCTCAATATATCCTGGCCCGTTTTCACATCTTCCATCACTTCTGCAAACAGGAAACGATCTATAAGGTTTAAATCTTTTAATGTTTTTTGTTTTTTCAAATTCGTTACTCCTTTATCTTAGCATAATTTTATTTTGTTTAACAGGGGGTTTTACCGAATCGGTTGTTGAAATGTTTATCACGGGATAAATGTAGTATACACACTCCCATATACTATTTCAATGCTAATTTATCGGAGCATTTCGACAAAAAATCCCCGCAGGAATTCTATATTCTTTCCTGTGGGGATATTTTTTTAATATAATATTTATTCTGCAACTTTAAATTCATCTTTACCAGCGCCGCAGATCGGGCAAACCCAATCTTCCGGTAAATTTTCAAAGGCTGTTCCCGGGGCAATGCCGTTATCCGGATCACCTACTGCCGGGTCATATACATATCCGCATGGTTCACATTCATAAGATTTCATAGTCTGCCTCCTTATTCTTTCTTTTTACAATTCTTCTATTCAGAATCAGGCTTTCCAAAGTCCATGAAGGTTGCAGTATGCATAAGCGGCAACAACTTTATCGCCCTCAACCAATGCAAATTCTGCTCTTGGAGCCTCTTCCGGTTTTAAGTCCACTTTCTGATATCCTTTTTCTGTTTCAAGAACGATCCATTCAATATAATGTTCCGCGATCATCGGATGGGCAACGCCGCCAACTTCAACGACAACTTTCTGTCCCTCTGCCTTAATAACCGGCACATGTTTTTCAACGGCAGCATCGGTTGTTCCAGGAACAAGTTCCACCATCTTCTGTCCGCAGCACATTACCGGTACACCGGCGTTTTTAGCATAAGTAATAATATTTCCACAATGTTCACATACATAAAATTTCATATTTAATTCCTCCCTGAGATTAATTTTTTTCTTATGTCTTTCATTATACGTTTTTTTTTAATAATTTCAGTTGCAATTGCAACTTTTTATCATTTATATTATAATTTTATAAAAAACAGGAGGTATCCCAATGGATAACATTCATATTTTCGATAACATTACAAGTGCAGAGCTGGATAAGATGATGGTTTGCTTTAAATCCGAGATCAAATCCTTTCCGGCCCATAAACAGCTTTTATCCTCTTCCACGGGCACAAACCAGATCGGCGTCCTTTTATCGGGAGAAGCCGATTTAGTCAAATATGATTTTGACGGCTACCGGAGCATCCTGGAACATTTGTCCAAACAGGATATTTTCGGCCATCTTCTCCTTCTCTCCCTCAGTGAAACACCGATGGAAGTTGTGTCCTGCACGGCCTGCCGGGTTCTCTTTTTTGACTATTCCTGCCTTATTAAACGCTGCAGCCACGCCTGCACGCATCACAGTATACTGGTAAATAATGTCCTTCAGATTTTATCCGTCAAAACCCGGCAGCTCCATACCCGGCTTGACATTTTAAGTCAGCGTTCCATTCGCGGAAAGCTTTTGACCTATTTCCGCCATCTGGCCTATGAACATCAATCCGAGAGCTTTCTTCTTCCGTTTACATTAAACTCCATGGCCGACTATCTCTTTATCGACCGCAGCGCCATGCTCCGGGAAATGAAGAAAATGCGTGAGGAAGGGCTTATTCAATCGAAGGGGCGTCAGATAACACTTCAACGCCATGAATAAAATCCATAAACTCCTGACCGGTGATCGTTTCCTTTTCAAGCAGATAATTAGCGGATTTTTCAAGCACTGTCTTATTTTCTTTAAGAATGGCAATTGCTTTGTCGTAAGCGTCCTCCAGAAGTTTCCGCACAATTTCATCGGCCTTGACCATGGTTTCATCGGCGCAGGTTTTTACCGGCCGTCCATCCATATACTGGCTTCCCGGAATTTCCAAGCCCATCATGCCAAACTCGGACGACATACCGTACATGGTGACCATTTTACGCGCCAGATCCGTTGCCTTTTCTATATCATTGGACGCGCCCGTAGTGATACTTCCGAATTCCACTTCCTCCGCAGCCCGGCCGCCGAGATAGGTTACCAGTTCGTCAAGCATTTCCTGCTTTTTCATCAGAAACCGTTCCTCCGTCGGCATCTGCATCGTATAACCCAGCGCGCCGGATGTTCTCGGGATGATCGTAATCTTCTGGATCGGCTGAGTATCCTTCTGCTTGGCCGCCACAAGGGCATGGCCGATTTCATGAAAGGCTACGATTTGACGCTCCTCCCGGCTCATAATATGATTCTTCCGCTGCTGTCCCGCGATGATCACCTCAACCGATTCAAATAAATCTTCCTGATTGATCAGTTTCCGGTTCATACGCACTGCCCGAAGGGCTGCTTCATTGACGATGTTTGCCAGATCGGCGCCGGAAGCTCCCGATGTCGCCAGCGCAATGGCATCCAGATCCACGCTCTCATCCAGCTTCACCTTCCGGCAATGGACCTTTAAAATATCGATACGGCCCTGCTTATCCGGCTGGGTGACGCTGATCGTCCGATCAAAACGGCCCGGACGTCGAAGCGCTTTATCCAGCACTTCCGGCCGGTTTGTCGCCGCAAGAACAACAACCGCCTTACTGTCATCAAAGCCATCCATCTCCGTCAAAAGCTGATTTAAAGTCTGTTCCCTTTCGTCATTACTTCCAAGCTGATTATCCCGGCTCTTTCCGATGGCATCAATCTCATCGATAAAAATAATGCACGGCGCTTTGGCTTCCGCCTGTTTGAATAAATCCCGGACACGAGATGCTCCCATGCCGACGAACATTTCAACAAAATCCGAACCGGCCAGCGAGAAGAAAGGTACTCCGGCTTCCCCGGCCACCGCCTTGGCAAGCAATGTTTTACCTGTTCCCGGAGGTCCCACGAGCAGTGCCCCCTTCGGAAGCTTTGCCCCGATCTCCCGGTATTTATCCGGATTATTCAGATAATCCACAATCTCCATTAAAGATTCTTTGGCTTCATCCTGGCCGGCCACATCCTTAAACGTTACCTTGGAGCCTTCAGCCACATATTCCTTGGCACGGCTCTTCCCCATGCCTCCAAGGCCGCCCATACCGCCCATGGAGCCCATACTCTTTGCCGCCTTGCGGGATATAATGGATAAAAACCAGAAAGCAAGCAATAATGGAATAACCCAGGATAAAAGGGTACTCATAATTGAAGATGTCTGGGTTGGAATTTCCGAATTCACATCCACACCATAGGCTTCCATCTTTTCCGCCAGTGTGGTATCGGATGAAACGATACCCGTATAATAAGCCTGAATAAGGCCTCTTCCCGCATCTTCATCACTCGGATAAATGTAAATCTGGCTTGCGGCTTCATCAATATTGATCGCTTTAACCTTGCCTTCCTTTGCCATATCCATAAATTCACTGTAACTGATCTGTTTTATCGCCGTATCCCTGACAATCCGGTTCATACAACTGTTGAACAACATGGTCATCAGCAGACCCAACAGAAAGATCATCATCAATTTATCAATGGAAGGGCCTCTCTGTCCTGTCGGCGTTCCGTTTCCCGCTCCGTTTCCTCCGGGCTGTCTGTTTCCCTGAGGCGGCGGCCCTGTTTTCTTAATCTCCGGTCCTCCGTTTTCACTCATACTGTTTCCTCCTTCAGGTTTGTTAGCACTCATCTTTTGCGAGTGCTAAATTTAGTATTCATTCTACCACGTGTTCCGGAAAATACAAGTCTTCTTATGTTTATTTTCGAAAGTTCATACTTTTTTTAGAATTTCCTTTAAATCATCGACCGTAAATATGTAGTGACTGCTGCAGAAATGGCAGTTCACTTCAATCGGCTGTCCGTCGTCGATCATCGACTGAATTTCATCCCGTCCGATACTGATGATGGCCCGCTCTACCCGTTCTTTAGAGCAGTTACACTCAAAATAAGTCGGAATTTTATCCATGATTTCCACATCCATGCCGTCCAAAACTCTCTGAATGATATCTTCCGGCGTATTTCCCTCCTCAAGCATTGTTGTCACCGATGGCAGAGCCCCGATATTTTTCTCAAGCTTTTCGATCACATCCTCCTCCGCAAAAGGCATCAATTGTAAAATAAAACCTCCGGCCTGTTTTACCGTATTGTCCTTTTCCATCAATACTCCGAGGGCCACACTGGAATTGACCTGCTCAGAGGTCGCAAAATAATAAGTCAGATCCTCGGCGATCTCTCCCGACACAAGATGGGTCTGCCCCACATAAGGCTCTTTGAGCCCCATATCTTTAATAACGCTCAGAACGCCCATATCCAAAGCGCCGCCCACATCCAGCTTTCCGGCGCTGTTCGGAGGAAGCATGACCACCGGATTGTCCACATAGCCTTTGACCCGTGCCTTCCCGTCCGATGTTACCGTCAGGCCCCTGATCGGACCGCTGCATTTAATCTGGAGAGTAAGCAAATCGTCCTCCCCCTTCTGCATACTTCCCATCATGGCACCCGCCGTCAAAAGACGTCCCAGAGCCGCCGTGGCCACCGGGCTTGTATAATGAATCTGACGGGCATATTCTACGGTCTCCCGGGTGGTCGCCGCAAAAATACGCACCTGATGATCTGCTCCGGTTGCCCGGATAATATAATCGACTCCCTTTTTCTGTTCTGGTTTACTGCATGACATCTCTTTTACATCTCCTCTGTTGTTTTACTTTTACCCTGCTCTGCGGCAATAATATAAATCCGCTCGGAATCCTCCCGTACCGGCTCCATAGTAAAGGCATCATAGGCGCCTTTCCACCGAAGCCCCGAGGCCTCGATCAACCGCCGGATCTCATCCAGATCATAGGCCCTCTGATAATGGACCTCCTCATAACGGTCATATCTTCCGTCATTCCCCCGGATAAAAAGATTCAAAATATATTCGTTCACCCGGGACGCTTCGTCATAATAATTATCCCATATAAAACAGTGGTCCTCCCGGGTTTCCCCAATCGTCTGCTCGCCGAGTATTTTCTCATATTTATAGCGGGTATTCAAGTCAAATATAAAAATGCCCTCCGGATCAAGATAATTATTGACCAGCCGGAACACCTGCAACAGTTCCTCCGGCTCAAGAATATAATTCATACTGTCGCAGACGCTGACGACCGCCCGAACCGTTCCATACAATTCAAACTCCCGCATATCCTGACAGAGATAGAGGACCGGCTTTTCGCCCGTATCCGAATCACTTTCCATACTTTTTTCAATGGCTTCCGCCAGCATTTCCTCTGAATTATCAATGCCGATCATATCATAGCCCCGCCGCTTCAGGGCCTCCGTCATATTGCCTGTACCGCAGCCCAGTTCCAGGACAAGGCCGTCATCCACGCCGTGCTGTTTCAAAAGCATCACCAGATAGTCGCACCATTCCTCATAGGGTATATTGTCCATGAATAGATCATATACCCGCGCAAATTCTGAATAAGCTTCCATGCTTTATTCCCCGTTTCTTTTTTCTCTTTTCTTTTGATTCATAAGACCGCCGATGCGGCCGGTCTCCCTCGCTGTCAGACCTTTCCAGCCAAACTGCTCAACCTTATCAAGCAGGCCCAGTTCCTCCGTGATCTCAAATTTCAGACATTCCTTTGCCTTTTCTTCCGCCGTCTTTTTCTGCCACTTGTCCGGCTCATTCATCTTTTCCATCACTTCCTGCCAGCGGGACTCCCCTTTCTGCTCCATCGTTTACACCTGCCTTTCCGTCATCTTGATTATGACCACGAAAAAGCAAATCTATTCATCAGCAATGGATTTCTCTGTTCATTATAACAGAATATAGAATTCTGTCTTTGACTTTTTTCCCGATGATCTGTTCAATTGCTTTCTGATAATAGTCCAACTGGGTTTTATACCGTTTTATGAGCAGTTCGTCACCGGCTGTCCCCTTCGGGATTCTATCTGTCTTATAATCCAGCAAAACGATACCGTCATCCTCCTCAAAAAACACATCGATAACTCCCTGAATAAGAATTTGCTCTTCTTTCTCTGCCGGGGATGCCGTTAAAAGCTCCGGATAAACATCGGATACCGGAATACCCATGACAAAAGGCCGCTCACGATAAAGCCGTCCCGCCTTTTCCGCCCGGATCATCCGCTGTCCCAGCTCGGACCGGCAAAAATCAAAAACTTTATCCGTCGGAATGAGTTCTTCCCAAAAGGCCGGAATCTGTTCCTTCTCCACGCAGCAATGAATAAATGAAATGACATCCTCTTTGGAAGCAATCTCACTGAAAGGCAGCAATTCAAATATTTTATGAGTTGCTGTTCCTTTCTGCTGCGCCATATACAGTGGGTTTCCCATATCCGGCAAAAGTTCCGACAGCTTTTCCGGGTAGAGGAGCTCACCTGTCATCTCCTCTCCGGCCATTTTCTTTAACTCGCTGACGGTCATTTTTCCCTGAAGTTCAGTCATCAATGCCCTTGGGTACTGCCAGCCGAGTTTCGAATCTATCCGCTCATACAACACTCTGCAATCCTCATGAACAGACACACAATTTTGAAGAAATTCTCTTTCCCTGTCGGTTTGAATTTCCTCCCGGATATCCTCTGCCGCCATATGACCCGGATTAATACAGCGGAACTCAAATCCCCGGCCTGCCCCGTCCCTGCCGTCCGACCACAAAAGAGGCCCCAGCCAATCCAGATAACTTTTTGCCCGGAGCATCCGGCTGTATGTCAGCGGGACCGGCGCTCTTCCGGCCGCCGTCCATTTTTCATCCGCCTTAGCCATGTCCTCCACCGTGCCCACAAGAATCAGCTTTTCCCTGGCGCGGGTCATGGCCACATAAAGCACGCGGACTTCCTCGCCCATCTGCTCAGAGAGCAGTTTTCTCGCGAAGACCTTTTTCGACAGGCTGTGAATTTTAACCCGGTGCTCCAGATCCACGCCGTCCGCCGCCACGCCATACCGGGCATGAACTACGATACGGCTTCGGGATTCCGTAAAATTCATCGATTTTCCCAGTCCCGCAACAAAGCAGACCGGATATTCCAAACCTTTGCTCTTATGTATACTCATGATCCGTACGGCCTGACCGGCTTCCCCGGGCAGCACGGCGCTGCCCAGATCTTCCTTTGATTCTTTCAACTGGTCCACATAACGGATAAAATGAAACAGCCCCCGATAACTGGTATTTTTAAAAGCTCTGGCATACTCCGCAAGCCGTTCCAGATTCGCCCGCCGCACTTCACCGCCCGGCATGGCAAACATCTGCTGCACATACCCGGTCATTCCATAGATTTCATAAATAAGCTCTTCAATCGACCGATGGACCTTTTGCCCGCGGAGCCGGTCATATAAGTCAAAGAAATCCTGCAGCTTTTCCGCTAAAGCCCGGTTTTCTCCCTGAATCAAATAGTCCTGCATATTTTTATATAAATGCACTGAACGGTCCAAAATCCGCACTTCAGCCAATTCCTCATCGGACAATCCCCCCATAGACGATGTCAGCACTGCCGCCATGGGAATATCCTGAAGAGGGTTATCCAGAATACGCAGCATATTTAAAATACCCTGTATTTCAAGGGTGTCAAAAAATCCGGAGGACGTTTCGCCCACGGCCGGGATTCCCATATCTTTAAGCACCCGCACATAGTCCTCCGTCCAATTTTTTACCGTGCGCAGCAATATCACAATATCGCCGTATTCCACCCGCCGGTATTCGCCGGACTCCGTATCCATCACCCATAATCCCGAAGACGGGTCCATCAGTTCACGGATCCGCAGGCCCACGGCCCGCGCCTCCGCCTCCCGCTTCGTCATCTCCGGATCATTTCCATGTTCCACCATCAGCCATTCCGACTGTCTGGAAACATTCAGCTCTGTTTCCGGATATTCAAGCCCCGGATACAGCGCCGCATCCTCATCGTAATCCATACCGCAGATGTCCGGCGTCATCAGGGATTCAAAAATCCGATTGACACTCTCAAGCACACAGGCCCGGCTTCGGAAATTTTTATGAAGGTCGATCCGCTGATGACTTCCTGCATCCTTCGTATAAGTCCGATACTTTTCGAGAAAAATCTCCGGCTCGGCCATACGAAATCGGTAAATACTCTGCTTGACATCCCCCACCATAAAGATGTTCGGATGTCCTTCCCTTTCCCTGGATATGCTGTTTAAAAGAGTCTCCTGCACCTGATTGCTGTCCTGATATTCATCGCACATGATCTCTTCAAACTGCTCACTATAACTTCTGGCTGCCGGCGTCGGCTTATGATCTTCATCCAGCAATATATTTAACGCAAAATGTTCCTGATCGTTAAAATCAATCAGATTCCTCTGTCTTTTTTCTTCCCGGAATCTCCTTGAAAACTCCTCAGTCAGCTTTATAAGCACCGTAAGACTCGGTAAGATCCGCTGCTCCCTTGAAAGCAGCTCCGACAGATTTTCAGAAAAATAATTCTTCTTCAGCCATCCAAGCAAATCTTTAGCTTCCTGCCGCAGGATTTTTACCGTATCTGTCACGGATGCATCGGCCTCCGGTTGTTTTTTCCCGGAAAGACGTTTCCACTCCATATGTTGGATATGGTCATAAAGATCTTCATAGTTTTTACATTCCAGCATTTCATCGATCTGCTCTAAATCAAATAAAAGCATTGGTTCATACAACGCGGGGCCGCCCGCGCCAACGCTCATATCCAAAGCGATCTTCAGATTTCCTGCCATTTCAGCCAAAATCCGCCGGCTCTCCTCCATCACAAGCCGTACCACCGGGCTGGAATCCGCGTTTGCCTCCATGGCCCCCGGATTCATCCGCAGAGAATTGCCGAGCCACTCCTCAGGCCATGGATAACTCTGAGAAAAATCATAAATACGCAAAATCCAGTCCGACAGCCCTTTATCCAGCTTTCCGATGGAATATATTTGGGAAAAGGCCGTAAATTCCGGCGTTTTTTCCATATAACAATCCTCAAGAAGCTGTTCCGCCACATCCTGCTTCAACAAAGCCATTTCCTGCGGATCACCCACTCGAAAGCCCGGGTCCAGGCCGATCTTATCAAAATGCTCACGGAGCACGCTCATACAAAAACTGTCAATGGTTGTGATCATTGCCGACGGGAGAAGCATTTTCTGCTTTTGGAGATGACTGTTCTCCGGATCCGCCAAAAGCTTTGCGTCCACAGCCGCCATCACCCGCTCCCTCATCTCCGCGGCGGCTGCCTTGGTGAAAGTTACCACAAGCAATTCGTCAATATCTATCGGATGGGCGGCATCCGTGATCTTCTGAATGATACGTTCCACAAGCACAGCCGTTTTCCCCGATCCGGCCGCTGCCGAAACGAGCAGACTCCGGCCTCGGAGATTTATGACCTGCTGTTGTTCTTCGGTCCATGATTTTCCCATGCTTCTCTCACCTCCTCATAAATACGCTGCCACACCTCGTCCGCAGACAAATGCATCAGGCGGTGATACTCGCAGCCTTCCAGCTGCTCGTCAAACCGGCAGATACCTTTATACCCGCAATAATCACAGGCCGTCTGTTTTTTACTTCCCTTTATCATCAAATATGGATTTTTGCTGATATTCCCCGACATCCATCCCCCGGCCAATTCTTCAATACGCCGATGCACAAGATATCCCAATTCATCCAGCTGCTCTTCGCTGGCGATACTGGAAGCTTTTGTAAAGTTTCCGTCTTTTTTCAGGCTGATTGGAAGCACCTGGGGCGCCTCCTCCGGCTTTTCATCCATCCATGCCACCACCTGGGGGTCATCATTCACCAATCCCTCCAGTTTCAGCATGGATATAAGCTGATTTTCCAAATTCTCCGGTTTATCCGGCATTTCCTCCAAAACCGGATCCAGCATATGATAATAAAACATCCCCGCTTTGATCACCGGTTTATCCGGATGCCTTGCGCCTTCGATTTTAGCAATGGATTCCAGATAAACAACCAGCTGCAGCGATAACCCATAAAATATTTCCGTCAGATCAAATTCCGTCTGCCCGGATTTATAATCGATAATCCGCACCGCCCGGGCTTCATCACCGTCATAAATATCATAACGGTCCACCGTTCCTACCAAATGTACCTGCTCTCCCACCGAAAACTTTGTTTCGAATCCGGCCGGCACAAAAGAGCCCTTACAGATCTGCTTCTGGATCGTCCATGCCGTCCGTTTCGCCATTCGCACCAGCTGCTCCAGATAATGGGCATAACGGGCATTTTCCAAAAACATGGCCGCCCCGTATTCCATTCCCGTCTCCCGGACACACCGCTCCATCGTTTCATCCCGGAAATCATCGGGCATGCTGCGCCAGTCGTAGGCGCTGTCCTCCACAGCCTTTGAAAACCGTTCCATCGACTGATGCAGAATATTTCCCAAATCCGGCGGCAGAAGCTTTGCCGTCCTGCGCTCTTCCAGCCGCAGGCCCGCACTCAGGAAGTGAGCATAGGCGCAGGCCGCATATTTTTCCAGCGTGGTAATACTTGCCCTCGGCCGTTCGCCGTATAAAGCCCGAATCAGCCGCTGTGACAACGGGCTCATGCGGTTGATATGGAACTGTTCGGCAATCCAGGCGGACAACTTTCTCCGAGTATCCTCATGCTGCATAAACCAGGAGAACAGAGTCTGCCAGAATTCATTTCGAAGTTCCGGCTTTTTTAATCCCTCCAGCAGATAATAACTGCTTTCCTGCATCCCTGTCAGGATCCGCCCTTCATCCCATGCTTCCGGCACCTCCGATTTTAAATCCGGGAACACCGTATACACATCATTCAGCAGTGTGGACGGGCGAATCGCCTTTCCGCTGCCATCCAGTTGGGCATAGGTTAAGATAAGTTGTTTCTCCGGCTTTGCCATTGCCGTATATATATAAAATTTTTCACGAAAATTATTCTGCTTCCCTGTCGGCGCCAATTCCAGGGGACAAGCCGCCAAAGCCTCTTTCTCCCTGTCGGTAATAAGGCCTCCGCCGACCACAGGCGTCGGAATGACCCCGTCGTTGCAGCCTAAAATAAAGACGACCTTCACATCGCCGAGACGGGTTCGCTTTAAATCCCCCAAAACGGCCTGATCTAGGGTTGGCGGGATCACTCCAACCTGAATTTCCGCAAATCCGGCCTCCAATATTTCCATATATTCTTTTAAGGAAACCTTTTCATTCTCCAAAATCCGCTCACATTTATCCAGCAGGCTGTCTACCGCTTCATAAACCTGGGCATATTCCCGCTCCCGGACAAAATCTCCCTCATCATGAAAATTCTCACCATAGGCCGCGATCTGTTCTTCTCCATGCACTCCCTCGATAAAACTCCGCAACGCCTGTGTGTAATCCGCCACTGTTCCCTGACGGCTCATAACAAACAGAGGTTCCAATTCACTGAGAACTTTTTGGCGGATTTCATTGAGGATGACAAAATCCTCCGGTCCGTAATCCCGGTAACGTTTTATAAATTTCTCGCACCACCGTTTCCGGCCCCGGATTCCCGTGGCCAGAAGATAATTATCCAGCACGTCCACCTCCGATGCATCCGCCAGTGTATAGCCGGAACGCAGATATCGGAAAACGCTCTCATAGGAAAAATCCCTGAGGATCACATCCATGGCGCTGCGGAGCATTTCCACAAAACTGTTCTCGGAAAGGTTCGCCTTATCATCGATAAACAGAGGGATACCCATACTGTCAAACTGCCGCCTGGCCGTATCCCGGTAACGAAGCACATCGCCCGTGATCAGGGCAAAATCCTTATAGGACATATTCTCTTCCATCACCATCCGGCGAATTTCCCCGGCGGCAAACCGCACCTCCTCCACCGGATATCCAAGCGCATAAACCTTTATATGCTCCGGCTTTCCCTGCCATGGCCGAAAACGGTGAAAACGAAATAAATGCTCTTCTAAAAAGCTCAGATCCGATCGTTCCGCCGCCCTGTCCAACAGCACCTCCGGCTCCCGGGCCACTTTCAGGCGTATACACATTTTATTTAACTTCCACAATGTCTCCTTTGTCAGATAAAACAGCTGGTACTCCGGGCCCAATTCATAGGGGTTATCATGGATATCAATGCTCAGGCCAATGACTACCTTCCTGCACAAAAGCAGCAGCTTCTCCAGAAGACTGTATTGTGAAGGCGTAAAACCGGTAAAATTATCGATATATATGATACTGTCTCTGATGATCCCCGAATCCGGTACTTTCCGGGCCAGAACATCCAGAAGTTCCTCAGAAGTCATATAGGTATCCGACATATATTCCTTGAAAGCATCATACAATATCTGAATATCTCCAAGCTTCTTTCCAAGCATGGTGTGCTCCCCAATCTGTTTCCGGCTTTCCGACAGTTCGGCCGACTGAACACTGTATTGAAACAGCTCAGAAAGCATGGATTTTGCCTGCCCGACAAAGCCGCTTTTTCCAACACTGGAAGCAAAAACTTCCAGTTCTCCTTTATGTTCGGAGAGAAGCCTGCGAATAACCATGCTCTTTCCCGTGTCCTCCAGAATAGTTTTCTGAATCCCTCCCAGCTCATCAAAAACACGATAGGCCAGCCGCGGAAAACTGACAATATCCACATTCATAACCCCATGCCCCGGATGAAGTTCGACCATCTTCATCTGAGTCTGCATCGTGTACTGCTCCGGCACGATCAGATAAAAATTCTGCTCGGGGCAGGCTAAAGATTCTTCAATTAACTTTCGGTACATTGTTTCTGAGCGACGGGTTCCGGCTCCGCCAATAACCATCTGAAGCGACATTTCATGACCCCCTTCTGTACTGTTACTTATCATAACATATTTTCCATAACCCTTCCACACCCATTCGAATGTCATATTCCTTCCGGCCCCTGCATAGGTTATATTAAAGTATTCTGAAGGAGGCCGATTATGGGTTCAAAAACACGCATCATTATTCTCCAAATGAAGGAAATCATCTATACACTTGTTTTTGTCGTGTTAGCCCTGCTGATGATTTTCCTGTTTATTTATATGTTTTTTCTGAGAAATAACACAAAATCCAGCGAGCCGGCATCCGCACCTACATATACTCCGGGCGTCTATACCACCTCCATTGTCCTTGGAGACCACCCGGTCAGCCTTCAGGTGAATGTAGACTCCGACCATATTAACAGTATCACCACAGCGCCCCTCGAAGAGAGCGTCACCGCCATGTATCCCCTGCTGGAATCCTGCCTTGAGGATATCAGCTCTCAGCTCACCGCCGGAGTCCCCATCGGCGAAGTCACCTATGACGACTCAAGCCAGTACACCGCTTCTATTTTACTGAACGCTATTTCGGCGGCGCTGGATAAGGCATCCAACTGAAAAAAGAAAAATTCGGATTACCCAAAACAGAGCCGATGAATCCGTGATCATATCACAGGTTCACCGGCTCTGCATCTTTTTACAATCTTTTATATCTCTATTTTCTCCAGCTCCGCTTTCCAGAGATTTGCCGACGCATCACTCGGCATCCGCCAGTCTCCCCGCGGCGACAGGGCCACTGAGCCGACCTTCGGTCCATCCGGAATGCAGGAACGTTTAAACTGCTGGGTAAAGAAACGGTGATAAAAGTTTTTCAGCCATTTCAGAATAATCTCCGGGGCATATTCACCGTCAAAAGCCATATTCGCCAGACGGAAGATTTTTGCCGGAGGGCAGCCGAAACGCATCATATGATACAGGAAAAAGTCGTGGAGCTCATAAGGGCCGACCAAATCCTCGGTCTTCTGAGAGATTTCTCCCTCTTTTGGCGGAATCAATTCCGGGCTTACCGGCGTATCCAGAATATCCAGCAGCACATCTCTCAATGTTCCCGACTCGCAGGTATCCGCATAATAGCGCACCAAATGGCGCACTAAGGTTTTCGGCACGGAAGCATTGACGCCGTACATAGACATGTGGTCGCCATTATAGGTGGCCCACCCAAGGGCCAGCTCAGACAGATCGCCTGTGCCGATCACAAGGCCGCCGCACTGATTTGCCAGATCCATAAGCACCTGGGTCCGCTCGCGCGCCTGACCGTTTTCATAGGTGACATCGTGCTTTTCCAAATCCTGGCCGATATCTCTGAAATGAAGTGAGACCGCCTCCCGGATATTTACTTCCAAAAGCTCTGCGCCGAGTTCCCTCACAAGCTGACAGGCATTATTGTAGGTCCGATCCGTTGTTCCAAAGCACGGCATAGTCACCGCCTTAATTTCTTTTCGCTCAATGCCGAGCAGATCAAAGGCCCGCACTGTCACAAGCAGGGCCAGTGTGGAATCCAATCCGCCGGAAATGCCGACCACCGCATTTCTGCAATGGGTATGGGCCAGCCGCTTTTTCAGCCCCATGGCCTGAATCGACAAAATTTCCTCACAGCGTTTCCGCCTGTCCATATCCGCCGCGGGAACAAAAGGCCGCGGGTCCACACACCGCTCCAGTTCCAACGGCTCAACCTCCGTCTCAAAGGATATACGAACATAGGCGACATCCTCATTTTGGATAAATGTAGTCATACGGCGGCGTTCACTGCAGAGCCGTCCCAGATCCAGATCACCATAGACAATACCCGTCTCAAAGCGTTTCGATTCAGAGAGGCATACCCCGTTCTCGCAGATTAAATTATGCCCCGGAAAAACCAGATCCGTGGTGGACTCACCCTCGCCGGCCCCCGCATAAACATAGCCGCAGATGAGCCGCGCAGACTGGCTGCTCACCAGTTCTTTCCGATAGACATCCTTTCCCGTCGTCTCATCACTGGCCGATACGTTGAAAATTACCGTTGCCCCCGCCAGCGCATGGGATATACTCGGCGGATTCGGCGCCCATAAATCTTCGCAGATTTCTCCGGCAACCACAAATCCCGGCATAGAAGCGCAATCAAACAGAAGATGGGTGCCGAACCATGTCTCCTGCCCGGCCAGGGATATGAGCATCGGTTTTTTCACTCCCCGCTCAAAATGACGTGCTTCATAAAACTCAGAATAATTCGGAATAAAGGTTTTTGGCACAACTCCGAGGATCACGCCGTCCTTAAAGACTACAGCCGTATTATATAACTTGCCGTTCACCGCAAGCGGCATACCGACAACCCCGAGAATATCCATGCCCCGGGACACCTCCAGAAGTTTTTCCAGCTCACTGACACAGCTCTTCAGCAGCAATTCCTGGAGAAAAAGATCCCCGCAGGTATAACCGGTCAGACAAAGCTCCGGGAATACAACCATCCGCGCCTTATGCTCACAGGCTTCCTTCAACATCCTTTCTACCTGTTTCCGGTTATACTCACAGTCCGCCACCTGAATATCCGGCGTTGCTGCCGCTACTCTGATAAATCCGTCCTTCATTCCTGATTCCTCCAACTATTTTTCTCTCCGGGCCTTATCTATTTGCCCGCATTTTCCCGAAGCTTACCATTTCTGTAAGCCTTCAAAAGTAACTCCAGATCATTGATCTTCTTCTGAATGACCTTGCCGTTATCCGTGTCCGCCACATATTTGCGTTCAAGCAGTTTCTCAATGACATTAATGTCTTCGCAGATATCCGTTTCTTCTTTAATGGCCTTCTCCGCGCTCTCGAAAGGCAGATGGGTCACCAGTTTTAAGCCATAAGAATTGTAAACCAGCGTATAGCCTGCAATACCCGTCGTTTTCTGATAGGCCTTCGAAAAACCGCCGTCGATGATAAACAGCTTGCCGTTGCCCTTTACCGGGCTCTCTCCCTTTTTAAGTTTTACCGGCATATGACCGTTAATAATATGGGCCGTTTTCGGGTCCAGCCCGAATTCCCGAATGATATTATCGCAAATTTTCTCATTAACGTTTTCATCTTCAATAAGGCGGTAATACGGGTCTTTCCGCTCTTCATGAGTATCCTTCTCACCGAGGAAATACCGCTCAAAGGTAGCCATCTTCTCTTTGCCGAATACCGGAGAATTTTCATTTGTCCAGGCAAACCACATTAAATCCTGGCCATAGGCCTTCTCCTCGGATTCAGGCAGGTAATAACCCCGGCGGACGTTTTTCTCAATAAAATCATAGAGAGCTTTTCCTCTGTACCCTTTACCCTGAAGATAGACTTCCCTGAAACTTCCGTCCTCATTCATCGGCACACAGCCGTGATAATACAGATTTTGATTATAACATAAATACAGACTTCCCGATTTCAACAGGAACTGCACATGTTTCTGAAGCTTTTCACAATTCTTAAAGTTATGAACCAACCGCTTCATAACCTTCTCTTCCTCTTTTGATAATTGATACGGGTCGCTCCATATAATTGTCGGGAATTTCGTATCCAAAAGCTTATATGTACCGCCGTCGACCTCCACTGTCCAGTTTTCCGGGTCAATCTTATCCAGAAGCAGCCGGTTCTCCATCTTCATTCCCGGGCGCCGCTTAATGAGCTGCCCTTCCAGCTTAAACTGAATGATTGAAATCGCTTTATGCATTTTCATCTCCGTCTGCTCTTCGATCCGGCTCAGCATGTCCACTTCGCCGTGGTCCTGCACATGGAACAATTCACAGTCGTCATCCGCATAAACCTCCAGGGCGAAATTTGCCAGCGGCATCAGATTGATACCGTAATCATCCTCCAGCGTAGCCAGATTGCCGTAGCGGGCGCAAATGCGAATAACGTTGGCGATACAGGCCGCCTGCCCGGAAGCCGCGCCCATCCAGAGCAGATCATGATTGCCCCACTGAATGTCCACCGAATGGTAATTCATCAGATGATCCATAATTTCCGCGGCGCCGGAACCTCTGTCATAAATATCACCGACAATGTGCAGATGATCGATAACCAGCCGCTGGATCAGTTCACACAGGGCAATGATAAAGGCCCTGGACCGCCCGATACGGATGATCGTATCAATGATCCCGTTATAATAAGCCTCTTTATTGGTGATTTCTTCTTTTTCATTGATCAACTCTTCGATCACATAGGCGAAATCCTTCGGCAGCGCTTTCCGCACTTTCGAACGGGTGTACTTGGAAGCTACCCGCTTGCACACCTGGATCAACCGGTGCAGCGTGATCTTATACCAGTCATCCAGCTCCGGCTCCTCTTTTTCAATCAGATCCAGCTTCTCCGACGGATAGTAGATCAGCGTTGCCAGCTGCTTCTTATCCCGAATACAGAGAGAATTGCCAAACTCATCATCGATTTTTGCCCGGACAGCCCCAGAACCGTTTTTCAGCACATGAAAAAACTGCTCCGCTTCACCATGAATATCACTGAGCACATGTTCCGTCCCTTTCGGCAGATTTAAAATTGCCTGAAGGTTGATGATCTCCGTGGACGCCGAGGCGATCGACGGGTACATTTCCGACAGAACTTCCAGATATCTTGTCTGCAATGCGTCAATTTCGCTTGTTTTTTTGCTGTTTCCCATAATTGTAACCCCCATTTGTTTTATCCGGCAATGACATCATTCATCGTATACATGCCCGGTGCTTTATCCTTCAGAAAGTTTGCCGCAGAAATAGCGCCCTTCCCGAAAATTCCTTTTGAATAAGCCGTATGTTTGATCTCAATGACTTCATCCGGGCCGCAGAAAAATACTTCATGCTCGCCGACAATATTGCCTCCCCGAACGGCCTGAATACCAATCTCTTTCCTGCCCCGCTTTGCCCGTTCCTGACTGCGGTCTAATTTATAGGCATATTCTTTATTAAGGACCTCATTCATTGCATCTGCAATCGCCAGAGCTGTCCCTGAAGGGGCATCCAGCTTCTGATTGTGATGCTTTTCCACGATCTCCATATCATATCCGGCCTTTGCCAGGACCTGAGCTCCGATGGCCGCCAGCTTAAATACGGTATTTACGCCGAGAGACATATTGGCCGATCTTAAAATCGCGATCTTTTCAGATGCCTCCGCCACATGGGCCAGCTGGGCCTCTGAGAGCCCGGTCGTGCACAAAACAAGGGGCAGCTGACGCTTCACCGCATAGTCCACCACCGCGTCCACGGCCTTTGCCACGGAAAAATCCACGATCACATCCGCCGGAACATCACAGTCGTCTGCTTTTGTAAACACCGGATAACCGTTATCCATCGTATCCCGAATATCAATTCCCGCCACGATCTCCGCTTCTGTATCTTCCTTCGCCAGCCGGGTGATCACCTGTCCCATGGCGCCGTTGCACCCGTGCATAATAAATCTTACCATTCCAATATTCCTCGCTTTCCAATGTAAACACTATCGTAAAAAGCTGCACCAGATTGTCAAAAATCTGACACAGCTCTTTTTACCAACCCTTTATTTTAACGGAATACCCAAATCTTTCATCGCCTGAATCAATCGGGCTTTATTCGCCTCTTCCATCGGTGTCATCGGGAGTCTCAGCGGCCCCACTTCCATTCCCATCAAATTCATCGCTGTCTTTACCGGGATCGGATTCACTTCGCAGAATAAGGCATGGATCAAAGGAAGCATCTTCAGCTGAAGTTCCCGGCTTCCAACCACGTCCCCTTCCATAAATTTGGCCACGATATCATGGGTCTCCTTCGGACAGACATTGGACAATACAGAAATAACACCCTTTCCGCCAAGGGAGAGGATCGGCACTATCTGGTCGTCATTGCCGGAATAAATGTCAATATCCCCCTGGGTCATCTGCAGAATATCCGCCACCTGGGAAATGTTTCCGCTGGCTTCTTTCACAGCCACGATATTCTCGCAGGAATGAAAAAGCTCAGCCACTGTCTGCGGCATAATATTAACGCCCGTACGGCTCTGAACACTGTAAAGAACCATCGGGAGATCTGTATTCTGGGCAACTTTAGTGAAATGCTGGACAAGCCCTTTCTGAGTTGCTTTATTATAATATGGCGTCACAACCAATGCGCCGTCCGCGCCGGCTTTCTCTGCCTCCTGCGTCAGATAGATCGCTGTATGGGTGCAATTGGAACCGGTTCCCGCAATGACCGGGATCCGCTTTGCCACCTTATCCACAGCAAATCGAATACACTCTACATGTTCCTCCTCCGACAAAGTGGATGCTTCCCCTGTTGTCCCTGTTATAATAATACTGTCTGTGTGGTTCGCAATCTGAAATTCAATGATCTCACCCAATTTATCAAAATTCACCGATCCATCCTGTTTCATGGGGGTCACGATTGCTACGCCGGCACCTGTAAAAATGGCCATAATGAACCTCCTTGTCTTTTAACTGCCGCCCTTATTGATATATTATATTCCAAAAAACTCCGCCCATTCAGGCATTCCCTATGTCAGATGCTTCGCATAAAATGAGCCGGCATCTGCCGGCCCACTACATATTTTCCTATGAATTTTATATACCCAGGCAGCTCTCATCCTACCTTTGATAGTAGCATTTCTGCCATTTAATGTCAACCGTTCACTGACGGTTTTAGGCATCACTATCCGCTTTTTTTACGATTCCGATCTTTGAAATATAATCCGCCTCGGTTACCAGTTCCTCCGGCAGATTCCTGCCTGTGAGGATCAATTCCATCTCCTCCGGCTTTGCCTGAATCAAATGAATCACATCGGACACATTCAAAATTCCCAGATCCACAAGGCCGAGAATTTCATCCAGGATCAGCACATCGCACTCGCCGATCGTCAATACCTTTTTTGCGAAATTCACACCATTGAGTATATTGATACTTTCCTCCCGCTGCTCGTCCTCCGAAAGTTCCTCATAATAGCGATTCATCTTTTCAAAGCGAAATACCTTTACTTCCGGCTCAAGCCGCTTCAGATAATCCAGAGTCCCCGTATGCCGTCCCTTTAAGAATTGTATCATAAATACTTCTTTGCCTTCGCTGGCGCAGACCAATGCCCTTCCCAGGGAAGATGTCGATTTGCCCTGACCTTCACCACAGTATATTTTTACTAAACCTTTTTCCACAACATTCACCTCATTGTATGTTAATACCATATTTCTGAGATGTCGTCAATCCTTTTATTCAATACATTCGATTTTACTAACCGAAATCTCATAAGCGGTACGCCGTTCTACCTGGTCGCCTTCAATCCGTTTCTGATAAGTACGACTCTGAATCCGCCCCCAGAGGTGAATATGGGTCCCTACCTCAAATTTTCCCGCGAACCGGGCATTCCGTCCCCAGCAAATGCACGGAAGATAGTCGGATTTCCCATAGGGCCGGTTGACCGCCAGCAGCAGATCCGCGATCTCCCGTCCGAGAGGCGTCATCCGATAAACCGGCTGTTTGCAGATAAACCCATCCAGAAAAATGCTGTTCGGCTTCACATTTTCCGGCTCCTCCTCCAAAATTTCCACCTCACGCACAAACACCGAAAGAACCAGCCGGTTTCTTCCCTCCTCATGTTTATTATAGGATCGGAATTGCCCGTGGGCTTCCAGCGTCTGCCCTATGTAATTTTCCGTCACATCGATCAGCCGTTCGGAAATTAACAACGGTATTCTATCCACCATATTGCTGAGCCGCTGCACAACAACTTCCACCACATAAAATCCTTCTCCAAAAACCTCGTGACTGTACACAAACTCCGAATCCACAACCCCCACGATCGTTACCTGATTATTATCCAGCACTTTGTCTGCCATCCTTTTGTTCCCCTTTCTGTATATACAAGTTTTCATCTCGTTTAATATACTTATTCGATTCCGGATAGATTTAGAACCGAATTCTTAAATGACTTTAGCATGAATCGCGGATGAAATAAATTATCATTCATCGACAGGAAATCCCATAAAATGACGGCAATCGTCCAATTCCTGAATTCAATTATATTTTTCTTAATAAATTTTCTTGAAAAACCGTGGCATTATGGTAAAATATAAAAGTTGTCAGTAGTACATGTATGAATGGATTGGAAGGAACTGAAGTAATTATGAAAATCAAACGCGAAGATATCCGAAATATTGCGATCATTGCTCATGTTGACCACGGCAAGACAACATTGGTAGATGAATTATTAAAACAAAGCGGCGTTTTCCGAAGCAATCAGGTCGTTCAGGAACGGGTCATGGACTCCAACGATATTGAAAGGGAACGCGGTATTACAATCTTATCAAAAAACACAGCCGTATTTTATAAAAATACAAAAATTAATATTATCGATACACCGGGACATGCTGATTTCGGCGGAGAAGTTGAACGTGTTCTGAAAATGGTGGACGGCGTCATCCTTGTTGTTGATGCTTTTGAGGGACCGATGCCCCAGACAAAATTTGTTCTTAAAAAAGCATTGGAACTGGAATTGTCCATCATCGTCTGCATTAACAAAATCGACAGGCCGGAAGCCCGCCCGGATGAAGTGATCGATGAAGTTCTCGAGCTTTTGATCGATCTGGATGCATCCGATGAGCAGCTCGACTGCCCGTTTGTCTATGCCTCCGCAAAATCCGGCATTGCTATGCTTGAGCTTGACGAAGAAGGGCAAAATATGCAGCCGCTTTTTGAAACGATCATCGAACATATCCCGGCGCCGGAGGGCGACCCGGATGCCGCAACTCAGGTGCTGATCAGCACCATCGATTATAATGAATATGTCGGCCGTATCGGCGTCGGCAAAGTCAGCAACGGCACGATTCAGATCAACCAGGATGCTGTCATTGTCAATGCCCACGACCCTGAGAAAAACCGAAAGGTGAAGATCAGCAAGCTTTATGAATTTGACGGTTTGGAAAAGGTGGAAGTGGAAAAGGCAACTGTCGGCTCCATTGTTGCCATCTCCGGCATCTCAGATATCCACATCGGGGATACGCTCTGCTCGCCGGATTTCCCGGAACCGATTCCGTTCCAGAAAATTTCCGAGCCGACAATCTCCATGAACTTCCTTGTCAACGACAGTCCTCTGGCCGGACAGGAAGGCAAATATGTGACTTCCCGCCATCTGCGCGATCGTCTTTTCCGTGAATTGAACACGGATGTCAGCCTTCGCGTTGAGGAAACCGAAAACACGGACTGCTTTAAAGTCTCCGGCCGCGGCGAACTTCATCTCTCCGTTTTAATCGAGAATATGCGCCGTGAGGGCTATGAATTCGCTGTCAGCAAGGCCGAGGTCATTTATAAAAAAGATGAAAAAGGAAAACTTTTAGAACCGATGGAAATCGCCGTTATCGATGTTCCGGATGAATTTACCGGCATTGTCATTGAAAAGCTGAGCCTCCGGAAAGGTGAACTGATCGGTATGTCCAAGGCCAGCGGCGGCTACTCCCGGTTGGAATTCAACATTCCTTCCCGGGGCCTGATCGGCTACCGCGGTGAATTTCTGACTGACACTAAGGGCAACGGTATTTTAAATACCCTTTTCAACGAATACGGCCCATATAAAGGGGATATTGCCTATCGCCAGACCGGTTCCCTGATTGCCTTTGAATCGGGCGAAACGCTGGCCTACGGCCTGTTTAATGCCCAGGACAGGGGAACTCTCTTTGTCGGCCCGGGAGAGCGGGTTTACGGCGGTATGATCGTCGGCCAGAACCCGAAGGGCGACGATATTGAGCTGAACGTCTGCAAGGCCAAACATTTAACCAACACCCGTGCTTCCGGCTCTGACGATGCTCTCAAGCTGACACCACCCCGGATCTTGAGCCTGGAGGAAGCCCTTGACTTCATCGAAAATGATGAACTTGTGGAAGTGACGCCAAAGAGTATCCGGATGCGCAAGAAAATCCTCGATACAAAAATGCGTATGCGCGCAAATCGTAAATAAGAGTAAAAAAAATCTGCCTGGATTCCTTGAAACGGAATCGGGGCAGATGTTTTTTTGATAAAATAAAATATTCAATATTTGATTATACAACGAGGGCCCTGAATTTTCAAGGCCCTCTTCTTTATTTGACTGCTTTAATTATTCTGCAATGTCTGCATATTCAAAGTGCCAGTATCCATATGGTGAATGCCAGGAACCTGTAATCTTATCACTCTGCAGCCAGAAGTCATTATAGTATGCGATCGGCAGACAAGCCATATCTTCCATCATGATATCCTCTGCTTTGTGAAGAGCTGCGGAACGAGCTTCAGGATCAATTGTTGATCTGGACTCGTCGATTGCTGCATCAAATTCAGGATTGTTGTATTTACCATCATTGTTGCCGTTTGTGGAGTAGAGAAGTTCAATCATGTTGGAAGGATCTGTGTAATCTCCTACCCAGCCGTTACGGGAGATTTCATAATCGCCGTTACGACGCATTGGTGTGAAGCTTGCCCATTCAACAGTTTCAACCTTAAGATCGATACCGATCTCTGCCCATGCCTGCTGTAAGTACTCAGCGACAACTTTATGATAACCTGTATCATTTGTGGAGTATGTCAGCTGTGGAATACCTTCGCCGTTTGGATAACCGGCGTCAGCCAGTAACTGTTTTGCCTTTTCAACATTTGCTTCGAAGTCGGAGTTGTCCATGTATGGTTCTCCATTATTTGCATTTGACTGGAAATCGCTGCCATCTGTATCAACCCAGCCTGGGCCCATGAAGCTTGTAGCTGCTGTATATGTACCCTGCATCAGAGTTTCAGCAACATAATCACGGTCGATTGCAAGGCTTAATGCCTGACGTACTTCTTTGATGTTAAACGGCTCTTTATTCAGGTTCAAGCTTACATAGTATGTTCCGATGATCGGATCTACATAATAATCTTCGTTTCCTTCAAGGCTTGGAATTTCCTCTGTAGGAACATCTTTGATCATAAGAAGTTCGCCGGACTGGTATGCGCTGTAAGCTGCATTGGAATCCTCGATCAGTGCGAATGTCAGTTTGTCAAGTTTGATAGCATCTGCATTCCAGTAGTATGGGTTCTTACTCATTGTGATATGAGAATTTGGTACCCATTCAGTGATATGGAACGGACCGTTAGAGATATAAGTCTCTGCGGAAGTTGCCCATGCATCGCCATTCGCTTCAACTGTTGCCTGCTGTACAGGGCTTAATGTAGCGAAAGCTGCAAGGCTTCCGAAGTAAGTACATGGATTGCTGAGTTCAACGACAAGTGTCTTGTCATCCTGAGCTGTTACAGCAAGTGCTTCGATATCGCCGCCCTCTTCTTTGGCTTTGATAGCTGTGTCATAACCTTTAACCATGCCGAGTACAGTTTCAGCATAAGGTGCGGCTACTTCCGGGTCACATACACGTTTCCAGCTGTATTCGAAATCTTTTGCAGTAAGGTCAGAGCCATCGGACCATTTAAGACCATCTCTTAAATGGAATGTCCATGTGAGACCATCCTCGGATGTCTCCCAGGATTCAGCCTGTCCAGGCTGGAGCTGTCCATCCTTGTCTACAATCAGAAGACATTCGGATACTTCCAGCAGCATATTGCCGCCGTCAACAGCACTGTTCAGTGCAGGGTCCATAGTTTCAGGGTTTGGTCCAATCTGAACCTTGAGTTCTTTTTCGCCTGTTGCTTCAGCAGGTGCTGCGGTTTCTCCGCTTTCTGCGCTTTCTGTTGTTTCAGCACTCTTGGTTTCTGCCTCTTTAGAGCCGCAGGCTGCAAGGCCGAGTACCATTGTTGCAACAAGCAGGATTGATAAAATTCTCTTTTTCAAATCCTTCTCCTCCTTTTTACTTTTTTTATAAACATTATGTTTTCACATAAGTGCTTATCTCATTTTATTCACCGGCTAATTACATTTATCCAGATGATGACAGGCTACGAAATGTCCCTTGGCAGCCTCTTTAAACTCAGGCGCCTCACAGGCACACTGTTCATCCGCATACGGACACCGTGTCCGGAACCGGCAGCCCGACGGCGGATTCAGAGGGCTCGGCACATCGCCTTCCAGGGCGATTCGTTTGCTTGCTCTCGCAGTCTTCGGGTCCGCGATCGGAATTGCGGAAATAAGACTTTTTGTATAAGGATGCATGCTGTGCATCGTCAGCTCATAGCTGTCGGCCAGTTCCACAAGATTTCCAAGATACATAACGCCGATACGGTTCGATATATGTTTTACTACAGACAGGTCATGGGCAATAAAGAGATACGTCAGATTCATGCTCTCCTGCAGATCCTCAAACATATTAATGACCTGTGCCTGAATAGATACGTCAAGGGCCGAGATCGGCTCATCACAGACAATAAACTCAGGGGCAACCGCCAGAGCTCTCGCGATACCGACACGCTGCCGCTGACCGCCGGAAAATTCATGCGGATACCGGTTTGCATGTTCTGAGTTCAATCCGACTCTCTGAAGAATCCGGATAATCCTGTCATAGCGTTCCTGCTTATTCGCCGCCAGATTGTGAATGTCGATCGCCTCACCCACAATGTCTCCTACCGTCATACGCGGGTCAAGGCTGGCATATGGATCCTGGAATACGATCTGCATTTTTTTGCGATATTCCAACATATCGACTGCAATCTTCTTTTCTTTATCAAAAATCACTTTTCCATCATAGATAATTTTACCATCCGTCGGCTCATACAGCCGGAGCAGGGTACGGCCTGTCGTCGTTTTGCCGCATCCCGACTCTCCTACCAATCCCAGAGTTTCACCCCGGTTAATATAGAAGGATACATCATCCACAGCCTTTACATATTTTTTGTTTTTTCCGAAACCGCCCGCCGGAAAATACTGCTTTAAATGCTCAACCTGTACTAACTTATCACTCATTTGCTGCCTCCCCTTCCATCTGCGCCTTCTGATTCATCCAGCACTGGGTATAATGAATCTCACCAAACTCAGTCACCGGAGGCATCTCTCTCAGGCAGATCCGCATACATTGCTCACAACGGGGTGCAAACGGACATCCCTTCGGCGGATTGAGCATATCCACCGGCGTGCCCTCGATCGGCACAAGCCGCTCATGCTTTGTCGCATCCAGTCTTGGAATACTCTTTAAAAGTCCTTTTGTATATTCATGCTTCGGATTATAAAAAATATCATCCGTCGTGCCGTACTCAACAATTCTTCCGGCATACATAACCGCAATTCTTTCACACATACTTGCAACAATACCCAGATCATGGGTGATCATAATGATGGCCATTCCGAGCTTTTCTTTAAGCTCCATCATAAGCTCCAATATCTGCGCCTGAATCGTCACATCAAGGGCTGTCGTCGGCTCATCGGCGATCAGAAGCTTCGGCTCGCAGGCAAGAGCAATGGCGATCATGACTCGCTGGCGCATACCGCCGGACAACTCGTGCGGATACTGTTTTAAACGTTTCTCCGGCTCGTTAATTCCTACAAGCTCAAGCAGCTCTTTTGCCCGCTCGCGGGACTGTTTTTTATCTTTATCCGTATGCAGGCGGATAACCTCTTCAATCTGATTTCCAATCGTATATACCGGGTTCAGACTTGTCATCGGATCCTGGAAAATAATGGACACTTCATTTCCGCGCATCTTGCAGAAATCCTTTTCCGTCATATCATTAATATGATGTCCGTTAAAATCAAGGCTTCCCCCGATCAGTTTTCCCGGGTAGGCCGTCAGTCCCATCAGACTGTAAGCCGTAACCGACTTCCCGGAACCGCTCTCTCCAACGATACCGAGTACTTCACCTTCATTCAAATGTATCGATACATCGTTTAATGCCTTTACCTCACCGGCCGGTGTGAAAAAGGAAAGGCGTTCATGCTGTATATTTACCAAATATTCACTCATACGATACGCGCCTCCTAATTCTTAAGTTTCGGGTCAAATGCATCGCGCAGACCATCGCCCAACAAGTTAAAGCTCAAAATGATCAAACTGATCACCAGCGCCGGTATAAATAACTGATGCGGATTTGTATTCAATCCGTTGATCGCATCACTGGCCAGACTTCCGAGGGACGGCATCGGAACCGCAACACCGAGTCCGAGGAAGCTTAAGAAGCTTTCTGTGAAGATAGAGGACGGAATCTGAAGTGTTGTCGTAACGATCAGCGTTCCGATACAGTTTGTCAGCAAATGTTTTTTAATAATTCTTCCCGATTTAGCGCCCAGAGCTCTCGCCGCCGTTACATACTCGCTCTCTTTTAGCATCAGCACCTGGCTTCGAACCATACGCGCCATGCCGACCCAGTATAAAAGGGCAAAAACAACGAAAATGCTGATAAGGTTTTCGCCCATAACCGACATCCAGCCAAAGCCCGGAACCTGGGAAAGCTTCGCCAGAGGGTCCTTCAGCGCAAAGGACAGCAGAATAATGAGCAGGATATCCGGAATCGTATAAATGATATCCACAATACGCATCATAACCAGGTCCACCCATCCGCCGGCAAAAGCGGCCACCGAACCGTAGATTGAGCCGATCAGCAAAATGATCGCCGCCGCCACGATTCCGACAAGAAGAGAAATACGGCTTCCCATCATGACACGGATGGCATAATCCCGTCCCATCTTATCTGTTCCGAAGATGTGGGGGAATACCTTTTCCCCGGCATCGATCCGCTCCTGCTCTTCCACCGAATATTCCATCGGCTTCAGATTATTGGCGCCCTTGATCTGGGTCTTATAAGAATACGGATAAAAGGACGGAACAACAAAGGCGAACAGCATAATGATGATAACAACGATCAGGCTGACCATCGCCACTTTATTTTTGCGGAGTCTTCTGAAGCCGTCTTTCCAAAAGCCGACACTCTCCCGCATCACCACAAGACTTTCTTTTTCTTCATCCGTTGCCGGAAGAAAGTCATCGGGATTTAATTTTAATTGCAAACTAAATGGATTCTTTTCCATATCTGACTTTCCCCCTTCTATTTCAGCTTGATCCGCGGATCAACAATCTTATAAACAATATCAACCACCACATTCAGAATGATCATGATCGTGGCAAGGAAGATTGTTGTTCCCATGATCATCGTATAATCCCGGCCATTGATCGCTTTGATAAACTCTCCGCCCAGTCCCGGGATGGTGAAAATCTTTTCCACAACAAAACTGCCTGTCAGGGTATACGCCGCCATCGGTCCCACATAGGTAACTACAGGAAGGATGGCATTACGAAGGGCATGCTTAAACAAAGACACCTTCTGACTCAGGCCCTTGGCCTTGGCGGTACGCATATAGTCCTGCCCCAGCACGTCCAGCATGGATGAACGCATCAGCCGCATAATATAAGATGTCGGATAAGCCGACAGCGCAGCCACCGGCATAATATAACTGTTCCACGTAGTCAATCCCAACGTCGGAAGTATCTGCAGTTTAACGCCCAAAAAGTACAAAAGCAATGTACAGATGACAAAGTTGGGTACCGCCATGCCGCAGGTCGCAATGATACTTAATATACTGTCGATCACCGTTCCCCGCTTATATGCCGCAAATACGCCAAGCGGAATACCGAGGCAAAGCGACAGAAGGATTGCTCTTCCTCCAAGTCCGGCGGACACAGGGAACCTCGTCGTAATGATACTCATAACAGTACGTCCGCGCTGTTTCAGGCTGTCCCCGAAATCCCCATGAGCCGCATCTGATATATACGTAAAATAACGCTCGCTAAGTGGCTTATCCAGTCCGTACTTCGCTTCCAAAGCCGCTGTGGCTGCCGGACTGATGGCTTTTTCTGACAAGAACGGTCCGCCCGGAACCAGGTTCATCAGAAAAAACGTAATGGTTGCAACTGCCCATATGGTCACAGCTGCCAATACAATTCTCTTGACTATGTATTTTCCCATTTTTCCTCTCTCCCATAATCTTAATATCTATATCGTTAATTCGCACACATATAAAAACTTTGATGAATTAAAGCTGTCATGTGCAAAACTCACAAAATACAGGTAGTATTATATCATAAATTGTCTCAAATTGAAACTGCTAATTTTTTACATATTCGTGTTTTTGCATGTAAATTTATTTTTTTAATTGATTCTTTAATAAAAATATACTATAATATCAATAATAATTACTATTTTGGTTTTGAAGGAGGATTAAAATGAATATTTATGTTTTGATGAAACAGGTTCCTGTCATCTCAGATATAAAAATCAATCACCAAACATTTAATGTAGAACGAGAAGGCGCCGGAACAATGATGAATCCTGTGGATGTTCATGCCATCTCCGCAGCGGTGGAACTCAAAAAAAATCTCGGCGGAACAATTACCGTTTTAACCATGGGCAATGAAACCTGTGAAGTTCAGCTTCGCGAAGCCGCCGGTATGGGGGCTGACCATCTGGTACGCATCACTGACACAGCCTTTGCCGGAGCTGACACTCTTATCACAGCTAAGGTTCTTGCCGCCGCTGTCCGGCATCTCGGCGCTCCCGACTGTATTTTCTGCGGTCAGGCTTCCCTGGACGGTTCCACCGGGCAGATCGGCGCAAAACTGGCTGCGCTTCTGAATATCGGCCTTCTGAACAATGCTTCTCAGATTGATATTGAAGAAAAGGGCCTTACCATTCATCAGAAGGCAGGAAAGGGATATGATGTCTGGCAGGCCGATTTTCCTCTTGTATGCTCAGTGACAGAAGATGCCAATAAACCGGTGCCGGTGACCATCAAAGGAAAAATGGCGGCAAAAAAAGCGGTGATCTCCGTTTTATCCAATGCCGACTTAAATATCGCACCGGAAGATCTCCATTCCCCATCCCGAATTGAAGCCCTCTTCCCGGCCGCCAGACAGGAGGCCGGCATGCGGATCGCAGGCGGAACGGAAAAAGAATCGGCAAAGAAACTGGCAGATATTCTCTTTGAGAAACATTTTATATAGGAGGATCTATCATGGAAAAATTTAATGATATATGGGTATTTATTGAAATGTCTGAAAATGCGCCGAAACGCGTCAGCCTTGAATTACTTGCCAAAGCATCCGAATTGGCGGAAGAAGCCGGCGTTCAGGCAATTCCTGTGATCTGCGCGGATGCCGCCGACCACTCTCCGGAAACCATTATCAGCGCCTTAAAAGATGTCATCGAGAAATCAGCGCCTTCCGCTTTTCTTTTCGGCTCCACGCCTCTTGGCAGAGAAGTGAGTGCCGGCCTCAGTGCGGTAATGAATCTCGGTATTGCCGCCGACTGCACTAATGTTATGTATCGTGAATCCAATAAGGATCTGCTCTTTATACGTCCGGCTTTTGACGGTAAACTTTATGCTTCGGTCTCTCTGGATACGACACCCCAGATTGGAACTTTTTCTACGGGCATCTTTCCTCTGGAGGGCAATGCGCCGGATATTCAGGCCAACGCAAAGACATTGTCCCTGGCTTCCGACGGCAGCGAGATCAAAGCCCGCCTTGTTAAGTTTATTGAAGACGCCGGTCTGGCTGATTCAAACATTGAGGAAGCCTCTGTCCTTGTTGCCGGAGGCCGCGGCGTCGGCAGCGCTGAAGGCTTTGACAAGCTCCGTGAACTGGCCCGCCTCCTCGGCGGAAATATTGCCGCTTCCCGCGGTGCCGTAGAAGAAGGCTGGATTTCCAAAGATTATCAGGTTGGAGCCACCGGCAAAACCGTTACTCCGAAACTCTATTTTGCCTGCGGCATTTCGGGCGCAGTTCCCCATGTTGTCGGCATGAAAGATTCTGAGATCATTATCGCCGTCAACACGGATCCTTCGGCCCCGATCTTTGACATAGCCCACTACGGTATCGTCGGCGATCTGCATAAAGTGATCCCTGAACTTATTGAGATCATTAAGCAGACCCGGTAACAATCGAAGTCCCGGACTTCTTACGTGAAAAAGCCATTGCCCGGACAGTTCTTCCAAACTGCCTTTGACAATGGCTTCTTTTTTTACATAAATTATAAATACTTATACCCATTCGGGCATCCCGTATGTCAGATGCTCCGCATGGGTGCGCTTCGTCAAGCTCCGCGCAATAAGGTATCCATCACATGGTCAAAATCAAAGGTTGCAAAATAATCCGCCGGAGTCTCCGCGCGGCGGATCATCCGGGTACTTCCGTCCTCTTTGAGTAAAATTTCCGCAGAACGGAGTTTTCCGTTATAGTTATAACCCATTGAAAATCCATGAGCGCCCGTATCATGAATAATGATCAGATCTCCGATATCGATTTTCGGCAATTTCCGGTCAATGGCAAATTTGTCATTATTCTCGCAGAGAGAACCGGTCACATCATAAACGTGGTCGCACGGCGCATCCTCTTTGCCTGCGACGGTGATATGATGATAAGAACCGTACATCGCCGGCCGCATCAGATTGCAGGCACAGGCATCCAGCCCGATATATTCTTTATAAATATGTTTTTCATGAATAGCTCTGGCGATCAAATGTCCGTAAGGCGCCAGCATAAAGCGACCCATTTCTGTGAAAATTGCCACATTGCCGAGCCCCGCCGGCACAAGAATATCTTCAAAAGCCTGCCGCACGCCCTCGCCGATCGCCATAATATCATTTGGCTCCTCATCCGGATGATAAGGGATGCCGACGCCGCCGGACAGGTTGATAAACTCAATGGATGCTCCCGTCTCCTCTTTTAATTCAACTGCGGTTTTAAAAAGAATCCGGGCCAGCGCCGGATAATATTCATTTGTTTTGGTGTTGCTCGCGAGGAAGGCATGTAATCCGAAATGTTTAACGCCCTTCGCCAGCATTTTTTTATATCCCTCGGTCAGCTGTTCCCTTGTAAAGCCGTATTTGGCTTCTCCCGGCGTATCCATGATACCGTTGCTCAGTTCAAAATTTCCGCCCGTATTTAAACGGCAGCACATGGTTTCGGGCAGTTTTCCCAACACCTTTTCCACAAAATCAATATGGGTAAAATCATCCAGGTTGATAATCGCTCCGAGCTTCGCCGCCATCTCAAACTCCTCCGGCGGCGTTGCGTTTGAGGAAAACATGATCTCACTGCCGCTGAATCCGCAGGCATCGGACATCATCAGTTCCGTCAGCGAAGAACAGTCTGAACCGCAGCCCTCTTCTTTTAAAATTTGTAAAATATATGGATTTGGCGTCGCCTTCACCGCAAAATATTCTTTAAATCCTTTATTCCACGAAAAAGCCGCATTCACTTTACGGGCGTTTTCGCGAATACCTTTCTCATCATATAAATGAAATGGCGTCGGATATTTTTTTACCATTTCTTCCAGCTGCTCCTTTGTCACAAACGGGACTTTCTTCATTTTGATTCATTCCTTCCTGTCAGTTCGATTATTTTTATTTCATTGCTCAATGAGTCTTTAAACAGATCCACAAGATTTTTCTTTCCGGAATACAGACACGCGGACTGTTCTCCGTTGCCCACATCCCCTGTCAGCACTGTGGCCGAATCCACGATAACGCCTACCTGCCCCGGTTTCCTTTCAGCAAGATAAATCCGGGCATTTGGAAGCTCATAAGGCGGATTCGTAATGATAACCACCTTCAGTCCCTCCGCCGCCCGCCGTTCAAGAATCCGGCGGTAACTGTCCACTGTCTGGTTTTCCCCCGAAAAATAGAGCCGATACACCGCATTTTCCAGCATATGGCAGATCTTATCCGATATATGGACGTCTCCCTGAATGGTAATATAGCCTTCCATAGCCTCCGTCCGCACCGGAAGCTGTTCTTTCAAAAACCTTTTTACCTGCTCCAGGCGCTTTATCTTATTATTGCTGAATTCTTCAATATCCACAGGAATATAACGTACCGGGGTTCCCTCCATCAGCCTGGCCGCTCCCTTATCCACCAGGCAGGCCAGCGCCGTATAGGTGTTGGACCTGGAAATACCCGTGCGTTTCGCCGCTTCATATCCCGTCAGCGCCCCGTCAGACAACAGCGTTAAATATAAAGAGGATTCCTGCCGTGTAAGTCCAAAACACATCAAAGCGTCGTTCAAATCCATTTTATCACCTCTTAGTATTTCTTTACAGGAACACTATATTACAATATATAATAATTGTCAATATCCTTATATGCCTATTTTAAAAAAAGCATCCTCCGCCCAAAACAGAGAATGCTTTTTGTCTATTTATCCAGTATTTAATTACACAATTTTATGGATCCAGCCTTCCGGCGCTTCGATAGTTCCCATCTGGATACCGGTTAAGGTATCATATAACTGCTTTGTGATCGGTCCCATCTCTTCCATACCGCTTGGGAAGCAGATGTCTTTGCCGTGGTCTACAATCTTTCCTACCGGAGAGATCACGGCAGCCGTACCGCAGAGACCACATTCCGCGAATTCGCTTAACTCGGACAATTTTACTTTTCTCTGAGTAACCTTTAATCCAAGGTAATGCTCGGCAACATATACGAGAGAACGCCTTGTGATCGATGGAAGAATGGAATCAGACAACGGGGTAACGATCTCTCCGTCCTTTGTGACAAAGAGGAAGTTGGCTCCGCCCGTCTCTTCAACATAAGTACGTGTTCCCGGATCAAGGAAAAGATTTTCGTCAAAACCGTTGGCATGGGCCGTCACATTGGCATGCAGGCTCATCGCATAGTTTAATCCGGCTTTGATATGACCCGTTCCATGAGGAGCTGCACGGTCAAAATCACTGACACATAAAGTAATCGGTTTTGCGCCTTCTTTAAAATATGGACCTACCGGTGTACAGAACAGACGGAACTGATATTCCTCTGCCGGTTTGACACCGATAACCGGGCTTGAAGCATACATATAAGGTCTTATATACAAAGTTGCACCGCTTCCGTAAGGAGGAACCCAGGCCGCATTTGCCGCGACAACTTTTTCGACAGCTTCAATAAATCTTTCCTTTGGGAACGGCGGCATCTCCATCCGCTTTGCGGAATCCATCATACGCTCTGCATTTAAATCCGGCCGAAAAGTAACAATACTTCCATCCACTGTCGTATAAGCTTTTAACCCCTCAAAAACTTCCTGGCAATACTGAAGGATGCCGGCACATTCATTCAGCACGATCGTTGCATCCCCGGTCATATAGCCTTCCTGCCACTGTCCGTCTTTATAATCCGCAACATATCTCTGATCCGTTGTATGGTAAGCGAACCCGATATTCCCCCAGTCCATATTTTTCTTTTCCATAACAATTCCTCCATTCGTTGTATATACATATATTCGTCAATGAACCAATTATAGTCTTATTAATCCATAAAATCAATAATTTCTTTCAATTTTGACTTGCGAACATACATTTTAAAACAATATTCCAAATCAAAATAGGTTTTTTCCTCACTGTCGGCAGCGACAACAAAGTCCTCCATGGCATCCAGATCCGGAAACCATGTATCTGCCTGATAGGCATAGTCCATCACCGTCACATGGGCCACATCACAATAAGGCAGCATCTGTTCATAAATACTCGCGCCGCCAATGACATAAATATCCTCGGATTTAAAGTTCTTCAGATAATCCATGGCCTCATCCACACTGTGGACAACCACGGCTCCCGGCACCTCATAACCCTTCTGCCGGGTGATGACCACATTTGTCCGATTTTTCAGAGGGCGGCCGTTCGGAAAACTTTCCAACGTTTTCCGTCCCATGACGACCACTTTTCCTGTGGTCGTCTCTCTGAAAAATTTCATATCCTCAGGAATACTGTTCAGGAGTTTATTCTGATAACCGATAGCCCAGTTTTTATCCACCGCCACAATAATATTCATCTTCCGTTCCTCCTAAACCGCTACCGGGATGTTTTTGATCTGCGGCCCGGTCTTATAATTATCCAGCCGCACATCATCCGTTGTAAAATCATAGAAGTTTTTGATCTCCGGATTGATCCAAAAGTCCGGCGCCGGATAGGTTCCCCTTGAGATCAGTTCCTTCACCAGCGGAATATGCCGGTCATAAATATGGGCGTCGGCAATGACATGCACCAGTTCTCCCGCCTTCAAACCGCTGACCTGGGCAATCATATGAAGCAGCACCGCATATTGAACCACATTCCAGTTGTTGGCCGTCAAAATATCCTGAGAGCGCTGATTCAGCACTGCGTTCAATTTATCATCCGTCACATTAAAAGTCATGCTGTAAGCACATGGATAAAGGTTCATCTCATGCAGATCCTGATGTACATAAATATTCGTCATAATCCGACGGCTGTAAGGATTCTCCTTCAGATCAAAGAGCACCCGGTCCACCTGGTCCATCATGCCTTCCTTATACTGATGCTTCACACCAAGCTGATAGCCGTAGGCTTTGCCGATGGAGCCGTCCGAATCAGCCCATTCATCCCATATATGACTCTTCAAGTCATGAATATTATTCGACTTTTTCTGCCATATCCAGAGTATTTCATCCACTGCGCTCTTAAACGCTGTCCGGCGCAGAGTCAGCGCCGGAAACTCTTTGGACAAGTCATAGCGGTTCACCACGCCGAACCGTTTGATCGTATAGGCATAGCTGCCGTCCTCCCATTTCGGGCGGACCTTTTCTCCTTCCGTACTGTATCCGTGATCCAGAATATCCTGGCACATATCTATAAACAATTTATCTGCGTAACTCATTATTATCCCCCTTCTATCCCGTATTTCAGATGCTTCGCATGGACGCGCTTCGCGCGATAAAGTATACCATATCCGGCCGATATTCGTCAAACCTTATAATTATGAGCGCATATTTTTTATTACCCAAACTAATAAATATATGATAAAATACTTATATATCTTAAAACTTTAAGAACGGAGCAAGACTATGAATGAACAATTATCAACGATTATGTCTGAATACTACCAGAATATTGACATTTACAAAAAGCTTTCCCACGATGTGAATGACATAATCAACACCCTGCTGGAAGTCAATCACATCAAGATTTCCAACATGGCTATCCGAATCAAATCGGAAGACGCACTTCGAAACAAAGTTATGTATAAAAATAAATATTCTCATCTCGATGAGATCACCGATGTTCTCGGCGTCCGCATTATTACCCTTTTTGAAAATGATGTGGATACGATTTTTGACCTTTTAGAAAAAACTTTTGAAATATGCGAGATTGTGGACAAGAGAAAAAAAGAACGGGGCAGCCGCATCGAATTCGGCTACAATTCCCTTCATGTGGTCGTTAAATTTACGGATAATCGATGCGAGCTGGTAGAATATCAAAAATTTCAGGACATCCGTTTTGAAATTCAGATTCGTACCGTCCTCCAGCATGCCTGGGCGGAAGTGGAACACGGTCTCGGCTACAAGTCCTTTTATGAACCGCCGATGAGCGTCAAGCGCAAGCTGAACCGTCTGGCCGCCACTCTGGAGATCCTGGATGAAGAATTCGAAAATATCCGTTATGACATCGCCTTATATAATAAGAGCTTCGACAAGGTGGAAAAAATATTAAAAACAGATATCAATAAGGATTCCCTCATTGCCTATGTGAACAACAGCGAGTTTTTAAACCAGCTTGTGGAGCGCATTGCCAAAGAGCAAAATTATGAAATTGTTAAAGATCCCAGCTTTATCAGTCATCAAAAGCTGGCAACCAAGCTGACGATGTACGGCTATCAGTATATCCATGAATTAGACGCCGATATTCACCGTTATGAAAAGACGATCTATCATATCGGCCATGAAATGTGCAACCGCATTTATCATGATAATACCAGCATCAACCTCTATAGCTGCATTATGTGGTTTACCTTTATCCCGGTCATCAAAAATCTGATTTCCGGTATGGATTCCACATCGGATGATGTCCTTGAGGACGTTATTTTCGAAACCTTTAAAAAGAATAACAGCTCGATCTTTGAGGTGTTTAATCAAAAAACCATGCCGGAAACGATTTAAAGTTTCCGCAGCGTATTCAGACATAAACAAAGCCTGACCGGGAGCGGCTTTTCCGCTTCCCTATCAGGCTTTTTATAGGTCTGTTCAATTAAAATTCCAACTGGGCGTAAACATCCTTCGGCACATAGGCTCGGATAAAAATGCCGTCGGCCCGATATTCCTCCTCCAGAAGCTGGCCATACTTTCGAATCACGGCGATATCCCCGGCTTTCGGATAGGCAAACACCCTCTCAATAAGTATTTTACTCCGGCGCAAAATGTCTTCCATCGCCTCTTTCACGTCATCCAGGCCAATTTCCTGCTTCGCTGAAATCTTTAACGTCTTTTCCGCCCGGAAATCTTTCATCACCGCATCCGCCTCTGCGACACAGTCCATTTTATTAAACAAAGTGATCACCGGCTTATCGCCGACTTCCAGCTGATTCAGCGTATCATAAACAACATGCATATGAACATCCATCTGCGGGTTTGAAGCATCCACCACATGAAGAATGATATCGGCATATTTTGCCTCCTCCAGCGTACTCCGAAAGGCCTGTATCAGATGATGCGGGAGCTTTCGGATAAAACCAACCGTATCCGTCAGCAAAATCTCCTGACCGCTGTCCAGTTTTAAATTCCGGGTCGTCGGATCCAATGTGGCGAACAGCTTGTCCTCCTCCAGAACATCCGCCCCCGTAAGCTGATTCAGCAGGGTAGATTTTCCCGCATTGGTATAGCCCACGATAGCTGCCACCGGAACCGGATTCTTACTGCGCTGCTGACGGGCAACTTCCCTGTGGCGTTTCACCGCTTCCAGCTCCTGCTTCAACTGGGAAATACGGTCGCGGATGAGACGCCGGTCCACTTCCAGCTTTTTTTCACCCGGCCCTCTTGTGCCGATACCGCCGCCCAACCGGGATAAAGACTGTCCGAGGCCGGTCAGCCGGGTTGCGCGATACCGAAGCTGGGCCAATTCCACCTGAATCTTCCCTTCCCGTGTCGACGCCCGCTGGGCAAAAATATCCAGAATAATTAATGTTCGATCCATCACCTTTGTATCCAGCATATCCTGGAGATTTGCCAATTGGGCAGGAGACAATTCATCATCGCAGATAATGCCTGTGGCATCCTCCTCCCAGATCAGCTGTTTCAGCTCTTCAATCTTGCCCTTGCCGAGATAAGTTCCCGGATGAGGCGCCTCCCGGTTCTGAATCAATCTGCCGACAGTTACAGCTCCCGCGGTGGCCGCCAGTTCCGCAAGCTCATCCAGCGAGCTTACCGTATCGTCGCCCTCCTGAAAAGCAACGCCGACCAGCACTACCCTCTCCGTCAATTTTTTTGTTTCATATACTTCTGCCATATTACCTCTTCCATTCCGGCCTGCCGGCCATTACCATCTGCCGGTTATACTGTTCTGCCGGACAGCAGGCTTCCATCACCGGATTCGTGTCTGAATAAATGTTTTCTCCCGCACCGCGGCGGAGTCATCCGAATACTTTTCAAGATAGACATTAATATACTCCAAAGCCTTTTCCCAATGTCCGGCCCGTTCGGCAGCAGATATCTGATTTTTGGAAATGTTTCTATCCAACAAGCGGTTATTCAACGCAACGCCCTGGGTAAAAATCGTTTCCGCCTTATCATAATCTTCCATCTCCATCAGACATAAACCATAGGAATTATACGCCTCGGCATCACCGGTAACCGAAGCCAGATAAGTCTCAAAATACTGACAGGCCAGCGCATAATCCCCCGGAGTTTTAGCCATATTAAGTTCGGCCATACTGAGATTTGCAGAGATCTCCCCCTTATCCAGCGCCTTCTGAATCTTCTCTTCCGCCGCCGTCAGATCTCCAAGCTTCAGATAGATATTCCCCTGATTCACCAAATCCCTGCCCCGGCTGCCGCCAAGCTCCAGCGCCTCATTTAACACCGCTTTGGCATCCTCCGTCTTATTCTGGGCCATCAAAGCCTCATAGAGTGCCAGATATATTTCATAATTCTTTTTATCTTTTTTAATTGCCGTCCGCAGATCAGCCTCCGCACTGGTGCCGTCGCCGACCTTGACATACTCCATACCCCGCAGCATGTACGCATCCGCTGAATTTTCCGCATCCACGATCTGGGAATAGGTCATCACCGCATCCACATATCTGCCCGCTTTATCCTGGGTTTCCGCCTTATAATAGAGCACATCAATTTCCGTGCCGGAAAAACGGCTCTCCTTTCCATCCAGCGCCTTATCAAATGCTTCCAGCGCCTCATCATAATTTCCCTGATAGAGCAAAGAGATTCCCATAGCCCGATGTACAAGCTGGATATCCTTATCCCGTTTCATCAGTTCCAGCGCCTTATTAAAAGAGGCCATCACATCATCATACAGCTTCAATTCACTCTGCGCCATTCCCTGATTCATATAATACTCGCCGTTTCCGCCGTCATATTCGATCGCTTTGGCAAAATAGGCATTGGCCATCTCATAGTCCGCCTGCGCATAGGCGTCCAGCCCCTTATTATTCAGCTTATTTCCCTCTCCAAAATTCCGCACTACAAAAAACAAAACACAGACAAGGGCAATCACCAAAAGTACCTGGATAATGCGCCCGAAAATATTGCCTGAACGGCGTTTTCTTCTCTTTTTTGACGATGCCGTGCGTCTTTTTGCGGCAGTTTCCGGCCGGGAGGCCGAAGGTCTCCGGCCGCTCTGCCGCCCATCCGCAGTCCTTTTTTTCTTTACTTTTTTTCGTCTATCCAAATGATCCCTGTCCGAAACGCTTCTCTTCGAAGCGGTTTTCTCCAGAGCAGTCCTCTCTAAAGAATTTTTTTCCGGGACCTCTATTTTTTTTGCTCTCCGTCGTCTTTCTTCCATGGCTTCCTCCATTCAATATCATTAATATTATAGGGGGTTGCCCTGAAAAAGGCAAGGCTTTTTAAACTCTTTTCACAGTTGGAAATTCTAAAAAAGGCACGGCCATGTCCATGCAGGCCACAGCAAAAAAAACGCTGCCTGCTCCAAGCCCGGCAGATTGGAATAACAGGGTCAGCAAAGCGGATAACAGGGCAAATATCCACCGTCCTGCCCTGGAAGGCGGCATCGTCTCATAACTCCATATCAAGTAGGCCGCCGCCAGCCATACGGAAGCCGACAAAAGATTTCCGCTGTTTCCAATACTCAAAACCGCCAGAAAAACCAACGGGTAGACTGCAGGACACATCCTCCGCAGGCACATCCACAGAAGTGAAAGGACAGCAAAGGGCCAGAGAGATTCGATCATCGGCAATTCAAAGGGTGAAAACAGCATTTTTCCAACGAGCACCGGATGAATCAGCGATCTTCCAATGCCGCCGAAAACCTGTTTTCCCAGAATAATGGCTGTAACTGAAGCCAAGGCCACCTTCCAAAAAGGCGTATTCAGCGGAAACAGCAGGGTCAGCAGCAGCCCTGTAAAAACCGCAGAGCCGTCCCTGACAGATACATATTCATTTCGAAAAACCTGCCAAAAATATTCTGCCAGCGGCGCGCAGAGAATTCCGACAAGAAACATTCCGGCCAAATGGACGCTCTGACCCGGATGTTTATAAAAAACCGCCCCGATTAACGGAAGAAGGCCGAAAATACTCTGTTTCATCATATCGTAAATCGTTCCCCGCCGGTGAATATGGGGCGGGCTCTGACTCGTCCGCTCCAACGGTTTTAAATGCCGGAATATCTTTTTATCTTCCGGAATATCGATGTAATCCCCCGGACTGTCCCCTTCTGTTCTGGCGGATTTTGCTCTTATACGCCCCTTCTGCACCTGTCCGATATATTCGGTCAGCCGTCTGCCGGAGGGACACACGTAGGAGCACAGGCCGCATTTAATACATTCCGAGGCCCGGAGTTTTTCCGGAATTTCTCCGCCGGATATATACTTTTCCTCTATCTTATCCGGCATTAATCCGAGCGGACATACCTCGCGGCACAAACCGCAGTGGATACACGGGGAAACAAAGGTCCGGGCCGGCCTCAACACAAGCAGGCCGCAGGTTTCCCGGGTCACCCAGGTATTTGGCCCGTCCACCGTGCGCCCTCCCAGGGGCCCTCCGTGGACGATCACCGCTTCCTCAGGCTTTCCTCCGCAATAATTAATAATATCCTGAACATTTGTCCCTATAGGGACCCACAGGTTTTTCGGGGCGGAAACCTCCCCTGAGACCGTAATCCCCACCCGGGTCCAGGGTTCTCCATCGTAAACTCCGTCATAGAGGGCCGCCATCTCCGCCACGCTGACTACGGCCGCCTTTTTCTTTCCCCGCCCAAGCACTTCTCTGCAGATCATTTTTTCATTGCCGTTAGGATACCGGCGTTTCATGGATACCACCCACAGAGGTCGCCGGTTTCCCATGTTTTTTTCATATTTCTGCACGGTCCGCTTCATCCGCGCAACGGCGTCAAAAGCATCCTCATTGATACATATATAGATGACCTCCGCTTCCGCTGCCATCGCTCCGAGGATCGCCCCGATCACAATTTTTCCCGGACTTTCCATCATCAGGCGGTACCCGGAAGTAATATAGGGTTCATTCGCAAAACCATTGACGATCAATATCTCCGACTTCGGCAGTCTTTTTTTCGGCAGCCCTATTCTGTACATTGCCCGGGCGATCGCCTTCCTTCCAAAATCCACGGCAAAGGGATGCCATTCCCCGGCTTTTTCCCTCTCTCTTCGTATTTTCACATAAGGCTCAAACACACCGGGAGCCCTCTGATAATCTGTTATCTCCTCCACATACCCGGCAACACTTGCGTGAACGCAGGCATCTTCCTCGGAATCCGCCTCTCCGATCACCTGTCCCTGACTGACATATTCCCCCGGAAGCACCGTCGGACGGCAGATAGTCTCCCCATTCTGGCTGAGGGAAATGCAGACCCGCTCCGGCACATAGCCCTCAAAAGCCTTTTCCCGGGTCAACTGCTCCCACGCTTCTTCATACACATTTATTCCACGACTTCTGCCCATTTGTCACACTCCATCCTCAAATTTCCTGAATAGTATGTGTGCCGGACATTTGATTTATTCGTAAAAATACCCGATATTCATCCGCAGACAAAGGCGGAAAATATCGGGTATTCCCATTTAATTATTTATTTTTTTCTTCTTCCATAGATTCAATGATGGCATCGGCCAGTACATCCAGCTCATTCGCCTTCTCCGCCTTCAATGTGGAGGCCAGAGACAGCCGGCTGCTGAGTACCGTCATATTCTTCATTTCATTCTGAATAAATTTCTCCATCAGATCGCCGGATTTGCAGGCCCAGGATCCATTTTCCACAATGGCAAATGTTCTGTTCTGAAGATTCAGAGCCTTCATATCCATCAGATAATTATGCATTACCGGATAGATTCCCAGATTATAGGTCACACTGGCAAGGACAATATGACTCAAACGGAAAGTCTCGGAGATCAGATAGGACACATGGGTGTTGGATACATCATACATCACCACATTCGTCATTCCCTTTTCACAGAGTTTTGCCGCCAAAGCCTGAGCCGCCGCTTCCGTATTGCCATACATGGAAGCATATGCGATCATAACGCCCTTTTCCTCCGGCTCGTAAGTGCTCCAATGCTGATATTTATCGAGCAGATATCCGAAATCAGAACGCCAAACCGGGCCGTGAAGCGGGCAGATATACTTAATGTCATTGACAATGCCTGCCGCCTTTTTCAAAAGGAGCTGTACATGCGGGCCGTATTTGCCGACGATATTGGTATAATAACGTCTCGCATGATCAATCCAATCCCGGTCGAAGTTCACTTCATCATTAAAAAGCTTACCGTCCAGCGCGCCGAAGGAACCAAAGGCATCTGCCGCAAAGAGAACGCCGTCTGTCACATCAAAGGTAACCATGGCTTCCGGCCAGTGTACCATCGGTGCAGCCACGAAGGTTACCGTATGCTTTCCAAAGCACCGGGTATCCCCTTCTTTGACTTCATCCAGTGTGTGGCCGTTAATGTCAAAATCAAACTGGCGCATCAGCATAAATGCTTTTTCCGTGCTGATAATAGTCACATCTGGATAGCGGAGAAGCACTTCCTCGATGGAAGCGCCGTGGTCCGGCTCCATATGATTAATGACCATATAATCCAGAGGACGCCCGTTGAGAACATGTTCCAGATTCTCAAGGAACTGACGGCAGGAGGACCAATCGATGGTATCAAAAAGAACCGTCTTTTCATCCATCAACACATATGCGTTATAGGAAACTCCTTCCGGAATCGGGTGAATATTTTCAAACAATGATAAACGGTGGTCATTCGCACCAATCCAATATAAATCTTCTGTCACATTTCTGACACAATACATGGCTCTTCCTCCTATTCTTCAATAAACTGTTCTTTGCCTTCGCCGCATTCCGGGCAAACCCACTCTTCCGGCAGCTTCTCAAACAATGTTCCCGGCATTACTTCACTCTCTTCATCGCCGATCTCCGGATTATACTCATAACCGCAGCCGCTGCAGATATAACTCTTTCCGATCGGTTCCGGCTTCGGAGGTGTCGGGCGTTTCATTTTAACCATCGGTACCGGCGCCGGCTGTTTCGGTTCGCCGTTATCCAGTGCCTCCGCCAGCAATGGAAGGATCTCCATCACATCGCCGACAATGCCGTAGTCACAGTTTTTGAAAATCGGCGCGTTGCCGTTTTTATTGATCGCCACAATTGTCGAAGCATCTTTTATACCTTTCAGATGCTGACTTGCTCCGGAAATACCGCAGGCAATATAGAGATTGCCTAGGAACTTCTGTCCGGACATACCCACATAGCGGTCCATCGGAACATATTTCAATGTTTCAGCCACCGGCCGGGAGGAACCGATCGCTGCGCCTGCCGCCGCTGCCAGCTTTTCAATCAGCTTCATATTTTTCTTTTCGCCGATACCCTTACCTGCGCTGACAACACGCTCCGCCTGGCTGATTGGCGTATCCATTGCGATACCTACGCTGAAGTCATAACCATCTTTTTTCAGATTTTCAACAAGAGAAGCCACCTTCTCTTCCGCGCTGCCGCTCTTAAAGATCATCTTCTTGCGGATACCCGTCACAGCCGGTTTTCTTGCCACGCTGCGGCTTCCGCCGCCGGAGGAAGATTTCGGCAGTTTGCCGATCAGATGAGAAGCGATAACCACTCTCTGAATTTCATTCGTACCTTCATAAATCGTCGTGATCTTTGCATCTCTGTATGCCCGCTCTACATCCATACCTTTCAGGAAACCGCTGCCGCCGAAAATCTGAAGAGCATCATTGGTAACCTCCAGGGCGATATCGGAAGCATACATCTTCGCCATCGCCGCTTCCATGGCGTACGGCTCATGATATTCCTTCAATTCCGCCGCACTGTAGATCAGCATACGGGCACAGCGAAGCTTTGTCGCCATATCGGCCAGTTTGAAGGAAATCGTCTGCTGCTGACAGATCGGTTTGCCAAACTGTTCTCTCTCCTTGGAGTATTCCAGTGCATTCTCAAAGGCGCCCTGAGCAATACCAAGGGCCTGGGAAGCAATACCGATACGTCCGCCATCCAAAGTAGACATGGCGATCTTAAATCCGTCGCCCTCCTTGCCGAGAAGATTTTCCTTCGGAACTTTAACATCATTGAAAATCAATTCTGCCGTGGAGGAAGAACGAATACCCATCTTGTCATAATGGTCGCCAAACTCAAATCCTTCCCATCCCTTTTCCACGATAAATGCAGAAATGCCGCGGGTTCCGATATCCGGTGTTGTCACAGCAAAGACGACATATGTATCTGCCTTCGGTGCATTTGTGATGAAAATTTTGCCGCCGTTCAACAGGTAATAATCCCCTTTAAGAACTGCTGTCGTTTCCGTACCGCCCGCATCTGAACCTGCATTCGGCTCAGTCAGACCAAAAGCGCCGATTTTCTCACCCTTTGCCAGAGGCACAAGATACTTCTGTTTCTGTTCTTCCGTACCATAGGCAAAAATCGGCCAGCTGCCAAGGGACACATGGGCTGAGAGAATAACGCCCGTACCGCCGTCCACCCGGGACAATTCCTCAACGGCAATCGCATAGCTCATGACATCGAGACCGGCGCCGCCATATTCCTTCGGATATGGAATACCCATGAGATTCATCTCTCCCATTTTCTTTACCGCTTCCATCGGAAATTCATTATTCTGATCCATCATAAAAGCGTAAGGCTTAACCTCTTCTTCCGCAAACTTCCGAATCATCTGACGGAATTCCTCATGAGCTTCTGTCGTCTTAAAATACATCGCAATTCCTCCTTTTTCATATTCATAATTAAATTTGATAAATTTTATCCACTTTTGTCGTATAAAAAAGAACAGGTTTTCTTCCAATCAAATCAAATTCCAATCAAGCCGCCAAGCGTATGCTTTTTTAATTCATCTTCCAACACCCGCTGAATATCTGTCAAATTATTGTGAATAACACAACAGTTATGATTCTGCTGTCTTCTGGAACACTTGTACCCTGCCTCCATACAGGCTGAGATCCGGGTCTCACTGCCCATGGCCTGAGCCAGCTCATAAAGCGTCACCTGCCCTAAATCACAACAAATCCGGCATCCTCCGCCATTCCCCCGGGTGATATCCACCATACCGGCTTTGGCAAGTTTCTTCAAAATCTTATAGCCAAACTGCTGAGGTACCCATTCATGACTGCATATATCCCCCATCGTCATCTGCTCCCCGGAGGCCAGCGCTGAAAGCATTCTCAATGAATAGTCGATTTCCTTTGTAATCAGCATATTATACACACCTTGTTCTTTCTTTATGGTTCTATACTATCAAACTGGATAGTTTTTGTCAAGTTAAATTTGGGATTTTGTGGTAATTCTTCTCAAAAAAAAGAAGCCCGAAATTATTTTCAGACTTCTCTGTTTTAATACTCTGTTAAAATGCGATAACGATACCGCCGTCATTGGCATATAACGTTCCCACACCTGCCGTATCCGCAACAATGATCCTTTGGAACGGATAACGTTTTTCTATCTCTTCCTTAACATACTGAGCTCTCTCCGGACAGTTGCAATGGGAAATGCCAAATACGCGATCTTCAAAATCAGATACCCGGTTTCCAACTTCCTCAACCATCTTTTTCAATGCTTTTTTTGTCCCCCGCCCCATAGCGCACTGCTCGATCGTTCCTTCCGGCGTTCCCATCATCACCGGCTTGATATTCAATACGCTGACAAGCGTTGCCTTCATGCCTGTCAACCGGCCATTCTTCCGAAGATGGTCCAGATTCTCCAGGACAAACAGTGTATGCCTCCGACTGATATAGGCCTCCACCTGCTCTACAATCTCTTCAAAGCCGGCGCCCTTCTCCGCGTATTCCTGGATCTTCAGAGCGATCAACGTCTCTCCGATACAGGCAGAGCGGGAATTAAACACATAAACTTTTTTATTCGGGAATTTTTCTTCAATCAACCGCTGGCCGAGCACAGCGCTGTTATAAGAACCGCTTAATTCAGCGGACAGTGTAATACAAAAAGCCGTCACTTCATCCTCCCCATAGGCTTTTTTATAGTCTTCCGGCGATGGACAACTGGATTTCGGACATCCGTCAAAATCTGCCACAGCCTTTATGAATTTTTTCTGGTCAAATGAATCGTCGTCAACAAATTCCACACTATCCACCTGCAATGTCAAAGGAACGATTTTAATCTTGCCTTCCTCTTTCATCTCCGGTGTCAAATCCAGACAGCTGTCTCCAATAATGCGATAGTCCATTTTTATTTCCTCCACACATAGTTTTAATTACTACTAATCATAACATGGAACGGACATTACGTCAACATTGGATATCCATAGAATTCCGGAATCTGCCCCATTTCAATCGTTTCCATTAACACAGCGCTCAAGGATTTCTATAGCCTCCCCCATTTTCTCCCTGTCTATGCCTGAATAATTCAAAACGATCACATGCTGCTTCGCCTGCTCCGGCCGATGATAATATCTGGACAAACAAGAAATCCGAAGCCCCATCCGCCCGGCCTTCTCTTCCAGCAAGGTATCCGGCATCTCTGTCTGCAGCTCCATCAGAAAATGCAGGCCGGAATTTTCTTCTTTAATTTTTATCTGTCCCGCCAAAGGACTCTTTCGTATGCTTTCCAGCAAAATATCTCTCTGATTCCGATAGTAATTGCGCATCCGATTAATATGCTTTTCAAAATATCCCCCCGAGATGAACCGGGCCAGCGTGTACTGCTCAAAATTAGAAACTGTGCAGGAATAAAATCCAAGTTTCTCATAAAACTCCTTTAAAAGTTTCTGCGGCAGCACCATATAGCTGATTCGAATCGTGGAAGAAAGACTTTTGCTGAAGGTATTCATGTAAATCACCTTATCCATCACGTCGATGCTCTGCAGGGCCGGAATCGGGCGGCCAAGCAGACGAAATTCACTGTCATAATCATCCTCGATAATATATCGCCTGTCGCTTTTAGAAGCCCATCCAAGCAATTCATAGCGGCGGCTGATTGGCGTCACTCTTCCCGTCGGAAAATGATGGGAAGGCGACAAATGAAGGATATCTGCCCCGGAAGCTTCAAGCACCCCCGTACATACTCCGTTCTCATCCATCGGTATATAGCATAAGTCCACCCCGTGACTCGTATAAATCTGAGCAATCTTCTGATATCCCGGATCTTCAATCGCATAAACTGCTTTATTGCCAAAAAGCTGAATAAGCAGGCCATATAAATATTCGGTTCCCGCCCCGATAATAATCTGCTCCGGCGATACACCGATGCCCCGGAACTGGTATAAATGATCGGCAATAGCCTTTCTCAATTCCATAATTCCACCGGCCGGCGGCGGAAGGAGCAATGTTGAATCCTCCCCGGATAAAACCTCCCTCGTTAATTTTGCCCAGATTGAAAAAGGAAAATTGGCATGACTTGTCCGATTGCTTATAAAATCGGCAAAGCAGCTCTCTTCCCTTGGCTTTTCCGGCAATCGGCGGACTTTCTCCGGCTGCTTCTCCGAAAACGTCTTCACTTCGGAAACAAAATACCCCCGTTTCGGCAGAGAATAAATATAGCCCTCAGCCATCAGCTGCGCATAGGCATTTTCCACGGTGATCGTACTTATATCAAGATTTTTGGCAAAGCTCCGCTTTGACGGCAATTTATCCCCGGACTTTAATTTTCCGTTCATAATATCATTTTTTATACATTTATACAGATACTCGTACAAACTGTCTGACCCTAAATCAACAAAAGAATAAGTAAGCATTGTCTCTCCGGCCTCCAATCTGACCATTCCAAATTATTTTCAAATGAGTATTTTTATATGGTCAAATTGAATTATAATTCATATCATAACTTTTGTAAATGTCTTGAAAGAATAAAAAAAAGGTGCTATAATAATAACACCGTGCAGGGTTAGTATATCGGTAATACAGCGGCTTCCCAAGCCGCGGAGGCGGGTTCGACTCCCGTACCCTGCTTTTTTTATATTCAAAAATGCTAAAGGGAGAAGCTGCCTTTTACACAGCTTCTCCCTTACAAATATCTTCTGTTTATGGATTTACCACTACCGTTTCTTTAGCATAATCTTCATAATTGTCATAATCATATGCGTCCAATTCAAATTCAATTTCCTCAACCTCGGAAATATCATTTTCCTCCAACTCATCCGAATACCATGACATTGTACTGAATCCGACAGTTTTAGGATTAAGCACCACCGCCCAGTACGCCTCTATCATATAACCGTTAATTGAAACGTTCTCAGCATCAAACATCACCTGATTATCTGTCTTGTTTTCCACATATAAATTCAGATCATAACAGCCATACTCTTCATCCATTTCAGCGCCAATTGCTGTAACCTTTACAAACTCATTATCAATGAGAACCTTATCCGTCTCTTTTGCTTCTCTGACATAGGCCTCTGCATTCTCTTCACCGTAAGGATATACATGGACATCAGCACCTGCGACATCCTCCCAGCTCTCCGACTCAAATACATCGAACTGTAATCGAATGTCCGTAAGTTTATCGATATCATATGCTTCCAAATAATCTTCATCAATTTCAATCGTTTCATTCGACTTTTTCTGAGCAGCGACTTCCGCACCCATATAGATAAATGAATCCGCCTGAATTCCGTTGATTGATGCATGTTCTATTGAAACCGTATAGGTTTTATCCTCTGATTTGTTTTCAATATATATTTTTAATTCAGGCCCATACTCCCCTTCCATATCTAATCCGGTGATCTTAATGCAGCAGTTTTCATCATCAACAGCCGTTATTTCTTCAAATTCTCCCGGCTGCTCTGACTTCTCCTTTTTCTTTGCCTCTTCTTTTTTCTTGGCATCTTCTGCATCTTTTTCGTCTTTTTCATCTGCCTCCTCGGTTTCTTCGACGCTTTCAGATGCTTTTTCATCCTTTGTTTCTTTTGTTTCCTTCGCTTCTTTACCTCCGCATGCCGCCAGAGACAAAACTAAGATTGCTGTCGAAACAACACATAAAATCCGTTTTTTCATCGTAAACTCCTCCTTAATATGATAATTAGATTTTATCACATTAAAGCATTTATTTCAATCCAAAGAATTTTTATTGATTTGATTGAGGTGTATATGTTTTATCTTTCCAATACCACCATTTCAGCTTTTCCGGCTCATGCGTTTCATGCTCTGCATAATAGACGGCCAGCCGGAAAACATACAAAATACACCGGTCCTCCTGAAAGCCTTTAAACAGACAGTCCTTTACATATAATTCTTCCGGGTCCTTCCCCTTTAAATCCTCAATGGTTTCAATTCCGATATGACGCAAATGCTGCTCTATGTTTTTCCCTACGCCGGGAATCGTTTTTAAATCGTTGTTATCTCTTTTTTTATCTTCCATTCCCATTTTGGTTCCCTTCACATATATTCTGTTCACAGTATATCATAAAACATTTCTTTTGATAGATTCTTTATCTTTCCCTAATCCTTTTTATAGTCTTTTAATTTGTTGAACACATTTTCTTCACATTTTATGTGTATTATATAATCATACCGAATAACAAAAGCAAAGAAGTAAAATAACATTATCCCCTCTTAAAAGCCGAAGATTCACCTCTTCGGCTTTTGTATTTGTCCCTTTGAAAACTCAGCAAACAAATAAGAAACAGTCGTCCGGCAGGACGGCTTAACTTATGCCAAAAACTGAAAAAAGCCTTGAAGATCAAGACTTTTTCAAATGGAGCATAGGGGACTTGAACCCCTGACCTCCACACTGCCAGTGTGGCGTGCTCCCACTGCACCAATGCCCCAAATTATGATATTATTTACAACGCATATATTGTACCATAAAATGTCCGGGATAACAAGATTTTTTCTGCAATCCCGGACATCTTTTTCAACTTTTTTTCAACTGACCTTTTTTTAACTTTTAGTTACTTTTCACGGCCCCGCCCGAACAGCTGCGAAATCGTCCACCTGCGGTGTCCGCCGCCCTTTTTAAGGGCTTTTATTCACCAAATTCTTCCGCACATTTTTTGAGCATGTCACGGATCGGCAGATTGTATGGGCAGCGGGTCTCACAGGCACCGCAGTCCACACAGGCGCCGGCCTTTACCGGCATAGCCGCATAACGTTCCTTTGCCCAATCGCCGAGACCATAGCGGTCCAGATATCCCTGGAAAAGGAAGCAGCCGGAAATGTTGATTCCCGCCGTACACGGCTGACAGTAATTGCAGCGGCGGCAGAAATTCGTGCCGAGCTGTTTGCGGACCTGTTCCATCGCCGCCAGTTCTTCTTCTGTCAGCGGCCTTGTATCCTCAACGGCTTCCCTGTTCTTTTCAATCTCAGAAACATCATACATGCCCGGAATAACGACGGTCACATCCGGGTTGGCGCAGACGAAACGCAGCGCCAGACGGCCATCCTCGATCGCGCCGCCGGCCAGCGGCTTCATATCGATAAAACCGATATTTTTCTCCCGGCATTTATGTATCAGTTCTTCGCCCTGCCTCTCCACAATATTATACGGGAACATGATCGTCTCCACCCAATCCATCTCAAGAGCCTTTTCAAAAACTTCAAGAGAATGGGCCGTGAGACCCAGATGTCCGATTTTACCGGCCGCCTTGGCTTCCAGCAGGGCCTCCAGCGCACCGTCCGGCCCGATCACCTGCTCAAGCTGCTCCATATTCGGATTATGGACCTGGTATAGATCAATATAGTTTGTACGAAAATTATTTAAACTTATCTCTATATCCTTTGCCATGGCTTCCCGGGTGCGGGACATGCTTTTTGTCGCCAGTATGAATTTATCTCTCATACCTTCAATCCCTTCCCCGATAAAGCTCTCGCTGACTGTATAGCCTCTGGCCGAATCAATATAATTGATACCTTCTTCCGCCATCCTCTGCATTAATTTTTTTGTACCCGCCGCATCGATCCGCTGGATCGGAATACCTCCGAAGCCCATGCGGGAGATTATTAATCCCGTTTTTCCGAGTGTTACGTACTCCATCTTTTCAACCCCTTTGTATGTCTTTAACTCACTACTTATGATACGATATTTGATATTTATTTTCAATTAGCATTTTTAAAAATGGACTGTCTTTTTCCCCGCGAATGTGATATTCTGATTAAGACAACCTGTTTTTCCCGGATATGCATGAAAGGATGCCCGCCGGGGGAAATTAGGATAAAAGAAAGGAGTAGTATTATGGCTGTTATTGAATTGACCCAGGAAAATTACCAAAAGGAAGTCATTGAATCTGATAAACCGGTTCTCATCGATTTCTTTGCCACATGGTGCGGACCTTGCAAGATGGTCTCCCCGGTGGTTGATGAGATTGCCAATGAGCGCCCGGACATTAAAGTATGCAAACTGGATGTGGACAGAAATCTGGATCTGGCAAGAAGCTTCCAGGTAATGAGCGTTCCGACACTTGTCGCCATGAAAAACGGTGAAATCGTCAATAAAATCATCGGCGCAATGCCAAAAGCTCAGATTTTAAAAATGTTTGATTAAAAGAAGAACCGTTCCCGGCCTGACCCTCGGAAATCGAGACTCAAACCCCGGAAACGGTTCTTTTTTGCAATATTTAAATGATAATTTTCAAATCTTCATTCAGGCCTTTCCCTCAAAGCCCTGAGTGGAAACTACCGGTTTTGCCTTTTCGACCAACTCTTCCATTGCCGGAATATAGCCGACCACATTTTCCGCCAGCCAGTCCATCGTTACAATTTCCTCCGGAGAAAATGTCCGGTCCATATCTCTCTGAACAACACCTTCCTGGGAATATAATACTCCGGAAAACGGATTGAAATCACCGGAAGAAATGGTATTTTTAAGCAATTCGATCAACCGTGCCGTACCGATCGGCAAATGTTTGGAACAGATCACCTCAACTGCCCCGGCGGACATTCCCCACCAGTAATTTAACCCGCGGGTCTCATCGGATATTTCATCCTCTTTCCAGGCGCCCTTCATCAATCTGCGGATCAACTGCTCATAAAATTTACCCCAATGCCACACAGGCATAGCCAGATTTACCGGATAATCCCCGCCGTCCCAATATAATCCAAAATGCCTGGACGCCAGCTTCGGCGTAATCATATCCTGACCGGAAATATAAGAAATTTCCTGCTTCCTGAAGGTTTCAAAGGGATCATGGCCCTTTAAGGTCGTCCATTCCAGATATATTTTAGCCCGTGGATTCACCATTTTAGCTCCCAGCGCAAAAGCATTGATGTTGGCTGTCATCCCATAGATCGGATAATCCGCCAGATAGCCCACCTTATCATTTTCCGTCATGGCCCCGGCGATGGCCCCCATCAAAAACTTTGCCTCATACATCCGCGCATAATAGGTTCGTATGTATTTATGGGATGTATTCAGGGAACAATTCAATATCTTCACTTCCGGATGTTCAATGGCGGCCTTTAAGCTTCCCTTCAAAAGAGGCGGCGATGTGGTAAAAATCAGATTATTTCCATCCGCAATGCTCTTTTCAATGATCTGCCCGATATTTTCCTCTGAAGCCCCGTCATAGCAGGACGTACGGATTTCATCCGAAAAAGCTTTCTGCAAATGCTGACGACCCAGTTCATGGGCATAAGTCCAGGCCGATGTTTCCGCCGTTTTCTCATGAATAAAAGCGATATTCAGCTTTGAGGCGCTGATCGGAAGAAGATGGGCAAGGATATCAATCTTTTTTCCGACCTTCACCTCCGGGGACATACTCAATTCCGGGACACTGCCCTCTCTGAGTTTTAATTCCTCCCGGGATTTCAGAATCTTTGCCTTTAACTCAGATATACTGAGATTTAAAAGCTCCGAATAATCATATACCTTGAGAAATGCCAGTAAAGCGTCGTCCGCTGTTTTCCCCGGATGGTTTTTCTCTTTTTCTTCATAAATGGATTTAAATCTTAGGCGAAGGGAATGAAAACTCATCCGGTCTTCATCGCTCCACTTTTCATCCGGCCGCTTTCCGACAAGCCGCTGAAGTTTAGCATAACTTCCCACCTCGGAAAAGCAAAGGTCATTCAGCTCGGACAGGCGGTAAAAATCAACAAATTCATAATATATTCGATTTTCCTTTTCCCCGGTTCTCGCCGGCAGAATCCGGGTGACCATCCCCGGAACGGCGACAGCGCCTACGCATTTGAGAACGCTGACCCGCTTATTGCCTTCCTCCACATAAAATCTGTTCATGAACTCATAAGCCTTGATCGGCTCCCGGATTCCCTCTTCAATATGGGCTTTATATAAAGACATCCATTTCTGGGCAAACTCCGATTTCTCAGACAAAATCGGATAAAAACTCCTGCTGAAAGACACGCCTCTCCCGGAATTTTTTGTACCCGCGATCTGTTCCATCGGAATCTGAACCAGGCCGAGGGACACCTCTCCGACGGTCATCACATGATTTTTCTCAATATAATCATCAAGAACAGGCAGTTCCTCTTTTTCCTTCTTCCCAAGCCGCATATATTTTACATATTCAGAATAGGGTTCACCACTTAATTGCAGAGACATAAAATTTCTTCCTTTCGCGGCATGACGCGAAGCGCGCCCTTTCTTGTTGTGATGATCGATGCCGCCGCATTGGCAAAACTGAGCATTTCACCCAATTCTTTTTCGTCGTATTCTTTCCATCCATGGGTTAAAATATAATGGAGGATACAACCGCAGAATGTATCTCCCGCGCCTGTCGTCTCTATTGTGTGTTCCTGACTGTAGGCCGCCCTGAAAACAGAGAAATTATTTGTGTAGGCACGGCTGCCCTCTTTTCCAAGGGAGAGCAAGATCAAAGGAATATGAAATCTCTGCTGCAGCATACGGATGCCCTCATCAAAATCCTCAAGCCCCGTCAGCCACTGGATTTCATTATCGGATATCTTTAAAACATGACAGTGTTCCATGCCATATAAAATCTCCTTCTTTGCCTCGGAAAGCGACTTCCAGAGAGGTTCTCTGAGATTCGGATCAAAGGACATGAGAGCGCCGGATTCTTCCGCGATCTGAATTGCCCTGCGCGTTGCCTTCCGACAGGTTTCATCTGTCATAGACAGAGAACCGAAATGAAAAATTTTGCTGGAAGCGATCAAATCTTCATCAATATCCGCCTCAGAGAGCATCATATCCGCCCCCGGATTGCGATAAAATGAAAACTCCCTGTCACCGTCAGCCAGCGTATGAACAAACGCAAGGGTCGTATGAACGGTTTCATCCCGTTTAAGTCCCCGCGTATCAATCCCCACTTCTTCCAGAGCTGATTCCAACCGGTCGCCAAACATATCTTTTCCGATTTTTCCGATAAAGGCCGTCTTATGCCCGAGACGGTTCAGCATGGCAAGCACATTACACGGCGCCCCGCCCGGATTTGCCTCAAATACCGGATTTCCCTGGCTGCTGAAGCCATTTTCCGTAAAATCAATCAATAATTCTCCTAACGCTGTCACATCATAGGTTTTCAACCTTATCTCCTCCCGGCTCATTTTCTTTTTTTAAATAGTAGAACCCGTAGGCCGGAATAGGAACGCCGGAAGCCTTCATCGGGCGGCCGGAGATCATATCCACATACATGCCATCGGTTTCATTAATCCACACCATCTTATCATATTCACTGAAATTAAACAAGCCGAGAAGTTTATCTCCTTCATAATATCTTCCAATACATAAAGTACTTTCATCCCATGTATCCAATGTCCATGTATCCGCATCCGCCATAAATACTTTCTCGGACCTTCGGATTTTTTCCAACCGGTCCAACCGGCTGAATATCTTCCCCGCCACAGTGGATGTATCATCGATTTGGGCCGCTGCTTTCCAGTCCATGGAGCCCCGATGGATATATCGGGAATCTGCCGCCTTATTCGGGTTATTTTTATAAGTATAATCATTTAACCGGCCGATTTCATCACCGCCGTAGATGACCGGAATCCCCGACTGCATAAACATATAGGCGTGCAGCATCACATCCAGCTGAACCGCTTTTTCAACCGCCTGACTATCCTGCTCAGAAAGAGCCTTCTCAATGCCGCACATAGATGCCGTCGTACCGCAGAAGCGGGCATCACCGGTAACCGGGTCCGCATTATAAAGTTCTCCGCGGCTGTTGCTCATCCCCGCAAAGCCCTGAAAATAGTCGTTCAGATACTGTTTGTGGGATCGCTCGGCAAGCCCCTCCTGCATCAGGGATGCGTAATCCAGTCCCCAGCCGATATCATCATGACACCGCAGATAATTGAGAAAAACATATTCCTTCGGCAGCCTGTTTACAATATCCAGCTGCTGCTTTAACAGCCGTGTGCTCCGGGTCGCCACCGTATGCCAGGTCGTCGCCATCGTTGTAACATTATAAAGCATATGACATTCCGGTTTCTCTACAGTTCCAAAATAAGGAACGACCTTTTCCGGCTCCATGACCACCTCACCGAGAAGTAAAATTCCCGGGCAGACGATCTCGCTGATCATCCGCATCATACGGACAATCGTATGCACCTGAGGAAGATTTCTGCAGGACGTATATAATTCCTTCCAGATATAAGGCACCGCGTCAATGCGGAAGATATCAATTCCCTTATTTGCCAGAAACAGGAAGTTATACATCATTTCATTAAATACTCTCGGATTTCGATAATTCAGATCCCATTGATAAGGGTAAAATGTCGTCATTACATATTTCCCCGTATCCGGCAGCCAGGTGAAATTTCCCGGTGCGGTCGTCGGAAATACCTGCGGCACCGTATTTTCATAAATCGCGGGCACTGTAAAATCATCAAAAAAGAAATACCGGCTTTGATACTCTTCGTCACCCTTCCGGGCTTTTTTCGCCCATTCATGATCCTCCGATGTATGATTCATAACAAAATCCATACAAATATTCATTTTTTTCTCATGGCAGGCCGCCGTCAAAGCCTCCAGGTCCTCCATCGTGCCAAGTTCTTCCTTAACTCTTCGAAAATCGGCCACCGCATATCCGCCGTCGGAACGGCCGTCCACCGTATCCAGAAAAGGCATCAGATGAATGTAATTGACATTACACTTTTCGAGATAGTCCAGCTTATCCCGGATACCCTTCATATTTCCCGCAAAATTATCTATATAAAACATCATGCCGAGCATGTCATTTTTCTTATACCAGCTCGGCTGTGCCTCTCTTTCCAGATCAAGTTTTTTTAAATTCTTATTTCTCGCCTCATAAAAGCGGCGCATTTCACTGCACAATTCAGCGAACATTGTCTCATTTTCATACAATTCCATATAAAGCCATTTCAATTCATCCAAATGGCCGCGAAATCTGGTCTCAAACGCATCTGCTGTTTTGCTCATTTTCTCTTCTCCCAACCATCGTTTTTCTCACAAAGGAAGCCAGACCAGGCAAGTCCGGCTTCCCTTCGCCTTACTGACAGATAACTTCTTCTGTTTCTTTATCAAAAACATGGATTTTCTCTGCATCAAATCCCACACGGATATCATCTTCCGCTCTTACATTGACATAAGCGGGAACCCGTGCCACCAGTTTCTGTCCATTGGCTTTCAAATACAGATAAATTTCAGAACCCATAAGTTCCGTCATATCCACGTGGCTGTCCACAGCAGCCGATTTATCCGCTGCAGGATCCGCTGCCTCCACATGAATATCTTCCGGGCGGATACCCATGACAACTTCTTTGCCGACATAGGCAGACAGTTCTTTATTCTTCATTGGAATACGACTGTTTCCGTAAACAAGGACAACACCGTCACCCTCTTTTTCCACGCGGACATTCAGGAAGTTCATCTGAGGAGAGCCGATGAACCCGGCAACAAACATATTGCACGGATAATTGTAAAGATTCTGAGGTGTATCTACCTGCTGAATATATCCGTCTTTCATAACAACGATTCGATCGCCCATTGTCATGGCTTCCGTCTGATCATGGGTCACATAAACAAAGGTTGTCTGCAGACGTTTATGGAGCGCGGCGATCTGACTCCGCATCTCGGTACGCAGCTTTGCATCCAGATTGGATAACGGCTCATCCAGAAGAAATACTTCCGGATCACGAACCATCGCACGTCCAAGAGCAACACGCTGGCGCTGACCGCCGGATAATGCCCTCGGCTTGCGGTCAAGATATGGCTCCAATCCAAGGATTTTAGCGGCTTCATTAACCTTCTTGTCGATTTCGGCCTGAGGGACTTTACTCAGTTCCAAAGCGAAAGCCATGTTCTTGCGAACCGTCATATGCGGGTATAAAGCGTAATTCTGAAATACCATCGCAATATTTCTTTCCTTTGGAGATACATCATTGACAACGCGGTCGCCAATAAGAAGCTCTCCTTTGGATACGCTTTCCAGTCCGGCGATCATCCGAAGGGTCGTGGATTTTCCGCAGCCGGATGGGCCGACAAGCACAACGAATTCTTTATCTTTAATCTCCAGATTCAGATCCGGAACAACAGTTACTCCATTATCATATGTTTTTTCTACATTTTTAAAAGTAATACTTGCCATGATACATACCTCCCGTTATCATTCTATTTTCTTGAAATGTACATTCTGGCTTCATAAGGCCGGAAGATTTCCGGTGTCTCAGCGGAACTGTAATTTCCGATCAAAAGCTCCATATGCTCCCATTCCGGTTTCAGCGGACATGTCCGGCTGCGGCCGAAAAAGTTACATATAACAAGAAGCCGATCCGATCCATTTTCCCGCCGGTAAGCAAAGAAATCTTCATCTTCCTCCAGCAGCAAACGAAATGTACCGTCAATAAACACATCGTAAGTCTTTCGCAGCCGGATTAATTTCTGATAGCAGGCAAATACGGAATTCTCATCACAGATCTGGCTCTCCGCATTGATCGTTTTATAATTCGGATTGACATTTATCCACGGAGTTCCCCTGGTAAATCCTGCATTTTCCGAAGTATCCCACTGCATCGGCGTCCGGGCATTGTCCCGGCTTTTTGCGTGTATGGAAGCCATAATATCTGCTTCATCATATCCCTTTTCAAGCCGCTCCCGGTACATATTTCGTGTTTCAATATCTCTGTATTCTTCGATGGCATAAGAGACGTTGGTCATTCCCAGTTCTTCTCCCTGATAGATATAAGGCGTCCCCTGCATACCGTGCAGAAGGATAGCCAGCATTTTTGCCGATTCCACACGGTATTTTCCATCGTTCCCCCATCGGGATACGATGCGGGGCAGATCATGATTATCCCAGAAAAGACTGTTCCAGCCGCAGCCGTATAATTCTGTCTGCCATCGTTGAATTATTTCTTTTAATTTAAGGAATGGCAATGGTGCCAGATCCCATTTTTCTTTTCCTTCTTCCTGGTCCAGCCCAATGTGTTCAAACTGAAAGACCATGGAAAATTCACTGTCATCCGGATTGCTGTACAGCTTCGCCAGTTCCGGCGTTGCGCCCCAGGCTTCGCCAACCGTGATCAGATCCCGGCCTCTGAAGGTCTCCCGGCTCATTTCCCGCAAAAACTCATGAAGTCTCGGCCCATTCGCCGTAATCTTTCTGTCCGGTTCCTTTGCGATCTGATCCATCACATCCATGCGGAAACCGCATACCCCTTTATCGATCCACCACCGGATCATCTCATAAATTTCCCGGCGCACCTTCGGATTCTCCCAGTTTAAATCCGGCTGCTTCACTGAAAACTGATGAAAATAAAACTGTTCAACTTCCGGGCACCACTCCCAGGCGGAACCTCCGAAACAGGCTTTCATGTCATTCGGCGGATGTCCCTCTTCGCCGTCTCTCCACACATAGTAATCATGATAGGGATTCTCCCGGCTTTTCCTGGCCTCCAAAAACCAGCGGTGCTCATCCGAAGAATGATTCACCACCAAATCCATGATGATTCCGATATGATGTTTTTTTGCCTCCCGGATCAGCTGTTCCATATCCTCCAGGCTTCCGAACATCGGGTCTATATCCTGATAATCCGAAATGTCATATCCGTTATCATCCTGCGGCGACCGGTACACCGGTGAAAGCCAGACGGCATCCACCCCAAGCCTTTCCAGATAATCCAAACGGCGGATAATGCCGTTTAAATCTCCGATACCGTCACCGTTGCTGTCCTGAAAACTTTTCGGGTATATTTGGTAGACAACTGCCTTTTTCCACCATTTTTCTTCCATGATCATCTCACCTGCTTAAAATAATATTGATACGCCTGATACTCTCCGCATTTAAGAGGCAGCGGAAGTCCAACCTCCATCAGAGCATCCGCACCATAAATGCGTCCGCTCTCCTGTTCCTGATAGAATCTTCCGCTTTCCAGCCCCTTGAACCGTACATAACTGGCGGTCATATTGCCGTGAATCTCAAGCATAACAACACTGGCCAACACTTCCGCACCGTCCTCAGATACAAATTCCCAGGCAGCCAATTCATCCTCAAATGGATTGCTCAACCGGTAATAAAGACCATTCTGCACAAGCGGTGCATAGCTGCGATACTTTTTGATCTGTTCCCGGATGATATCTTTCTCTTTTTCGGTCAGATCGGCAAAACTCATTTCATAGCCGAACACTCCCGCCATCGCCACGATCCCCCGGGTTTCCAGCGAAGTGATACGGCCTGTCTGCTCATTCGGCGACACGGAAACATGGGAGCCGACCGTCCCGGCCGGATAACCAAAGGAAGTCCCATACTGGATCCGAAGCCGGTCCAGGGCATCCGTATTATCGCTGCACCAGATCTGCGGCGTATAATACAACATTCCCGCGTCAAAACGTCCGCCGCCGCCGCTGCAGCCCTCGATCAGAAGATTCGGATAACGGGCCATGAGCCGCTCCAGGAAATCATAAAGGCCGATCATATAATCATAGGCTATCCGCCCCTGCTCCCCGGAAGCTGCCGAATACATATCACTCATGCTTCGGTTCATATCCCATTTCAGATACTCGATATTCCCCTGATCAAGCACCCGGCAGACCTGATCAAAAATAGCATCCACAACTTCTTTTCTCGTAAAATCCAGGATCAACTGATTCCGCCCCATAACCGGTTTCCTGCCCGGCATCCGAAGGGCCCAGTCCGGATGGGTTCGAAACAGATCGCTGTCCTCATTGACACATTCCGGCTCAAACCAGATTCCGAATTTCATCCCGAGTTGATTAATTTTTTCTATAAAATCTTTTAAAGGTTCTCCTAACTTTTCTTCATTGACAACCCAGTCGCCCAGACTGCTGTTATCATCATTTCGCTTCCCAAACCATCCGTCATCCATCACCAGCATCTCAATACCGAGATCCGCCGCGGAAGCTGCCAGATCATAAAGCATCCTGCCGTCGAAATGGTAATAAGCCGCTTCCCAGCTGTTGACAAGGATCGGACGGGCCGCCTCTTTATATTTTCCCCGGCACAAATGTTTCCGACAGCATCTGTGGAGATTCCGGGATAACCTTCCAAGTCCCTGACTGCTGTAGGTGAGAATGGTCTCCGGGACATAAAAGGTATCTCCCGCTCCCAACGGATAGGAAAACTGCTCTTCCTGCAGCCCCAGAAGCACCCGGATCTGATGATACTGATCCATCTCCGCTTCTCCCTGAAAGCTGCCGCTGTACACAAAGGAAAGGGCATAACAACCGCCGAAATCTTCATTTGTATCCGGGCGGGCCAGAATCATCAGCGGATTATACTGATGACTGGAAGTTCCCCGGCGGCTTCCGATCTTAAAAGAGCCGTGAGATACAGGTATTCTCTGAAAATTGCGTTCCATCGCATGACGACCGTAAAAACTGATGATATCATAATTTCCTGTCACAAAATCGAGACAGGCACTCTGGACTTTTTCTAAATGCAGGCTGTCCTCTCCGGCATTGATGATCCGGGCACTGCGTGTGATCACATCACATTCCGGAAGCACGCCGTATAAAAGAACCACCTGAAGCTTTGTCACCGTATCCTCCAAAAGAATCTCCAGTGTCTCCGCTTCTGTTTCGTCGGCATACACTGCTGGCAATCCTTTGATCCCATATTTTCCTTTTTTAATTTCATAACCCTGATATCTCAAATCACAGCCATAGGAACCGTCCCCATTCTTTACAGATATGGCGGGGCTTCGAAAATCCCCGTTCCCCTGACATGGAAATTCCTGAGGCAGAGCATCCATGGAATAGGTCCGATCCGGGCCCACATCATATGGGTTTCCCGAGAATCCCCGGTCCGCATAGGTCAGCAGATAATCCATTGTCCCTTCCGTTCTTCTTCCATAATACAGGTGCAGCAGAAATCCATATTTATCCACCTGCATCTGATAGGTTGAGTTATCCGTATGAATCGTAAAAATATTTTTGTCACTCTCAAAAAGTATTGCCATGTTGCCACTCCTTCTATTACTTTACAGCACCGTTTACGACGCCGTTCAAAATCTGTTTCTGACAAATCAGATAGAAAATCAACAACGGCAGCAACGCCAATAAGTAAGAAGCAAACGCAAGATTGTAATTTGCTCCGAACTGGGTTTGGAATGTCATCTGAGCCAGCGGCAATGTATTCATGCCGCTGCCGGACATGATGACCAACGGCGTCATAACGTCATTCCACGTTCCCAATGCCGTCAGTACGGCAACCGTGGCATGCATTGGTTTCATGATCGGAAAAATAATACGCCAATAGGTCGTCCAGGTGCTCGCACCGTCCACCCGCGCCGCTTCTTCCAGCGCTACCGGAATATTTGTCAGATATCCTGAATATAATAACACATTCATCGGCATATAGAATACCACATAACAAATAATAACACCAACAATATTTGCAATTCCCAGCTGGGCTGTCTGCTTGACCAGAGGCATCATCAAAATGGCAAATGGTACGAACATACCGCTGACGATGAATAAGTATACGAATTTATAAAATTTGCTCTTTGCCTTGTTGCGGCCGATGGCATAACCGATCAGCGAATGAACCACGATGGAAATAACCACGGTAACGCCCGTAACAAGCACACTGTTCAATAATGAATGCCAGAAATCCGTTACCCGCATGGCCTCGGCAAAATTATCAAGGCTCCAGCTCTTCGGGAGAGATAAGATTCCTGAAATACTGTTTGTCATTTCACTCGGCTGCTTAAAAGCAATGACAACAGTCATATACAGAGGAAATATAATGGTGACCAATCCGAGGATCAACAGTATGGTTACCGGCCAGTTTATATCACTTTTTCTTTTCATTATAACTGCTCCTCCTTCTTACCTGTAACGGTCATCTGCACCACAGAAATAATAACGATCATGATAAAGAAGATAACGGCGTTCGCACTCTGAAAGCCGAACTGTCCGCCCGCCATACCATTGTTATAAATCAAGTAAGAAATAGACTCTGTACTCTGGGCAGGACCACCCTTTGTCAACGCTACGATCTGATCGAATACCATCAGGAAATTCTTCATGCACAGCACCATATTAATACTGAAGAACGGAAGAATCAACGGGAAAGTTAACTTTTTAAATTTGATCCATCCGGAAGCGCCGTCAATAGCACCGGCTTCATAAACATCCTCCGGTACCGTCTGCAGGCCTGATATGTAGATGATCGTGTTCATCGCGATGGACTGCCATGCACATACGATCACAATTCCCACCCAGGCCCACTTTGTGCTGGCCAATATACTCGTGCCGTCGCCGCCGAGCATCTGCATAAATGCCGGCAGAATATAGGCAAAAAAGTAATTGAAAATATAGCCGACAACCAATGCGCCCAAAATCTGAGGAATAAAATAGAAACCTCTTAAAGCGCTTTTAAATTTAATCTTGCTGTTCAGCCCAAGGGCCAGAACCAGGCTGATAATATTCACGACAATCGTCGTCACCAGGGCCAGCTTGATCGTAAACAGATAGGATTTCCCGACACGGGCATCCTGAAACAGATCAATATAATTTCGAAGGCCGACCCAGTCGTAACTTCCATATCCTTTATAATTTGTAAAACTATAGATAAAACCACGGATCAACGGAATCGTATTAAAGCCAATAAACAGTAAAAGTATCGGGATCGTCATCAGCAAAAACGCCCGTTTTGTTTCGTTCATTTTTTTCTTATCTTTCATTGTTCCCTCTCCTTTCACATTATTCTCCGTGTTTGGCTTCGTAATCTTTAACCATTTGGATGATATCCCGATTATACCGTGTCCAGTCCTTATCAAATTTCGCCAGGAACGCATCCACATCCTGTTCGATCAACAAAGTCTGAATCTGGGCGTCCACCGCCATTTCCGACGGATAATAATGATCCTGATAATCTGTCATTTTTCCTTCGGAAATATATTCCCTCATGCCGTCAACTTCCGATGCAAGTTCAAATTCTTCATCTTTGCAAGGGACCGCATTCTGGTTATCCAGATAAGCCTGTACATTATCATGTTCTAAGAGGAAATCCAGCACTTCATAAGCAGCTTCCTTATTTTTACATTCGCTTGTAATACAAAATTGTAAATCCACACCTGAATTCAAAACATTTTCCTCTTTATTATTACTTCCCGGCATAACAAAGGAATCGATATTCATATCCGGATTCACGGATTTAATCTGAGGAACCGCATAACTTCCGATGGCAAACATCGCTGAATCCCCATTGGCAAAAGCCGTACACGCATCATTATAACCGTAGGCAAAAGGTCCCGACTCTCCGTATTTTATGAGCTCCAGCATTTTCTCTGCCGTTTCTCTATAAGCATCCGTAAAATTCGCCTCGCCCCTGTTGACCTGCTTGCATATATCCGCATCGGCCAGATCGACAGCCAGAGCATTCCATGGAGCCAGACATGTCCATGTATCCTTAAAACCGAAATAAAACGGGAGCATTCCGTCGTCCTGGATCTCTTCGCAAAGCGCCATCAGTTCATCCCATGTTTCCGGGATTTCCCATCCGTGCTCTTTAAACATATCTCTGTTATAAAGAATACCCGCTGCATTTGCCACATAAGGCACACCGTAGGTTCCCTCCGTCGGAACGAACTCCAATCCCTCCAGAATATCTACATAGGAGGATTTTATTGTGGAAAGTCCTGCGTAATCCGAAACATCTGCCAGGATTTCCGCATCCACAAAATAGGAATAATTAATGTCACCCCCAATACCGATGATATCCGGATAATCTTCCCTTGTAAACCGTGTCTTTAAGATGGTCATCGCATCATTTGGCGACTCGATCTTCAACAGGATATCATCATGAGTCTCATTAAATTGCTGTTCCAATTGTTCAAATACCGCAACCGCTTCCGGCTTGTAATGAACCAACTCAATGACGGTCTTTCCATCTGCCGATTTATCGGCACCGCCGCAGGCTGTCAACAACGCCGATGCCGCAATCGCAGAAATCAGAAGGACACTTAATCGCTTCTTACTTCTCATTTTTCCCTCTCTCCTTTTCAAGAAAAAGCTGTTTATCTGTGCTGATTTTATTATAACATGCCATTATGCGTCTGCTAAATAGCACCTTTTATGGGTTTATATACCTTTATGCTATTTTTCTATAGTATCAATAAAGTCATCTAGCATTTTGGTATATTTCAGGTTATAATTGTAAGAGAGCCCAAACAATCCGTCCATTTATAAAGGAGGCTTCCCTATGGAAAACTGGATTTTTTCCATCTTTCCCAATGAAACTTTTGTGGACCTCGGTCTTTACCAGTTCGGTTGGGAAAAATGCACCCCATCCCACTCCTTCGGCCCGGCAGCCCGAAATCATTTTCTCTTCCATTATGTGATTTCCGGCACCGGAGAACTCCGGGCTGATGACAGTAAAGGGATCACCCGTGTCTATCAGATCAAAAGCGGCCAGGGCTTTATGATCTTCCCCGGTCAGGTTACAACTTATACCGCTGATCAGAATCTGCCATGGGAATATGTCTGGCTGGAATTTGACGGACTCCGGGTCAAAGAAGCCGTTGAAATCGCGGGCATATCGATGGATCATCCCGTATACCATGCGAAATTCAAGGATCTGCGCGAAGAAATGATGAAAGAAATGATGTATATTATCCATAATAAAAGTGCGGCGCCGTTTCATTTGATCGGCCATCTCTACCTGTTTATGGATTATATGACCCGTTCCGCCGCTCTTCCGAATGTTCCCAAGGGCAGCAAACTGCAGGACTTCTATGTTAAAGAAGCCCTGTCATTTATCGAACAGAACTTTCAAAATGATATTTCTGTAGAGGATATCGCCTCTACCTGCGGTCTGAACCGCAGCTATTTCGGAAAAATATTTAAAAATGCCGTCGGAAAATCGCCTCAGGAATTTTTGCTGAACTATCGGATGATCAAGGCCTGCGAACTGCTGAAGCTGACCCAGCTGTCCATCGGGGACATCAGTTCCGCCGTCGGCTATGATAACCAGCTTCACTTTTCCAGGGCCTTTAAAAATATTTACGGCATATCCCCGAGGGACTGGCGTAAACAAAACCGGCTGTCCATCTAAAAAAATCGCTGCATCAGAACTTTAATGATCTCTGATACAGCGATTTATTTTTTATTATAATACTTTGGAAAGGAAATCCTTCAACCGGTCATTCTGAGGATTCCCAAAAAATTCTTCCGGTGTATTCTGCTCAAGAATATAACCGTCAGCCATAAACATAACTCTGGAGGCGACTTCCCGGGCAAATCCCATCTCATGAGTAACAACCACCATCGTCATTCCCTCATCAGCCAGCTGCTTCATAAGATCCAAAACCTCGCCGACCATTTCCGGATCCAGCGCCGAAGTCGGCTCATCAAAAAGCATGACTTCCGGATTCATCGCCAGGCTTCGCACAATGGCGATACGCTGCTTTTGTCCGCCGGAAAGCTGCGCCGGATAGGCGTCAGCCTTATCCTCAAGCCCTACCCGCTTCAAAAGTTTCATCGCTTTTTTATCCGCCTCTTCCCGGGTCATAAGCTTAAGCTTGATCGGCGCCAGCGTGATATTCTCTCTAATCGTCAAATGAGGGAACAGATTAAAATGCTGAAATACCATCCCCATCTTCTGCCGGATCTGATTGACCTCTTTGGATTTTGCCTCCGTGATATCCTTTCCCTCAAAAACAATATGTCCGGAGGTTGGTTTTTCCATTAAATTCAGGCACCGTAAGAATGTACTCTTGCCCGAACCGGAAGGGCCAACGATAACGACCTTTTCTCCCTGATCAATATGTTCATTTAAATCCTTAAGAACATGATTGTCCCCAAAGGCTTTATCAAGATGCTTAACGTCTATCACTCTGGGCCAGCCTCCTTTCAAATATTGCCAGTAACTTGGTAAGAATGATAACAACCACCAGATACATGGCAGCGGTGATCAGAAGAGGCGGCAGCAGATCATAGGTGATCGCGCCCACATTCTGAGCAGCCTTTGTCACATCCCGCACGGCAATCGTTCCGACGATCGCCGTCTCCTTGATCAATACAATAAATTCGTTGCCGAGGGCCGGAAGGATATTTTTAATGGCCTGCGGCATGATGATGCTGACCATCGTCTGCCCCCATCCCAGTCCGAGGGACCGGCCGGCCTCCATCTGTCCGGCATCCACGGCCTCAATGCCCGCACGGATGATCTCAGCCACATAGGCGCTGGAATTGATTCCGAAACAGAGCACCGCGGCAACGATCGGCGATGTATCCATCTTCGCAAAGATGATAAAATAAATGATAAGAAGCTGAACATAAACCGGAGTTCCCCGGATAATACCGATATAGATATTGGCTATCCAGTTGAGAAATGTCAATATGATATTTTTCTCCACATGATTCGCCGTATATTTGATCACGGCCAAAATCAATCCGACGGCCACGCCAAGCAGTACCGCAAAAAGCGATATAATTAAAGTTGTCTTAAAACCGTCCAGATAAGCCACATAACGGTCGCTTACCAGAAAAGCCTTTTCTATTCTTTCCCATGCTGATATAAACCAATTACCCACACCGTTACCTCAATCTTATTTTGTTGTATGATTGATCGTGAATTCGTCAACCTTACCTTCATCTACAAGTTTCTGCAATACTTCATTCATCTGATCCAGCAATTCAGTGTTGCCTTTCTTTACGGCAATCGCATATTTATCTGTGAAAAGCTCGCCTTCAAGGATTTCCAGATCATCATTGGCTGCGACAAGCTGTTCTGCAGGCAGGGAATCCATAACGATACAGTCAATTTTATCATTCTTCAGTTCCATGGCGGCTTCCGCGTATTTGCCGTACTGTTTTACTTCACATCCTTCATCACCGCAATAGAAATCTGCTGTTGTCCCTGTCTGAACGCCGACAACCGTGCCTGCCTGAACATCTTCAACAGAGGCAAGCTTGCCCGCATCCTTTTTAACAACAACCACCTGTCTGGATGTTGCGTATTCAATGGTGAAATCCATTTCTTCCTGACGCGCCGGCGTTACGGAGATACCTGCTGCCGCAAAGTCAACAACACCCTGCTGTACCGCCAGCAACGCGCCGTCAAAGGTCATATTCTGGATTTCCAGTTCTTTGCCCATCGCCTTTGCGATCTCATTGGCGATATCCACATCCACGCCGATAACTGTCTGTCCATCTTCTGTATATTCATATGGCGCAAATCCGGCTTCCGTAGCCATGATCAGTTTTCCGGAATCTCCGGCAGCTGCACTCTCTCCGGCAGTCTCTGCGGTTGTTTCCGCAGTTGTTTCCGCGGTTGTCTCTGCAGCCTTTGTCTCTTCTTTTTTGGAGCCGCAGCCGGCCATCATCGATACAGCCAGCGCCAGCACGCATGCTAAACTTACCATTCTTTTCATAATTTCTCTCCTCCTGATAATTGACTCTCTAAATATTTAACATTCTTCAGTATACATGGACAGGCTATAAAATGCAAGTATTTTCGTATAAAAATACATTAAAAAATAATCACTTCGCCTTCGGCCACAGCACAATAACATTCATCCAACATTTCCAGTTCCGCCCTTCCACTGGTCGCTTCCACAATTTCTTTACAGAGGCTGTCAAAATTCCCTTTTTCTATCAATATTTCCACGACTACTCTTTCCGTATATTCCGTATTCAGGGTAATTGCCGGACTTTTCCCGAGAATATACTGAATTTTCCCAATTCCGTTATAATCTGTATAAATTTTCATCCGACGGCATAGTTTTTTCTCCACGATCAGACTGTTTTCCAGTCCCGCCTGAACCGCCTGACTGTAGGCCCTCACCAGTCCCCCCGTTCCAAGAAGGGTCCCGCCGAAATACCGTGTTACGACCACGCATACATTATGCAGCCCGGCGCCCAGAAGCACGTCCAGCATCGGCTTTCCCGCCGTCCCCGACGGTTCGCCGTCATCGCTGCATCTGGAAATCTCATTTCTTTCTCCCAGAATAAAGGCGTGACAGTTATGCCGGGCATCCCAGTATTTCTTTTTTATCTTCTCTATAAATATTACGGCGTCTTCTTCCGAATGAATCGGGCATACTGTTGCTATAAAGCGGGATTTTTTTTCAACGATCTCTCCCTCGCCGCCCCGATAAACAATTTTAATTTTGTCCATCCTGCTCAAATCCTTTCGATTTTATGTAATATACTACACAGTGTACCATTAAATCGGCCATAATTCAAAATTTTCTTTGCTTTCACTGCATATCTTTGTTATAATGTACATTTGTAAAGGAGGCTAAAATTTTATGGACTACAGTAAACACGGAACACAGAAAAAAGAAAAACATATACGTTCTGATATTCCTAAAGCCAAACATAAAGTCAGTTTTAATATATTCCGCATTTTTATTTTCGCTCTGATCGCCGTCGGCGTCATGGGCATTGCTGCCGCCGTCGGAGGACTCCGGGGCGTATTGGACAGCGCCCCCCAGATCAGTGTGGAAGATGTTATTCCTGAGGGCTATAAGTCTTTTATTTATGACAGAGATGGAAATCTTCTGACTCAGCTCTATCAGCCGGAGACAAACCGTATCCAAAAAAGTATCAATGAAATACCAGAAGTTCTTCAGAATGCTTTTATCGCTTTGGAAGACGCCCGTTTCAGGGAACACAACGGTATTGACCCGAAGGGTATTGTCCGGGCCTTCTTCGTCGGCATTACCTCCGGCGATTTTTCCGAAGGCGCAAGTACCATCACTCAGCAGCTTTTAAAGATCAATGTCTTTGGCGGCGGTGATGAGGATTCACTGCTTTTAAAATTTAAACGTAAATTTCAGGAACAGTATCTGGCCCTCGAACTTGAAAAAACCATGTCCAAGGATCAGATTCTGGAAGCTTATCTGAATACGATCAACCTTGGGGCATCCACCTATGGTGTTGAAGCGGCTTCCCAGAGATACTTCGGTAAATCCTGCTCGGAAGTCAACGCTTCGGAAGCGGCGGTTCTGGCAGGTATTGCCAAGAGTCCGACCTGGTACGACCCGATATCCTACCCGGAAGAAAATAAAGAGCGCCGGGATAAAACTTTAAACGATATGCTTGAGCAGGGTTATCTGACTCAGGCAGAATATGACGAGGCTATGGCAGACAATGTTTATGAGCGTATTGCCGCCCGCGCCGAAGAGCAGAGTGACAATCATCGCGTGTTCACCTATTATGAAGATGCGGCTATCCGCCAGGTTCTCCAGGATTTGGAGGAAAAACTCGGCTACACCTCCGAGCAGGCCGTCAATAAGCTTTACGGCGGCGGTTTAAAAGTATATCTCGCCCAGGACAATCAGATGCAGAATATCGTGGATGAAGAATACCGCGATGACTCCAACTTTGGTTACAATAATGCCCTCGGCCTTGAGTGGCGCTGTTCTGTTCTTGAGGAAGACGGAAGCACCTCGAATTACGACCAGCTCACCATGCAGTACTGGTATTGGAACAATGAAAATTCCAGCTTCAGGCTGATCTACAACAATGCGGATGAAGCCTGGGGCGATATCAATCATTATAAAGAAGCATTGGGTATCACCGAGGAAAACACCCTGGCCGAAAGTTTCTATCAGCCGTACGCCATGCAGTCCTCCTTTGTACTGATGGATCAGCACACAGGTGAAGTCAAGGCGATTGCCGGCGGCCGTAATGAAAAGCAGGAAAGCTTGTCCTTCAGCCGTGAAACTCAGGCCACCCGCCAGCCGGGTTCCTGTTTCAAGATTCTCGGATGCTATCTCCCGGGAATTGACGCCGCCGGAATGACACTGGCAAGTTCAACGATGGATGCGCCTTATACGACTCCGTCCGGCTATACGCCGAGCAACTGGTATTCCGGTTACTGGGGACTGACAACGGTGCGTAAAGCCATCACCCAGTCCATGAACGTGGTCACAACAAAATTCTTCGTGGAAGATGTCGGCCCGGATCTTGCGATCGATTACTGCCGCAAGCTCGGCATCACCACGCTGACGGACAGCGATTATGTAGAATCCTTCGCCCTCGGCGGTTTGACCTATGGCGTCACCAATCTGGAAATGACCGGCGCCTATGCAGCCATCGCCAACGGCGGTAAATATGTTCGGCCGGTCTTCTACTCAAAGGTTCTCGACCGCGACGGCAACGTTCTTCTGGATAATACGAATCCGGAAGGCGAGCAGGTCATTAAAGAATCCACGGCCTACCTGCTGACAAGCGCCATGAGAGATGTTATTACCCAGGGTACCGGCGGTCCCGTCGCATATGGAATGGATTATGGCATGGATATCGCCGGAAAAACCGGTACAACCAGCGACAGTAAGGACCTGTGGTTTGTCGGCTATACTCCGTATCTCACCGCAGGAATCTGGCTTGGCTACGATCAGGCTTATTCGATGGAAGGCCAGTTAAGTGAATCTGAACATGAAATCTTATGGGGAAGAATCATGGGCCGGATTGATTCGGAATGTGGTTATGAACCGACTTCCTTCACCGTGCCGGACAGCGTCGGAACACGGACAGTCTGCTCCAAATCCGGAAAACTTGTCGGAACCTCCGTATGTACGGCAGTCACTGAATACTTTGATTTATCGGCCCTGCCAAGCGGCTATTGCAACGATCATGTCGGTGCGACGATCTGTAATGTCTGCGGCGGTATCGCCAATGAAAATTCAAAGGAAACTTCCTATAAGGAGTACAGTTCATGGTCTCAGATACCGAGTTTTTCATGTAAATGTCCTCCGGAAACCGAATCCGTTGAAAGCACGAATTCGGAAACACCGCCGACAACAACTCCGAGTACGGAGCCTCCGATCACACCGCCGACAACACCAACAACACCAACAACACCGGCTGACCCGACAGCGCCGACACCGGTTGGCTAATTTAGATAACCAAAAGGGGCTGTCGGTTAATAGACAGTTCTAAACAGGGAGGTATGTGACTCGTCCGAGTCACATACCTCCCTGAAATTTTTCTATAAAAAGAGAAAAAGATGGCTAACGACAACCATCTCCTC
>NZ_DBGCTU010000002.1:0-46362 GCF_048388605.1 Frisingicoccus sp. | reverse complement strand
TTGTATGCCAGTTCACGGAAGCATACACGGCAGATTCCATATTTTCTTAAATATGCATGCGGACGTCCGCAGATTCTGCAACGATTGTATTCTCTGGTAGAGAATTTCTGTGGGCGCTGCTGTTTAACTTTCATCGCTGTTTTAGCCATGGATTTCCCTCCTAACTACTTTTTAAATGGCATGCCAAATAATCTTAATAATTCACGAGCTTCTTCATCTGTATGGGCTGTTGTAACGAAAATAACATCCATACCTCTAACCTTATCAACTTTGTCATACTCGATTTCAGGGAAGATTAATTGTTCTTTAATACCTAAAGCGTAGTTACCTCTTCCGTCAAACGCATCCGGATTTACACCTCTAAAGTCACGTACACGTGGCAGTGCAAGGTTAATCAGACGATCTGCGAACTCATACATCTTTTCGCCTCTCAGAGTTGTCTTACATCCAATAGCCATACCCTCTCTGATCTTGAAGTTGGCAACGGAATTTTTTGCTTTGGTCGTAATAGCTTTCTGACCTGCAATAATTTCCATATCTTTTACAGCAGATTCCAGAACTTTAGCGTTGTCTTTAGCTTCGCCAACGCCCATGTTCAAAACGATTTTATCGATTTTCGGTACCTGCATAACATTTTTATATCCAAACTTTGAAATCATTGCCGGAACGATTTCATTGTAGTACATATCTTTTAATCTACTCACCGCGAATAACCTCCCTTCTCAATTAGTCAATAACTTCGCCTTTGAAGTCTTTATGCTTAGCAATACGAACTTTTTTGCCGTCTTTCTCAGCAAAACCGACACGTGTTGCTTTTCCTTTGTAAACATACATAACATTGGACGCATCGATCGGGGCTTCCTGAGTAACGATGCCGCCGGCCTGATTCTGAGGAGATGGTTTTGTATGTTTTGTAACCATATTCACACCTTCTACAAGAACAGTACCTTTTTTATGATTTACAGCAATAACTTTGCCTTCTTTACCTTTATCTTTACCTGCGATTACCTTTACAAGGTCATCTCTCTTAATTTTCATCATGGTTGGCGCCTCCTTAAAGTACTTCCGGTGCCAGGGAAACAATCTTCATAAACTGTTTCTCTCTCAGTTCTCTGGCTACAGGTCCAAAAATACGAGTTCCTCTTGGATTATTATCATCCTTGATGATAACTGCAGCATTTTCATCGAATCTGATATATGAACCGTCTTTACGGCGGGCACCCTTTACAGTACGAACTACAACGGCTTTAACAACATCGCCCTTCTTTACAACACCGCCTGGTGTTGCATCTTTGACCGAAGCAACGATAATGTCACCGATATTCGCATATCTTCTTGTTGAACCACCTAATACGCGGATGCAGAGTAATTCTTTTGCACCTGTATTGTCAGCAACACGAAGTCTAGTCTCCTGTTGAATCATGACGTTACCTCCTTAATCCAAAACCAATTATTTAGCTTTTTCAACGATTTCCACAAGTCTCCATCTCTTATCTTTGGATAACGGTCTTGTTTCCATCACTTTTACTCTGTCACCAATGTTACATTCATTTGCTTCATCGTGAGCTTTCAATTTGTAAGTTCTATTAACAATCTTCTTATAAAGAGGATGTTTTACACGGTCTTCAATAGCAACAACGATCGTTTTATCCATCTTATTGCTGACTACTCTTCCAACTCTTACTTTTCTAAGGTTTCTTTCCACAACAAATTCCTCCTTTCCAGATTACTGTGCAGCGTTCGCTTTTTCAGAGATAACTGTCTGAATTCTTGCGATGTTTCTGCGAACTTCTTTGATTCTGCTTGTGTTATCTAACTGATTTGTTGCGTTCTGGAATCTCAGGTTGAAAAGTTCCTTTTTAGCAGCTACTAATTCGTCATTTAATTCTGCAGCTGATTTCTTTTTTAAATCTTCTACATATACATTAATTTTCACTGTTATCACCGCCTTCTAAGTCTTCGCGAGAAACAACTTTACATTTTACAGGAAGCTTATGTGTTGCAAGACGAAGAGCCTCTCTGGCCACTTCTTCAGACACACCGGCAATTTCAAACATTACACGGCCCGGCTTAACAACTGCTACCCAGTATTCAAGGGACCCTTTACCGGAACCCATACGTGTTTCAGCAGGTTTTGTAGTTACTGGTTTATCTGGGAAAATTTTGATCCAAACTTTACCACCACGTTTAATGTAACGTGTCATAGCGATACGGGCTGCCTCAATCTGGTTTGACTTAATCCAACCTGGCTCCAAGGCTACGATACCATATTCACCATAAGAAATTTTATTGCCACGTGTTGCCTTTCCTTTCATAGTACCACGGAACTGCTTACGACGTTTAACTCTTTTAGGCATTAACATTATTTATCGCTCCCTTCCTTTGTTCCCTTTACTGGAAGTACTTCTCCATGGTAAATCCATGTTTTAACACCAACTTTACCATAAGTTGTATCAGCTTCTGCAAATCCGTAATCAATGTCAGCACGAAGTGTCTGAAGCGGAATAGTACCTTCGCTGTAGAATTCTGTACGAGCCATATCAGCTCCGCCAAGACGACCGGATACGGAAGTCTTAATACCCTGGCATCCAGCTCTCATTGTTCTCTGCATTGCAGATTTCATTGCTCTACGGAAAGAAATACGATTTTCCAACTGAGCGGCGATGTTTTCAGCGACAAGCTGAGCATCTCTTTCTGGTCTCTTTACTTCTTTGATGTCAAGAAGTAATTTTTTATCTGTGAACTTCTGAAGTTCTTTCTTAACTTTTTCGATCTCAGAACCACCTTTACCGATAACTACACCAGGTTTTGCTGTGTAGATGATAATTTTCAGACGGTCAGATGCTCTTTCGATTTCGATTTTAGCTACACCTGAATTGTATAATCTCTTTTTAAGGTATTTTCTGATCTCATAATCTTCTACCAGATTATCTGCAAAATCAGCTTCTGCATACCATCTGGAATCCCAATCCTTAATAATTCCGACTCTGAGGCCGTGAGGATTAACTTTCTGTCCCATGATTTTCCTCCTATCTCTCATTCAGCACAATGGTAATATGGCTTGTTCTCTTTTCGATTCGATAAGCTCTGCCCTGTGCTCTCGGCTGAATTCTCTTCATTGTAGGTCCTTTATCTGCATAGCACTCTTCAATGAATAAGTTATCTGGGTTCATTCCATTGTTGTTCTCTGCATTTGCAATTGCAGATTTCAATAATTTCTCTATAACTGTAGAAGCATATCTTGGGTTGTATGCCAAAATTGCTAATGCTGTTTTTACATCCTTGCCTCTGATCGCATCGAGAACGAAGCACGCTTTCTGAACGGATACTCTGGCATAGGATAACTTTGCGCTTGGCCGCGTATCTTTATTCGCATTTCTTTCTCTCTTAATCTGACTTCTATGTCCTTTAGCCATGGATAAAACCTCCTTTCAAACTAACGTCTTGCTTTCTTTTCATCCTTGCCATGTCCTCTGTAAGTACGAGTGGCAACGAATTCTCCTAATTTATGACCAACCATATCTTCAGTAACATATACCGGAACATGTTTTCTGCCATCATGTACAGCAATTGTATGTCCAACCATCTGCGGGAAGATTGTAGAACGGCGGGACCAGGTCTTAATAACAGACTTGTCGCCTGCAGCGTTCATAGCGGCTACTTTTTTAAGTAAGCTTGCATCTGCAAATGGTCCTTTTTTTAATGATCTAGACATGCGTCTTACCTCCTTAGATTATTCTTATTTAATCATGCTTCCATCGCGTCTGCGAACAATCATCTTATTGGATTTCTTGTTCTTCTTACGAGTCTTAAGGCCCAGTGCCGGTTTGCCCCATGGAGTCATTGGGCCAGAACGTCCGATTGGCGCACGTCCTTCACCACCACCGTGTGGATGGTCATTCGGGTTCATAACAGAACCGCGGACTGTCGGGCGGATACCCATGTGACGTTTACGACCGGCTTTACCGATGTTGATCAGCTCGTGATCTGTATTGCCAACCTGTCCGATCGTAGCACGGCCGTTAATCGGTACCATTCTCATTTCACCGGATGGTAATCTAAGGGTTGCATATTTTCCTTCTTTAGCCATTAACTGAGCAGCGTTACCAGCGGAACGAACCAGCTGGCCACCCTTGCCAGGATATAACTCAATGTTGTGTACCTGAGTACCAACAGGAATTTCAGAAAGCGGCAGGCAGTTGCCCACTCTGACTTCAGCGCCGGCACCGCTCATAACTTTCATTCCAACCTGAAGTCCGTTTGGAGCCAGGATATAGGAATATTCACCGTCTGCATAGCAGATCAAAGCGATATTTGCTGTTCTGTTCGGATCGTATTCGATCGCTTTAACTGTAGCAGGAATACCATCTTTTTTGTTTCTCTTAAAGTCGATAATTCTATATTTCTGTTTTGCGCCGCCGCCATGATGTCTAACTGTAATTTTCCCCTGATTATTACGGCCGGCTGTTTTTTTCTTTTTGGCAACTAAGGATTTCATCGGTGTGGATTTTGTGATCTCCGCGAAATCAGAGCCGGTCATATGTCTTCTGGAAGGTGTATATGGGTTAAATGTCTTAATACCCATTATGTTCACTCCTTTCAAGTGTCTGATTTATTGTCACGCTTGTTTGCGTATATTTTATAGTTTCAGCAGATCTTATTAACATTAACAAGTCTTACAGTCCGGCGAAGATTTCAATATCTTTGCTGTCTTCTGTTAATTTAACGATTGCTTTTTTTGTTTTTGCTGTTTTTCCGTAAACCATGCCGCGGCGTTTGTTTTTGCCTTCGCAGTTCATTGTGTTCACGCTTGCGACTTTTGTTCCTTCGAACATTTTTTCAACAGCTTCTTTTACCTGGCTTTTTGTTGCCTGCGGATGCACCAAGAAAGTGTATTTTTTCTCAGCCATCTGGTTCATACTCTTTTCTGTAATCACTGGTTTAAGGATTACGTCATAATATTTAATATCAGCCATTATGCGTACACCTCCTGGATTGTAGCAACTGCATCCTGAGTAACCACTAATGTGTCATATTTCAGAATATCGTATACGTTGATTGTGCTTGTGGAAGCTGTCTTCACATCCGGAATATTTCTTGCGGATAATACAACATTGTTATTATTATCAACAACCACCAATGCTTTGGAAACTTTTAAAGCATCCATAACAGCTTTGAATTTCTTTGTCTTGATCTCTTCCATATTGAACGCATCCAAAACGATCATTTTGTTTTCAGCAACTCTGGAAGATAATGCGGATTTAAGAGCCGCTCTCTTTTCTTTTTTATTTAATTTGAAAGAATAATCTCTTGGCTTCGGAGCAAATACAACGCCACCGCCTGTCCACTGCGGAGCTCTTGTTGAACCCTGTCTTGCATGACCGGTTCCTTTCTGTCTCCATGGTTTCTTTCCTCCGCCGCTGACCTCAGAACGGGTTTTTGCGCTCTGCGTTCCCTGGCGTTTTGCAGCAAGATGATTTACAACAGCCATGTGTAAAAGATGTTCGTTGATCTCAACGCCAAACACAGCATCGCTTAATTCCATCTCGCCAATCTGATTGCCTTCGATATTATAAACAGATACATTTGCCATCTGTATGTCCTCCTTCCTCAAAGCTCATTAGGCTTTGGTTGATTCCTTAATCATTACTAAAGATTTCTTAGGTCCCGGCACCGCACCTTTAACTAAGATTAAGTTCTGTTCAGCATCAACTCTGACAACCTCAAGGTTCTGAACAGTGATTCTTACTGCACCCATATGTCCCGGCATTTTCTTTCCTTTGAAAACGCGGCCCGGTGTTGTTGCGGAACCGTTGGAACCTGCATGTCTGTGGTATTTGGAACCATGAGCCATAGGTCCTCTGGACTGTCCGTGTCTCTTAATTGCGCCCTGGAAGCCTTTACCTTTGGACTTGGCAGTAGCATCAATCTTATCGCCGGCAGCAAAAACATCTGCCTTGATCTCCTGACCTACAGCATAGCTTTCAGCATCTTCTAATCTGAATTCCCGAACAAATCTCTTCGGAGCAACGCCTGCTTTTGCAAAATGGCCCTTCATCGGTTTGTTCACTAATTTTTCTCTGATATCGCCGAATCCAACCTGAACTGCAGCGTATCCATCATTTTCTACAGTCTTAACCTGTGTTACCACACATGGGCCAGCCTGAAGAACTGTCACCGGAGTCAAAACTCCATCTTCGTTGAAAATCTGAGTCATTCCAACTTTGGTTGTTAAAATCGCTTTCTTCATATTTACCTCCTGTTTCATCTACAGCGGATTACACTGTATGTGCAATCATCCTAGATGTATTGATTCGGTAACCTTGCCGAGCGGCAATCTATATACTTCCTCAACACTAAGGATAATTTCCATCATTAATTATTTTGTTTTCATCTTGATGTCGATGTACACACCAGCAGGCATCTCCAATCTGGATAATGCGTCTACAGTCTTCTGAGTCGGTGTGATGATATCAATCAATCTCTTATGCGTTCTCTGCTCAAACTGTTCCCGGGAATCTTTATATTTGTGAACAGCTCTAAGAATCGTAACTACTTCCTTCTTTGTCGGCAGCGGCACCGGTCCGCTCACCTTAGACCCCGTTTTCTTTACAGTTTCGATAATTTTTCCGGCACTCTGATCGATTAATTTGTGGTCATACGCTTTTAACGTAATTCTCATAACTTGACTTGCCATAAAAAAAGTCGCCTCCTTTTCGCACTTTTACATTCAGTACGACAAGCGGTGACTGTACATCTTCCCGTGTGTGTCCTTTTCTTTCTACGCACACGTCATCTCTGTTCCTCACAGATGGTTCTACATTGTACAGTGACTTGTCGCCAGTTTCATAACTTGACATTCGCTCCACGGAACACCTGCATGGCCTGCAGCAACCTCACGCTTCAAAGCTATCAATGTCACAACATTCGTTATTATACATGATTTGCCAACAATATGCAAGTTTTTTTTTGCATTTTTACGAAAACACCAGAGACTGAACTTTTTAATACCCAAAGTTCTGCCTCTGGTGAAATTTTACTGCAATTTTTTCATAATTTCAATCCATTAATCTTCAATATGTACAATATCTTTTGCCAACTGTTTTTTACCCGGCATATTGCTCTGTCTGGAAATCATAATTCTCTGTGCCTGAGGGCTTCCCGCACCGTGGAGGGACTCTGTCAGGTAGCCGACGGCTGCCGTACCCAGAGTAAGGTTTTCAATCAGACGCATGATTTTGAAACGGTTTTCAACAGAGGTTGTCGATGTGCCTGCAAAATATTTTTTGATATACGGTCCGGCTACCGGATGGTTGATATCTTTTTCAGACGGCAGAGTTACCATCAGACCTCCGGCGATATCCTGTGCCAGACGGGCGATCTCATACGGGAAGCGGGTAACATTCTGCTTACATACATTTGCCAGCATCAAATCGATGAGATAGTTTCCGGAAGCAGTTTCCGTACCTTCCGCGGAACAGGCAATGCCACAGCAGTATAAAGTCTCATTCAAATGAGTCATTTCAATCAGTTTATCCTTAACATGAGAAGCTTTCTCGGCGCCGTTATATTCGGCAGCCAATGCGGAAGCTCCGATCAGAACATCACCCACGCCGACTTTACATCCGCCGTAACTCTGTCTGTGATATCCGGCAAACCGCTCAACAAGCATACCGGCAAATTCTGTTTCACCATTTAAGAAAATACGGTCATTCGGAACAAATACATTGTCAAATACAGTCAGGGCTTCCATTCCGCCGTAAACATCATTGCCCACATCCAATGGGCTGTTTTCTGTTTTTCTTGTATCGCAGCTCTGACGTCCGACAACCATAATAAGGCCTTCGGAATCCAGCGGCACTGCAAAAGAAACGGCATAGTCTTTATCATCCGGCCCCATAGCGATCGTCGGCATAACAAGAACTTCATGGGAATTAACAATACCTGTCTGATGGGCTTTTGCACCGCGGACAACGATGCCGTCCGGGCGGCGTTCAACCACATGAAGGAACAGATCCGGGTCAGCCTGTTTGGAAGGTGCAAGGCTGCGGTCACCCTTTGTATCTGTCATCGCGCCATCGACAACAAGGTCATTTTCCTGAACATACGCAGCAAACTTTCTGAAATTCTCATGATAATGGGTGCCGCATTTCTGGTCCACTTCATAAGTTGTGCTGTACACTGCATTGAAAGCATCCATGCCAACACAGCGCTGGAAGCAGGCCGCAGTCTTCTGTCCGAGCAGACGCTGCATTTTTACTTTTTTCACCAAATCCGAAGCACTCTGATGGATATGGGTAAAACGATTAATCTTTTCACCGGTGAGATTGGATGTTGCCGTCATTAAATCTTCATATTCCGGCATCTGAGCCAGATCATAGGTTGCTTTAACCGAATTGATCGCTGGCTGCAGAATCGGATTGCCTACAGCAGTCTGAATTTCCTCACCGAAAAGGAAAATCCGCATCTTCATTTTCTTTAAACTTTCTTCATACTCTTTACCTGTCATTAAAGCCATAGTTACCTCTCCTTTTTTATTTTAGCTTTTCTCTGCCATTTTTGTTATCAATTTAACTAATAGCATATTTCGTGCCAACTTAGAAACAGAATGAAAAAGCCTGTAAAATAAGGAACTGACGGATAACTTCTCCGTTTTTCCATCAGTTCTTTTAGTGTTTTTTCTCAATTATGAGAATTCTTTTTCTTTTCTCTTTCTCATTTATGAGATATTTCTTATATTTGAGAATTATTCTTATTAAAATCCGTCTCATCCGACATATATTTTTCTTCGAGATACCTTTTTCTTCTTGAAAGTGTCTTTATATTCACCCCAAGTTTTGCCGCCGTCTTCTCCAACGTTTGATACTGTTCATAGTATTCTTTAATATATTTCAGTTCGATTCTTTCCAGGGTCTCTTTCAGATTCACGTTTCCAATTTCCTGCTGTTCAACGTGGAAACGGGATTCCTCTTTTTTTATATCTGCCACAGATATAATATCCTCATCACTCAATATGACCATTTTCTCTATCGTATTTTTGAGTTCCCGAACATTTCCCGGCCAATCATAATCTTCAAGCATTTTATAGGAATAGGCGCTAAGTCTTTTATTCGTCTTAAACTTATCATTAAAACGTTTCAAAAACAGATTGGCCAACGGAACAATATCCCTCTTTCGCTCTCTCAGCGGCGGTATTTCAATATTCACCACATTTAAACGGTAATAAAGGTCCGCCCGGAATTCATTCTGCTCAACCATCTGCATTAAATCTCTGTTCGTCGCGGCAATCACCCGCACATCTACCGTTTTTGGTTTTCCTGCGCCAACCCGTATAATTTCTTTTTCCTGGAGGGTCCGCAAAAGCTTCATTTGAACATTAAAGGGAAGCTCGCCAATTTCATCCAAAAACAACGTTCCTCCATCAGCGATCTCAAAATATCCCGGCTTCCCCTTCGGCAGACCGCCGGTAAACGCGCCGCCCACATAGCCGAACAACTCTGTTTCAATCAAATCCTTTGAAATTGCCCCGCAATTCAAACAGAGCATGATCTTATCCTTTCTCAGGCTGTTCTGATGAATAAAATTTGCCAGCATTTCTTTCCCTGTGCCGGTCTCTCCCTGAATCAATACTGTTGCGTCCTTATCAGCCACCTTCGACGCCTTATAAATAGTTTCATACATTCGGGGATCATTCACAAGAAGCTGAGACTGATTGATATTCTGTTGCGCGATGGTTTTAATCCGTTCTTCATATTCCAAAACCTGCTCATTTTTCCGTGTTAATTCCCGGCGCAGGTCTTCAATCATCTGGAAATCTCTCGTGTTGCTCACAATCATGGAGATATTGCCGTCCTCATCAAAAATCGGCGTACTGCTGATATAGGCCTTTCTCCCGGTTCTATAAAATGTCTGCTCTATGGTCATCGGTTTGCCGGACTGAATGGTAATTAAGGAAGCTGAATAAGAAATTAATTTTCCCTCCAGTTCCCTCACATTCTTCCCCAAAATTTCTTCGCCTTTAATCCCCGACATTTCCTCATAGGCCTTATTCACCTTCAGAATCCGGCCTTCACCGTCAGTGATAAAAAAGCCGTCCTGGGAATCCTCAAAAATGGCGCTTAACTTCTCATAAACTTCCCGGGTATAGGCCAATTCATCCGCAACCGCATCAATCCCTTCAGATTTAAGCTGTTCCAAATTCAACGCTTTATTGTACCTGCTAAAATCTAATAAATTATTCATCCGATCCTTCCCCCGCTTCAATATCCCTCTTTTATAATTATAGTTCATTTTTCACGAATTCCATAGATATATTTTTAAAAAACCTGTCAATTCCTGTCGGCCATTCTAAAAACTTTAACATTATCCGCAATGGCCGGGATGGACAAAACAAAGTCCCTCATGTATTATATATAAGTAGAAAAAGCACGAAGAGGTGTCATTATGTTTATTGCCAATCATTGGAAAGATTATGAGGTTATCGATACATCCGGCGGTGAAAAGCTGGAACGCTGGGGCAAATATCTTCTTGTTCGTCCAGACCCGCAGGTTATATGGAACACGCCAAAAACTCACAGGGGATGGAAGAAAATGAACGGTCACTATCACCGCAGCAATAAAGGCGGCGGTCAGTGGGAATTTTTTGATCTGCCGGAACAGTGGGCAATCCATTATGGCAGTCTTACCTTTAATTTAAAACCATTTAGTTTTAAGCACACCGGTCTTTTTCCTGAACAGGCTGCAAACTGGGACTGGTTCAGCAAATTGATCCGGGATGCTCACCGTCCCATTAAAATATTAAATCTTTTTGCATATACCGGCGGAGCCACCTGCGCTGCCGCGGCTGCCGGAGCCAGCGTCACCCATGTGGATGCTTCAAAGGGAATGGTCACCTGGGCTAGGGAAAATGCCCGTTCCAGCGGTCTGGCCGAGGCGCCGATCCGCTGGATTGTGGATGACTGCGTAAAATTTGTCGAAAGAGAAATACGACGCGGAAACAGTTACGACGCTATCATTATGGATCCGCCATCCTACGGCCGCGGTCCAAAAGGAGAAATATGGAAAATTGAAACCAATATCCATCCGTTTATCCAATTATGCGCAAAGCTTCTCAGCGATAAACCGCTGTTTTATCTTATGAATTCCTATACGACCGGTTTACAGCCGGCAGTGCTGACCTATATGCTGTCCACTGAATTAGTTCCAAAATTCGGCGGTCACGTTATTTCCGATGAAGTCGGACTGCCCGTATCAAGCAACGGACTGATTCTTCCATGCGGTGCTTCCGGCCGCTGGAGCCGGGAATAGGCCCATATTTCAAGGAGGAAGCCTCCGGATTACAAAAACCCACTATTCACCTTTCATCTTGAAAGTGTCATAGTGGGTTACATACTTTAAAAATAAATTATATTTTGCCATCTAAACTTTATTTTGAATTTAAACGTGTTCCTCTAAAATATTCCAGATTTGCCACAAATCCTCAATCTCATAATCCACAGAAATATTTTCTGTGTTGGCCTCACCGGCAGGCCGATACCAACAGCAGTCTATTCCGGCGTTCACACCGCCCTTCATATCGCTGGTTAAAGAATCGCCGATAATCAACATCCTGCTCAACTGTGACGGCGACGGCTCCTTAGTTCCAAATATCTGCTCAAAACAAGCTTCAAAAAATTCCTTTTTAGGTTTTGGCACGCCCAATTCATCCGATATAAAACTGCCATCCATAATTTTGTCAAAACCGGATTCTTTCAGTTTTGTCTTTTGAACATCTACCCATCCATTTGTAACCACGTACTGCCGCAGCCCCTTCTCTTTCAACTCCTTGCATAATTCAAGGGAATTGTCCTGGATAAACCAGGCATGACCGAGGTGTCCCTCATAGCTCATCAAAAAGGCTTCCGGATCGGCCTTGATCTTCCTCTTTCCCAGGAATTCCACAAAACGGCCGAGAAGCACCTCAGCCTTTGTCAATTCCCCCGTCTCCAAACGCTTCCAATAAGAAATATTAATTTGAGAATATTCGGAAATCAGTTCTTCTGTCGGAATCACATCAACCTCTCTGAGGCTCTGGCTCAACGCCTTAGCTTCGGCTCGCTTAAAATCCATCAGTGTTCCATCTATATCCCAAAATAAAATATCGTATTTCATAAATTTATCTCCACAAAATTATTCCATATTATAAAATCGTATCTGCCGTGTACATCGGTTCAAAATCTTCCGTATCACTGCACAAAAATCCGCCTTTGGCTTCCATGATTTCTTTAATGACTGTCCGGGCTTTCATCGAATCTCCCTCTTCATAGCTGACTACATAGATGGACTGAATCTTCTTTTCCGCAATAAATTCCAAATCCAGAGGATCGATAAAACATTCCCGGCCATCCTGAAAAATAAGTGAATCACTGTCCAAAACCACTTCCATTAAATTTAATTCCGGCCATATATCCACTTTCTCCTCATCCACGGATTTTACCAGTGACATTAATTCCCTGGCATCCGTCTTTTCCGGCGTCATATAATAAAATTCAAGGATTTTCTTTTTCCGTTTCTGAGCTTCCACAATCGCATTTTTCTTTATCTTTTTCATCTTCAATCTTTTATCTCCCATCCGGCATCCCGCATAATCTGCACCGTGCTTCGCATGATCCGCGCTGTAATTCCCCAGATCACCCTGTTTTCATATTCATAAAATACAACCGGATATTTCCCGGTATTCCAGCGATATTTGTATCCATTTTGAACCTTGTCCCACGGAAAGTCTTCCGGCGGTTCTGTATACACATTATTATAGTAGATTCTCGGTTCATTTTCCATAAAAAAACTTAAAGGCACTGTAAACACTTCATGTACTTCATCCCGGCTGAAAGTCCCCTGATATCCTCTCAGGATCCCCAGATAAGGATAAATCATCATATTGAAAGGGGATATAAAAATATCCATCGGCGCTTCAATCTGAATCTGTTCCGGCGAAAGCAATAATTCCTCACAAATTTCCCGATATGCGGCCGCTTCCGCCGCTTCGCCCCTATTACATCCGCCTCCCGGAAAACAGATTTCCCCGGGCTGGTGTTTCAGACCGATCGCCCGCACCTCAAAAAGCACTTCATACCCCTTCTCTGTTTCAATCAGCGGTATCACCACCGCCGAGCGTCGATAACTCCCCATTTCAATCAACGACGGCTTGCGTCCCCGAAGTTTCTCAAGCATTCTATCGCTCCATTCTGTTTCATCATTTTATATTTATTTTACACTAACCCCTTTCATTTGAAAAGGGGGGTAAAAAAAGGACGGCCCCCCAACGTAAATATTCGTTGAAAAACCGCCCCTGCATAGGCAAAGCTATGATTCTAACAATTTATGCAATTTTTTTGGAAAGGTCCATCAATTCCTCACGGAAGAGGAAATCAGCCATAGGTTTCAAATCCTTGGAAATCAAAGGTTTGAAGTCCATATGTGCAAGAATGTCTTTTTCAAGGTCAACACCCGGCGCAATTTCGATGAGCATCAGGCCGCCTTCTGTCAATTTAAACACAGCGCGTTCAGTGATATAAAGAACATCTTTGCCCAGGCGCTGTGCATAGTGTCCGCTGAAGGTAATCTGCTCTACATGATTCATAAACTTGCGGCTCTTTCCTTCCTGAAGAATACGAAGTTCTCCGTCTTCAACAGCGACTTCCAAACCGCCGGCCGTGAATGTTCCGCAGAAAACAACCCGCTTTGCATTCTGAGTAATATTGATAAAACCTCCGCAGCCCGCAATCTTCGGCCCAAATTTGCTGACATTGATATTTCCGGCTTCATCACACTGGGCCAGGCCAAGGAATGCCATATCCAAACCGCCGCCATCATAGAAATCAAACTGATATGGCTGATCCAGAATACAATCCGGATTGGATACCGCGCCAAAGCTCTTGCCGCCCGCCGGAACACCGCCGATCGGACCGGATTCTACGGTCAGCTTGAGGCCTTTAACGCCTTCTTCATTCGCCACACTGGCAATACCCTCCGGAATACCGATTCCAAGATTAATAATCGCATTGCTCTGCAATTCAAGTGCCGCGCGGCGGCTGATGATCTTGCGAACCCCCAATTCCATCGGTTTCAGACTGTCCACCGGAACACGGATGTCTCCGCAATAGGCCGGATTGAAACTCTCGCCAAAGGTCTGCATATGATTTTCCGGCTCCGAGATAACAATGGCATCCACATAGATTCCAGGAATCTTTACAAGTCTCGGGTCAATACTTCCGCCCTCAACAACGCTTTCTACCTGAAGGATGACTTTTCCGCCGGAGGCTTTAACCGCCTGAGCAATGGAAAGACTTTCCAGCGTTACCGCTTCTTTTCTCATGCAGGCATTCCCTTCCGGGTCACAATAAGTGGCCCGGATGAATGCCACGTCAATAGGGAAAGATTTATAATAGAGGAACTCATCTCCATCTAATTCGATAAGTTTCACTATATCCTCTGTTGTTTTTGAATTGATCTTTCCGCCGTCCAACCGAGGATCGACAAATGTTTCCAATCCAACATGTGTAATGGTTCCCGGCTTCCCTGCCGCAATATCTCTGAAAAGATGCGTAATAACGCCCTGCGGCAGGTTATAAGCCTCCACCTTGTTTTCCACCGCAAGCTTCTGAAGCTTCGGTGTAAGCCCCCAATGGCCCCCAATAATCTTTTTAAGCATACCTTCATGTCCAAGGTGATTTAATCCTTTGTCCTTGCCATCACCCTGTCCGGCTGCGTAAACAAGCGTCAAATCTCTCGGGCAGCCTGTAGCCAGAAAACGTTTTTCCAAAGCTACTGTCAATTCCTCCGGATGATTACATCCGACAAAACCGCCAACTGCAATCGTGTCTCCGCCCTTAACCAACATCGATGCTTCTTTTGCGCTCATAATTTTTCCCATAATAATACCTCCCATGCTATTGTTCTTACCCTTGTATCCTTAACTTGCTCATATTGTACTAAAATAAATACAATCTGTCCAATTCAGTTTACTCATAGAACAATAACCGGAAGGTATCATACTTTTCGGCCATTCGAGGCTATTTTCTTTATTTAACACGGGCGGCAGCAACAGCCGCACATCATATTTAACGCTAAAATCTGACAGCATATATTGTCCATAGACATCTCCGGGCGGCCATAATTTCCGGCCATGTTCCCATACCACTGCTGGCCGGACTGGAGCTGCTGCCACAGCATTTGATATTGAGCATTATTTGGCTCCATTTCCATGGCCTGACGGGCCATTTCCTGGGCTTTCAGGTTGTTCCCGAGCCCCGCATTGGCAATGGCAGAAAAATAATACCACTGGCCATTCCGGTTCTGAATACCCTCCAAAACGTTTAGGGCCTCCCTGAAGCGCCGGCTGTTAATAAAGTTCGCCGCCGCCTGCATCTCCACCGTATCCGTATCTCCACCGGCTGTTTGGTTATTGTTTTGATAACCGTAGGTTTTATATCCCTGCTCCCGTTCCTTCATAATCTGAGTATAGGCCTGCTGAACTTGTTTGAATTTCTCTTCGGCCGCCTTCTCTCCCGGTTTACCCACATTGGCATCCGGGTGGTATTTCCTGCTCAGAGTCCGATAAGCTTTTTTAATCTCTTCATCCGTCGCCGATGGTGAAACGCCTAATATATCATAAGGATTCATCCTTAACTTCCTCCGTTTTGTTTCTATCACTTCTGATCTTCATATACTTACTCCATACTCCAGCATACAGTATATTCCGTAAAATTTCAACATCTAAGCTTAATGGAAGCTTCTCAAAACTCCGTGCGCAGTCCGCCATCATTAAATCCAGCATAGAAAATATCTTTTTTTCAAAATCCGGCTGGACTTTATATGCCGTCAATGGATTAAACCGGTGTTTTTTGACATCCCTGTCCAAATCCTCATAGGCATCCATCAGATAAATGAACTTTCCAAGATAAAAACCAATATCCGTCAGCATTTCCGCCCAGATATCTTCTTTCCAGTTCATAATTTCTCCGAGCATTGTCCCCGTCAGCCCGGCCAGCACATCCAGATCCCTCTCGCCGGACCGTTCCGCCGCCTCCAACCGGAAAACATAATTTTTCACCGCGCGAAACTGTCTCGGATAGCGATGGGTCAGCTTGCGCACCTTTCCCTGAATCAGATGCATCTGCACCAGGGCCCGGAGCTTTCTGTCATCCTTCCAATGATCCCTGAGCAGATAATAGCTCAAAACCAACGTCATATCCGCCGCATAATCCAGACAGGCATTCTCATATATTTTTAACTTGCGTGTCGGATGGAGCAGACAGCGATACATTTGTTCTTTTCCTGTTTCCTCATCTTCATAAAGGGACATATGCAGCATCGCCATAAAAGTCATATCATTATTCAGGCATAATTGACCAAAGGGGCCATACCTGCGCTTCAATGTCTGACACAACCCGCAATATACCCCTCTGTATTCCCGATAATCTTTAATTTTCAATTCCGGTTCATTAATAACCACATATCCAAACATAGAATCCGCCTAACTTCGCTTGATAAAATCCGTCCCGCATTTCGGGCAATGGATGCTGATCTTCCCTTTGCCCTTCGGAACCCGGACTTTCTGCTTACACTGAGGACATTTATAAATATGGTATCCCTTATTCCGCTCCATAGACTGCTTCTTACCGGTAAACCATCCGGTCAGACGATAGTAATGCCGCAAAAAGGCCTGATTTTCCGCATATCTTTTAGGTATATCCCTGGACAGCATACGAAAATAAATATAGCCGATCAATATCAAGCCAATCCAGTAAAATACCGAAATTCTCAGGAAAATCCCCAGAGCCACCAAAATCAGAGAACACACCGAAAATACCTGGCTCATTTTATCAATTCCATAACGTCCCATCATAAAACGCTGTAACCTGTTACGCATACGCATCGTCCTTCCATTCATACAATGATATTACTATACCCTACCCCCGCCGGGAATTCAATTAAACTTTACTGGATTTTTCCTAAAATATTTCTAAAATTTCTGAATCGGGTCCGAATCATCATCCTGAATTTTCTCTATATTCTTAATCACAATATAATATCCCTGCTTATCGTTGATCTCCACATACACCCGGTCGCCGACTTTATGCCCGAAAATCGCCTTGCCGATCGGAGATTCGGTGCTGATACGCCCTTCCAGCGAATTGCCGCGAATCGTCGTCACCAGCTTAAACCGCTCCGTTTCATCATCATCCTCAAAATAAACGTCCACAAAATTATTCAGACCCACTTCGTCCTCTTTGGATTCATCGGTGACGATCTTTACTGTCCGTATCATTCTCTCAAGATAACGGATCCGGCTTTCATTCTGATTTTTTTCTTTTTTCGCCGCATGATATTCAAAATTCTCGCTCAAATCTCCGTGGGAACGGGCCTCCTTGACCGCCTCAAGAGCATTTTTGCGAACGACCAGTTTTCGATATTCGATCTCCTCTTCCATCTTTTTTATATCATTTTCCGTCAATTCATTATACATTCTTATTCACCTGTCCTAAAATTTCCAATAATTCATCCACATCTTCTTCCAGCGTCGCCCAGCTGGATGCGAAGCGGACAACTGTCCGTCCATCCTCCAGTCTTTCCCAGAAGCTGTAAGAAACCCTGCCGTCCAAAGCCGCCAGCTGACGGTCATCCAAAATAACAAACTGCTGATTTGTCGGCGTGTCCAGATAAAATGTATATCCCCGTTCCATAAGCCCTTTCTTAAGCTTCATCGCCATATCGATGGCATGACGGCTGATCTCAAAATATAAATTATCCGTAAACAGGGTGTCAAACTGAATACCGAGAATACGCCCCTTTGCCAGAAGAGCTCCATGCTGCTTGATACTTGTAAAAAAATGAGGTATCATTCCCGACTTCGGCAAAACCACCGCCTCTCCGAAAAGAGCGCCGACTTTCGTACCTCCGATATAAAAAGCATCACACGCGGCCGCAATATCCTTCAGGGTGACGTCCGTTCCCTCCGCCATAAGGCCGTAGCCCAAGCGGGCGCCGTCCAAATACAAAGGCATGCGATACGCACGGCAGACTTCATGCAGGCCTTCCAGTTCCTCTTTTGTATACAAAGTCCCATATTCTGTCGGATGGGAAATATAGACCATCCCCGGCCAAACCATATGTTCATGATTTTCATCACTATAATAATTTTCCATATATGTTTTCAGTGTTTCCGGCAAAAGTTTCCCCTGCACGCCCGGAATTGTCAATACCTTATGGCCCGTGGCCTCCACGGCGCCGGCTTCATGAACACTGATATGCCCTGTCTCAGCGGCAACAACACCTTCATAGGATTTCAGCACAGAACCGATGACCGTCGAATTCACCTGGGTTCCGCCAACCATAAAATAAACTTCTCCTTCGGGACAGCCGCAGGCATCAAGAATTTTTTTCTTTGCCCTCTCACAATATATATCCGTCCCATAGCCCGGCGTTTTTTCCATGTTTGTCTCCATCAGCCGCTGCAATATGGCCGGATGGGCGCCCTCCATATAATCACTATCAAAATGCTGCATTCTCGTTACTTCCCTTCATCAGTTTTTATCCTGACCCTAATTATAACGAAAATGCAGCATTATGACAATAGATGGATTTTAATTAAGCTCCGACAGCTTTGTCCTCCGTCGGCTTTTTATAATTCTCATACTGTTTCTTTTTATGCTCCGTATGATTCCAGATATCATCGGCGCTCGGCTGCCAGCTGGCGGCATATTCCGTACACTTGCCGCAAAGATGCTCTACCGGCTCCGGAGATTCCAAATCTGTGCTGTGGGCCCCGGTCCGATGCACCATTTCCTGGAGCATTTCCGGATTCTCCAGCATTGGACACGGGCGCAGATGATTCTTATTGAACGGCTGTCCCTCATGATAAGCCATAAATAATGGACTCTTCAAAATCTCAAGAATCGACATATCGTGGATATTCGCATTGGAATAATGGATAAATACACACGGTTCCGCATCTCCGGCCGAATTGATATGGAAATAATTTCGTCCTCCGGCAATACATCCGCCCACATATTCACCGTCATTCTGGAAATCCATAGGGAAGAATTCGATATCCGATTCAGCGGAACGGATATGCCGGATCCTCTGAATCATATATTTACGCTGTTCCACCGTCGGCATCAAATCCGGCACCGCATTATTACCTACCGGCATATAATGGAAATAGAAACCAAAACGCGCTCCCTTTTCCGAAATCATCTTCAAAAATTCATCGCTGGTGACTGCCTCGATATTATAACGGGTATAGCAGATGGATGTCCCGAAAATAATACCGTATTTCTTAAACAAATCCATGGCGTTCATTACCGCGTCATAATGTCCGTCACCGCGGCGGGCATCATTTGTCTCCGGCGTACCTTCGATGGAGAGCTGGAATGTGATATTTCCAAGCCGGACAACCTCCTGACAAAAGGCATCATCAATCAATGTGGAATTCGTATAAATAGAGAACTCAACATCATTGTGCTTTTCAGCCAGCCGCAGAACGTCTTTCTTGCGCACCAGCGGTTCACCGCCGGTCAGCATATAAAGATAAATTCCCAGCTTCTTGCCCTCCGTAATAATCTTATCCATATCTTCAAAACTCAGATTATGTTTATTGCCGTAAGTTCCGGCCCAGCACCCTTCGCAGTGCATGTTGCATGCGGAAGTAGGATCAAATAAAATAAGCCACGGAATATTACAATTATAAATTTCCCGGTTTTTACGAATCATTTTTGTTCCGCGGATAAACGCTTCAAAACCCAGATTCATGATCGCCGTTTTTGCCACGTTTGGATTTGTTTCGTCCAATACCCGGTTGATATAACGTATCCATTTATTATTCGGATCTTTAATGGCGGCTCTTACTTTATCGTAATCCGCTTTCGTAAATCCCTTTCCCCAAAACTGTTCGGCCAGATTTACCGCATCCAGGAACCCCTTCTCCCTGTCCTTATCTACCTGCTTCAATACGGTATCCACCAACACTCCAACGGCCTTTCTCTGCATAGCATGAGACAAATTACTAATTGCTGTATTCATAACATTTCCTCCTTCTTAAATACCTGCTTTCCGGCGTACGATCATATAAACGCCAGCGACTGCCAGCATAAATGCGCCGCCAAGGTTTAATGCGCGCTGGCCTTTAACGCCGCCCCAATATCCAACCCAAAGTCCGCTGATCGCGGATAAAATACTAACACATAAGACACAAATCATATCATACAATGTATCCGGATTCAAGTATGTAATACTCATTCCGACAACGGAAGCCTCAATTCCGGCCCGCGCAGCCTGTATAGCCCACTGTTTTAAGGATAAAGGCTCTGCCCGACATTCAAAAAATTCTTTAACATATATTCCCTCAAACAATCCTTTGGCTATAAATATAAACAAAAAAATCAAAGCGGCATTTCGATAAATATGGTTAACCATATCCATCTCGCAATTTTCTTCGATCATCCAGGTAAGAAAAAAACCTAAAAGCATCAACAGCATCTGGATGGCTCCAAAAACCGCACCGAGTATCACCATTTTTTTTCTGCTCAGACTTGCCTGGGTGGCTCCTACTTTCATTGTATTCTCAAAAATATGGGTCCCCACGCCAAGTGCGATGATGACCACAACGCCAATCGCCATTCGTCCACCGCCCCTCTATTATTCTATTAAATATTTCTGTCTTTATTTACCACTCATCATAAAAAAAAAGATTGAATCTGTTAAGATTCAATCTTTATCTTTTGTTTACTATTTTTGACACTTGGCACAAAATGTCATTTTTCGGCGATATTTGTCAGATTTTGTTCGCCGCTGCGACGATAAATTAAATCCAGCAACGACCTGGATAACAATACCTTAAATGCCTCAAGAACTTCTTCCACATCCATCCGCATCCCCTTCTGTATCCACTTACTTATGCCAAAGGTAATACAATAAGCATAATACTCCGCGATATTATCCATCGTCAGCATTGGATTTCCATTATCATCATCGACCATCCGCTCCCGCATGACATCCAGCAGCAAATCTTTTAAAAGCTGCCTGACGATCCGATGAAAAATACGGTCCTCTCCAATTTTCGCCACGCGGATATAAAACTCTTTCTCCTTTTTCATCGTGACAAGCATCAGGCGGGTAGCCTCCTCAAGCATATCACAGGATACCAGTGTCCGGGCCGGTTCGATCAACTCCTGTTTAAGAATATACTCGACAACATCATACTTATCCTTAAAATGATTGTAGAATGTCGGACGTTTTACATTCGCCGCATCAGCGATCTCTTTCACGGTTATCTTTTCAAAAGGCATCACAGTGATTAAATGCTTCATACCTGCAACCAATGCTTCTTCCGTGGTTTGCGATTTTTGATTCATAAGTTGTCTCCCCCCGATGTTGTGCCGCAAAAATAAAATCTGTCGTCCTTCTACCCCGAATTCTACCACTTTCTCAAAATTTTGGCAAATATTTCCTTGCTGAAAATTTATGCCGATATTTCATATTTCGACTTTATTCATCCTTTTGAAGCGCAATAACTCCGGTTCGCGCCATCTCGATAATGCCAAATGGCTGAACAATCTTGATAAAGCTCTCTATGATATCCGGACTTGCTTCCAGTTCAACGATCATACTTTTCATAGATACATGGGAAACCTTCGCGTTCATAAGCATGCAGACTTCCATAATATCCTTCCGGGTCGTATTATTATAAGAAATCTTTATCATCAGAAGTTCCCGGCACACACTCTGCATTTCTTTCAGACGCCGCACCTTAATGACATCGACCTTTTTATTTAACTGTTTTTCAATCTGATCAATGACTCTTGCATCTCCTGTAGAGACGATGGTCATATTGGATATCTCATGATTATCTGTTTCTCCAACGGCAAGGCTGTCGATATTATAACCACGCCTTGCAAACAGCCCGGCAGTTTTTGACAACACACCGGCCTGGTTTTCAACCAGTACGGAAAATATACCTTTCATCGGCCTCTACTCCTTTACTTTATCAAATTTATACACATGGCAGACAAGCAACGCTGAATTCTCACAGGCGAGGAACTTCTCAATCGTCTCATCCATTTTTGACATATCTCTCAGATGAAAATAATCCATATCGTAGGCTTCCGCAATCTTTTTCAGATTCGGAATATCTCCCAGTTCCACCGCAATATAATTCTCATTATAATTATTATACTGATATTCACGGACAAGGCCGAGATACATATTCTTCATGATAATAATCTTGATCTTAATATTATTCTGAAGCATGGTCGCCAGCTCATTCATGGACATCTGGAAGGAACCGTCTCCGCAGACCGCAACGACCTGCCGCTCCGGCGCCGCCATTTTTGCACCGATTGCCGCAGGAATGGCATAACCCATCGTTCCAAAACCGCCGGTCGTCAAAAAACGACCCTTTTTCATCACATAGTTGTCCGCCGACCAAAGCTGGTTCTGCCCCACATCCGCAACATAGACCGCATCCTCGTCCATTCTCTCCGTCAAATGCTCAACAAACAAACACGGATTAATAAAACCTTCATGGAATGTCCGATGATCCACACAGTTGACTTTTATACTGCGCAGCCGTTCAACCCAATCCTCAAAGGAAACCTGAATATCATATCCCAGCAGGCTCTCAAAAATAAGACGGGCATCGCCGACAAGAGGAATCGTCGGCCCGATATTCTTTCCAATCTCCGCCGTATCAATATCAATATGAATAATGAGACGGTCCTGCTCCAGCTTCGACAATGCGCCGATGGAACGGTCATTCACTCTGGCCCCGACGATGATGAGCAGATCGCTCTCCGCCACTGCCCGGTTTGCATAAGGCTTTCCGTTAGTTCCAAGCATCCCGAAAAACAACGGATGCCGTTTTGGCATGCTTCCGACACCCATCATGGTAGTAACCACCGGAATACTGTATTTCTCGCAAAATTCCTGGATGACCGGTTCCGCATGGCCGAGAACAACACCGCCGCCGGCGCAAATCAACGGTTTCTTTGCTTTCTGTATCGCCTCAACGACCTTCTTTATCTGAACAATATGCCCCTTTACCTTTGGTTTATAGCCCCGGATTGAAACCTCACCCGGTTCTTTATATTCAAATTCCTGTTCCTGGATATCAATCGGCACATCGATCAGCACCGGGCCCTGCCTTCCCGTGGAAGCAATATAAAAAGCTTCCTTAAAAATTCTCGGAATATCCTTTACATCTTTAACAAGGTAACTGTATTTTACAAATGGTTCGCATGCACCGGTAATATCTGCCTCCTGAAAAACGTCTTTTCCCAAAAGGCGGGTCGATACCTGCCCGGTGATCGCCACCATCGGTATACTGTCCGCATAGGCCGTAGCAATACCGGTAATCAGATTGGTTGCCCCCGGACCTGAAGTGGCGATACAAACCGCCGGTTTTCTTGTTACACGGGCGTAACCGCTGGCTGCATGTCCGCCATTCTGCTCCTGACGGACTAAAATGCTCTGAATCTTTGAATGATACAGGCTATTAAAAAGCGGAGCGATCGCTACTCCCGGATAGCCGAATACCACATCGATTCCCTGAGCTTCCAAACATTTTACCATAGCATCTGCACCTGTCATTCTTCTTCACCCCCGTAATAATAGATAGATACTATATATATTAATTCAAAACTCGTCTTCATTCAACACTAAATTTCTACATTCTTCATTAATATAACTTTCGCAGGAGCGCATCGCCAGAATTGTCTTCTCAAACAGATCATTTAATTCCCATCCAAGCCGTTCCGCTCCCTGGCGAATGACATCTCTGGAGCATCCGGCAGCAAACCGCTTATCCTTAAATTTCTTTTTAAGACTTGAAACTTCCATATCCATAACACTTTTTGAAGGACGCATCCGGGCCGCAGCTCCGATCAGCCCTGTCAATTCATCCGCAGCAAAGAGCACCTTTTCCATCTCATGCTTCGGCTCCAGATCACAGCAGATGCCATAACCGTGGCTGCAGATCGAATAGATCATATCCTCGCCAACGCCCGCTTCTCTCAAAAGCTCCGGCGCCTTTACGCAATGTTCCTCCGGATACAGTTCAAAATCAATATCATGAAGCAGACCGACAATGCCCCAGTAGTCCTCTTCCTCGCCATAGCCCAGCTCTTTTGCATACCAGCGCATCGTTCCCTCCACAGTCAGACCATGCTGAATATGAAACGGCTCTTTATTATATTTTCGAAGCAGAGCCAACGCTTCTTCCCTTGTAATAAGACTCTTCATTCCGTTTTACCTCTATTTCTCCCACGAATTTCCGTAAGTGTCTAAAAACACCCGATCCTCAAGATATCTGTCGATGGCCGGCCGCTCTTTTGTCGACTCGCCCAGCGCAATAATTCCCAGCGGTTCCACGTTCTCCGGCAGTTTGCAAACCTCCTTCATGCAGGCCACCCGGTCTGCCTTCGGGTATACGCCAAGCCATAAGGAACCAAGTCCCAGATCCGTTGCCTCAAGCAGCATGTTTTCCATAGCCGCGGAACAATCCTGAATCCACCAGCCCTGTCCCGGATCCTGCTCCTTCGATAAATCCGCACAGACAAGTATGGCCGCCTGAGCTGTTTTCATTGCGAAAGCATTCACATGGACTTCCGAAAATTTCTTATAAATTTCCGGGTCGCGCAAAACAACAAATACCCATTCCTGGCTGTTCTTCGCACTCGGCGCGGCCATTCCCGCCCGGATGATCTGTTTTACCTGCGCATCTGTTACCGGTGTCTCCGTATATTTACGCACACTGCGGCGTTTAAATATCGTTTCCATAGCTAAATATCCCTCCATTTACGTTATTACAATAAAGTATACATTTTTCATCAGGTTTTGTCTACTCCTGTCAGCCTATGGGATCACATGAAATTCTGCCCATTTACCGCTGAAGAAGCGCCATGTGAACACTAGGGCACGCACTGTCCAGTCCGTAAACATTCCGATCCAGACCGCCATCGGTCCAAAACCAAAAAACCGACATAAAATGACGCACAGCGTCACACGGAACAGCCACATAGTTATTGTTGATGTCACCATGGAAAAGCGGACATCCCCCGCCGCCCGCATGCCGTAGGCCGGAACAAAAGATAAGGTCCACACCAGGGGCTTGACAACAGTGATCCATCCGGTCATATAAATACACAGGCCGGCGCTCTCCGCTTCCATCCCTCCGAAATAGGTGACAGGCCTCACCATGGCGAAAACAAGAAGGCAGCTCAGAAGGACTACGATTTCTCCGAATCCGGTTAATTTTTTAATATAGTAGGCCGCCTCCTCTTTCTGTCCCGCACCCATGCACTGTCCAACCACCGTCATCAGCCCGATGCCGATACCGATCGCTCCAATGCCGCTGAGATTCTCCAATATATTTGTCATCGCCTGAGCTGCGATCGCCACCGTTCCCAGGGTTGAGACCGTCGACTGAATGGCAAGTTTTCCAAACTGGAACATGCCGCTCTCAACCCCCGTCGGCAGCCCGATCGACATTATCCGATAAATCAGCTTTCCGTCCGGGCGCTCAAAATGATACATTCCTATCACATGCCCCGGCTTATGTAAAAAATAAAGAATGACGACCGCACAGAAAATCCTGGACAAAAGGGTTGCTATCGCCGCTCCGGCAATCCCCATGTGGAAACCCCAGATCAGCACCCCATTTCCGATAATATTTAAGCCATTGGAAATCACCGAAATGATCATCGGACATTTGGTATTCCCCTGCGCCCTGAAAATAGAAGAGGCCCCGCCGAAAAGGGCAATAAACGGAAATGAAAGCGCTGTATAAAAGAAATAAGTTTTCGACGCCTCCATCACACTTTCTTCCACCGCCCCAAAGATCAGCCGGAGCAGCGGCCCGTTCAAAATCAGGCAAAGGGCCATGATCGATGTTGAAATCACTCCCACAACAAAGAGAAGCTGCCCCGCCGCCCGGTTTGCCTCTTTTTCATTCCGGCTGCCCAGATACTGAGAACAGATAATCGTTCCCCCGGCGGCCAGTGCCGAAAAGACCTGAATCACCAGAATATTTAAAGAATCCACCAGTGATGCCGCTGAAATAGCCGCCGACCCCACATTGCTGACCATAATCGTGTCCGCTGTTCCCATCATTGAATTTAAAAACTGTTCTATGACAAGGGGCAGCAAGAGCGCAGCTAATGCCCGATTTGAGAAAATATGCGCCTGCGTCCCGGCTCCTTTCTGCCCTTTTAACCCTGATACTTTCATCCTTTGATTTTCACCTCAGCTACTTATTATACTCCTTGCGGGCTATGATGCAAGTTTCGAGTTTTTTTCGCAATGGTAAATATATACAATATTGTGCCATAGAGTTTAGATTGGTTGGACCAATTTTTGTCTAATTCTTACAAACTTTTTTTTGCGCAATCGTTTCCATATTGACAGTTAATCTAAAGGATGTTAAAACAAAGTAGAACTTTGGGAAATACATATTTTTCTGCGCGCAACCTTTTAAAAGTATTTATTTTCTTCCAAGTCTTCCGCCGTACGACGATTGGTAACCGTTGATTTTGTACACAACTATTAAGGAGAATCAAATATGGCACAATTAGAAGGAATCCGAGTAGTGGACTTATCCACTTTTATTGCAGGACCTTCCTGCGGAAGAGTTCTGGCAAATTATGGTGCAGAAGTCATTAAAGTCGAATCACCAAAAGGTGATGATTTCCGTGTAATTGCACGCAGCTACAAATATCCGGCTCCAAAAGAGGACGGACATGATTATGGACTTGATGGGCTGAACGCAAACAAGCGTGACCTTTGCATTAACCTGAAGGACCCTAAAGGTCAAGAGGCCTTTGGCAAGCTTCTCGCATCTGCCAACGTATTTTTAACCAACAACCGTGTTCAGGCGCTGAAAAAACTTGGACTTGATTATGAGACGCTCCACGAAAAATATCCGCACTTAATTCATGCGTCTATTCTCGGATACGGCGAAGTGGGCCCGTTAAAGGATAAACCGGGCTTTGACTATACCGCATATTTTTCAAGAGGCGGCGTTGCCTTATCCATCATGGAAAAAGACACTGCGCCCGGCGTACCGATTTCCGGTTTCGGTGATTTTTATGCCGGTATAGCCCTTGCATCCGGTATTCTGGCCGCTTTATACCGCCAGGCAAGGACCGGAGAAGGAGAACGTGTGACTGTATCTCTGTTAGACACCGCAGTCTATGGCATTTCATGGATGATGGGCGCTATGGAATACGGAAGCATACTTCCTACAAGCCGGAAGCAGACAAACAGCGCCACGGCGACAACCTATAAGACAAAGGACGGCCGCTGGCTGCAGTTGGCTATGCTCCAGTATGATACACAGCTCCCGCGATTTGTAAAAGTATCCGGGGCCGATTTTCTTCTGGATGACCCGCGTTTTAACACTTATGAAGCAATGCTTCAGAATATCCCTGTGATGGTGGAGGCTCTCGAACCTGTATTTGCCCAATTCACTTTAAGCGAATGGGTTGACAAACTGACAGAAGCCGATATTCCGTTTGAAATCGTTCAGACAATGGAAGAAGTCGCCACAGATGAGCAGAACTGGGCCAATGATTATATTTATAAGAAAACAACACCGGATGGCAAAAACGTTTATTATGCAAGAACCCCGGTATTTTTCACGGAGCGCCCTGCCATCAAAGATGAGGAAGGACGTATCGGACGATGCCCGTATCTCGGCGAAGATTCCGTTAAAATCCTGGAAGAGATCGGTTATTCTTCCAATGAAATCGCTGATATGGAGCGAGAGGGCGTCATCATTCAGGATCATAAACACGATTAACGGAATTATCGTGTTTACGATCCCTGTTTACGCAAATCAAAGACTTTTTTAAACCGAAGTGAAGCGTTCTCCAACGCGTAATCCTGCAAGAGGGAATTCCAAGGCACAGGGAATTCCCTCTAAACTTCTTTTCGGTATCTTTACATGTCTTTTGGTTTAACGCACGTTTTATACCATATCATATTTTTTATAAATTGTCCAATAAAATATCGAGTTCCCTATACGACCGCTTTAAACGCTTCCTCAAGATCTTCAATAATATCATCAATATTTTCGGTTCCTATGGAAAGACGAATCGTATTCGGTTTAATTCCCTGCTCCAGCAGTTCTTCTTCTGTGCACTGACTGTGAGTTGTTGTTGCCGGATGAATAACAAGGGATTTAACGTCAGCCACATTGGCAAGCAGGGAAAACAGTTCCAGATTATCAATAAAGTCCTTGGCCTTCTGGGCATCTCCTTTAATTTCAAATGTAAAAATGGAACCGCCGCCCTCCGGAAAATATTTCTTATACAATGCCTGCTGCTCAGGATCATCCGAAACGGACGGATGATGCACCTTTTCAACCTGCGGATGCTTATTCAAATACTCCACAACTTTCAGCGCATTTTCCACATGCCGCTCTACCCGCAGAGATAAGGTTTCCAATCCCTGAAGGAAAATAAAGGCATGGAACGGCGACAGGGTCGCACCCGTATCCCGGAGCAAAATTGCCCGAATCTTTGTGACAAAGGCCGCCGCACCGGCAGCTTTTGTAAAGCTGACGCCGTGATAACTCGGATTCGGCTCAGTCAGCGACGGAAATTTGCCGCTGGCCTCCCAATCAAATTTGCCGCCGTCAACAATAACTCCGCCAATGGTTGTTCCATGTCCGCCGATAAACTTTGTTGCCGAATGGACAACGATGTCCGCGCCGTACTCAATCGGCCGGACTAAATACGGTGTGGCAAAGGTATTGTCCACAACCAGCGGAATCTTATGGGCATGGGCGATCGCTGCAATTTTCTCAATATCCGCCACATCTGAATTTGGATTTCCCAATGTTTCAATAAAAACAGCCTTCGTATTCTGTTGAATCGCCGCCTCAATTTCCTCATAATCAGATGGGGCCACAAAAGTTGCCGTAATTCCATATTCCGGCAATGTATGAGCCAACAGGTTATAGGTTCCGCCATAGATGTTTTTCGACGCTACAATATGGTCTCCCGCATGGGCCAGATTCTGAATCGTATAGGAAACTGCCGCCGCGCCGGAAGCTACCGCAAGCGCCGCCACACCGCCTTCAAGGGCCGCGATCCGCTGTTCGAATACATCTTCTGTCGGATTGGTTAAACGTCCATAAATATTTCCCGCATCCGTAAGTCCGAACCTGGCCGCCGCATGATCGCTGTTTCGGAACACATAAGAAGATGTCTGATAAATCGGCACTGCCCGCGCATCGGTCACCGGATCCGGCTGTTCCTGACCGACATGTAACTGTAAAGTCTCAAATTTTAAATTTCTCTCTGCATATGTTTTCTTTCCCATAACTTACCTCTTTCCGCATACTGTTTTCTGCTATTATAATAAATTTTTATAATTCCTATCTGTTTACAAGGTAATAATAGCACAATTGCGATTTTGCGTCTAATACAGAAATTCACTAGCCAGCTATAGGTTTTTCTTCTAACTTATTCACTTTTTTTGCATACTCCAATAACCGGACATTTGCCTGCTCCCAAAATCCGAAGGAATCCCGACAGCAGATAACTCTCTGACATTGGTCAATGGCCGTCTTCGCCGCGGCTATCTGCTCTTCGGAAATCGGCTCAAAGGGTTCAACCCCGATCACCTCCGCCGCAAGTGCCTTCGCAGTCGGATAATCCAAATCATTTTCATATAAAATGCCTGTGATAAAGGGAATACCCTTCCGCTGAAGCCGACGGAAAATCTTTCGTCCGGCCCCTGCGCCGCCGATGACAAACACCTCCGGGGCTCCTTTCGGCGCTTCCAACTCCAGCAGGCCGCTGCCCTCCTCAAAGCTTCCGGCGGTCATTCCAAAAAGGCGTGCAATATAACCCGGTTCAAATATCTCCTCCGGCGGTCCGAATTTTTCCACACAATCTCCCTTTACACAGAGAATTTTATCCGAAACCCGTTCGGCCAGATCCAGCTCATGGAGGGACATAATAACAGAAAGCTTCTTTTTCCGCGTCATCTCCTGGAGAATTGTCATAAATTCCAGTTTATATTTGACATCCAGATAGGATGTCGGCTCATCCAGCAGAATAACCTCCGGTTCCTGGCAGATAGCCCGCGCGAGCATGACCCGCTGCCGCTGACCGTCACTGATCTTCATAAAATCCCGGTCTCTCAGCCCGCTCATATGAACAAGCTCCATGGCCTCTTCCACCGCCTTCCTGTCCGTCCCGGACAGTATCCCGAACTTTCCCGTGTAGGGATAGCGCCCTGTCGCCACGATATCCTCACAGGTCATCATTTCCGAATGAATCCTCTCCGTGAATACCACAGCCATTCTCCGTGCCAGCTCATTTCCGGACATTTGCATCAATTCCCGGCCATCCAGCCAAACCGCACCGCCCAAAAGTTTTAACTGCCCGGCAATACTCTTTAATATAGTAGATTTTCCTGCGCCGTTTGGACCGATCAGGCTCAATATCTCTCCCTGCTCAATATGAATTTTAATATTCTGAATGAGAGGAATTCCCTGATATCCTACCGTCATGGCCTCTGTATAAAAATATTTTTCCCCCATAGGTCACATCTTCTCCTTTTGACGGTATATCATCACCAAAATAACTACCGGCGCTCCAAACACGGCAGTCACCGTACTGATACTCAATTCTGTCGGCGCAAACAATGTCCGGGCGATCAAGTCACAGAACAGACAAAACACACCGCCGCCCAAAAAGCAAGCCGGAATCATAAGAATCGGCTTCGACGTCCGAAAAAGGTTCTTAACCAGGTGGGGGACCGCAATTCCCACAAAGGATACCGGCCCGGCAAAGGCGGTAATACAGGCCGCCAGTACGCTGGACAAAACAACCAGCGCCGCCCGGAACATTCGAATATTTATACCCATATTCTGAGCATAGGCCTCTCCCATCTGATAAGCAGTGATCGGCTTGGACATAAAAAAGACGATCATAAAAACAATAAGGACAACCAGCGCCATCACCGCCACATTGTCCCATGTGATGCCGGAAAAGCTGCCCTTCGACCAGTTGTGCAGATTCACAATATCCGCATCATCCGCAAAGGTGACGACTAAATCCGTAATTGCCGAACAGATATAACCGATCATCACGCCGCTGATGATCAGCATAGACATCCGATTCACTTTCCTGGACATGAGGAGTACAAAGCCCATGGAAATCATGGCCCCGACAAAGGCGGCAATGATCATCACCGCCGAGCCGGCCCTCAATGAGTTTCCCAGAGAAAACACCATCACCAGCGCCACCGTCAGCTTCGCCCCCGATGAAATTCCCAGAACAAAAGGTCCGGCAATGGGATTGTGAAAAAATGTCTGCAGCAGATACCCGGCAAGCCCCAGAGCACCGCCAAGAATCGCCGCCGCCAATGCCCGAGGCAGCCGGATCCTCCATAAAATATTGGCTGCAGTATCTCCAATATCCTGCCCCAGAAGGCTTTTTATAATTTCCTCTACGGAAATCGGGACGCTTCCGGCACAGATATTCCACACTAAAAATACTGATAACAGCCCGGCCAGTACGGCAAAGGACAAAATATAACGGATGCGCCGGTTTCCGGCGGAAATATTTTTTTCTCTATGGGCTTTTGTTTCCATGCTCCTATCCTCTCTCCTACTATTTCAACAGATACATATAGGCCGTATCCGCGGTCTCGCCCTCAGTCAGCATTTTATAAACATCCATAATAAAAGTTCCCAGAGACATGGACTCCTGATAAAAATTACTTGTCGTACACCACACATGGCCCTCTTTGACCGCCTTAAAATCTTTCAGCAGATCACTTTTTGACAAAAGTTCATCCATTGAGCCGATCTCTCCGTCCACTGTACTATTGTAAATAAGATAGTCCGCATCCTTCGCCCCAGCGTAAAATTCCTCAATCTGCATATTCGTTGAGGATGATTTACTCTCCACATCCCCAAGATTCTCAAAGATATATTTGCCTCCGGCCAGCTCGATCATTTTCGGCACATAATCCGAGGATTTCCGAACATTCACCGCACCGTTGGCCGTCAGATAAAAAAAGGCCACCGTTTTCCCTGTATTCTCCTGATGACTGATTTCATCCAAAGTTTCTGTCTGCGCCTTAAATGCCGCCTCGGCTTCGGCCTCCCGTCCCATCAGAACGCCGTAAAGCTTTACCCACTCCATTCGTCCAAGGGGATGGGATTCATAACTGGAACGGTCGATCAGCACCGGAATTCCGAAACCCTCAAGCTGCTCCTGCACTTCCGGCGTGTGGGTAATCATCATATTTTCAATAGCCAAACGACAGCCCTCGGACAAAATGCGCTCATAATCGGGCATACTGTATTTTCCCGCATAAAGGATATCTCCGGCCTCCATCGCCGCCCTTGCCTCCTCGATATGCCACCCGTCCGCATCTGTTCCCGAAAGCCGTATGGCATCCATGGCATCAATGGCCCGAAACATATCCATCACCGCCGAAGCCACCATATAAATATGATCCACAGGCTGTTTCAGGACAACAATATCTTCATCCAGATTTTCCGGCGCTTCCTTTCCCTCCGGCACAACTAAAAAACGGCTGCCGTCGGATATGGAAATAAGTGCATAGCCATCACTGTAATTGTCAACGGCAAATTCTTCGGCATAATCCAGACTCATCCGACTTTCATATTCGAGCTCCGGGCTGATATCCCTGTCCTCAGACAGTCTGCCTCCCGCCTCCTCCGGCGAACCGCAGGAGACAAGCGCTGTCACTGTAAATATAAGAATTAAAAAAATATTAAATATTTTTTTTAGCTTCATTGGAAGTTCCCTTCTTTTTTCGAAATATAAGTGAAAGGGCAACCGCAGCGCCGGCAGCCAGGGCAGCCCCGACGGCAATCATCGTAGCGTTTGTACCGCTCTGAATCGACGCCTTATCAAAGGTAAGCATATATTCAATCTCATGCGGCGTACTCATCGCTGTCGTATCCGCTGTCACTGTCATTGCTTTATCAAATGCAAGCACCGGAATCTCAAAAACACTGTTCCCCTCCGAATTGACCGGAAAATATTTTTTCCCATTGACAACCATATAGTCATAATTTGAACTGCTCCACTCGATGACAGCCGTTGCACTCTGATCTTCGATCCGAAGAACTGCCGGTGATGTGATCTCCGCTCTCCCCGTGCCTCCGGCCAAGTCCACCTGAACAGTGTATTCACCGTCTTTTAAATCGATTGTTTCCGCTTCCACGGCAAAGGCCTCCTCCGGAAGGGTTTCCGCTTTAAAAAAGATTTGATGGTCATACCATTTTTCCTTCCGTTTGCTGAAGCCGGTACATTCCAGTTCCTTATTCAGCGCTTCCACCGGCACTTCATAGGTATAGGCGCCCTCGCTGTCTTCCACAAAAGCCGCATAGGCCGATTCATCCGCCGCCACGGCTTCCTCCCCGGTTCCCATAAACAGCTTTAAATAGCCTGTACCGCCCAGAGTCAGCACTGCGGTCATCCTTCCATCCTTTACAGTCAGATCCGCATGGACGATCCGAAACATGGATGAGCTGGAATCCACCTCAATCTCATAGGTTCCTTCAATTAAATTTTCTGCGTAAACCGGCTCCGCGCCTTCCTCGCCGACGGTCTGCTGAGCGGCCCGCTCATCATCCCCGGCAATTAAATCTGAATTTTCCTCCCCATGGCAGATTACCGGTGTGCCAAGCACACCGGTAATCATCATGAGAAGCGCTGCAAAATATACTATTCGTTTTTTCAACATCGTTTCTCCCTGTCATTCAATTATTTAATTATTATTTTGCAAGGCTGTCGATCGCCGCCTGTGTATGTGCTACATAAATATCCTGAATCGAAGGAAGCTCGCCAAGACCTTTCAAAATGCACTCAACCTCATAATCTGCCGCTTCAAACTGGCTCTTCCAGGAATCCTCCTCATCGCCGGCCATATCATTGTTTGCATGATCACCGGCAACAACCATCAGAGGCTCCAACACAACTTTTGTGTATGTACCCTTAGCCGCCAGGGCTTCCTTCAGATCTTCCAGCGAAGGTTCTGCTTCAACGGTTCCGATATAATAATTTTCATAGCCGCCGGCTGTCATCTTTTCCTGAAGTTTTGCATAGATACCATTGGAATCCGCCTCTGTGCCATGTCCCATAAAGCAGATGGCTGTCTGTCCGTCATCATAGGAAGCTGTCTCTTCCGCAATCGCCTTTGCCACTGCGTCAAAATCCTCATCGCTGGTCAATAACGGCTCCGCAAGAACGACCTGCTCAAATTTGTCTTCATACTCTTTCAGGGCATCCGCCAGATCCGTATATTCATAACCATCCATCAAATGAGTCGGCTGAACAACCAGTGTCTTCACGCCATCAGCGACAGCTCTGTCCAACGCTTCTTCCACATTGTCGATTTCAAGGCCGTCACGTTCTTTCAGTTTATCAATAATAATCTGGCTTGTGAACGCACGACGTACTTCATATTCCGGATTGGCATCTGCGATCGCGGTTTCAATAGCGCCGATCGTAGCCTCCCTGCTGTCATTATAGCTTGTTCCGAAGCTGACGACCAAAATCACTTTATCGACCGCTTCCCCGGCTGTTGTTTCTGCCGCTTTCGTCTCATCCACCTTCGTTTCTGCCGCTGTTTCAGCCGATGTCTCAGCTGCCTTTGTCTCTTCTTTCTCATTGCCGCATCCGGACAAAATCATTGTGCCCATCAGGGCTGCCGCTAAAAATGCTGCGAATCTCTTCTTCATGATTCTCCTCCTCTTTCTGACTTTTTCAGTCTGACTGTATCATTGAATAATATACAGGAAACATCACCCGGAAAACCCGCGCCTCATCCGTCGGCATAGAAAAAAGAAACCCTCTGCTAAAACTTGCAAAGGGCCGCATAATACAAAATCAAATTTCATATGTACAACCAATTACTCGTGGCCTGGAACTATCTGTTCCTGTACAACAGTCAGGCAGGTCTCCTGGCTTATAGTTCAACGCCTTCGGCCATCTTCCCGGTTTCCCAGTGACATCTCGGCCTCAGCTCCCTAAATACAGTGACGAGTTCGTACAGGATTCTCACCTGTTTCCCTTTTCACCAGACACAAAATATGTAAAATAAAACAATTTCTGTCTGACACCTGCTGTTATCTTATTCAGTTATTGATAATATAGCACACTTGCTATAGCTTTGCAATACCTACAATCTCAAGCATCGCCACATCGTTATAATTATCTCCGATGGCCATCACATTTTCCAGGGATATCTGAAGAATCCGTGAAAGCTGACGAAGGGCAGTTCCTTTATCCGCTAAAGTAAAATCAAGCCACGGCTCCCCGGCCACTGCCACGTTAAAGAAATCCCGCCATCGGTCCCCAAGAGGTTTATCAATGCCTGCCGCCCCGTCCCGGCAAAAGGCCGAAATTTTTACGATCGGTTCCGGCACTTCCTCCGGGAACCGGACAATCGTTATCTGATTCCCAGTGAAATCCCGGATTACCCTGACAATCTCCATCTCTTTCGGGCAGAGGTAACTCATATTGGCCCGGGATTACCCGGCCCATAAATGACCGCCCCGTTCTCACATATATAGTAAATATCATCCGCCACCTCCCGAAAAAATCTCCGATGGGCATGGATGCTCAATCGGAGATTTTTCACAAAATAATTATTCTATTCAGCGTTTAGTTCGTGCATATATTCCTCGCCATTGCGTTTCTTTCCGAGGGAGGCATTTTTGATTTTCTGCAAGCCGGTTTCCGGCACATCTTTAAATTCCAGGATCCCTTTCTCACGGGCCAGATTCAAAAGCTGCTCGCCTTTTTCCGTGCGGACGATCACCTGATTCCATCCCTTGTCAACGTCCCACCCGTCAGCGCTTCGGGCTCCGCCCACAGACAGATCGCTGAATTCCGCAGTCATATCGGTACAGGCATGGCAGGCCTGACGCACGATTGGGGTGACTTCATCCAAATCTACGGAAATGTCTTTCCCGTCCTCGCGCAGTACCAAAGAATGATATTTGCTCGGCGGAATATCCATATGGCTTACTTTCTCCGGATCGGCATATTTTGCCGTCAGATCGTGAATGTCGTTCCATTCCAATCCCCATCCGCAGAACAGTCCAAAGACCATACCGATGTTATCCGCATTGTTATCATTTTCCGGCAGAGGTTTTGATTTCATTTTATAAACTGCCAGCGTCTTACACGGTGTTCCGACAACGCCGATCTTATGATATTTGTTTTCTTTCAATGCCTGATTCAAAACAGCCAGTGTCGGCGGAATCTGAAATGTGCTTCCCGAACAGGCACGGATCTCTTCGGCTGTCGTGGCAAGAACACCTTTCGCATCCAAACCGCCTTTAGACCGGGTCAAAACTGCTGAATCAATAAAGCCTTCCTTTAATGCCAGCTCCACAAGGGCTGTCATCGTGCCGCCGTGCTGTGCATTGCCGCGAATGGTCTCATCCGCAACCCGGGTCAGATAAAGCCCCCGGAACGGCCCGATCTCCGGTGTCAGTGTCTCTGCCGGGAAGAATTTATTTTTCAAAGCATCTAAATCTGCCGGCATACGCGGACAGAAAGCCTGACAACGGCCCTCCGTGCGCTCGCAATCAAAAAAACATATCGTACGGCCTTCATGAGAATCCCAATAAGGACACATGCCCTGGCAAGCACCGCAGCCCGTACAAAGCCCAGGCTTAATCACTTGTGTATCAAGTGCAAATGTACTTAACATTTCATATCCCCCCTAAGTCATAATTGTCGGTATATTAAATACCTTTACAGTCATCTCATCTGCGCTGTCCGGCAGATAGTTGCCAAGAATATGTTTGGAACCGCAGAGATGATCCTGAACAAGATATCTATACCCCGGCTTCTGGGGGTCTATAAATCCCGCCTCGTATAAATGTGGTGTCAACGTGTCAATCACCGTATTCCGCGGGAGTTTTAAGGTAAGCACCGCATCCGTGGTGTGATGCTGAAAATGTACAGTAATGATATCACTCATTGGTGCCGCCTCCTTTCCCGTCGATGGCTTCACAGCCTCTGGCAAAGGCTTTCTGGTTGATCTCCAAAGCCCGGCCCCGGAAACGCTGTGCCAAAACTGCCGCCAGCTCTTCTGTATTTAACGGCGAGCCCTCCAACCGGCTGAAAGCGCCAAGCAGCGCCACGTTCGCTGCTCTTGTATCGCCGATTTCCATGGCAATATCCGCAGCCTGCACCGCATGAGCCTCCGCGGTCAGCGCTTCAAGTTCTTTTTTAATATCCTCAATGGCCGGATAGCTCTGATTTCCCTGCAATACGCCCAACGGATAAACCGGGCGCGGATCATAAATGACCATGGTATTTGCTCCGGCATACTGGCGCGCCATCCGCAACGTTTCAAGCGGCTCAAAACCGATAATAATATGAGCTTCACCGGAAGGAATCAAAACGCCCAAATCTTCGGTCTCAGATACACGCACATGGCTCATAACCGAACCGCCTCTCTGGGATGCGCCGTAGGTTTCTCCGACAGCCACCCGATACCCGAGGTCATTCATCGTGCTGGCAACGATTTCGGAAGCCAGAACATTTCCCTGTCCGCCGATGCCGCAGATGACAATGTTCAGCGGGTCAAATTTCAATTTTTTCATTCTTCCTCACCGCCTTCCACTTTAATCGCGCCAGAAGGACAAAGCTGGGCACATACACCGCAGCCCACGCAGGACATCGGATCGATCTTGGCTTTATTTTTCGTGAAATCCCATGAATTGCCCGGGCATCCCCAGACACGGCTGCAGAATTTATCACAGCCGCAGCCGTCGCCATAGCAGATATCCTGATCCACATAAACTCTGCGGCGTTTTGTTGTCTGCTTAGACATAAGAGTCGCGCATGGCTGCTTCATAATAAGGACCTTCAGGCCATCCTGATTCAACAAATCCCGAAGAACTTTCGATGTTCCCTGAACATCAAACGGGTCCGCAACGGTTACCCGGCAGCCGATCGCTTCGCAGATCTTTTCAATCGACATCGGCTGTGTCTGATCGCCCATCGCTGTAATCCCGGTGCCCGGATGCGGCTGAAAGCCGGTCATGGCCGTGGCCGAATTATCCAAAACCATCAGCAGCATATTCGCATGATGATAGCTGGCATTGACAAGTCCCGGAATAATGGTATGGAAAAATGTGGAATCACCACACATGGTCACAACCTTCTGATTCAAACCATAAGAAGTCAACTGGCCGAGACCTTCCGCCAGATTAACGCCGGAACCCATGGCATTACATGCCTGATAAGCCCAGAAACCGGCCGCCTGACTGGACATTATGTAACATCCGATATCGCCGACAACGATTCCCGGATTCTTTTCATATTTTAAAGCTTTCTTTAATAAATAAAACGTTGCCCGATGCGGACAGCCTGCGCAGAATGTCAGATCACGTACCGGCAGCGTATCGGCCACACCTGTCTTTTCTTCATAATCCGGCGTATCCGCCAGCGCAGCAACCGCATTCATCACGATATCCGGATTTAATTCTCCGATTCTCGGCAGCGCACCGTCAGACCTGCCTGTAAATGCAATATTTAAACGATACTTACCCGCAAGTGCCTGCAGATTATGTTCCAGAACAGGGTCCACTTCTTCTAAAACAAGCACCCGCTCTGCCGAGCGCATATACTGAAGAATATATTTCTCCGGCAATGGCCATACGGTTGCAAGACTCAAAAGGCCCACTTCATCGCCCGCCTCCAGACGGCGAATCGCTTCATGGCAGTAAAGCCGCCCGGTTCCTCCGGCCACGATCAGTTTCTTAGGCTGCTCCGGTCCTTCATAATGGTTATATGGACAAGTCTCAAAAACTTCCTGAATATTATCCAGCTTTTTCAGCATCGGCTCATGGAGATAATTGACGCAGGTCAATCTGTCCCACTCGCCAACCTGCTGCATCGGATGCGGTTTCGCCGGCAGTTCGCCTAAAACCACATTCCCACGCCCATGACAGACACGGGTCGTCAAACGCACAAGCACCATCTGCTGCGTTCTCTCAGAAAGTTCAAAGGCATACGGAATCATATCCTTTGCTTCCTGCATATTGGTCGGCTCGAGCATCGGCACATCGGCAGACATCGCCTGATAGCGAGAATCAAACTCATTGGTGCTTGAATGCGCACTCGGGTCATCCGATGTGATGATAACAAGTCCTCCCTTAATTCCATGCTGTGCGCCACAATGAAGTGCATCGGCCACACATAAAAGGCCATTCTGCTTAACAACACATAACGACCTCGCATTTGCAAGTGATGCGCCGATACAGGCCTCTAACGCACATACCTCATTCGTTGACCACTCTGCATAAAAATTTCGTTCCCGGGCAATCTTTCCCAGCATGCCCAGTACCTGTGAAGACGGAGAACCCGGATAAGACGCCGCAAAATTTATCCCGGCTTCAACCGCTCCACGCACAACGGCTTCATTCCCCTGCATTAAACAAACCTTGCCAGGGGCATCAGCTGTTATTGTCCATTCCATGGATTTAAGTCACCTCCCTTTCCCAAACTCCAACTGCTTTGCCTACTTATGTCAGATTGGGAATATTGACGATTTTGTCAATATTATTCTATCACGTATGAGGCAAATTGCAATATAGGAGGCAGAACTTTGGCCTTTTACCCAAAAACAGATTCCTTTCTATTACCTTTTGCAGATATTTCCTCGCAGCTACATTTTCCTGCAGAGGTGTTTATAAATAACCGCAGCCACCAGATAATGCACAACAGCCATTGCAAAGCAAAAACATATAATCAGATAATTTACTTTGAGTAATGACAGCACAAAAGCCCCAATAAAATAGAAAACCATAAATGCATTCCATGCAATATATCCCGACTTATATCGAATATAGATTTTCCTCTCGTCTTTTAAATCGATATCCTGAAGTTTTTTCTTTTTCTCATAAGCTTCCCTGTTTTTCGGTTTATTATGATAATAATTTCGAATCCAGTTCCCGACACAGTTCAAACTCATCCCCACGCCGCACCCAACCATTATTGATGAATAATAATCAATATCCATGATAATACCTGCCGCAGCAAGAACACAGCCGACAATAAACAATATAACCATATTCCGATTTTCCCGTTTATTCATCCGATTTCGCCTCCTCATAAATAAATATCTCTTCAATACTCATATTAAAATAACGCGCGATTTTAAAGGCAAGTATAATCGACGGATTATACCTCCCATTCTCCAGAGATCCAATCGTCTGCCTGGACACTTCCAATGCCTCCGCCAGCTCTTCCTGCTTAATATTCCGTTGTTTTCTTAACTCTTCCAGCCGATTCTTCATAACAGCTCTCCCGATATGTAAAGTTTACTTTCCATAGTTTTATTATAGTTCATTCTCTGCAAATGTCAAGTAAACTTTACATTTCTTTTTTATACATTAAAAAGAAGCTGTTCTCACGAACAGCCCCTTATATCGCTGACAACCATTGAACATTCTCTTTCAGAAAAGGGGAGCAATGCCTTCGAACTGCTTGAAAGAAAAATCGAAGCCCGGGCAGACTCCCTTGAGGTGCCCCCGATCTGCCGCATCGAATATCGGCCCAAACTTATTGTCCGAAATTCAACCGGCCCCGCCAGGCCGACTCATTAATTATACGAAAACAGGCCATCGCTCCATAGATGACCACTCACCTATAGAGCAACGGCCCTTTTTTACTTGATTATTTTCACGTAATCGCTCCCATATTTTTTACAATATATGCTTCTCAATAACCGAAATCAACTTTTCCAGCCCGAGACGGTCATCTTCTTTAAAACGTCCCTCCACCGGGCTGTCGATATCCAGAACACCGATGATCGCTCCAATTCTATGGATAGGAATCACAATCTCGGACATGGAAGCCCCGTCGCAGGCAATATGTCCCGGAAATTCATGGACATTTTTCACAACCTGCGTTTCATTTCTGAATACCGCCGTTCCGCACACGCCTTTGCCGATCTCAATCTCAATGCAGGCCGGTTTGCCCTGAAAAGGCCCTAATACAAGCTTACCATCCTGAATAAAATAAAAACCCGCCCAGTTAATCTCCGGCAAAGACTGGTACAGCAAAGCCGACAGGTTCGCATAATTCGCTGTCGGATAGGGCACGCCCCCGATCAGCGCCTCCGCCTGCTGTATCAGTAAATCATAAAAATCTGACATATCTTTCATCCCCACTCCTATTATTCCTCCAATTTTCGATTCTTACATAGAAATCAAGCCAAACACATTGGCCACTGAGCTAATCAATATAATGACTACAAAAATCGGACAAAGATATCTTATCATAAAGTTAAATACTTTTTTCCGTTTAAAAGGCGCACCGTCTTTTTCCACTTCTTCCGCAATCCGTTCCGTTCCAACGATACGGACAACAAGCAGGCAGGTGGTCAGCGCCGCGATTGGCATCATCACAGAATTTGTCAGAAAATCAAAGAAATCGAGAAACGGCATCCCGATAATCTGTATAAAGGCCAACGGCCCGTACCCAAGGGATGACAACGTTCCCAGGGCAATAATAATTACTCCGGCAACCATCGTCGCCCTGCTCCGGCTCCATTTCATTTCATCCTCAAAGGTTGCCACCGCACTTTCGGTCAATGCAATTGCGCTGGTCAGCGCCGCGAAAAACACCAAAACAAAAAATAAAATTCCCATCGCCGTTCCAAAACCCATGCTGTCCAATACTTTCGGAATCGTGATAAACATCAGCGACGGTCCGGCTTTCAAAGTCTCCGGATCTCCGCCGGAAAAAGCAAAAACGGCCGGGATGATCATAAGACCCGCCATAATGGCAATGGCCGTATCAAAAATCTCAACATTTCGGGTTGCTTCCTCAATGGCCACATCCTTTTTCATATAGGAACCGAAGGTGATCAAAATGCCCATCGCAATAGATAGTGAATAAAACATTTGTCCCATGGCCGACACCACCGTCATCCATGAAAAATTTTCAAATTCAGGCACAAGAAAATATTTTACGCCTGCCATGGCGCCTTCCCGCGTCATCGAATAAACCGCAATAACGACTGCCAGCACAACCAGCACCGGCATCATAAACTTTGACACCCGTTCAATGCCATTTTCCACTCCGGCATAAATGACGGCAAGTGTCACTAATGCAAAAATCAAAAACCATATTTCCGCTGAAAAACCGCCGGAAATAAAGCTGTCAAAATAACCGTCTGCCGCTAATGTACTGCAATTTCCCCGTATATATTCAAACATATACTTAATGACCCATCCGCCGATAGTTGAATAATATGGTACGATCAGCATCGGAATAATGGCATTCATCCATCCCCCGAAACGCAGATGCCATGTACGTCCAAAAGCACCAAATGCTCCCACCGGGCTTTTTTTCGTCATACGCCCTATAGCAGTTTCCGCCATGATCATCGTATATCCAAAGGTCAATGCCAATAGGATATACACAAGCAAAAAAATTCCGCCGCCGTATTTTGCTGCAAGATATGGAAAACGCCATATGTTTCCCAAACCTACAGAGGCACCGGCCGCCGCCAGTACGAAGCCGATCTTCCCCGAAAAACTGCTTCTCTTCTCCTCATGTTTACTCATTCAATTGAATCCCCCTGAAATTTATTTCAAATGAAAAAATTGCCCTCCGTCAAGTCTTTTGAACCTAACGGGGGGTATTTTCCATAATCTGTAAAATTCATTATACACGAAACAGCCCGGAAATCAAAGCTTTTTAGAGATTTATTTTATTGAAAATCCTCCAGATAAACAGCAACCGACCGCGTCATCTCCCGCGAAAAGTCCGAGTTGTATTTTCTCTTACAAAAAGCTTCCATCCACTCCTCATAAGACTGTTTTCCCGTCTTTATTGCAAACATTTCCCGATACTCTTCCTCCGACATCTTCCGATAACCATTCTCATGAATCAGGTGCTTAAGTGCCACTCTATTCGGCTTAAGCCGATCTGCCTGCTGCTGCGTCGGATATCCAAAAACCAGCATCCCAACCGGAAAAACATAGGACGGAAGCGCCAGAATATCCCGATGTATTTCCACATTTTCCATAATATCCCCAATATAGCAGGAACCAATTCCAAGACTCCACGCTGCCGTCACCGTATTCTGGGCAGCAATCATCGCATCTGAAACAGCCAGAAGCAAATCTCCTGCCCCCGGAAGTCTCGGCTCACAGCCTGCTGCCTGAAAAGCCTCATACCACTTCCTGCAGTCCGCGCAAAAAATCAGCACCATTTTCCCCTTTGCGATAAAAGGCTGATGATCGCAGCTTTCTGCCAGCTTCTCTTTCAGGGCAGCATCGGTAATATCCAAAATCGTATACAACTGCTGATTTCCCGCCGTAGGCGCCATAGCGGCCGCCTCCAAAATCAACTGCTTGTCCTCATCGGATATCTCCTGTTCCGTAAATGCTCTGACGGATTTTCTTTCAAAAAGCTGACGAATCACTTCATTCATATTGTTTCCTCCTCAAATCTATCTTTATCAAAATTCCCACTGCCGGATCATATTTCATTATACACTTGCTGCCCCGGAAATTTAAGTTCTTTTAACGAATTATTTTAATTCCCCACTTCATGCAGTCCACTTAAAAAACGCAAGGCCCTCCGAGAATTATACCCATTCGGGTACTCCGTATATCAGATGCCCGAATGGGTATAATTTTAAATTCACAAATACCTTTTCTTATTATATAATCATATTAACAATATAATATGCTTAACCGGGGAGCCGATGGGGCGATTATGCCAACCGCTGGATATTAAATGAAAGGGGTTGGTGCTAATGATTACATTTTCGGATTTAATCCAATTTGTGATAATGCTTTGCGCTGTGATAACTCTTGTTGTTTACATATCACGCAAAAAGTAGCGCCCTCTGTCTGGTAAACTAAGGCGCTACTTTTTGTAGTCTATTACTTACCGGCGGCTAGGTGTATTCTAGTCATCGGCTCTCTTGTTAAGTATATTATATGCCATTGATACGGATTTTTCAACCATAATTTAATCAGCCTCTTAACCCTCAAAAGGGGCTTCATTTAATCTCTCAGTATTGGAGGAGTGCAAAATGAAATTCGATGTTTCAAAATTACAATGGACAAGAGAACCGGAAAACTATCGGATTTCCCCGGAGAAAATCGAGATTACCACAAAGCCAAATACGGATTTGTGGCAAAGAACCTATTACCATTTCCGCAATGACAATGCCCCTGTACTTCAGATGAAAACCAGTGAACCCTTTTTTTCTTTTGTTGTTAAAACGGAATTTGCCAGTCATCACCGGTTTGATCAATGCGGTGTTGTCGTTTATCTGGACAGTGAAAACTGGATCAAAGGATCTATCGAATATGAAAATGACCAATTCCAGCACCTTGGAAGTGTAGTAACCAACCACGGCTATTCGGATTGGGCCACAACGGAAATCGATGCCAATATAAAATCTATGTGGTATCGGTTGAGTCGGCGGGAAGACGATTTCCGCATCGAATGTTCGGAAGACGGTGTTACTTACCGGCAGATTCGGATTTGCCATCTGTTAGAGGGTATGGGAGAAATTGCATTTGGCATCTATGCCTGCAGCCCGGAAGATTCCTCTTTTCTGACCACTTTCACCAACATGGAACTCACTGAATGCAAATGGCCGGCCCATGACGGGCAAGCTCCGGATAATACATACTGAAATGCCCCACATTGCCGTTAGGCGCACCTTGATAATGCTGCGCATTTCCTCCTTCGAGGGCATTCGCAGAACACCTGTTAAATTTCAAAAAGAGCCAGACGCACAAACGCAGAGCCGATAACACGCAGATTTGAAATGCGATTATCGGCTTTTGCTTTTATATAGTGAACGACCAACCTGTTCAACTCTTAGCTTGACTTCAAGCGGAAATAGAAATAGTCCTGCCCTGAAAGCTGGCTGTGTGCCAGTCATAGATGGTCTGGCGTTCCATACCCAATCGCCGACAGGATTCGGTCTATGATACGCGCATTTGCAAGCGAGAAAGTCCCGGAAACCGCAGGTTTCTCACCATCTATGATACATCGGCCAAGCTGTTCAACTTCCAGTCTGTAGTTGTGCGGAACATCAATTGTTCGAACCTCATCAATGCCGTCAAAAGTCTGCAGACGGTAGCTCAATTTCCCATGCGCATTAAAATTAAATCTGTCAGAGCTGATCTCTCCTTTAGTTCCATGAATCTGGAAACTGGCAAAGCCGCGGTGCTTATCTGTCGCCAAAACCATCCCACATTCAATATTTGCAACAGCACCATCGGCATACTCAAAAATACTCGTTGTATAGAGATCAATGCCGTCAGGCGCTTTATGGGCAATCGCCTGAACCGTCTCCGGCTCCCTGCCGAGAATACGGAGGACCAGACTGTTTGCATACACGCCCAGGTCATAGGTGCAGCCGCCGCAAGTTTCCTTACGCATGCGGATGTTGGAGTGATTATAGTCAGAAGTACAGAATCCTGCCTCCATGTAGCGGATATCTCCAATTACACCACTCTGCACATCCTCCGCCAAAGCAGAAATAATCGGAGAATGCAGATACGCAAATGCCTCCATCATATACACGCCGTTCTCCTTTGCCGCATTGAACATTTCCTGCGCTTCAGCAGCAGTCGTGGCAATCGGCTTTTCGCAAAGCACATGCTTCTTTGCCCGCAGAGCACGGATTGTCCAGTCGTGATGCATCGTATTTGGAAGCGGAATGTAAACTGCTTCGACCTCCGGATCCGCAAGGAGTTCCTCATAGCTATTATAAGCCTTCTGAAAGCCATATTTCTCCTTGAATTTCTCGGTTTTATCCGGACTACGTCCTGCAATAGCGTACATTTCGCAGTTCTCCGCCTGACGCATTCCTTCTGCGGTATTCCGCTCGAAGATCATTGCCGTGCCCATAACACCCCATTTTACTTTTCTCATTTTACGCCTCCTAAATCTTTTTATGCTCTGATTATATCGACTGATAAAAAAGGGCTTCCCGATTTCTCGGAAAGACGATAAGCACACTTCGAAAATGCTTCGCATTTCCTCAGTCGCAGACATTCGCTAAATGCCCGCTGACACGTAAAAACAGCCACTTGCAAGCAAGCTTGCAGTGGCTGTTTATTACGCGTCTTCACGCGCTTATCTCATTGCTTTCGCGCAGATTACTCAATGATCGTAGCAACACGGCCTGATCCAACAGTACGTCCACCTTCACGATACTTTAATCCCGTTTTATCTCATATTTTTTATGGTTTTCTCTCCAAAATACAGTGAAAAACAGCTGAATTGCACCACCTATTTTGATTTGCCTGATTTCTTGGCA
>NZ_DBGCTU010000001.1:0-25775 GCF_048388605.1 Frisingicoccus sp. | reverse complement strand
GATGGTTGTCGTTAGCCATCTTTTTCTCTTTTTATAGAAAAATTTCAGGGAGGTATGTGACTCGGACGAGGCACATACCTCCCTGTTTAGAACTGTCTATTAACCGACAGCCCCTTTTTATTATTAGGATTTTTTTATTTTTTTCTGAATTAAGTAACGAACTCGCTTCAAACATACAGAAATCATAATTGATCCTGAAAAAACAACACATATCAACAAAATCATGTATACCCATTCAAACTGCGTCCGATGATACAGCCATTCCTGAAAATTCAGCCTCTCCAGGATATAAATCACAAAAAAGTGGACCAAATAAATATTAAATGTATGATCTGCCAGGACACTAACTGCATTTTGAACTATCGCTTTTCCGGCAATAACATCCTTCAGGCAAAATGAAAATATCACAACGCAAGACGCACATACAACGCCTATTGAACTATACCAGAAGAGTAAGCTGTCTCCGGCCCCCACATTGTAAAAATGCAATTGTAGAAATAACCGTATAATATTTAAAACTATAAAGACAAGCACAGCGCCTATAATGTTTTTCTTCGCTGCCAGGGTTTCTTTATGCTTATAAATAATATGGCCCCACATAGCAATAATCGCTGCCGGAAAGAGTGCATTAATTGAATGATGTGAAAATTGAAACAAATCATTTTTAACAATATCATTGACAACAAAAGCAGCAAACGTAATTATTAAAAATGCTTTTTGTCTTTCAATTTTCTCATCCAGATATTGAATCGTTGCCTTCAATACAGGATATACAAATATTATCAATAAATACACATTAATATACCAGAGATGTCCTCCGTATTTAATCGGGCTGTTCCACCGCAAAAAACCTCGAAGCACATCCGCATATTCATTCATCGAATGCAGCATACTTTCTTTCAGAGAAACGCCCTCGACAATCCACTCTCCAAAATAAAACGCAAAAAGATTAAATAGCAAGGCCGGTACTCCAATATGAATCGCTGTTTTCTTCAACAGCTTCGTATAACTGGTGTTATTAAACAGGAAAAATCCCAATATCAGCCAGAAAATACCTACTGCATCTGCCACAAGGCACGCGAAACCCAACCTGCTTCCGTCGAAATAGCCATCGTGATAAACAGCCAATGATATGTGTATTCCAATAACCATTAAACAGGCAATAATCCTTGAAAACTCAACAGATATATCCCTATTCAATTCCAACCACGTCAAAACCGACTTCGTCAATCGCTGCTTTCAACGCTGCTTCATCATATGCGCCGTCAAAGGTTGCACATTTATCTTCCAGGCTGACCTTAATATCTTTAACACCCAGTCCTTCCAGCGCTTCAGTAACATGCATTACGCATTTCTGGCATCCCATGCCTTCAATCATTACTTTTGTCATTTTGAATCTCTCCTTCTATATTTGTTTTTATGATAATACGGTTTCATGATTCATTCAAGAGATTTTTCTCCCAAATACTCATATCCCGCCTTTTCAATCGCCTGTTTGATCTCTTCCTCCGGCACATCATCACTCATGGAAACAACCGCCGTCCCGGCCTCAAAGCTGACCACCGCCTCTGAAATCTGTGGGAACTTTTCAAGACAGCGCTTCACCATTTTTTCACAGTGACCGCACATCATCCCTTCGATTTCCAGAGTTTTTGTCATAACTGCTTCCTGAATTCCACATGTTTCCATTTCACTTTCGGTTTTATTTTCTCTTACAGCAGCCACCGCTTCCGACACATCCACACTCTGGATTTTCTTATCCTTTGAAGCATTGTGCATATTGAAGAAATTCAGCCGCAGTGCATTGGATACGACGCAGAAGCTGGACAGGCTCATCGCCGCCGCCCCGAACATCGGATTGAGTTTTAAGCCGAAAATTGGAATCCAGATACCGGCCGCCAGAGGAATACCGATGACATTGTAGAAAAATGCCCAAAACAGGTTTTCATGGATATTTTTCAAGGTGGCCCGGCTCATACGAATTGCTGCCGGTACATCGCTCAAGCGGCTTTTCATAAGAACAACGTCCGCCGCATCGATGGCTATATCCGTCCCGGCGCCAATGGCAATACCGATATCCGCCCGTGTCAATGCCGGAGCATCGTTAATGCCGTCGCCGACCATTGCCACCTTTCCCTTTTCCTTCAGGGCACGAATAACGCTTTCTTTGCCATCCGGCAATACACCGGCAATCACTTCATCCACTCCGGCCTGCTGCCCGATCGCCTTCGCTGTCCGCTCATTATCCCCGGTCAGCATGACAACCCGGATACCCATATTCTGCAGTTCCCGAACAGCCTGCGGGCTGTCCTCTTTGATCACATCGGCCACCGCGATAATGCCGATCAATTTTCCATCCTGTCCGAAAAATAATGGGGTTTTCCCGGCCTCTGCCAGTGCCTCCGCCTTTTGTTTCATCGCATCGGAAACCTTCATCAATCCGCTGACAAAATTCAAATTACCGCCAACCAGCACTTTTCCGTCCAGCACAGCTTTCAGTCCATTGCCCGGCAGCGCCTGAAAATCGGCAACCTCCGCCGCCGGTATATGTTTTTCCTCTGCCCGCTGCAGAACAGCCCTTGCCAGAGGATGCTCGCTTTTCTTTTCCAGCGCATAGGCAAGGCGGAGAAGTTTCTCTTCCTGAATTCCATCCGATGGGATCATATCTGTCACCTTCGGTTCACCGCTGGTGATCGTACCGGTTTTATCCAGGGCCACGATCTGAACCTTTCCGGCTTCTTCCAGAGATACTGCCGTTTTAAAAAGAATTCCGTGTTTGGCGCCCATACCGTTGCCTACCATAATAGCCACCGGCGTTGCCAGCCCCAGTGCACACGGGCAGCTGATAACAAGCACGGAAATGCCTCTGGCCAGAGCAAATCCGAAGGTCTGCCCGGCAATCAGCCAGACAAGCGTTGTCACAACCGCGATCGTAATGACGGATGGTACAAATATGCCGGATACTTTATCGGCCACCTTGGCTATCGGCGCCTTTGTCGCCGCCGCATCGCTGACCATCTTTATGATCTGCGACAATGTCGTATCTTCGCCGACACGGGTCGCCTCACACCGGATAAATCCGGACTGATTGACGGTAGCCGCAGACACTGCATCGCCCTCCGCTTTGTCCACCGGTATACTTTCGCCGGTCAGCGCAGATTCATTGACGGCGCTGCTGCCTTCCAGAATAATACCATCCACCGGTATATTTTCCCCCGGACGCACAACAAAAATATCACCCTTCCGCACCTGCTCGATCGACACGGTCACTTCCGCTCCGTCCCTGACGATCGTTGCCGTCTTCGGCGCCATTTTCATAAGGCTTTTCAAGGCGTCCGTTGTTTTTCCCTTTGAACGTGCCTCCAGCATCTTCCCGACAGTGATCAGCGTCAGGATCATGGCCGCCGACTCAAAATAAAACTCATGCATATAAGTCATAACTCCGGCCATATCGCCATGGACCTGCGCATCCGTCATGGCAAACAGGGCATAAGTGCTGTAAACAAAGGATGCCCCCGAGCCAAGAGCTACCAGCGTATCCATATTCGGGGCCCGATGAAACAGGCTCTTAAAGCCGCTGATAAAAAACTTCTGATTGATCACCATAACAATGATCGTCAGCAAAAGCTGCAGCAAGCCCATAGCCACATGGTTATTCTCAAAAAATGCCGGAACCGGCCATCCCCACATCATATGCCCCATGGAAAAATACATGAGAACAATAAGAAATCCAAGAGATGTAAAAAGCCGCCGCTTTAAAACCGGCGTCTCCCGGTCCTTTAACATATTCTCCGCATCCGCATTTGATGCGCCCCGGGACTGCCCGACCGCACCTTTTTTCGACGCGCCGTAGCCCGCCTCTTCCACGGCGGATATGATGGCTTCAGCTGAAGCCGTACCCTCCACGCCCATGGAATTTGTCAGCAGACTGACTGAACAGGATGTTACCCCCGGCACCTTCGACACAGCCTTTTCCACCCGGCTGCTGCAGGCCGCACAGGACATCCCGGTTACTGTATACTGCTCCATAATTATGCCTCCCTTTCACGCTCGCCTGACACTGCCGCAGGCTCTATTTCATAAGTTTTGGCAGCAGCGCTACCAATTCATCAATCGTTTCATCCTTGCCCTGACGGATATCCTCCGCCACGCAGGTACGGATATGATTCGAAAGCAGCTCCCTCGAAAAGCCGTTTAAAGCCGCATTGGCCGCGGCCACCTGAATCAAAATATCCGTGCAATAAGCATCCTTTTCCACCATGCCTTTGATTCCCCGTATCTGCCCTTCAATCCGGTTCAAACGGTGGATCAGACTTTTATATTCTGCCTCAGAACGCTCCTTCGTCTTATGACAACAACATTCTTTCCCATTTTCCATTCGAATACTCATCTCCCTCTATATACATCTAAAAATCAAATCATTTTTCAGCATACCCCTCATGGGTATACTTAGTATATACCCCTTATGGGTATATTGTCAATAGCCTCCGCAGAATTAAAAAATCCCCTGCTGCCTGATTAAAGCAACAGGGGATTCATATTTGTCATCCAAAAGCATCAATTAAATTTATAAATCTTCTGGGCCAGATGATAACCCTTCCGCATAAGCGAGCTTGAGATAACTCCCGGCGGATTGCTGGCAATCCCTCTCAGTCCGATGCGCAGACGCCGATACATTTCGGGATCATTTTCTTTAAAATAAGCCCAGAGTTCTTTTCGCTTCTGCTTATTTTCCTCCGTACCGGAAATCGTCAGCATGATCGAAGTTACCAGGCAGATCATCGCCAGATAGCTCATCATATACTGGGACAGCCGTTTATTAAATACATCATCCGGCAGACTGTAGGCGTCAAACATCATCTTATTCACCCGAATCTGCTGGTCGATCCGGCCGATCATCACCGTTTCATTAACGGACTGGTCACTCCGACCAATATAATATCGATACAGGTCCACATCCATATAATACAGGCTGCGTACATATGGCAGAGGAATATAGGCAAACAAATTGTCTACATAAAAAGTATGCTTCGGCAATTCAAGCCCGGACTCCCGCAGTACCTTTGTCCTATAGATCAATGAATGCATCAGAAGATTCTGATCAACCCGGAAACGTCCCACCTGATTCCAGCCGAACACCTTATCTTCCGGCAGCACATGGGTATATCGGATCGTTTTTGACGTTCCATCCTCCACATGCTCATAGACATAATTACAGATCATTAAATCCACACGTTTTCTATTCACTGCGAAGCTTTTCAGCACTTCAATGACTTTTTTCAGGCTTTCCTCATCCAGCCAGTCATCCGAATCCACCACTTTATAATATAATCCATTGGCGTTTCTCAGGCCTGTATTCACCGCCTCGCCATGTCCGCCGTTTTCCTGATGAACCACTTTGATGATCTCTGGATAAGCCGCCGCATATTCATCGGCAATCGCCGCTGTACCGTCCTTCGAGCCATCATCTACAATAATAATTTCAACGTCCTCGCCCCCAACAAGAAGAGAATCGATACATTTTCTCATGTATGCCTCTGAGTTATAGCAAGGTACACCAAACGAAAGTATCTTCATTTTCCCCATTTCCATCCTTTCTGAGTACCGGAGTATCCTGACGGCAGATATCTCCCGCCTCACCTAGTACATAGTATACATGAATTTCGCCCATTTAACAAGCATATCTGCCGGTCCATTTCTTACAACTCTCTGTCATCCGGCACATTCCTTTTACTTCTTCTGCCTAATAATAATAAAAGCGCAGGAGATGACGCCGCCACCGGTGCAAAATATCGGAAGCAACCGTTTACCGGAGAAGCCATACACGTCAGTATCATAATCAATAATGCCAATACCGGCAATACATCTGCCAATCGACGTTTTTTCAACAAGTAATAGCCTAATAAAAATATACTCCATGTATATAACGGGATTTTGTTCGTCCAATTCAACACAGGAATTTTATCCCATAAATCAGCCCAGTCTGCCAGGACATTTCTTCCTTTTTCCCATTGTTCCACATAATGAAAAGAATAATATTCCTGAAAAGCATCTACCTGTATCCAATTAAAAATTGTCATACCGCTGTTGTAATTTCCAGCCCCATATGGAAATCTTGGCGTAAATGCATAATAACCGTAACTCTGCCCGAGCCCTGCTTCTATATAAGTCCACGGATATTTGAAAAACATTTTAAACCATGTAATAAAATAATCCGTAATAGCTTCTTTTCCAACACCGGATTTCATATGATCTTTAATCGGATCTGAAAGAAGAGGATCATAATTTTCTGCCATAGAATCATAATCCAGCAAATTATTAATTGCCATTCTCTCTTCTTCTGTAATTTCGTCCGAATGGTCTCTCACAGTTCTCGCCGTCTGCTGAAAAGGAATTGATAAAGCCTCTCTGCCGCTTCCCGGCTCTACTCCGCAATAATTGAAAATAAAACTGTTAAAAGCAAAGTAGATCCCTAATAAAGCCACAATAAGAATACTATAAATACGTTTTTCCCGCTTCACCAGCAAATAGATAACCACAAGAAAGGTAATCGGCGCTGCTACATACACACAATTATTCCGAAATAATGACAAGAAAAGTGCCGACGTTCCATATGAAACACAATGCTTTCTCTTCAAATCTCCCTCTTTTTGATTCATGATCAATACAATCAGACTGATAATATACCAAACAAACAGTGCACAGCAAAACGTATCTTTAAAGGCATGTTTTGAATAAGCTCCCCACACCGGCGTTACCGCATAAAAGCATAATGCCAAGTAATATATCCACCGTTTTAATCCCGCTTTCTTTAGCACCTGGATACATTTGGCATAAATAAATGCCATTAGTATATCCCGAATAATAACAAAAATAAAAATACCTAAATTCTCACTTCCAAGTTTGACGCCCAACTGGTAACAAATTCCCAAAACACAGGATGAAAACCAAGGATCATGATTACTGTGCGCCCAGATACCCAGATAGGAGCTTAATTGACGATATACGTCCCAATCCATACTGGCCGGATAATACACAATAACCCATGGAAGCCACATAATCAGAATAAAGAAAAAGCTCACCCAAAATATGTGATTATCCGCATATCTCCATATGCCCTTAAGTCTTTTTGGCTTTTCTCCCTGCTTTAACTCCATTTTATCAAATAAGGATAATAAAGCGCATGCTGCGATATAAAAAACAACTGAATAAATCACCGCAAATCCTAATGCAGATAAAATTGGCCTTATACCCATACCCACAGGCAAACAATCTTCAAAATACATACTTTGTCCGGCAACATTCAATATTCCGAAAAGTACACTGATCACAGCAAGAACTATATCCTTTTTTATGTTTAAGTACTTTCTCATTTTCTACTCCAATTGCAATATTATTTCTTACAACTCTCTGTCATCCGGCACAAAATGGAAAATGATGCTGCCGACGATAAACAAAATGATGATACTTCCGACGCCATAGTTCGCTTTTCCCGTTGCCAGAGAAATCCAGCCAAACAAAATCGGGCCTAAGATGGCGGCAAACTTGCCGAAAATATTATAGAATCCGAAGAATTCATTGGCCTGATTTTTCGGTACGATCCGTCCAAAATAGGAACGGCTGAGGGCCTGAATTCCGCCCTGGGCCGTGCCGACCAGCATGGCCAGCACCCAGAACATGATCGTCAGAGTTTTTGTATCCCGCTCCGGGCTCATAAAGAAAGCGACGATGCAGATGACACAGTAAGTCAGAATACCCATATTTAATGTGCGTTTTGTTCCGAACTTTTCTGCGAGCTTTCCGTAAATGATCGCAAAAGGGAAAGCCACAAATTGGGTCACCAGCAAAATAAGCAAAAGCATAATACTGCCGATCCCTATAGTGCTGCCATAGGCTGTCGCCATTTTTATAATAGTATCCACGCCGTCAATATAAAAGAAATAGGCCAGCAGGAAAATAAAAATATGCCGGTGCTTCCGTATTTCTTTCAGCGTCCCGCCGAGCCGCCGGAAACTGTTCCGGACATAATGGGGTTCCGGCTCAATTCCATAGACCTGATGGACGTCGCGCAAGATCGGTATACTGAAACCGATCCACCAGAGGGCTGTAATGATAAAGGATATTTTATAGGCCGTTTCCACGCTGAACGGCGCTTTCCCAAGCGTTGCCAGGACAACAAAAATCATGCAGATAATAAAAGGTATCGTGCTTCCTATATATCCGAGGGCAAACCCAAGGCTGGACACCCTGTCCATATTGTCGTCCGCAGAGACATCCACAAGAAAGGCATCATAAAATATATTGGATCCGGCAAAGCCGATCGCCGTGATCACATAGGCTATGAGAAGCAGCAGCCACTGGTTCGATGGGATAAATGCCAGCAATGCGGTAAACAGGACCCCGGTAAATAAAAAGGTCTGAAACATCTGTTTTTTCTTACCCTTATAATCCGCCATCGTCCCCAAGATCGGAGATAATATAACAAGCACAAGGGTTGCCGCCGAATTGGCAAAGCCCCAATAAGCATTTGCCGTCACCGCCGGGTCCGCGACCTTTCCGGCCAACGCCGCACCCGCGGAGCTTAAAAAATACAAACTCATAATTGTGGAAGTGACGACCATTGTGTAAGCGGAATTCGCCCAATCGTAAAACATCCAGCTTATTTCCTTCTTCGATAAATTTTTAAACATCTTTACTCCTTTTCCAGAAAAGCACGAATCACTTTTCCATCCGTTATACCCAAATCCAATCCGAGCAGCGCGGCCAATGTCGGCCCCTCGTCGGCCAGATTCATCTTCTCAACCGCCTGATTCTCCCGTATTCCGGGTCCTTTCAATGCAAAAAATGTCTGATATCCCGTTTTTTCCGGGCGGTAGCCGTGGCACCCCTTATGCTCTCCGCCCCTTGTCAACCGGGTAAATGTTTCCGTATCATCCCGGAAAAAGTAACCGTCCGCGGCCTCAACCATAAAAGCGCATGCCCCGTCCGCTCCCATTCGGACCGCACTCTTCCCGGTGTAAAGGGCTTCAATGCCCCATCGTTTTTCATCCCTCAGTTTTTTCAAAAGTTCGTAAACCTCCGGATAGAGCTGCTTGTCACGGATGTAAATATAGGCGCTGCCGTCACAGCCCTTCGAATAAACACGCCAGTCTCTTATTTTTCCCCGTCTTTGCGAAATCCATCCCTTTTCCAGGAACAGTGCATTCAAACAAATGATTTCGGATACATCCTTCTGGCTGTGGTCCCCCAGCAATACAAAAACAGTCTCCTTATCCATATCAAGCCGCTCCAGCGTATCCTGTATCTCCATCAGCCGATGGCTGTGCCGCTCCATGGCCGCCCGGACTTGCGGCGACTCTGTCCCATAATCATGCTTTTGACTGTCCACATCCGTAAAATGCACCAGTGTCAGATCCGGCCTGTATGTCTCCAATGTATAAATGAGCGAAGCATGGGTAAAATTATCCAGCTCCGGCTCCCGGATCCCGTTCCGCAAATGACCGAACTTCTGATTCAGATGAAATTGATACATCGGCGTTCCATTGGCCAGGGAGGTCAATATCTGATTTGTCCACGGCCGGTTTGCGAAAATTTCCGGCACATTGTAAGTAATCTTTGCCTTCGCCGTCACCGGCCAGAGCAGCGCTGCCGTCGTCATTCCCGCAGAACGTGCCTCGTCATAAAGAGTCGTCCCGCGAATATATTTCCGCTGCCAGAACCAGTCCGGCGATTTTCGTCCCGGCTGGATTTTCGTGTTATTGACCACTCCGTGATGACAGGGATAACGACCGGTCACAATGGTCGTATGGGCCGGATAGGTGATACTGGGGTACACGGAATCCACCGCCATACATCCGGCGGCTCCCTCAAAAAAACGGGCGAAGCCCGGTAAATCCTTTGCCTTTTCAATGTCCCGGCTGCCCACCGCATCCAGGGACAAAATAAGCATCCTGCGCTTTCTTTTATTCATAAAACACCTTATTATCCTCAATCACATTAAATTTGCCTTCCCGGCAGTCTACGATGGTCACGCCGCAGTTTCTCTGCAGTGAACCTTCCCACAAATCTTTAATCTCATTCTTACGAATATAGTGCAGCATCGCCTTATTGACCGCACCGTGGGCCACGATCATAATTCGTTCATCCTTCTCGTGCTTTGCAATGATCTCCCTGAGAAAATCTTCCGCCCGATCGCAGACCTGCTGAATGGATTCACCGCCTTCCGGAGCTTCATAACACTCCGGGGCATCAAAAAAAGCCGTAAATCTGCTTGTCTTATCACCGCGGATTTTTGTAAAATCCGCGCCTTCCAGCGCGCCGAATCCAATCTCCTTGATCCGCTCATCCACAACAACAGGGAGTTCCCGGCTGCCTCTCAGGATACAGGCGGTTTCATAGGCCCGTTTCAGCGGACTTGCATAAATTGCGTCAAAATGAATATCTTTCATGCCTTCCGCAGAATCATAGGCCACCTGCCGGCCCGACTCTGTCAGCTCGATATCCGCCCATCCCTGAATCCTTTTTTCATTGTTCCAATAGGTCTTTCCATGTCTCACAATATATAATTCCATATCTCTTTATCCTTCCTGTTTTAAGTCTTTCAGCCATTGTTTCATCTTTGCTTCATAGCCCAGATCACCGCTGTCATAAAACCGGTGACCGGCCAGAGTATCCGGCAGATATTGTTGATCTACCCAATGATTCGGATAATCATGGGCATACTGATAGCCAATACCATACCCGAAATTCTTTGCTCCCCGGTAACTTGCATCCTGCAGATAAGGCGGAATCGGCTCGCTCTTATGCTTTGCCACCCAATCCAGCGCTGAGTCAATCGCCATATAAGCCGCATTGCTCTTCGGCGCGCAGGCCACATAAACCGCCGCCTGGGCCAGCGGGATCCGGGCTTCCGGCATTCCCAGCCGCTCTACAGCCTGGGCAGCGCTTACCGCCACAGTCAATGCCTGCGGGTCTGCATTTCCCACATCCTCCGCCGCACATATCATGATCCGCCGCGCGACAAAAGCCACGTCTTCCCCGGCATAAAGCATCCGGGCCAGATAGTAGACCGCCGCATCCGGATCCGATCCCCGCATACTTTTTATAAACGCAGAAATCGTGTCATAATGATTATCTCCATTTTTATCATATAAAGTCACCCGCTTCTGAATACATTCACCGGCAACATCCAATGTGATGTGTATCTTTCCGTCCTCCGACGGTTCCGTCGTCAAAATGCCCAGCTCTACAGCATTGAGGGCTGTCCGGGCATCGCCGTTGCTCATCTCCGCCAGGAAAGCCAGCGCGTCATCACTGATCTCCGCATGATAAGCGCCCATCCCCTTTTCCACATCATAGACAGCCCGACGGATCAGTTCCTTAATATCTTCATTATTCAGCGGCTCCAGACGGAAAATAACGGACCTTGAGATCAGCGCGCTGTTTACCTCAAAGTAGGGATTTTCCGTGGTCGCTCCGATTAAAATGACAGTCCCGTCCTCCACAAAGGGAAGCAGGTAATCCTGCTGGCCTTTATTGAAACGATGTATTTCATCGACAAACAGAATGGTTTTCTGACCGTACATTCCCCTTCGGTCTTTCGCTGCCGCCACCACCTGTTCCATATCCTTTTTCCCGGCCACGGTTGCATTCATCTGCGTAAAAACCGCCTTTGTCGTATTGGCGATGACCCGGGCAATGGTTGTCTTCCCGGTTCCCGGCGGCCCGTACAAAATGATCGAACTGAGCTTGTCCGCCTTGATCGCCCGATAGAGCATCTTATCTTTTCCGAGGATATGCTGCTGTCCCACGATCTCCTCCAATGTGGAAGGACGCAGCCGGGAGGCCAGCGGAGACTCTTTTTCCATTGTATTTTCTCTCATATAATCAAATAAATCCATTTTTTTCACCCATAATCATTCTAACATTGCCCACACTTCTCCGCAATCAGAAAAAATTAATAATAGTTTTATAATTGTTCATTGGATTTTCATTGCTAATCTGTTAAAATTTGATAAAATAGATTTATATTGTAAAAAAGGAGATTTTGTATATGCCGGGACTAATTACAAATTACCTGTTCGGTGAACGAGCCTATCAGTCTCTTTCCCCAAATTATTTAAAAGAAATTATCCGAAAAAACCCAAACGCATATCATATGGGACTTCAGGGGCCCGACATCTTCTTCTATTACTTGAATCCTTACATGCGCAAACGGAAGAACAATATATGCAACATTCTTCATGAGAAAAATACCGATATATTTTTTGACAATCTGTTAGAATATACCATTGTTCTCGAAACAGAGGAAAAGGAAATCTGTCTGGCTTACATTGCCGGATTTCTTTGTCATTACGCGTTGGATACGCATACACATCCATATCTTTACGCCCGCATGCAGAAAGATTTGAACGAGCACCCGGAACGCCGCTATGAAGCCTTTTACTACCGCCGTATTGAGACACTGATGGATACGCTCTTATTAAAACGTTTGAATCATATGGAGCCGTCCCAGCTCAATCTGGAGGCCCTGGTCTCATTAAGCAAAAAGGAACGGCGGAATATTGTTGATTGTCTCCTGTATGCCATTCGGACAACTTATCATTATCGCCTGTCCCGGAAAACGCTGATCAAAGTCATCACATCCGTGCGCAGAACTTGTATTTTCCTGCAGACGAACCCGCAGATGCGGCGGCGGCTTGTCCGTTTTATTGAACGTCGTTTTAAACTTTCTTCCTCGAAAACCTGTTTCATTTACCCCGAATATCAGGGGGACCCGGAAGATTACCTCAATGAAAACCGAAGCACATGGTATGTGGGCGAACAGCGGGATCCGCATAATGAAACCTTCTTTGAACTGCTGAACGACGCCAATATTTTCATCAATCAGATTTTGGAGGCCTTTGACGACTATATTGCATGGCACGGAAGCCGTGAACATCTGATTCAGACGATCGGCGCCCTCTCCTACTATACCGGGGAGCCTTGTTAAATATTAATATTCAGAAAGAAATTATGTCAGATAATTTCTTTCTTTTTTTGTCTATTTTTCAGCGGATTTTCTCGATTTTTGTCGATTGACAGACCGGCTTTTCCCATGTTATGTTTGAAATATGTAAGAAAATTGTAAGATTTCAGAAATAAAATTTTAGAAAGGCGGGATGGTTCTATGCCTCTGAGAAAAAACTTAAAAAAATTACAAATGCGGTTTCTGCCGCCATCTTCCCGGTCATTTCACTCTGCAACCTATGATATCCGTTATGATGTGAGCCAACTCCGTCAGGAAATCGCCCGTCTTCAGGAACAGCTTAACCGCCAGTCCAACCGGCTAAATGAGCGGATAGACGCATTAAGTTCAGATATTGCCATTCACGACACACATATGAAATTATATGGCGACGTTTTTTTCCGACAGGAAAATGAAACGCCCCATGAAATGCGAAAACGTTTTTTCCATTCTCTTCCAAAGGCTGACGAACCGTTTCGGACATTCCAGCTCTGCAACAGCAAACTGCTTCACAAATTAGAAGAATTATGCCGCCAACATCACCTGGATTACTGGCTTGGCTTTGGAAGTCTCATCGGCGCCGCTGCCTGCGAAGGTCTTATTCCATGGGATGACGACGTGGATATCTGCATGATGCGTGAAGATGCGATGAAGCTTTATGAACTCCTGAAAAAGGATCCGGAATACCAAATAACTCTGGTCTATGATTATTTTGCCCTTGTCAAGCAGTTTCGTTTCAGCCACCGCAGCCCTGACATTCCCTGCTTTATTGATGTCTCCCTTTGGGATTGGACAAAGGATTGCTCCGAAAAGAATGAACACCGTCTGCGGGAGCTGCGCCGCGGTCTCATTGACAGTCTGACCGCCTCAGGCAACCATCTGGATTATTGGCGTCAAAATCCATATCTCTTTGCTCCCGGCAGCAATTATGTTGTTCAGTGCGGACCTGTGGATCCAAAAAAGCAGAATCCGAAACTGGTTAAACAGGAGATTGAAAAAATTGAGGTGTATTTTAAACAGTTTTATGAAAAAGCAAAAGCTGATGAGATCTTCTGTGATAAATCCGAGGCCGACTCGGTCGCCTTCGGCCTGGAAAACCTTTCTGAAGATGCCCCGTGGCGGCGCTATATCTGGCCGAAGGATATGATCTTCCCGACACAGCAGATTTTATTTGAAGGCGGCGTTGGCCGTATGCCAAAGGATATTAAGGGCTTTTGTGACGAATGTTATCCGGGCTGGCCTTATCTTCCAAAGGATATTCTCGGTCATAATCATTTTGCAAGAGAACTGCTGAAAGACCCGAAAGTTTATGAGACAATGAAAAAATATATTTCCGAATAAAAAAATGCCGCGGCAAGATTTGAAATCCTGCTGCGGCATTTTTTTTAGTACATCGACATCAACCGGCTGATAAGGAACTGATATTCATCAATCGTCTTTTCCATCGCCAGTCCTTCATCAATATCAAAATCTACGTACTTTCCGTCTTTCAGGCAAATTACCCGGTTTGTTTCTCCTCTGTGAAGCAGATCAATGGCATAGCCGCCCATTGTCGCCGCTGTAACGCGGTCTCTCGCTGTCGGAGAACCGCCGCGCTGGATGTGCCCGAGAACTGTCGCGCGGGTCTCAATGCCCGTCGCCGCCTCAATACGCCGGGCTAAACGATTCGTGTGTCCGACGCCCTCTGCATTGATAATGACATGATGTGTCTTTCCCTTTGAGCGGTTGTGCATGATCGAATCGACTAAATCCTGTTCGTTAAATTCCTCCCTCTCCGGAATAAGAATACCGTCGGCGCCGTTTGCCATCTGGCACCAGAGGGCGATATAACCGGCATTTCTCCCCATAACCTCGATGATACTGCATCGTTCATGGGAGGTGGATGTATCTTTGATCTTATCGATGGCACTCATCGCCGTATTGACGGCCGTATCAAAGCCGATCGTATAATCCGTGCAGTTGATATCCAGATCAATAGTGCCCGGAATCCCAATCGTATTAATCCCCAGGGCCGAGAGCTTCTGAGCGCCGCGGAAAGAACCGTCGCCGCCGATCACGATCAGGCCGTCGATTCCGTTATCCTTCAAAATCTGCGCACCCCTCTGCTGCCCTTCCTTTGTTTCAAACTCTTTACATCTGGCCGTAAACAGAATTGTACCGCCGAGACGCGCTATCTCGGATACCATTTTGGAATCCATATCTATAATTTCATTATTCAACAGGCCGGCATAGCCTCTTTTAATCCCTTTTACCTTCATGCCGCTGGCCAAAGCGGTCCGCACAACTGCCCGGATCGCCGCATTCATTCCGGGTGCGTCACCGCCGCTGGTTAAGATACCTACGGTTTCTACTTCTCGCATAAATGTACCTCCTGTCCTTTATTGTTTTCAAGTCTGCTCACAGTATATCATGTTTCCCTGCTATTTTAAAGGGATGTATGTTTCAATTTTTCCTTCTTCAAAACTCGGAAGTTCTTCATACAAATGGAATACCTGGTCAAGCATTGAAAACAAGAGCACCGCGCCGCTGCCCTCGCCAAGATGAAAATTGCCGTAGATGACCGGTTTTAAGCCAAGCATATCCAATGCGAGCACCGCCCCCGGCTCCTTCGAACAGTGGGAGGCGATCATCCCATCCGGGGCCGCCGGAGCAAGCTGCTTCGCCAGAAGAGCCGCCACGGATGCAATAAATCCGTCGATAACCACGGGAATTCCCGCTGCCGCCGCCCCTAAAAATACGCCCGTCAGCCCTGCAATATCCAAGCCGCCGACCTTTGACACCACATCAACGGCATCCTCCCTGTCCGGCCGGTTAAGGGCGATAGCTTTTTCAATAGTTCGGATTTTGCGCTGAAGCCCTTCGCCGGAAAGCCCGGCGCCCCGCCCGGTGACTTCCGCCGCCGTCCGGCCGGAAAGAGCCGCCAGCACCGCGCTGCTGCTCGTCGTATTGCCGATGCCCATTTCCCCTGTGGACAGCAGCCGATAGCCCTCCGCCGCCTTTTTCAACGCCAGATCCGCTCCGGCCTCAATAGCCGCCACCGCTGTCTCCCGGCTCATCGCCGGACCGCGGGCCATATTATCGGTTCCCCTCATCTGAGAAAGATTTATAACACCTTCAACTCTCTCCTTCATTCCCATGTCCGCTACAAGGAAATCGCTTCCTGCCTTCTCGGACATCAGCGCGATCGTTGCTCTCCGGTGAAGCATATTCTCCACAACCTGAGTCGTCACATGATAATCCGACTGGCTCACACCCTCGGCGATGACGCCGTTATCCGCCGCCATAACGATCGTAAGCTTCCGTTCAATCGAGGGACGTGTCGTCCGCTGCACTCCCGCGATCCGCACCAGAGTTTCCTGAAGCCAGTCCAGACTCCGAAGCGGAATACATTTATTATCCCATATTTTCCAAACCCGATGCATTATTTCTGCATCCGCAGGCCGAATCCTTTGGCAGACCTCTTCTAAACTTAACATTTCAAATTAAATCCTTTCAATACGGGAAAATCATCCACAATTTCAAAGCAGGTATAAGCCCCCTGCTGAATTTCCAAACGCCATATATTCGACATATCCATTCCCAAAAAATGGCATATCAGGCACTGAATCGGCCCGCTGTGGCCGACAAAAAGAACATTTTCGGCCCTTCGAAAGGCCTCCCTGCCGGAAAGCTCCTTCCATCCATCCAACACCCGCCGGCTGAAGTCTATAAAACGTTCTCCCCCGGTCGGCGGACAATGAATCCAATCCCCGGACATGGCCACATAATCCTCCGGATAAAGCTCTCTTACCCGTGTATAATGAAGGCCCTCCCAGGCGCCGAAATTCATCTCATTAAAAGCCGGTACGATCCGGATCTCCGGTACCGCCTCCGGCGCGCCCTCCGCATCCGGGCCCTGCTTCAGCTCTCCGTTTTGCCTGCTTTGCCGCAGCTGCCCGGATAAAACGGCTTCCGCCGTCTGCCGTGTCCTCCGCAGACCGGAAATGATCACTTTATCAAAGATCACATTCCGAAGCATGTCCCCCACCGCAGCCGCCTGCCGTCTGCCCTTTTCTGTGATTGAAACATCCAGGCTGCCGTAATAGACCCGTTTTACGTTGCACTCAGTTTCCCCGTGCCGGACTATGTATAATTTCATCTTACAATACTCCTTCCAATGCCGCGACAAGCAGCATATAGAAAATTTCAATAATCTCAGAAGCCGCGCCAAGAGTGTCCCCGGTCATCCCGCCGATCGTCTTTTCCATATGCCGCCGGAACAGCCAGGCCAACAGAAAGCAAAGGGCCACGACGCCAAAAAGCGCCGGAATACCTGTCGCTGTCCTGCAGCCGATACCCGAAAAGATAATCCCGGCCCCCAGACAGGCTGCGACCCACAAAACTCCAAACAAGGCCGATATGACGGCAATATTCAGCGGTATCCGCCCGATATAGCTCTTTCCAAGGCCGCTCTTCCTCGGATAAACCGCCCGGTACATGCACAGGCTCTGCACCATTTTTCCTGCCACAGGCGCAGCCAGGAGCAAAAAGACCGGCATGGCCGAAGCGGTGAGCAGCAGATATTTAAATGCCAGATCGGCAATGGCCGCCACAACGCCAAAGGTGCCGATATGGCTGTCCTTCATAATCTCCAGCATCCGCTCCCTGCTTCTTGAAGAGAAAAGGGCGTCCGCCGTATCGCACAGGCCATCCAGATGAAATCCCCGGGTCATCCATAATTCGCCGAGCAGCGCCAGCGCCGCCGCCATTGAAATAGGAAAAATATGTATGGCCGCCCAAAAGATCAAGGCCTCAAACAGCCCAATGACAATGCCGGCCGCAGGCCAGAGGGCAACGCCCCGGATCAGCCGCTCATCACTCACTTCCACACTTTTATTGAGGGGGAGACTTGTAAATAATTGTAACGTCAAAATCAATGTATCCATAAATCACTCCGCCTTAATCCGCACGGGAATACCGCTGATCACAAAATATACCTGCTCTGCCCGCGCTGCCAGATACTGGTTGACCCGGCCGAGAATATCCCTGAAGCCCCGTCCGAGCGGTGTTTCAGGCACAACACCCAGTCCGATCTCATCGGTCACCATAACATAAGGCAAATGCTTCTCTTCCACAGCCGCCGCAAATCTCTGAAATTTCTCCATAATATAAGATTCCGCCCCATTAAAATCGACCGCCGCGAAATCCATATCGCTGTCCTCTGAAGCTTCTGCTCCCGTCGGACCGCTGATATGATCAAACAGCAGATTTGTCACCATGGAAGTCACACTGTCCAGCAAAATTCCGTCAAAGCCTGTGTAATCCAAATCCTCCAAATCCAGATAACCTTCATGAGTTATCCACAATTCGCCCCGGCGTTCCTTATGTTTTTCCACACGCCGGGCCATTTCATCATCAAATACTTTGCCGGTCGCCACATACAGCCGATGCGTCCCCATTGCCTCAACCAGTTTTTCACCATATTCACTTTTTCCGCTCCGGCACCCGCCTGTTACTAAAATCATATATTCCTCCGCCGCACTGTCCAAACGCTGCGCTTCATCAGCCGTCGTTTAATGAAAATCGGCTGTCATGGATAGCCCTATCCGCTGACAGCCAGTTTTAACGTTGTTTTATTTTTCGGCAAATCGTTTTGCCTGCTCTTCAATCAACTGGGCATCCTCAAAATAATTGATCTTCATCGCCCGTTTTACTTCCTCCAGCGTCTTAGCCGCAGCCTTTTCGGCCTCAATGCTGCCCTTGCGGAGAATCTCATAAATCTCCGGAATATGCTGTTCCAGTTCTTTTCTGCGGGCGCGGATCGGCTCCAATTCTTCCTGCATGATATTATTCAGGAAACGTTTGACCTTCACATCGCCGAGGCCGCCCCGGCGGTAATGATCCTTTAATGCATCCAGATTTTCATATTCCGGCCAGAATTTTTTAAAATGTTCATCCCGGCAGAACGCATCAAGATAAGTAAACACCGCGTTTCCCTCGACACAGCCCGGATCGGATACCTTTAAATGATTCGGATCCGTGAACATGCCCATGATCTTTTTCTGAACCTCTTCCGCCGTATCGGAAAGATAAATACAGTTATTCAAAGATTTGCTCATTTTAGCCTTTCCGTCAGTTCCCGGCAAACGGCAGCATACCTCCCTCTTAGGGATAAGAGCCTCCGGCTCAACCAATACTTCGTCATAAACCGCATTGAACTTGCGGACGATTTCCCGGGTCTGCTCGATCATCGGAAGCTGATCCTCCCCGACAGGCACCGTCGTCGCCTTAAATGCCGTGATATCCGAGGCCTGACTGATCGGATAGGTAAAAAATCCCACCGGAATACTTGTCTCAAAGTTGCGCATCTGAATCTCCGCCTTGACTGTCGGATTTCTCTGAAGCCGGGAAACGGTGACAAGATTCATATAATAGCAGGTCAGCTCCGGCAGGGCCGGTACCTGAGACTGGATGAAGATCACTGTTTTCTCCGGGTCCAGACCGCAGGAAAGATAGTCCAGGGCCACCTCAATAATGTTCTGGCGCACCTTTTCCGGATTATCCGCATTATCCGTCAATGCCTGAGCATCTGCGATCATAATATAAATTTTATCATATTCCCCTGAATTCTGAAGCTCCACCCGCCGTTTGAGGGAACCTACATAATGTCCGACATGAAGCCGCCCCGTCGGGCGGTCTCCGGTTAAAATAATCTTTTCCATTGTAATTTTACTCCTTGATCCTTTATTCTTCCATCACATGGTCAAAAGCCACTTTAAACATCTCCTGGATATGTTCATCCGCCAGAGAATAATAGCGCACCTTGCCGTCCCGGCGGGTTTTCACCAGTCTGGCCTGCTTTAACAGCCGAAGCTGATGGGATACGGCAGACTGATTCATCTCGAGCAGCAGTGCCAGATCTCCCACACACAATTCCGACTGACTCAATGCACATATGATCTTTGCCCGGGTCGAATCCCCAAAGGCTTTAAACAGTTCCGCCACCTCAAACAGATCATCCTCCGGCGGCATTGCATCTCTTACCCTTTCAACCAGACTGTCTCCCATGTTCTCTACTTCCCTTCAATCGCATGCCCTTTGGCCTTTAAAACATCCACTACCTGATAAACATATTTATTGCAGATCTCATCCGTTTCCGCTTCCACCATCACACGCAGCAGCGGTTCCGTTCCGCTCTCGCGCACAAGGATGCGGCCTGTATTTCCAAGGGCCTCTTCCACTGCTTTGACTGCCGCCTGAACATCTGCATCCTGCTCGGCTGCCTTCTTATCATATACTTTAACATTCACAAGAAGCTGTGGATAAATCTTTACCGGCTTGATCAACTCGGATAATTTTGCCTTCTTCTCAAGCATCGCTTCCATGAGCTTCAGCGAGGTCAGAATACCATCGCCTGTTGTGGCCAGCTGGCTGAAAATGATGTGCCCCGACTGCTCTCCGCCGATCGAATGACCATTCTGCATCATATTCTCATAAACATATTTGTCGCCGACAGCCGTCTTTTCATAGCGGATCCCCGCCTTATCAAGGGCCAGATATAAGCCGAAATTAGACATAACCGTCGTGACGATCGTATCATTATTTAATTTGCCGTTCTCATGCATATATTTACCGCAGACATACATGATTAAATCGCCGTCCACAATATGCCCCTCGTCATCCACGGCAATACAGCGGTCCGCATCACCGTCATAGGCAAAGCCCACATCCAGGCCCTTTTCCATGACAAATTTCTGCAGCACCCCGATATGGGTGGAACCGCAGTTCATATTAATATTTGTTCCATCCGGCTCCGCATTAATAACATAAGTCTTTGCCCCCAAAGCGTCAAATACACTCTTCGCAATAGAGGAAGCCGAACCGTTTGAACAGTCCAAGCCGACCTTCTTATCTTTAAACGAACGGGTTGCCGTGGCGATCAGATGGCCGATATAACGATTTCTTCCCATCGCATAATCCACCGTCCGGCCGATATTCTCACCGGTAGCCAGCGGAAGCTCCTCGGTTTTCCCGTCAATATAATCTTCGATCAGCTGCTCCACATCGGCGCTCATTTTATGTCCCATGGCATTGATAATTTTAATGCCGTTGTCATAAAACGGATTATGGCTGGCCGAAATCATAATCCCGCAGTCAAACTCTTCGGTGCGGACCACAAATGAAACACTCGGTGTCGTCGTTACATGCAGCAGATAGGCATCCGCGCCGCTGGCTGTCAGTCCGGCCGCCAGCGCATATTCAAACATATAGCTGGAACGCCGCGTGTCTTTTCCGATAACAATTTTTGCCTTATGTTCTTTTCCAAAATAATATCCTAAAAAACGTCCAACCTTAAATGCGTGTTCCACTGTCAGCGTTTTATTCGCTTCGCCGCGGAAACCGTCAGTTCCAAAATACTTTCCCATAATACTGTTTCACTCCCAAGAAAAATTCATTCATGACTACTATATCATAGTTTTATATATTTTTCACTGTTTTTATTTTTTTGTGCTTGACATGTATTTTATTTGTGATAGTATCATATTATAGATAATGTAGTTTTAATTACTATGTGTTCTCGTTTTGACACATGCAATTATAGAAGTTCCAGAACAGGAAGGTGATATTATGAAATTTAAACCAAAAGATCCCGGCAGCGCGATCACCCATTTTATCGGCTGGCTTATGGCTCTGCTCGCCGCCGTTCCATTAATCCTCCGTGCCTGCACGGCCCCGGATGCCGTACATGTTATTGCTTTAAGCATTTTTATTGTCAGCATGCTTTTACTATATGCGGCAAGCACCTTGTATCATTCATTGGATATTAACGAAAAGGTAAATAAACGCCTGAAGAAATTTGACCATATGATGATTTCCGTCCTGATCGCCGGAACATATACACCGGTATGCCTCATCGCTATCCGCGGCACTCTGGGTTATACCCTTTTAGCCATTGTCTGGGGCATCGCCATTTTCGGAATTATCCTGAAAGCCTTCTGGGTAACCTGTCCGAAATGGGTTTCCTCCGTGCTTTATATCGGCATGGGCTGGACCTGCGTTCTCGCTTTCACCCAGATTTTAAACAGTCTTTCCCGGGAAGCCTTTATGTGGCTCCTTACCGGCGGCATCATCTACACCGTCGGCGGCGTGATCTATGCCTTGAAGCTTCCGATCTTCAACAGCCGTCACAAAAATTTCGGCTCCCATGAAATCTTTCATCTTTTCGTGATGGGCGGCAGCTTCTGCCACTTTGTATTAATGTATAAGTTTTTGGCGGTCATGCCGATCCATTAAAACCGACTTGCTAAAATTGGTCCGCCGGAAGCGATTTACTAAAAATCTCAAAAGCTCCTGCAGCTATATCCACTCCGGGTATAATCGCAAGAGCTTTTTTTGATTCATCCTTTGTCACTGCTCCCTGTTTCGAAGTACAGCCATCACCTTCGGGGCCGCGATCAAAAACCATGGACTGAAGCTGTCCGGCCGGGCCATCATCCCCTGTTCAATATCTGAAAATTCCATCCATGACACTTCGGAAATCTCCTCCGGATCCGGAACAACCTCTCCTTCCCATTTGCCTGTGAAGACATGGTCAAATTCAAACTCGGCACAGTTTTCTGAAAACCGGTGAAAATAGGTGAAAGAGAATTCTTCGGTCACCTCCGCCACGATCCCCAGCTCCTCCGCCATTCGGCGCGGCACGGCTTCCGCCAGTGTTTCTCCTCTTCTCGGATGGGAACAGCAGGCATTTGTCCATAGGCCGCCGGAATGATATTTGCCCTCAGCCCGTTTTTGCAGCAGCATATGCAGCTTTTTACCTGTTCTTTTATAGAGAAAAACCGAAAAAGCACGGTGCAGCGCCGGAATCCGATGGGCTTCCATTTTTTCACAACAGCCGATCTCATCATCATTCATATTCACTAAAATAATCTCATCGCTCATCCATCAAATTCCTCTTGCCTTTAACATTCTCCCGGGTTCTCATCCGTCGAATTCGGGCAGATCCGATAAGCATGATTCAAAGGTCCGCTGCCCTTGCCGAGATCAAGTCCGTCTTTAAGTGCGCCGGTGATATAATCCTTCGCATTTTTGACACTGGTTTTCATATCATAGCCGAGAGCCAGATTACTGGCAATGGCGGAGGATAGGGTACAGCCCGTGCCATGGGTATTCGGATTATCCACCCGCTCGCCCCGATACCAGAGCAGCTCGCCCTGATGATAAAGCAGATCATCGGCCGTTTCCGTGAGATGGCCGCCCTTGATCAGCACGCAGCCTTTGAGATTCTTCCCGATCACTTCCGCAGCCCGCACCATATCTTCCGTAGATTTGATCTCAAAACCGCACAGGCACTCTGCCTCCGGAATATTCGGTGTGATGATATCCGCCAGCGGAAGCAGTTTTTTTACCAGAGTTTCCTGGGCATCCGGACTCATCAGAGCACAGCCGCTGGTCGAAACCATCACCGGGTCCACCACAATATTCTCTGCCCCATGCTCCTCTAATTTCTCTGCGATTTTTTCAATAATGCCGATATTGGACACCATGCCGATCTTCACCGCATCCGGCCGGATGTCATTAAAAATACAATCCATCTGCTCGCCGACAAACTCGGGCGTAGCCTCCAACACATCGTAAACCCCGGTCGTATTCTGAGCCGTCAAAGCGGTGATGGCGCTCATCGCATAAACGCCGTGGGCCATCATTGTTTTAATATCCGCCTGGATCCCGGCGCCGCCGCTGGAATCAGAACCTGCAATTGTCACTACTTTTTTCATATTTTATTCAACTCCTGTATTATAATAATGGTGAAAAAATCCTCAAAAATCCCTGGACGCATTTCTGCCAGATCGGACGCCGTTTCCATTCATCCAGGCTGACTCTCTCGCTCTTCCGCATCGTTTCCAAAAAGTCCTCTTTCATCTCCATCACCGCCGGAACTTCTGTCATAAGCACACCACATTCATAATGGAGATAAAAACTCCGATAGTCCATATTAATTGTCCCGCAGACGCCGCACTCATCATCCGAGATCACGTTTTTGGCATGGATAAATCCCGGGAGATATTCATAAATCCGAATACCGTTTTCCATAAGCCGCCCGTAATTCGAAATATTTACCATATAGACATACCACTTGTCATAATGGCGCGGTGTGATGATCCGCACGTCAACGCCGCTTCGGGCAGCCCGGCACAGATCATCCACCATCCGGTTATCCAATACAAGATAGGGGGTCGTAAAATAAATATAATCCCTGGCTTTATTCACCAGATGGGTATACATTTCCTCAATCGGATTATCCGGATTATTGGCCGGGCCGTCGGCTACCGGCTGAACATATCCCGGCGCATCCACCGAAATTGTCGGACGGTATTTATTATAATCCAATTGTTCTTTATCCTTTGAGAGTTCCCACATCTCCAAAAAGATTTCCGTAAGTCCCCATACGCCGTCGCCCTCCAGACGGATCGCCGTATCCTTCCAATGCCCGAACCTGTCGATAATATTGGCATATTCGTCCGCCAGATTGACGCCGCCGGTATAACCGATATTTCCGTCGATGATCGCAATCTTCTGGTGATTTCGATAGTTAAAGGTCAACCGCGAGACATCCTTTACGATCGGCGCAAAAATGCTGACCCGGATTCCCAGCTTTGAAAGCTCATGGCGGATTTCATCACCATCCATAAACAGACAGCCAAAATCATCCAGCAGCAGACGAACTTCAACCTTCTGCGCCGCCTTCCGCGCCAGAACATCCTTTAACCTGTCCCAAATCTCGCCGTTGGACACAATAAAATATTCCATCAAAATAAACTTCTCGGCCCGCTCCAAATCCTCAAAGAGAGCATCAAATTTCTTTTCTCCGACTTCAAAATAACGCACGGATGTGTTTTTATAGAGGGAAAATCCCTCATGCACCAGATACCGGCTGACCTGGGCCTTATTCGGATGAACCTCGGACAGTTCCGCCAGGATTGCCGGATCCTGCTGTTTATAGGCTCTGCCTTTTTCTGAAATCTTTTTATATTTTTTATAAAAGGCACTGTTCGTACGTTTACGCCCCCACATAAAGTAAAGGCAATAGCCAAATACCGGCAGCGCCAGAATAATGACGATCCAAAATGAATTAAAAGATGAGGAATCATCAACCAGCACAAACACAACCGCAATGCTGGCGATCTCAATCAGCAGGTAGGCCCATGACGCATACTCCTGCAGCAGGCGCACCAGCAGAAACATCGTTAAAACCTGCAGGATCACCGAAACCAATACGATGGCCGCCCGCACCAAAACCGAAGTCCGTTTTTTCAAAATGTTATTCATAATCTGTCTCCCCCTGCTGTGCGATCAAGCTGAGCTTCTGTCGGCGGTTCATCTGCTTAATGGCATATTCGCGCCGCATCGCTTCCTCCTTTGTCTCCGAACACTCATAATAAACCAGTTCCACCGGGCGGCGGCTTCGCGTATATTTCGCCCCGCGACCCTCATTGTGCGCCAGGACCCGTTCCTCCAGATGATTTGTCCACCCGGTATAAAGGGAACCGTCACTGCATTTTAAAATATATGTATAATTCATAATGTCCCTTCCATTAAATGTCAAATGGTTTACAGAACACATTATATCGGATTACCACTTTAATTTCAACCAAATGCGTAAAAAATGAAAAAGGGGAAATCGGCTAATGCCGATTTCTACCCATTAAAAAGAGAAATAGAGATACCCTGCAGAAATGCGTGCATTACAACACTTGCATATTCTTCAGGGTATCTCTATTTCTCAGAG